>JAFWTY010000003.1 GCA_017518735.1 Lachnospiraceae bacterium | reverse complement strand
TTTCAGGGTTGCATTGCTGTTCAATTATCAAGGTTCCGCGCTATCGTGTTTTTACGCGACAGCTTGATTATCATAACACCCATAAAAGCCATTGTCAACAACTTTTTTAACGGGTGAGGGAATTTTATTTTATCATTCTCAAAATGTAGTGTCAACGCTTTTAAAGGGTTGTATAATAACTAATTGATAAACATTTTATTAAATAAGGAAAGACCTTTTTCATGTTCCAATTTATCGACTATTTATTCCCAAGATTAAGCGCCTTTCTGTCTCCTTGTGTTATCATTTTGATTCTGCTGATTCTGCAGATCGTTTTCTTCCATGATATCAAGAAGACTGTTCTTTATATTGTCTTTTCGATGTACCTGGTTGCCCTGTTCCGATTGACCGGTCTTCCGGACAGCTTACATATGCATTTTCATCCCAGGTTGCAACTCATTCCCATCAAAGGAATGAAAGAAGATGCATTTAATGCAATCCTGAATGTCTGTCTTTTTATTCCGTTTGGCTTTTTCCTTCCGGCTCTTTGGAGAAAATTCTTCTCCTTTAAAACAACTGTCCTCGCAGCATTTGCCATGACCTGCTTCATTGAATTTACGCAATTGTTCTGCAGCCGACTGACAGACGTAAACGATATCATTACGAATACCCTCGGAGCTGTGATCGGATTTTTCTTCTTTTGGGTTTTCACAAAAATGTTCCCGACACTTTTCCAAAACAAGTTTAAGCGAAGGGAATGCCTTTTGATTTTTACGATCACGTTTACGATTGTTTTCTACCTGGATCCGGTTATTTACAACTTCTTAAAAGACTTACAAAGCCTGCCGACATAATGTGGCAGGCTTTCTTCTTTTCATATTAAAATCTTATACTTCCTTATTTAAGTTCTACCGTCTGAATCGCATCTCTGGTAACAAGGATATAACGATAGTTGATATTGGTGGGCAAAATTGCCATTACTCCGCCTTCCAGCGGACCGTTGTATTTATCCATTCCACCAATTACATGAACCAGGCATTCATCCGAAGAGTACACGACAATCTGGTTACCGGTAAGCAGAATGTCTTCATACGCCATGTTGAAGGTTATCGTGTCTTTGATTTTTCCGTTCCTGTCATAGATGTTAACCTTGTACCGTTCTTCCTCTCCGGTGTTGTTAAATACCAGTGCTACATACTGGTCTCCGTAATAAACGGCGGATATTTCATTTTCCACCAGTACTTCACCGGAGCTGACAGGCTTCTGGTCACCGGTGTAGAACATCAGACGATTGTCTGCTACCGCAACGGCATTTGCATTGTCGATGAACTTCACTTCGGGAACGATGGCATTGCTGTATGTATATCCGCTTACCAGGTTATCGGTCTGGTTCTGTCCGACATCGCCGAAGTTATAGAATGCCACGTCTGTTTTATAGGAAGAATTATCTACATATAAATAGGAAACCGCAACGACAATTCCGCTCTCGGTAATATCAACATCAATCGGATATCCGCTGTTTCGCATACTTGTGGAAAAATAAGCAATCGTGTTTCCAGCGGTATCGTAGATATGAATCGGTGTGATATCGGAATCATCCAAAACGGCAATCGCAAGACCTTTTGCGGATACGCTGAACTTACGAATCGGCATTCCGGTATTGATGGTACCGATTTTGCCCTTCTTGTCCATCATGTAAATAATACTACCGTTGTAGTCCGCTATTCCCACGACATCACCGCTGATATCAATCATCGGGTTCTGCATCTGGAAGGTTTCGTTCCATACCACTTCACCATTTTCATTGACACACTTCATACCGTCATTGGAATAAACCAAAAGGTTATTTCCGAAACGCATAACCTCGGATCCCATGGTTACAACAAAAGCTTCGCTTTTTACCACATTGATCTGAGTATATTCCTTTTTTAAATAACGGAAGTAGAAAAAACCGGTCGCCAAAAGCAGTACCGCCAGCACAATTCCGACACGGATCAAGATACCGGTACGGTGTCTTAAAATCCTGCTCCACAATTCTTCGGAGTTCTTTTCTTTCTCCTTCTTTGCTTTCTGCTTCGGAGTAAAACGGTTCAACGGCTTAAGGTTTCTGTTTTCCGAAAAGCGTATGGGTTTTTTCTCTTTCTTGGCTTTTCTCATTCTTTAGTTCCTATTCGTCGACTCCAAATTTATAAATTGTAGTGGAATCATAAGGTTTATCCGGTCCGTAAAGAGGTTTCGGGAATTTGCTCTCATTCACACTGTTCGGATAATACTGTGTTTCCAGACAGAGTCCCTGTCTCGGGCCATAGGGAGTCTCACCCTTTGCACTCTTTTCATTTACCCAGTTTCCGGTGTAGAACTGTACACCGGGAAGATCGGTAAACACCTTCATCCAGATGCCTGATTTCTCATTACGAACTTTTGCCACTTCTCTGACTGCTCCGGTATAATCGTTCAATACAAAATTGTGATCATAGCCGTTAGCCAATTCAATTTGATCAAAAGCATAGGTAAAATCTGCGCAAACTTCTTTTTCCTTTGTAAAGTCCATCGGTGTTCCCTTTACGGGAGCGATTTCACCGGTAGGAATTCCACCCTTCACGATGGGAGTATAATAATCCGCGTAAATCGTCACTTTTTCGTGGAAGATATTTCCGCTGTCATGACCGTTTAAGTTGAAATAGCTGTGATTGGTCAGGTTGATATACGTCTCTTTATCGGTGGTTGCATGATAATGAATCTCCAGCGCATCCTCATCCGTCAATGTGTAGGTTACCTGCACATCCATATTTCCGGGATGGCCCATGGACATATCCTCTTTCTTCAAGGAAAAAATAACCGAATTCTCTTTTGCTTTTCCCTTAAACAAAGACTTGTGGAAACCTTTTTTATGACTGGTATGAAGGTTGTTTTCACCGTCATTTTCTTTGAGTTTGTATTCTTTTCCGTTCAGAACAAACTTTGCTTTTGCGGTACGATTGGCAATCGGTCCGACCGTGGCACCGTAATTGTTCACGTCCTTAAAATAAGGCTTTGCCTCATCAAAACCAAGCACGAGGTCCTTCTTTTCTCCGTTTTTGTCCTTCATGACAAAAGAAACAAGAATGGCTCCGAAATCCGTGATGGATGCTTCCGTGCCGTTCTTATTTGTAATGGTAAATAATGTTACCTTTTCCCCCTTCTTGGTAACACCGAATTTTTTTGTCTTTACGCTCATAATCGTTTCCCTTCGTTATAATACCGTTCTGCCTTCCAGTGCACGAAGTAATGTCACTTCGTCAATGTATTCCAAATCACCGCCAACGGGAACACCGCTTGCAATTCTCGTCACCTTGATTCCGCTCGGCTTAATCAGTTTACTGATATACATTGCCGTAGCCTCTCCTTCGAGACTTGAGTTGGTGGCAATAATCACTTCCTCGACATCTCCCTGCAGACGGACGATCAGTTCCTTTAAACGGATATCCGCCGGACCGATTCCGAGCATAGGAGAAATCGCTCCGTGAAGCACATGATAAACGCCATGATACTTTCCGGTTTTTTCATATGCCGCCAGGTCTCTGGAATTTTCCACCACCATAATGGTGCGGGAATCCCTTGCGGAATCGGAACAGACACTGCAGGTTTCCCTGTCGGTCAGCGTACAACATTTGCTGCAGTAACGGATGTGTTTTTTTGCTTCCGTAATCGCATTTGCCAGTTTTTCCGTACGCTCTTCCGGAAGACCGATGATGTGAAACGCCAGTCTTTCCGCGGATTTATTGCCAATTCCGGGAAGTTTTTCCAATTCTTCAATTAGCTTTCCGATATAGCCGGAATACATCTCACCGGAACTCATATTAGAATCTTAATCCTCCGAGATCTAATCCGCCGGCCATATTGCCCATAGCCTCTCCGTTTGCTTCTTCAACCATGCGAAGTGCTTCGTTCATGGCAGCAATCAGAAGATCCTGTAAGGTTTCAACATCCTCGGGATCCACTGCATCTTTGTCAATCTCAAGACTCTTTACTTCTCTCGCGCCGGTAATCACAAGCTTAACTGCTCCGCCGCCTGCGGTAGCTTCAAACTCGCGGTTTTCCATTTCCTTCTGCTGTTCTTCCATCTGGCGCTGCATTCTTTGAGCCTGCTTCATCAGATTGTTCATGTTCCCGGGCATTCCTCCTCCGGGAAATCCTCCGCGTTTTGCCATGGTGTCCTCCTTTAATGATTACATAATGGTATCGTCTTTTATAACTAAATCGCCGAACATTTTAAAAATATCCACATATGTTTCGCCGAATTCATCTTCGTTTTTCAATGGTCTGAGTTCCACCGGAATATCCTTCTCCACACCGGCGCTGATCAGCTCTCTTACATGGTCCATCACGCCTTCTTTGGAAAGATACTTCTCCGCCGTAACTTCCGTCGGAACAATCAAAAGTACATCGTCGTCATTGATGGAAATCCTGCACTGTCCCAGCATACTCCGAAGCGGGTTCTCCACGGTTTCCTTGATGGCATCCCAGGATGAAATGACTTTCTTGACATCTTCGGGAAGTGCTTTTTCTCTCACCGGACGTTTTTTTACCTGCTGTACCGCAAGTCCCGCGGCCGGTACCCCGGTCGCATTCAGGGGAATAAACTGAACCTCTCCCCCTCTTCTTTCCAGATCACGGATGCGTTCCAGCAGGGAATCCGTATCCGTTTCCATCTGCGGTTTGCACATCTTGATTACGGCAACTTCCAGAAGGATTCGTTTCTGATCGGAATACTTCATATCCGCCGAAAGTGTCGAAAGAATGCGAATGTATCGCATAATGGACTGGACTTCTATTTTTTCGGAAAGAGCCTTTAAGCGTCCCAAAGACTCCGTGGAAATCTCCAAACTTTCAGCCGGCGTATCCGACGTTTTTACAAGCATCATATTACGCAGATACCACATAAGATTTCCAACGAACTGGTTGAGATCTCTTCCCTGTACCGCAACTTCCTCAATCAGGGAAAGTGCTTTCGTGACATCTTTGGAACAAACTGCGGAAAGCAGTTCTCCAAAAACTCCGTCATCCACTGCTCCAAGCACATCCAGTGCTTTGTCATATGTCAGTTTCTCGCCGTAGTGAAAAGCCAGACACTGATCCAGAAGGCTGAGTGCATCACGCATGGAACCATCCGCTTCCTTCGCAATAAAACGAAGAGCTTCTTCCTCAGCGTCGACTCCTTCTTTTTCGGTCAGCTCCCGAAGTCTGTCCGTAATGGTGGACAAACTGATTCTTTTAAAATCATATCTCTGGCAACGGGAAAGAATCGTAATCGGAAGCTTGTGAGATTCCGTTGTTGCCAGAATAAAAATAACATACGAAGGAGGCTCCTCAAGTGTCTTTAAGAGTGCGTTGAAAGCACCCGCAGACAACATGTGAACCTCATCCAGGATATAAACCTTATACTTTCCTTCCGTGGGGGCATAGGAAACTTCATCCACAATCTGACGGATATTTTCGACACCGCTGTTGGAAGCAGCATCGATTTCAATCACGTTTAAGAGGCTTTCGTTTGCAATCCCCCGGCATATCGGGCAGGTACCGCACGGCTCACCGTCCACCGGATTCTCACAGTTGACGGCCTTGGCAAGAATTTTTGCCACCGTGGTTTTTCCTGTTCCTCTCGTCCCGCAGAACAGGTACGCGTGACCTATTCTGCCGGACTTGATTTGATTTTTCAGTGTTGTTACGATCGCATCCTGTCCTCTGGTCTCACCGAACGTAGCAGGACGGAATTTGCGATACAATGCCATATAAGACATGGGTTATTTATCCTTATCTTTACCGGACTTGTCTTTTCCGGATTTTTCCTTACCGGCTTTTTTATCGGTTACCGGATCCTCGACATAGTCGACTCCGTCACCGAAGCAGATGCCCATCATTTTTGCTTCTTTTACGATTCTGGCATCAGGAGATACACTCTTTAATTTTCCGGCAACTTCCTCCAGGGGAACCTTTACGATTTCACGATCTTTGTATCCGACCATGAATCCGTATTCTCCCTTGAGAATCAGATTCGCAGCCTCCGATCCGAGACGCGATGCAAAAACTCTGTCATACGGGCAGGGACTTCCGCCACGCTGTGTATGGCCGGGAACCGTTACTCTGACTTCCTGTCCGGTAGCCTTTCCGATCTTGTCGGCAAGTTCGTAGGAAACACTCGGGTAAGGACTGTCCTTCAGTTTCTTCGCATATTCTTTCTTGGAAAGTTTTGCATCTTCTTTCGAAATTGCACCTTCCGCTACGGCAATGATGGTGAAGTGACTGTTCTTCTTTCTCTTTTCCACCGCTGCAAGAATTTCATTCAGATCATACGGAATTTCGGGAATCAAAATGATGTCCGCGCCGGAAGCCATACCGGCATTTAACGTAAGCCAGCCGACTTTATGTCCCATAACTTCCACGATGAACACTCTTCCGTGGGAAGCCGCCGTCGTATGAATGCAGTCGATGCAGTTCGTTGCAATATCAACCGCACTCTGGAAGCCGAAGGTCATGTCGGTTCCGTACAAATCGTTGTCAATCGTCTTGGGAAGCGTTACCACATTAAGACCTTCCTGTCTGAGCAGGTTCGCCGTTTTGTGTGTGCCGTTTCCACCTAAGATAACCATACAGTCGAGGTTTAACTTGTAATAATTGTGTTTCATTGCCTCAACTTTGTCGAGTCCGTTTTCATCCGGATCTTTGATGGTCTTAAAAGGAGTTCTGCTGGTTCCGAGGATTGTTCCGCCCTTGGTTAAAATACCGGAAAAGTCTTTTCCCGTAAGCATCCGGTAATCCCCGTAAATGAGTCCTTTGTATCCATCCAGGAATCCGTAGATTTCTACTTCTTCCTCGCTGTGAACAAGTGTTTTAACCACACCTCTCATCGCTGCGTTTAACGCCTGGCAGTCGCCACCGCTTGTAAGCATTCCGATTCGTTTCATGGTCAACCCTCCCTCAATTATTCAGACAATTTATTTCAGAACGGAATCTAATGCCTTCTTTACATCGTCCTTGTCGAGGTCTTTCTTGGTCTTGTCGTTGATCTTGTCGATTACGTTGTCCGCAACCTTGGAATCCAGTGCTTTGTCCACTACATTCTTTACATCGTCTTTGTCAACTTTTTTGATAAGATTTTCTGCTTCTTTTTTAATATCCATAACTGCCTCCTTCTCTAGAGCAAAAATAGAATGATATGTAAGAAATTTTACCACTTTTTCCAAAAATTCGCTACTTTTCCTGATTATAAAAAATTTCCGTATGTTTTCTCGAAATCATCCTGCCATTTCATCCGTTTTTCGGCGCTTCCCGTGAACTTTACACCCAGGCCGAGTCCGGTAAAAAAGCTGACAATCGCGGCAATCAGTCCGATTACGGCAATGATCACGTCATCCGCCAGTCCGATCCCATCTACGAAATCCGGAAGAAAATCAATCGGAAATACGCGGTAAAGAATGACAACCGCCACGCAGAAGATTGCAAAAACATAATATTTTTTATTGTTCTCTTTTAAGTTTCTCATTTTTGTTCCCTCCATCAATCCAATCATACCTGTTCAAACCGTCTTCCCCGGTCCTTACATGCCTATGATAGGATTTTTGGTGTCCTATAAAAACCCCAGTTATATAATTGGAGAGAACTGAAAATGTTTAAAATTGAACGGTTTCAGGTGCCTTTGTAAAAGAGCTGAATGTAGCAACGGCGTCTTCAAAATAGAATACTTCCGTATTTCCGTCGTCTTCGTTATACATGCCGCGAAGTTCCGGATAAGCATCCAGCATTGCCTTTCTTGCATCGCAGTTATCGTCTTCCACGAGTTTTCCGGAAATGCGAACCCATTCTCCGTCTTTAAATGCGCAGATTTCCGCCTTCGGATTGGCGTGAAGCTGCTTGGAGACTTCTTTTGCCTTGCCGGTCTGAATGTACAGCTTTCCTTCGTAAACCAGAACCGTGCCGAACGGACGAACACGAGGCTGATCCTGATCTACCGTTGCCAGGTAGTAAGTTCCTGCTTCTTTTAAGAATTTTGCTACTCTTTCCATTGCGTTACCTCCTTTGTAGAAAAATCTTGCTTCTATTATAAACCGCAAACCCCTCCGGTGCAATGAACGGATATTCCTTCGCTTCTTTTCAGAATGCCCTTACTTATGCTATAATTATCGCGGAATTCTTTTTCCTTAAGGGACATTTTTTCGGAGGCAACTATGGCTTTTGCATTAAGAAACTTTAATTCGTTTGACAGTATTGTCATTCAGTGCCATGACAACCCTGACGCAGACACGCTCGGAAGCGGTTATGCGCTCTGGTGGTACTTGAAAAAACTCGGCAAATCTCCCCGCTTAATCTACGGCGGAAGAAATCCCATATCCAAGAGCAATCTGCTTTTGATGACTGACAATCTGCACATTCCCGTGGAATATGTGGAGGAACTGGATTATGTCCCGAATCTTTTGATCACCGTAGACTGTCAGTATAACGAAAGCAATGTAACCCATTTTGATGCGGAAAACATTGCCATCATCGATCATCATCAGCTGACCGGCGATCCTCCGAAACTCTCGGAAGTCAAATCCAATTACGGTTCGTGTTCCACCGTCATGTTTGAACTTCTCCAAAAAGAAAAAATCGACATCAACGAAAATCCCGATGTCGCTACCGCATTGTACTACGGGCTTATGACGGATACCGGAAACTTTGCGGAAATCTCCCACCCGGCAGACAAGGACCTTCGTGACTATGCCAGGTTCTCGCAGGGTGATATTCTGATGTTCCGTAACGCAAATATTTCCAGAGAAGAATTACAGATTGCGGGCGATGCCCTCAAAAATGCAATCTATGATGACACCCATCACTACGGCGTTATAGAAGCCCTTCCCTGCGATCCGAACATCCTCGGTCTCATCGGGGACATGTTCCTGGAAGTGGATATTCTCAAGTGCTGTATCATCTATACCAGACTCCCCTTCGGAGTCAAAATTTCCGTGCGAAGCTGCGTCAAAGAAGTGAAGGCCAGTGAATTGGCATCCTACCTTACCGAAGGATTCGGCGGTGGCGGCGGACATTTGATCAAAGCCGGCGGTTTATTAAATCGTGACCTTTTGGAAAAAGCCGGAATCGAATACAGCGACGAAGGCATCCGCAATCTGATTCAGAGCAGAATGCGCAGATACTTTACGGATACCGAAATTATTTATGCAGGCAACTACACCGTAGACCTCAATTCCGTCCAGAGATTCCGCAAACTGGAAGTACCGGTCGGATATGTAAAAGCAACTGACCTTGCCGAAACAGGCGATAAGATTATGATTCGTACTTTGGAAGGTGACGTGGACGTTACGGTGGAAGACGATCTATATATCATTCTCGGAATCGACGGAGAAATATATCCCTGCCGCGAAAAACGTTTTGAAAACAGTTATCGCCTCATCGATATTCCCTACGATTATCCCGCGGAATACCCTCCGACCGTTCTCAAAACACTGACCGGAGAGCGCATTGAAATCCTGCCTTTTGCGAAGAGCTGTGTCACTCTCGGCGGAAAGGGAATATATGCCAGAGAACTGGATCACAGAGTGAAAGTATTTACTTCCTGGGATCCGGAAAAATACTACCTGGGTGTGCCCGGCGATTATCTTGCCATGCGCGCGGATGACCTGAAAGATGTCTATGTAATCGCGAAAGACATTTTTGTGCGTAGCTATGAAGCCATAGGAGAATAATCATGAAATACGATGCATTTATAAGTTATCGCCACACTCCCCTGGATATGGAAGTGGCAAAGAAACTTCATAAAGCTTTGGAAACCTATCACATTCCTCCGGCTGTGCAGAAAAGAGCCGGCAAAAAACGAATCAATCGCGTTTTTCGTGACCAGGAAGAACTTCCTATCGGAAGCGATTTAAGTGACAAAATCAACGACGCACTGAAAGAGGCCGAATATCTGATTGTCATCTGCTCTCCAAATACCCCGGAGTCCGACTTGGTTTTAAAAGAAATCGAAACCTTTATCGAACTGCATGACAGAGAGCACATTCTTGCGGTCATGATTGACGGGGAACCGAGCGAAAGTTTTCCCACTCCTTTGCTTACGGACGACGAAGGAAAGTCCGTGGAGCCTTTGGCTGCCGACATTCGCGGAAAAGATGCCAGGGAAAGAAACAGCAAATTCAAAACGGAATTTCTCCGCCTTGCGGCACCCATCATCGGTTGTACTTACGATGATTTGAAGCAACGCCACAAAGAGCGAATCATCCGACGTAATATTACCATCGGTGCAATCGCTGCCGGTGCGATTGCCATTTTTGGTACGGTGTTTGGCGTTTACAACGCACACACTGCTTCCGAAATGAAAAAACTTGCGGAAGAAAAAGAAAATCTGGCAAACGAAAAAACACAACTTGCGGACGAAATACTGGAAGAATACCGCTTAAAGCAGATTAACCAGTCCCGTTTTCTTGCGGAAAAATCCAGAACCCTGTTTCGTCAGGGCCAGAGAGAAGATGCCATTTTAGTAGCAATGGAAGCACTTCCGAACAAAGACGTGGATCGTCCTGTCGTATCCGAGGCAGAGTATGCATTAAGTGAAGCACTCTACGCCTATGACCTTGGATATTCATTCGGTTTTGACCGGACGTTATCCCACGAATGTGCCGTTAATTCAACCTTTTTAAGCAGTGACGAAACCAAAATTCTCTCCATAGACCAAAACAGAAACCTCTATGTGTGGGATATCAAAACCCGCTCTCTTCTTACGAAGATTCCGCCCCACGACCTGGGGGAAGAAACCTCTTATTCCATCTATATGGTTGATGCAAGTACCACCAATATTTACGTTCAGTACACAGACTGCCTGATCAAATACGACTACAGCGGTAATATCATTTCGACCTTTTCCAACTTAGAAGAGTTCTATGTCATAGCGGATTTTGATTTTGAAAATAATCAGGCTTTCGTTGCATCTACCAGAAAAGTATACCTTTTGAACCTGGATACAATGGAGCCTGTCAAATCATTTGAGAATCCCTCCGAAGACGATTTCTCTATACAGGGTTTCTATTCTCCAGACAAAGAAACCTTCATAATCAGATTCTCCTCAGATGTAAACGATCCGAGGGGCTTTGCCATCGTAAACCCGGAAGCGGATACGATAAAGGATATCTATCCCAAAGATGCCGCTATCCTGGAACTTAGCTATACGGCAAAGGGAAATATTGCTCTTCTTTGCAGCAATACCGATCATCTCGCAGACGGATGGAACCGTGTTTTCATTGATCTGTATTCCACCGACGGATCTCTTCTTTGGTCCAAGGACTTAAGTACCGACATCATTAACGCATATAGCATAACCTATGAATTAGGCAGTCATTTTTATACTGCCGATGGCGACAGTGAAATCGTGTTAGCCTTCCAGTCCCAGCTTTTTGCAATTGATGAGGAAAGTGCGGAAATCCGAAGCAGTTCCTTCCTTCCTTCCCTTGTTTCCGGAATGTTTCTTTATCCGAATTCCAATTTTTCTTATTTATCAACATTAGACGGAGAAATTGTAAACGTGGATCTTTCCAGTGGTATGGTCTATTCGGAATATTCCATCCAGACCGAAACGTCAATCCATGAATTCTATGCAAGTACAAAGGAAAATGCCTTTCTTTTCCTGCCCTACTCCTCTACGGAAATCCATGTTATGTCAAAGCATCCTTGCAAAAACGCGGAAAGACTGACCACCTTGGAGAAGTCCTACCTTCCTATCGGAGTATCTCCGTCCGGAGACTATTATGTATTAAGAGATGTGGATACTTATAACGTTTTTGACTTCTTTGACGGAGAAGGAAATCTCCTCTATTCCTATCAGGCAGAAAACGGCATTTGTTATACATCTCTTCAGGAGAATGCCTTTTACATTGCTACATCCAAACAGATTGCGAAAATCGATCCCATCAAAGAAGAAGTAACCACCTATGTACTTTCCGATTATGGTATCACTCCTTCCACCGGAATAAACGGTGTCTCCTTCGCAAGAGACGGTGAGTATTGTGTTATGCATGCTTACAAGACGGTATATGCTTTTGATCTGACCGAAGGAAAACTACTTCTTGCTTATGAAGCGAACGAGGAAAACGATTCCATCGGTGGTTGTGCAATTTCTTCCGACGGAAAGAAAGTATTGTACAACACTATGAAGGGCGAAACCTTCCATATCCTGGACATTGAATCCGCGAGCGAGACCACCGTTTCCTATCTGCCCACCTCGCTTGTCAATTCTTCCAGATTTTTTGATTTTTCCGGAGACGGAAAATACTATGCTCTCTGCTGCAACGACGGATATTTAAGGCTGTTCCTTACCTCGGACAATTCCGTAGCTGCCGAGATTCCTTTCGGAATCGCCTACAATTTCTACTTCGGCTTTACGGCGGATTCCACGAAGCTGATTCTGCAACGTGATGATAACAGCGTTTCTTTCTATGACATTGAAAGCAACACTTACGTCAATAATTTCAGTGCTTCTTATCAGATTCAGTACACAGTTGCCGATGAAGATAATCATATGATGGCCTTCTACAACGGTTACGATATGTACCTGGTAAGCACCGAAGACTATGGTGTATTAGCTTACGTTCCCGGCTGTTTTGTATATAGCAAAAAGGACCAGTCCTTCATCACCAGAGACGGCAAAACTCTTGTAAAAATGCCTTATCGCAACTATCTCGGACTGATTATCGAAGCGAAGGAAGAATTCCCGAATTCGGTATTGAGCGAAGAGAAGAAAGTAAAATACAATATCGAATAAAATGGATTCCTATGTACTAATGTCTTCAGTTTAATGAGAGAACCTTAAACAAAGTTTAAAAAATAAAAAATGCCGGCTTCCCGGCAAAGAAAAAAGATTCCTCTTTTCGAGGAATCTTTTTTCACGGAGTTGGAGGGATTCGAACCCTCGCACCACTTACGCGGCCTGCCGCATTTCGAGTGCGGTCCCTTACAACCACTTGGGTACAACTCCTTTTTTATAATAAAACTACTATCGTAGATTTATTGTGAATTTGCCTGCTGCACTTCTTCATTCAAATGCAACATACGGTCATCCAAATCACGGATACGTGCGGCACAGTCTACAAGCTGGGTACGGATTTCTTCCGGAACGTTTCCGTCGAACTTGTAATTAATCTTATGCTCCAAGGATGCCCAGAAATCCATGGCAACCGTACGAATCTGAATCTCTACCTTGGTATCCAGTTTTCTGTCGGACAGATAAACCGGTACGGAGGCGATGATGTGATAACTCATGTATCCGCTGGGCTTGGGATTTTTGATATAATCCTTCACCGAGATTACTTCGATATCACTCTGATTCATGATCATCTGTGCGATTTCGTAAACGTCCGATGTAAAGGAACAGATTACGCGCACACCTGCGATGTCTTTTACATGATTGACCATGTTTTCAATCGAGGATTCGTATCCGTGTCTGCGAAGCTTCTTTACGATGCTCTCAGGCGTCTTGATACGCGATTTCAAATGCTCGATCGGATTGTAGGAATGGGTGTGCTGGAATTCGTTGTTTAAAATCTCCAGACGCGTAACCATTTCCTTCATCGCAGAATTATAGATCAGTATAACTTCTTCCCAGCTTTCTACACTGGCATTATTCTCATCCATTTGTAACCCCTTATATCCTCTTGCTTCTGCCAGGATCATGCCCCACAGAACCTTGGCAACAATTCATTTTACTACAAAAAACTCTTTCTTGCAAACTTCCGAAACGTTTCTTACTCTTTCTTAAAATACCCTTTGTATTCCACGTTCAGGGAACTCTTCGGGAAGAGATAATGGAACAGATCCACAAAGTAATCATCCGTCATTCCGGCGATGTAGTCCACCACCAAATCACAGGGTGCATTGTCGCGATAGACAACGGACCTTCTTATCTTTCCTCTTCCTTCGTCCGGTGCATCGGCGCGGGACTTTTTGATGTCCGCATATTTCTCCGTCTGCTCTTCGATATACTTGACGTGATGACGGTAGAGAACCGAATTGGCATCCTTTTCCTTGGCCTGCTTTAGCAGTTCTTCAAACATCATTTCAAACATCGGATTGATGGTGTCGGTGAACACCTTCAACATTTTTTCCGATTTGTAAATGTATTCGTAATTATCCCTCTTTGCTTTGGAAAGCGCTTCGAAGAATTCTTCATCCATCGACAAAAACGGTTTTCCGTAACTGTTCTCGACAATGTTTACAATCATGTTGTTGATGATTTCGGCATTGCTTTCGCCGATGGCTCCCTTGGAAAACTCCGCATCCTGCGGCAAAAATCCCAGCCGCATAGCGTCCTGCCTGTCCTTTCCGAGATATGCAATGATATCGGAAATCCTCATTACACAGCCTTCCAGAGTATTGGGTACGAGTCCCGAAATGGCTTTTTCGTTCCGATAACAGTTTTCCATTTTTTCATCAAAAACGGCAAAAGAATCGTAAGCTTCCGGCTCATATTTTTGGGCTTCCATTTCTCCGTTATGACAGATAATTCCATCCAGCGTCTGGAGGGTTAAGTTGAGCGGAAAAATCTCATCCAGCACTCTTGCGGAGTGAATGTTGTGATTGAAAAACCTTCCGCATTCGCCCTGATACAATTCGCTCAGTTTGTACTCACCGGAATGACCGAAGGGGGTATGTCCGATGTCGTGACCGAGACTGATGGCTTCAATCAGATCGATGTTTAAGTTCAGCATCTTTCCGATGTTTCTTGCAATTCTGGAAACGATTTGCACATGAAGAGCACGGCGGCTTACGTCATCGTTTGCCACCAGCGAAAAGACCTGGGTTTTATCCATGTAACGGGAATAAAAAGGGACGTGCATGATTTTTTCCACGTCCCGAACAAATGCCGGTCTCCAAAGAGTTGCCTTATCATGGCTTTCGTCCCTTCGTACTGCTTTTTCATCGGGAAAAGCGTACGGATTCGTTACATTGTTTTTCCGGTCTTGTATGATTTTTTCCTGGATTCCATCCGACAGCTTAATGTAATGTGCCATGCTAGTCCTTTAAATCAAAAACTCTTGCAAAATTATCATACAAGATCATCTTATTTACTTCATCGCTCAATCCCAGATTCATGAAGCGATCCAGTTCCTGCTTCGGATTCCACATCGGGAAGTCGGAACCGAAGAAATATTTCTCGGGACCGAAATGATCGATGAAACGTACTGCCATCTGTGGTTCCAGCATAAATAAACTGGAAGATGTATCATAATATACATTCGGTAACTTCGGCATGCGATATGCCTCGTCCCATTCGCTGTATCCGCCGAAGTGAGCACCGACAATGGTAAGATTCGGGAAACGCAGTGCAATTTCTTTCAGGCGGTGAGGGTTTGTAAATTCATATCTGGCATCGCCCATATGAAGCAAAAGAATCATTCCCTTCCGCTCCATAGCCTCGTATATCGGCATACATTTCGGATCATCAATTGCATATCCCTGCATGTCATGATGGAATTTTACGCCTTTTAAGCCAAGGCTTTTTACACGATCCAGTTCTTCTTCGAAGTTCTCATAATCTTTATGCATTGCTGCAAGACCGATGAATTCCGGATGCTCGTTGCATTCGTTCACAATGAAATTGTTAATGGTTTCCACCTGTGCAGGGGAAAGCGCAGAGGAACATACCAGACAATGTTCGCTTCCAAGCTCTGCCTGTAAACGTAAGAGGCTTTCCGGCGATGCATCGGAATGCATGGGAATTCCATAGAAATTTCCGATGGATTCCGAGGCCTTGAATGCTATTTTGCTAGGAAAAATATGTGTATGTGCATCAATTATTCTCATGACTCAGCCTCTTTATCGTTTTCTTCTGCAGCTACATCTTCATCCTCTGCAGGTTCTTCTTCCGTAGTTTCTTCTGTCTCGACAGTTTCTTCCTTTTCGGCTTCTTCTGTCTTCTCTTCTACATTCTCTTCTTCGGACTACTCTGCCTCTTCGGTTTCGCCTTCCTCTTTCTCTTCTTCGGCTTTCTCTCCCTCTTTGGCAGCCTCTTCCGCCTTCTCAGCCTTCACCTTTCTCGGTTTGAAGTTTCCGAAGCACTTGTTGAACTCTTCTTCGTTGTATACAAAAATCAACAGAATGATCATGAACACAAATGCCAACGATACGAAGACATCCGCCACATTAAAGACCGGGAAATTAATGGCCTTGACATAAATCATATCCACAACATAACCATGGAAAAGACTTCCGTCACCCAATTCACAACGGAATACTCTGTCTATCAGATTTCCGAGTGCTCCGCCGACAAGCATAACTTCCGCAATACGAATCGGACGATATTCCGGCTCCCAGGGAGTTCTGACATACAAAAAGATAATCACCGAAATAGCAAGAAGAGTCAGGACTGTAAACAATACCTGATTATTTTGAAACAGTCCCCAGGCCATACCGCGATTCTGCTGATAGGAGAACACAACGGATTCTCCGATGAATTTCGCTTCATGGCCATCGGACAGATTTTGAACTGTTAAATACTTGGTCCACTGATCCAGCCCTACGATACAGCATAAGGAGATCAGCGGCACCAAAATATGAGGTAATACTTTTTTCATAAATCCCTTTTACAAAATGTTTACGTTATGCTCGGAAGCAAGCTGATATACTTCTTCCGGCCAAAGTGAAGACTGTACTTCACCGATATGTGCTCTCTGCAGGAAGAACATGCAGATTCTGGACTGTCCGATTCCGCCACCGATGGTGTAGGGAAGTTTCTTTTCCAGAACTGCCTTCTGGAACGGAAGCTCTGCACGCTCCTCGCAACCTGCCATCTTAAGCTGAGCCGCAAGGGAATCCTCATCCACACGAATACCCATGGAGGAAAGCTCCAAGGAAATTCCGAGAATCGGATAGTAAACCAGGATATCTCCGTTTAAATTCCAGTCATCGTAGTCCGGTGCACGGCCGTCATGACGCTCTCCGCTTCTCATCGGTCCACCAATCTTCATAAGAAAGACTGCACCTTTTTCCTTGGTGATCAGAGTCTCTCTTTCCTTCGGTGTCTTGTCCGGCCATCTGTCTTCGAGTTCCTGTGCGGTTACAAAGGAAATCTCGTTTGGAAGGAACGGATCCATGAAATGGTATTTG
This sequence comes from Lachnospiraceae bacterium, assembly GCA_017518735.1. Classification (GTDB taxonomy): domain Bacteria; phylum Bacillota; class Clostridia; order Lachnospirales; family Lachnospiraceae; genus UBA3766. Next base: position 58,014 of record JAFWTY010000003.1, on the reverse strand, counting down.
CCGCACATATAATACTCGGTCTGCTTAATTGCCATATAAATACGGAAAACCGTCTCTTTTAAAGTATCGAGATTGCGTTCCTCTTTGTCTATGATTTTTTCCCAGTCCCACTGGTCCACATAGATGGAATGAAGATTATCGGTATCCTCATCTCTGCGGATCGCGGTCATATCGGTATACAAACCTTCGCCCTTACGGAAACCATAGTTCTTCAATGCCTGACGTTTCCATTTTGCAAGCGAATGCACAATTTCGACTTCCTTGTCGCCCTGCTCTTTGATTCCGAATTTAACAGGACGTTCCACACCGTTCAGGTTGTCGTTCAAACCGCTCTCCGGTGTTACGAATAAAGGTGCGGAAACACGGGTTAAGTTGAGTGCATCGGATAACGCGCGCTCAAAATAGTCCTTTACTTCCTTGATTGCTTTTTCGGTTTCTTTGATACTCTGCGGACTTTCATAACCCTTCGGGAAAAATACTCTTTCCATGTTTTTATCCTCTTTATAATTCGCAGTTATTCACGGTTCTCGGGAACGGAATGACGTCACGGATGTTGCCCATACCGGTAACATACATTACGCATCTTTCAAAGCCGAGTCCGAATCCTGCGTGACGTGCGGAACCATACTTACGAAGATCCAGATAGAAATCATAATCTTCTTTCTTCAGTCCAAGTTCTTCCATTCTCTTAAGAAGCTTATCATAATCATCTTCACGCTGAGATCCGCCGATAATCTCTCCGATTCCCGGTACGAGGCAGTCCATAGCGGCTACGGTCTTGCCGTCCTCATTCAGTTTCATGTAGAAAGCCTTGATTTCCTTCGGATAATCGGTTACAAAAACAGGACGCTTGAAGACTTCCTCGGTTAAGTAACGCTCATGCTCGGTCTGGAGATCGCAACCCCAGGATACCTTGTATTCAAATTTGTCGTTGTTTTTCTCTAAGATTTCAATGGCTTCGGTATAGGTGACATGACCGAATTCGGAATTTACAACGCCTTCCAGACGCTCAATCAGTCCCTTATCGATGAAGTTGTTGAAGAATGCCATCTCTTCCGGAGCATTTTCAAGAACATATTTGATGATGTATTTGATCATGCTCTCGGCAATCATCATATCGTCTTCCAGATCCGCAAAAGCCATCTCCGGCTCAATCATCCAGAACTCTGCCGCATGACGGGTAGTGTTGGAATTCTCTGCACGGAAGGTGGGACCGAAGGTATAGATATTTTTGAATGCCATTGCATAAGTCTCGCCGTTTAACTGACCGGAAACCGTTAAGTTGGTGTTTTTGTTAAAGAAGTCCTTGGTGAAATCTACCTTGCCGTCCTCTGTCATCGGAACATTTGCAAGATCCAGGGTGGTTACGGTGAACATTTCTCCTGCACCTTCGCAGTCACTGCCGGTGATCAGGGGCGTATGTACATATACAAAGTCTCTTTCCTGGAAGAACTTGTGAATTGCATATGCGATTAAGGAACGAACGCGGAATACCGCTTCAAAGGTATTGGTTCTCGGGCGAAGATGAGGAATGGTACGAAGATATTCCATTGTGTGGCGCTTCTTCTGAAGCGGATAATCCGGCGTGGAATCACCTTCGATCACAATCTCGGTTGCCTGAATTTCAAAAGGCTGTTTTGCTTCGGGCGTGGGAACCAGGGTTCCTTTTACGATGAGAGCCGCACCGACATTGATTTTTGCAATTGCGGCGAAATTCTCCATGGTGTCGTGATAGACAACCTGTAACGGCTCGAAGAAGGAACCGTCGTTTATAATAACGAAGCCGAAGGACTTGGAGTCACGGTTGGAACGCACCCATCCTCCTACGGAGATTTCCTTATTTAAATAGTTTTCTCTTTCTTTAAAAATTTCTCTTATGGTTACTAACTTTTCCATAACTGTCCTCCACGGAAAACATACATATTCTGACACAAAAGCATTATACCCCACCTTGGCAACGTTTACAAACTGTTTTTTCTTGTAAAATAAGCCACTACATCTTGTTATTTCAAAAAATGCATTCCACTACATTTTCCGATTTGTTACAAAATTGTTACATTTTATTAATTTTTTGTTGCTTTTTTGTTGTGTGGTTGTTATAATGATTGAAACTCATGAAACATTTGTCGGAGGGGAATTCCGTACAATAGTCGCAATAATCGGTATGAAAGGAAGCCAGAACACCGGTTTCCGGAAAGAAGATGTGAGGACAAAATGAAAACAAAAACTGTTGCTCTTAACATTTGGAGAGCAATTCGCAAAAAAGAAGCCATTGCAGTAAGCGTTGTACTTGCGGTTTCAGCGATTTTCTCATCCATTGTTGTAGGCGCAAACTACAGGGAGAAAAAAGTTTCCTTCTCCCAGACGGATTTTGAAGAATCCTTGATTTTTGGAAACGAAAACAGCGTAGCGACCAGCACGCTGACCAAAAAAGCAGAAGTTTTACCTGCGATTTCCACCGTAAAAGATGATATCTTTACTCCCACCAACGTGGCATATACGATGGAAAACCGCGAACTTCTGGCACAGATGATGTACGCGGAAGAAGGCGTGTTCTTCTCCTGGGCAAAAGATGATCCTGCAACGATTGAGCGTGTACACAAGCTCGCAGGCAGCGTAATCTTACATCGTCTGAACACACACTTCAGCGGTGCGCAGACACTTGCCGACGTTCTTTATGCGCCCGGTCAGTATGACTACCGTACCATCCAGAAGGTGGAAGCCGGAAATCCTCTTCCCGCACAGGTTTATGTATGGGCAGATGAGCTTCTTACCGAAGGTGCTCTCGGACCGGATACCCTGGTATTCCAGGCTGAGTTCCCTCAGGGAAAAGAAGTATATGACCACATCGGAAACCAGTACTTCTGCTGCAGATAAAATTGAATATCAGAAAAATAAAGCCCTGTGTCAATTCACAGGGCTTTTTATTTGCTACTCGTATAATTCTCTCATGCGGTCGACCAGCATCTCCGCGGTTTCCAGAAGCTGCCTCTCTTCGATTTCGGGGATGTTGTTTTCGTTATAAAAATACTCAAATCCCGGTGTTCCGTACCTTGTATACTTCATCTTTCCGCCGAAAGAAAACAGGAAATCCGGAACTTTTTCGGCCAGAATCGGTGCATCTGTTTTGACGGAAAGCTTGATTTTTCCGTTTCCGCCTTTGATTTCCGAGAGGTAGACTTCCTTGGCACGCGCTTTCAAAAGAGCCACGCGTAAAAGATTCTCGGCCACTTTCGGGAGTTCTCCGAAGCGGTCCTTTAATTCCTCCCTGAATTCCTCACAATCCACCTTGCCTTCAATCGAGGCTATCTTATGATACATCTCGAGTTTCTGCGGTTCGTTGACGATGTACTCCGCCGGCAAATAAGCATTGATGTCTAAATCCACAAGAGTCTCAAAGGAATCTTCTTTCGGTTTTTCACCTTTTGTGGTAAGGATTGCTTCATTCAGCATCTTACAGTAAAGTTCAAAACCGACTGCCTCCATATGTCCGTGCTGACGCATTCCGAGCAGATTTCCGGCGCCTCTGATCTCCAAATCGCGCATACTGATTTTAAAGCCGGAACCGAGTTCCGTAAATTCACGAATGGCCTGAAGTCTCTTCTCAGCCTCTTCTTTCAGGATCTTATCGCGGGCGTACATAAGGAAGGCATAGGCTCCCCTGTTGCTTCTTCCCACGCGACCACGCAGCTGGTAAAGTTGGGCTAATCCGAAACGGTCGGAGTTATCGATGATGATGGTGTTGACGTTGGAAATATCCAGACCGGTCTCAATGATGGTCGTGGAAATCAATACATCCAATTCTCCGTTTATGAAATCATGCATGATGTCTTCGAGTTCACGCTCATTCATCTGTCCGTGAGCAAAAGCTACCCTTGCTTCGGGAACGAGGGCCGCCACTCTCGCCGCCACGTTGGAAATATCATTGATCCGGTTATGGACATAGTAAACCTGTCCGCCACGGGCCAGTTCACGCACGATGGCCTCTCTCACCATCTCCTCGTTATACTCCATTACGAAGGTCTGAATCGGCTGGCGGTCCTGCGGTGCCTCATCCAGAACGGACATATCACGGATGCCGACAAGGCTCATGTTCAGAGTTCTCGGAATCGGAGTTGCCGTAAGCGTTAAAACATCAACGTTTTGTCTGAGTTTTTTCAGTTTTTCTTTGTGGGCTACGCCGAAACGCTGCTCTTCATCGATAATCAAAAGCCCGAGGTTTTTGGGATCGATGTCCTTCGAAAGGATGCGGTGGGTACCGATCACAATGTCCGTAAGACCTTTGCGCAAGCGCTCCACCGTCTTTCTCTGTTCGGTCGGTGTGCGGAATCTCGAAAGCAGTTCAATCCGGATCGGAAAATCCTTCATACGCGACGAAAATGTGTTGTAGTGCTGTTCCGCCAGGATTGTGGTCGGAACCAGGAAAAGCACCTGATAGCCGTCCATAACTGCCTTAAAAGCGGCACGAATCGCAATCTCGGTCTTGCCGTAGCCGACGTCACCGCAGATTAAGCGCTCCATGATCTTATTGCTTTCCATATCCGCCTTGGTGGCCTCAATGGCTTCAAGCTGATCCTCGGTTTCCTCGTAAGGAAACATCTCCTCAAATTCTTTCTGCCATACGGTATCTTTGGAGAAACGATGTCCTTCGCCGCGCTGTCTGGCTGCGTAAAGTTCCACCAGATCCTTTGCCACGCCGAGGACAGCCTCATGTACTTTCGTTTTGGTTTTTGTCCACTCCTGCGTACCGAGTTTGTTTAATTTCGGCTGTTTTCCCTCCTTCGAGGAATACTTCATAATGGCATCGAAGCCGCTGGCAAGAACGTAAAGGTTCGAGTTTCCGGCATATTCGATCTTCATATAATCCTTGGTAATGCCGTCGTTTTGCACCTTTTCAATGCCTCGGTATACACCGACACCGTAACTTTCATGCACGACGTAGTCTCCGACATTCAGTTCCTTAAAATCGTGAATCCTGCTGCCGGAGTATTTTTTCGTATTCTTCTTTTTCTTTCGCTCTTTTCCGAAAATGTCCGAGTCGGACATGATGACGAATTTCAACGCGGGGAATTCATATCCCTGACGTACGGTTCCGTAACAGGTCATCACCTCGCCGGGAGACAGTTCTCTGTCTTTATTGTCGCTGTAAAACGCCGTGATTCCCTCGTCGGTGATACTCTCCGCCAGACGCTTTGCACGCGTTCTGGAGGAAGATGTTACGAGAACACGGTATCCTTTTTTTCGATAGGACGAAAGGTCCTTTAAAAGTTCTTCCACGGAGCCGTTGTAAGATGCCACGGGGTGCATGTTCACGTTGATTTTCTTCTTCATCGGTAACTTCGAAGACGTAAAATCCAGAATCGTGAAAGCCACAACGGTCTCTTTTTTCAACCTGCGGATGACGTCCTTTGCGGGAATCAAAAGTTCTGCCTGCCCGGAAAGCGCATAGCCTTTCTCAATACGGTGTGCAAAACTGTCCCTGAATTCTTCTTCGACAGCTTCCGCATGCCGGTCAATCTTTGACGGCTCATCCAAAAATACTATCCGGCTGCGTTCTCCGAAGAGATCGAAAAAGTCTCCGGCCTTCGGATAGAAATACCGGATATACCCTTCCAGAGCACCTGTTTCATGGAATTCCTCCACCTGCTCCTTTAAGGTCTTCCACTCCTGTTCCAGACGGTGAGCCTCTTCATTAAGCGATTTTTCGCGAAAGGCCGCGGCCTGTTTTTTGACTTCTTTTTCAATCCGCTTAAAGCCTTCCTGCCGGCATTCCTTCGAAAGCAAAAATTCCTTCGCGGGGTATACGCGGCATTCGCGAATCTGTGTCAGAGACCTCTGCGTCTGCACGTCAAAAACGCGGATCGAATCTACTTCATCGCCCCAGAGCTCGATTCTTACCGGGTTTTCTTCGGTCAGGTCAAAATAGTCCACGATTCCACCGCGGATAGCAAACTGCCCCGATTCCTCCACGGTAGCCGTGCGCCGATAGCCCATCTTGGTAAGTTTGGCGGCGATTGCCTCTTCTTCCATTGTGCTTCCGACGGTGATTTTTAAGATATGGTTTTGCAGAATCTCTAGCGGAATCATCGGTGTCTGCAAAGAATCAAACGTCGTAACGAGGGTAATCGGAGTGCCCTCCAATATCGCACGAAGCACCTTTAAACGATCCGCCGTGATGACATCGGAATAGATGTCCGCCTGATAAAAGATAAAGTCCTTTGCCGGGAAGAATTTCACGTTTTTGTCATACATCGTGTACTCTTCCGCAATGTCCTTTGCCTTCAGATCATCACTTGTCAGAATGATACGCACGTCAAAAGGAGCACCGAGAGCATGCAGAAAATGTAACTTTCCGCTCTGGGTGCATCCGGTCAGTTCGACGGACTTGATGCCTTCCTTTAAGGCTTCGCTTACTTCCTCGAACTCTCTTAATTCAGCTAACGGTGCGTCAAATAGTTTCAATCGAACCCTTTCAAATATGCCCGGTTCTCCTTTGGCTACTCTATTCCGTCTTCTCTTCTTCCGGCGGGGCAACCTTTCTGTTAAACCGGTTCATGGCCTCTTCCATTTTATCCTGCATCAGCATCACAACAGCTTCGCTTACCTTCTCGTATGCCTCTTTTTCCGCCGCTTTGTCCTCTTCGGAAAAATGGCCGAGCACGTAATCCGCCAGATCCATGCGGGAAGGCTTTTCCCCGACACCGACTTTGATGCGAAGGAACACCTCACTGCCTAGGTGCTGGATGATATTTTTGATGCCGTTGTGGCCGCCGGCACTTCCCTTCGGGCGAATGCGAAGTTGTCCGACCGGAAGAGAAATATCATCGTAGAGAACGATGAGTTCACTCTCCGGGTCCACCTTGTAATAGTCGCATACGGCGCGAATGGCCTCACCGCTTAAATTCATGAATGTCAGCGGTTTGACCAGGATTACCTTCTGTCCTTCCACAACACCCTTGCCGAGTAAGGCTTTGAACTTCTCTTCCTCAACACGGATTCCGTATTTGGACGCAAAAACATCCAGTGCGCTCCAGCCCACATTGTGTCTTGTATTCACGTATTCTCTCCCGGGATTTCCGAGACCTGCGATAATAAACATTTTTACTCCGTAACCGGCTGAATTTACCGGTTTTCATTTCCTTTATATTCCCTGTTATTATAGCAACTATCCTGCGGAAACTCAATCCATGGAGAGTTGTGATACTTCCGTATGCATTTCTCCGGTTCTGTGATATGATGAACAAGGACAAAAAAACACCGGGAGGAAAACAGTGGAATTTGTAATCTCTCATCTTGCCAAAAGTTACGGAAAACATCAGGTCTTAATTGATGTGGATTATACCTTCGAAGAGGGCAAAATCTATGGTCTTCTCGGACGAAACGGAGCCGGAAAAACAACTCTTTTCAACTGCTTAAACAGTGACACCGATTTCGAAAACGGTTCTTTTTATTTCAATGACGAAGGACAGAAAAAAGAAGTCTCTGCCGGTGACATCGGCTACGTCCTTTCCACTCCAACGGTCCCGGATTTCTTAACCGGACGTGAATTCTTGCGCTTTTTCATGGACATTCACAAAGACGAAATCAAAAACCCCAAGACCATCGACGAATATATGGACTATGTCCGCATTCCCGCGGATACCAGGGACCGCCTGATGAAAGATTATTCACACGGTACAAAGAACAAAATGCAGATGTTGATCAACATCGTTGCGGCACCGAAGCTGATTCTTCTGGATGAGCCCCTGACCTCGCTTGATGTGGTCGTGGCCGAAGAAATGAAAGAAGTTTTAAGAAAGCAAAAAGACGGCAGAATTCTGATCTTCTCCACCCACATTCTGGACATCGCAGTGGATTTGTGCGACGAAATCGTACTGTTAAATCACGGTCGCTTGGAGGCTGTGGACAGAGAAAACCTGGACAACGGCGATTTTAAGGAAAGAATCATTGAGGCACTCAAAGATGCAGACGATACTTGATTCCCTGAGAATTGTACTCAGCATCCGAAATACGATTACCGTAAATGCCATCATCAACGGAATCCGTCATATTCCCATCATTGGAAAGCACATCCCCGAAACCGTTTACCGTGTAAGAGTGATAAAAATCATCTCACTGATCATCTCGATTCACATCGAATTGTTCAAGGCCTTCTTCGGCAAACTCGGCATCTTCGCGGGACTGCTTTTGTTTGCTCTGCCAATCGGAAAAATCGGCGAGTATTCTTCCTCTACGATCTTTTTGTATGGTTTTACCGTATTTTCCCTAATCTTTTTCTTTTTAACAAACGTTTTCGATATTACGGCAGAAGCCAAATATGCCGTTTTTTACCTTGGTATGGATGCCAAAAAATACATCCTCTCCATTCTCTTTTATCGCGGATTTAATACTCTCGCCGGATATCTTCTCTTCGGCATTCCCGCCGCTCTCCTTGCAGGAGTGGCGTGGTATTTCGCCATCCTCATTCCCTTCGCGGGAGTGGGCCTTCTCGTCGGCAAAACGGGTTTGATGATGTATTTCTATTCTTTGAAAATTTCCTCCGGAAGAAACGTGAACAGAAAGGGAGTCCCCTCTTCCATTGCCGGAAATACGTGGTTTAATATCCTGATGTTTTTTATATTATTCTTCGGTGGAGCCATCGGCGCCCTCTGGGTAATTGACCTTAATCTGTATCTGATCGGCGAAGTCTTTGTTGCACTCTTTGCTCTGCTTCTGATTCCGGGCTTTTTCTTAATCCGGAAAGCCCCTTACGGGCTCTACCGGACGGCTCTTTTTGCCGAAGATGAGCGAAGACAGGTCACTCAGGTAAAACAAAAAGAGGAAATGGCTCATACCAAAGAATTACGTCTCGGTAACGCGGAGGCAACGAGCGATAAGAACGGCTTTGAGTTTTTAAACGACTTGTTTATCAAGCGACACGCAAAAGTACTCTTGGGGAGACTGATTGGAGCATGCATCGGAACGGCAGCCTCAATAGCGCTTCTTTCCGTTTATCTGCACTATGAACTGGACCGCTTCGAATTTCCGAAACAGTCCACCCTGCGCTATGTGTTTACCAAACACCCGGGAATCTTTGTCCATCTTTTGTTTATCCTCAATTCCACGGAATCCTTTGCACGTGCGATGTTTGCAAATTGCGATTCTGCGCTTTTGAATTACGGCTTCTATAAAACACCGAAGGCCCTCCTTCGGATGTTTACGATACGATGCAAAAGTGCGATAAAGCTTAACTGCATTCCGGCCATTATGATGACCGTCTTCGCAATGGTCACCATAATCTTAACCGGCGGGGAAGATTTCTTCCTGCAGTGTCTTTTTACCGCACTCTTAATATTTATTGCTGTTATTCTGTTTTCGGTACGTTATATGACGATGTACTATCTGATGCAACCCTACAACGGCGACTTCATGGTGAAAAACCATGTCTACACATTCTTTAATCTCTTCAGCGGATTCTTTACGATTGTGCTGATTTTCATCCCGGTGAATGCCATGATTTTAACTGCCGTTCTGGTTGTCATTGCCGTACCGTACGTCCTTGTCTCTGGTCTTCTCGTTCGCAAATTCGCTCCGAAGACCTTCCGGGTAAAATAGCAGCCGCTAGCTGAACATTTTATGAACCGGTTTCTTGTTTTCCGTTTTATTCTTATTGTTTTCGGCGGTCTTGGCCTTATGCGTCTTCTTCGTTATGGGATCGATGGCGTCCTTCTTCAGATTCTCATAGCGTTTCGAATACAGATCGGTCACTTTCCAGGAATCCGCTTTAAACAGGCCTCTGAATCTTGTGGGGATATCCTGTTTAATGCTCTTGGCCATTTTAATCTCCGTCTGATGCATTGTTTTCAGTGGTCCTGTCAAAAGCTTGTCGCTACGCATGGACTTCAGCGCATCGCTCTTGTATTTCGGATCCAGGTACTGTGCAAATTTGTTGGGATCAAAATCGGGATTCTTGTAAGTCGACTCCAGTTCATTACGGACGACCTTATTGTACATCATCAATGTCGCAGCATCCCTGAAGTTATCGGCGGATTCAAAATCCTTTTGGCCCATATGGTCGATCACTTTATCAAGCTTTTCTTCTTCCATATCCAGCAGTTTGAAGAACGGTCTTGCTTTTTCCGGATATTTTCCGTATTTGATCATTTCCTCGTAATTCTTCTGCTGAATGGGATCTACTTCCTTAATATTCTTACATTTGATCTTAAAGCTGTTATACTCATTGATCTTTCTTTGATGATTGTCGAAGTATTGGTCCATTACCTGCTCGGACTTCATATCGTTCTTCCATTCGGAAACCGTGGCATTTTTATTCAATTCCAATCCCCACTGAAGACTTCCGTTCAAATACTCCTGCTGGCTTCGTTTATAGTCCAGTAATTCCGGGTCTTTCGCTATTTTCTTTTGCGTATTTTCTTCGACGAGTTTCTGATACTCTTCTTCGTATTTCTCATTCTTCTCCTCAATGATTTTGTTCATTTTAACATCATTGTTATACTGGATCAGTTTCTTGGAGTAATCCTCATACGCAGCTTTATATTCTTTGACTCTGGTATTATAGGCATTCACATAGTTTTCGTAGTCTTTTGCCTCTTGTTCGTATTCGGCTTTTTTCTTATCAAATGCCTCTTTTTCGTTATTCCAATTGAACATGGCCAGAGAATAGTCGCGCTCTGCGTCCGCCTTATCCTGTTTGTATTCTTTTTCTTCCACCTTCCACTTTTCATGATCGCCTTCATACCGAACCAGGTCCTCATCATAGGTTCTGAGTTTCTGGCTCACATTATTCTGGGCGTCCATTTGAAGTTCCTGGATACGGTTGTCATACTCGGTAACCTTAAAATCCAGCGTGAAGTTATAATCTTCGATTTCTTCCTTCTTCTGCTCAAACTCCTTTACCTTATCATCATATCGTTTCTTCATCAGATCATAGTATTTCTGATCTTTTTGAGATGCCTCGAATCTGCGGAGTTCATATTCATATAATGTAATCTCCTCCTGATCCTCTCCGAGTTCCTGCTGTTTTACTTCCTGATTATCCTCTTGCTGCATTCCCTCTTCGTTCAGGCCGCCAAATAACTCATCTTCCACAACGGAATAATTCAAAGCATCGTAATTGTCATTTTCTATTACCTTCTCGTTATTCTCATCTTCGACAACTTTCTCGGAAAGAAGCGGCTGTTTGTCGGATGTAAGAATCGGATCAAGCTTTTCGCCGAGTTTCTTTTTCTCTTCGTCGGTTAATTCATCGTAATTAACATTTAAGTCAAATCCCAAATCATCGGGAACCTGCTTCTTAACAACAACTTTCTTTGTCTTAAGTTCCTCGTTCCGGTCGTATTCTTTTTTATCCTTAACGTACTGAATATGCTCCGGTTTATTAATCAGCTCATTATGAACATCATAGAGACTCTCCATCTTACTCTTGTAATCTTCGAGTTCTTTGTCATAATCCAGATTGGCCTTTTCGTTGGCTGCGAGTCTTTCGCTTAAGCGAGATTCCTTATTTACTTCATAATCCTCTTTACCACCGTTCTTTACCCTGTCATCTTCCTCAATCCACTCTTTAACCGGCTCAAGAGCTTTCTGATATGCCTCCTCGTCCTTGAGATATGCATTATATTTTGCAAGGTTCTCTTCGTATTCTTTCGTAAGATTATCCTTTATTCCCTGGATCTTGTCATACTGGAAAGCAAACGGCTTCACATGCACATCATACCAGTTCTTTTCTTCCTCATACTTCTTATACTCAGGAGAATTCTCATAATCTTCTTTTAACTTCTTATTCTTCTCGATATCTTCTTTATTCTGTTCCTCCCAACGCTTATGTTCGGTTAAAAACTCCTGATAATCCAGATCATACTGCTCACCGAGTTTTGCTCTGGCCTCCTTGTATTCATTAAGGTCTTCCATAAACCGGTCATAGATAACCTGATTTTCCGGCTCTAAATCTTGTACCTGGTGCTCGTATTCCTTCATTTCCGCGTTATATAACTCTAATTCGGCGGTATATGCCTGCACCTTTGCAATGTAATCATTTATGGCGGCAGTATTCAGGCGCTCTACTTCGCTGACTCTTGCCCTGTACTCATTCATTCTCTGAGACATTTCATCGCGTTGCTGAACCCAACTGCTGTGGTCTATTTCCCATTCACGGTGTCTTTCCTCATACTGACGAACGGATGCAGAGCTTAATAACCTCCTGAAGAATCCGGGTCTTTGCGGTTCCTGCGGTTCTTCACGAAGTCTGGGTTCATCCGGTGGATCAATAAACTGTACTTTGCCCGGATGAACCGGTTTTTCCCTGGGTTTCCAATCCGGATACCGGAGTTTAATATCCGGTAGAAGAGGATGCTTAAATACCGGTTCCTTCTGAAGCTGTATATATTCCGGTTCAGCGGGTGGATCCGGATTCTCAAGCACAGGCTTATAGGGTTCCTTTACGGGAACCGGTTTTTTCACCAGAACGCGCTTAAATTCGGGATTGAATATGGGATCCTTTGCGGATTTCAGCTGTTCTTCCAGCTGTTTGATGTCATTTTCGATTGCGGGAGCAACCGGTTCCTTCATATCCGTACGGGGCTGATTCGGTTTCTCAATCTTTTCCGGGACTTTAAAAGTAAAACGCGGAACAGGAACATTGACCTCTTTCCGTTCGGGTTTTACCATGCCCTTTGTGAGTTCTTTGAATTCCTCATTGATCAGATCTTCCTTTGTTTTACCACCCTCCAGGGGATTCTTTGGAGGTTTCGGTTCGTCACGAAGCGGCTTCACTTCCCTCATCTTGGGCATTTCACGAAGTGTCTCGCGAAACGGCTGAAGCGGCTCGGGCTTTACCGGCTCACGAAGCGTAAACTCACCGGGATGTTTCGGTTGCAAAAGATTCTCTTTTTTCTGGGTAATGATATTACCCCTTTTATCTCTCGGAAGAAATGCGTCATTCAGTTTACTGAACTCTTCTAAATTCTTGTACTCTCCGGAAAGCTGGAATTCTCCCGCATTTGGGTTAAAGCGAAGCTGTCTGGGTTCGGTTTCGCCCAAAGGAATAAACACCAGCCTGCCCTTGGAAAGCATCTGATACAGATTAAATTCCATCTCGCCCGCAGCAAAATTGTACTCCTCTATTTTCTGGGGTGAATCCGGCATCTGGCTGACTTCTTCCATTCTCCGCAAATACTTATCCATCGCGGCTCTGTCCTCATCGTTTGTCAAAACGATTCGTTTCTTAACATCTTCCGGATCCGCAACCAGACTGAAGCCGAAGTTCTCTTTCATAATTTTATGAAAGTACTCCTTGCTTTCTTTGTTTTCTTTATAAAATTTTTCCTCGCCGTATACATGTCCATTGGAACCCGGTTTATCGTTAATCGGCGGGAACCATCCGGGCCGCTGTTTTAAATTGTTGGCTGTAAGTTTTGTTCTTTTTGGCATATTCAATACCTCCCCGGTTTTGCGTATATTCAGTCAGATAGTGATTATCTGGGTATTCTCCCTCTTTCTATATATACCCTCAAAATGCGTAAATGGTTGCATAACATTTTTTAACATATTCCGGAAAACCGATCTTATAGCAAGAAAACGGAGCGTACTGCTCCGTTTTCTTTTTTCCCCATATCTTCTCTAAAAAGTTTTTACACCTACTGAACTTCATATCTTGCTGTTTTCTCGATCAATACCTTAACCTCGCCGTCTCCGACGTATCTGGAGTTCGCTCTGATCGTGTTTCTGCTTTCCACGATGCAGTTTTCAATGTAGGTATTGTCACCGATGTAAACATCATTCAAAATGATGGAATTTTTGATGTGGCAATTGTTACCTACGAAAACTTTCTTAAAGATTAAGGAATCCTCTACCTTTCCGTTTACGATGGTGCCGGATGCTACAAGTGAATTACGTACATCTGCGCCTACATTGTATTTTGCGGGAGGAAGATCATCCACCTTGGAATATACATCGGGATATTCATGGAAGAAGTAGTCTCTTACGTCCTTCTTTAAGAAGTCCATATTGGTCTCATAGTAGTCTTCCACAGAAGCGATGTTCTTCCAGTAATCTTTCATCTTGAAACCGAAGATCCGCTTCATTTCCTTGTAACGGATCAAAATATCCGCAACAAAGTCATATCTGCCTTCTTCGTTGCTCTTCTCGATTAATTCGATTAAGAGACGTCTACGGATTACATAGATACCACAGGAAACCGTGTTGGTCTTTGCAATCATCGGCTTCTCGTCGAATTCTTCGATACGGCTTTCCTCGTTCATCTTGATTACACCGTAACGCTCAACGTTTGCGTTTTCCGGAAGGTCTTTGCAAACCACGGTAATATCCGCTTTCTTATCGATGTGATACTCGAGGAGTTTGTTGTAATCCATCTTGTAAACGCAGTCACCGGAAGCGATTACAACATAGGGTTCATGACTTCTCTTCAAAAACTCAATGTTCTGGTAAATCGCATCAGCGGTACCTCTGTACCAGTTGGAGTTGTCCGCGGTCACTACGGGAGTGAATACGTACAGACCACCCTGCTTTCTACCGAAGTCCCACCATTTGGAGGAACTCAAATGCTCGTTCAGACTTCTTGCGTTGTACTGGGTCAGTACGGCAACTTTCTGGATATGAGAGTTGCTCATGCTGCTTAATGCAAAGTCAATACTTCTGTAGCTGCCGGCTACGGGCATGGCAGAAATCGCTCTCTTCAAAGACAGTTCGCGCATTCTGTGATTATTACCGCCGGCTAAAATAATTCCTATCGCTCTCATCTGTCATCACCTGCCTTAATCAAAGTTTTTCCACTGCCGAGTGCTCCGTCTGCATAATCGTTTGCGGAAGTAATTCCGGCAATTACGGAATTCTTTCCTACGCTTACACCCTTCGGAATGACAGATTTTTCACCGATGGTAACAAGACCGTTGTTGTAGATGTGAGGATCGGTCTCGTTCGGAAGTTCATCGCCGACGCCAAGTTTTACCTCGTCTTCGATGGTTACGTTTTCTGCAATGATCGCTTTGCTGATCTCGCAGTTTTTGCCGATTACGGTTTCGTTCATAATGATGGAATCACGAACTACGGTACCCTCTCCGATGGTAACGCCGCATCCGATGATGGAATTGTAAACTTTTCCGTAGATGCTGCTGCCTTCGCCTATGATACATTTTTCCGTAACGGAATCATTGGACAAATACTGAGGAGGAAGCGTATCGGACTTCGTGTAAATCTTCCAGTACTCTTCGTAAAGGTTGAATACGGGACCGATATCGATAAGTTCCATATTTGCTTCCCAGTAAGAATGCAGGGTTCCTACATCCTTCCAGTATCCGTTGTACTCATATGCATAAAGAGGTGCACCATTTTCATGGCAATAAGGAATGATATGCTTACCAAAGTCAAGGTTCGGCTGCGATGCCTTGGCAAGAAGTGCTTCCTTTAAAGTCTTCCAATTGAAGATGTAGATACCCATACTTGCTAAGTTGCTTCTGTGTTTCTCGGGCTTCTCTTCAAAGTCCACGATTTTGCGGTTGTCATCGGTAATTACGATACCGAATCTCTTTGCCTCTTCCAGAGGAACAGGCATAGCCGCGATGGTTACTTCCGCACCGTTCTTCTTGTGGAAGTCCAGCATTACTTCGTAATCCATCTTGTAAATATGGTCGCCGGAAAGAATCAGGACATAGTCCGGATTGAAGCTTTCCATATAGTCGATGTTCTGATAAATAGCGTTTGCAGTACCGGTATACCATTCGGTATCCGAGCTCTTCTCATAAGGAGGAAGAACCGTAACACCACCGATATTGCGGTCCAAATCCCAAGGAATACCGATTCCGATATGGGTATTCAAACGAAGCGGCTGATACTGAGTCAATACACCCACCGTATCTACCCCTGAGTTAATACAGTTGCTCAAAGGGAAATCGATAATTCTGTACTTTCCGCCGAATGAAACCGCAGGCTTTGCAACCTTTGCGGTTAACACACCAAGACGACTTCCCTGACCGCCTGCAAGCAACATGGCAATCATTTCCTTCTTGATCATGCTTTCACCTCACCTGTTATTTTTTGCTTCGTGTTTTTGCATACCCCATGCTATTCGGACCGCCCCCAATGCAGATCCGAAACCCCATAATTGTTGTGATTCCGACGAACCGAAATCAACATTTCTCTAAAAAAGGAACACGAAAAAATGGTAGCCCCCCGACTTCCATAAGAAAATTCTATCACGGCTTTTGTAAAAAGTGAACTATAAAAATACACCTTTTTCCTTCTTTTCGCAATTTTTTCTGTAACATTTTTATACTTTTTAACGAAGAAAGGAGTTGTTTATTGTTAATAATCACGAATCAAGGCAAAAAGTTTATTCCCGTTTACCGAAAAAATATACAAAACGACATCTATTAGGGATAGCAGTCCGAAACACCATATATAGTAGTTTATTCTTATATATAATTATGGACGAATCCGGGAGATTGTTTTATAATTTGAGCGTGGGAAAGGAGTATCGTGCAATGTATACGATCAATTTTGAAAAACCGATTCATATCCATTTTATCGGAATTGGCGGCATCAGTATGAGCGGACTGGCTGAAATCCTTATGTCAAAAGGATTTGTAATCTCCGGATCGGACAACAAAGAATCCGAACTGACCGAGCAGTTAAGACGCGACGGTGCCATCATAAACATCGGCCAGAGCGGCGACAACATTACTCCCGATATCGACCTTGTGGTTTATACCGCGGCAATCCGTATGGATAATCCGGAATTCGGAACCGCCATGGAGAAAAACCTTCCCATGTTAACCAGAGCGGAACTCCTGGGACAGATGATGCGTAACTACGACTGTCCGATTGCCATTGCCGGAACACACGGCAAGACAACGACCTCCTCTCTCGCATCCGAGATCCTGCTCGGAGAAAACTTGGATCCCACCCTTTCCATCGGCGGAATTTTAAAAACCATCGGCGGAAACATCCGAATCGGACATTCCGATTATTTCTTAACGGAAGCTTGCGAATATACGAACAGCTTCCTCTCCTTCTTCCCGAAATACGGCGTTATTTTAAATATTGAAGCGGACCACCTGGACTTTTTCAAAGATATTAACGATATCCGCAAGTCCTTCCGGAAATTTGCAACCCTGCTGCCGGAGGACGGAGCCCTCATCATCAATGGCGAAATCGACAATCTTCCCGAGATTACGGATGATTTAAAAACGAAGGTTCTTACTTTCGGATCCGATTCCCGTTTTGATTACTATGCAACGGATGTTGCTTTTAACGAGCTGGGTCATCCTTCCTACACGCTTCATACACCGGACGGAAAAACCTATCCCGTAAGCCTTTCTCTGATGGGTAAGCACAATGTTTCGAATTCCATGGCAGCCCTTGCGCTCGCCGATGTACTGGGCTTTGATCTGGAGCATGCCATTGCTTCCGTTTCTTCCTGTACCGGTGCGGACAGACGTTTTGAATACAAGGGAAACATCGGTGAGATTAACGTAATCGACGATTATGCTCACCATCCGACCGAGATCAAGGCAACTCTCGAAGCCGCAAAGAAATACCCGCACAATCACTTATGGTGCGTTTTCCAGCCTCACACCTATTCCCGTACGAAAGCCCTTCTGCATGATTTTGCAGATGCTCTTTCGATGGCGGAGCATGTTGTTTTGGCTGATATTTATGCCGCAAGAGAGACCGATACCCTCGGAATTTCTTCCAAAAACTTACGCGATGAGATCATCAAAAGGGGCGGAGATGCCCATTATTTCCCCTCTTTTTCGGAAATTGAAATATTTTTACTGCAAAATTGTCAACCGGGGGATGTGTTGATAACTATGGGTGCCGGAGACGTCTACCGCGTAGGCGAAGAGCTTCTCGGCAAATAATTATCCACAATATCCACAACTTTTTTGGGGTCAGGGTGCAAAAAGGGATGTGGATATTTTTTTGCCCATTTTATGCGAAAATCCGACTTAAGATGGGGAGTTATACACATTATCCACAACGCCTGAAAACCCAGTAAAATCAAGGCTTTCAGCGAAATTTCCTGTTTTCTTTTTCAAAACCGTATGCTATAATCACAATGCTTAAATGTTAGTTTGGGGGAATCAGGAAATGAGTCGCATTACACTAACGGGAGATGGGAATTTAGGAACCACCTCGGTATCCAATGTTTTCATCGACCAATACATGAAAGAGGCAAACGATGCTCAGATAAAAGTTTACCTGTATCTGCTTCGAAGCACCTCTTCCAATAGATCATTTGAAATCGGCGATATTGCCGAAGAATTCAATCACACCGAGAAGGATGTTATCCGGGCTCTCAAGTATTGGGAACGCCTGGGTCTTATTGCGCTTCGGTATGACAATGCAGGCGAAATCTGCGGCATCAACTTAATCGGAATCAAATCCAATCCGACGCCGGCACCCGTTCTGTCCATTGTTCCCGCACCGGCCGAAAAGAAACCGGCAGAGGTTGTGAAACCTGCCGTTCCGGAAAAACCGACCTATGGTGCAGACGATTTGAAAGCATTCAAGGACGAACCCGGTACGGAGGAACTGATCGCCATTACGGAATCCTACTTGGCAAAAACAATCAGCCCTTCGGATTTAAGAAGCCTTCTTTATATCCATAAAGAGCTCTCTTTTGACTTCGAGATGATTGACCTTCTGCTTCAGTACTGCGTATCCAAGAATAAGAAGAGCTTTAATTATATCGAAACCGTTGCCACTTCCTGGTATGAGCAGGGAATCAAGACACCGGCGCAGGCCAAAAACGGCATCTCCCGTTATGACCGCAACATCTTCGATGTCATGAAGGCACTCGGAAAAACAGGCACGCCTACCATCAAAGAAGTGGAATATATCAACCGCTGGATCGGAAGCTACGGATTCTCCAAGGATGTAATTTTTGCAGCATGCGAACGTGCGGTAATGAAGACCGACACCGACCGCTTCCCTTACACCGAGGGCATCCTTTCCAAATGGAAGACACAGGGTCTGATGACCTTGGATGCCATCCAGGCTGCGGAAGCCGATTACCGCAAGAGCAAAAAGAGCGTACCCGTACGCCCCGTATCCGCTCCGGTTGCCGTAAACTCTTCCTTCCAGAAGACCAATTACGATTTTGCTGCACTGCAGAGATTTATCAACGAAAACTAATTTGTTTTAACCTGTAAAAATGGCCTTAACAAACGAAGATTACAACGAAATCATAAACGAATATAAGGAAAAACAGCTTGCCGCAAACCATCTCTTAAACGAAAAAAGAGAACTGATTTACAGCACTCTGCCCGCCTATAAAGAGCTGGAAGACAAACGCATTTCTTTATGCGCCGCCAAGACAAGGGCTACCATTCGCGGAAACAAGGAAGAGATTACCTCTCTTTCCGAGCAGATTGAAGACCTTCTTCGCGACCAGAAACTGATGTTAACCGGTGCCGGTTATTCCATCAATTATCTGGACCCCACTTATGAGTGTCCGATTTGCAAGGATACCGGTTTTGTGGACGGTGAGCGTTGCAGATGCTTTAAGCAGGCCCTGATGGACCGCCTGTATGAGAAAAGCAGCATCAAAGATGTTCTGCTTTCCGAGAATTTTGAGACTCTGCGTCACGACTTACAGGTCGGCGAAGCTGCTGCCCAGTTTGAAAAGGCTGTTTCCAAGGCCCGCAATTTCGTAGATGAATTCGGAGAAAAATACAGCAACCTGTGTTTTTCCGGAACCGTCGGAACCGGCAAAACCTTCCTCTCCAACTGCATTTTCGGAGAGGTGATGAAACGCGGATTTTCCTGCATCTATTTTTCCGCGCCGACGCTTTTTTCCACAATCGCGGATTATAAATTCCATCGCGGAGAGTCATCCGTCAATCCGATGGAACTGTTATACACCTGCGATTTGCTCGTGGTAGATGATCTCGGAACCGAAGTGACAAACTCTTTTGTCGTTTCCGAACTGCTTGCATTGTTAAATGAGAGAAACCTTGCAAGAAAGTCCATGATCATCTCCACCAACCTTTCTCTGGAAGATTTGTGCAACCGCTACTCCGACCGCATTTTTTCCAGACTTTTCAGTAATTTTGAAATCTGTTCGCTGTCCGGTCAGGACATCAGATTATATATCAAACAAATGCAAAACAGAAAGTGAGGAACATTTTCATGGCTCATTCAGAAGAAGTGCGCAATCTGGAAACCATCCCCGTTGGTATTTTAAGACTCATGCCTACGAAAGGCTGTGCCGAAATCGGCAGAAAGGTAGATGAATACCTTGTAAAATGGAGAACCGAGAGAGAAAGCGAACACAAGGGAAGCCTTGCTTACGCAGGATATCAGAGAGATTCTTATATCCTGGATGCAAACCTTTCCCGTTTCGGATCCGGTGAAGCAAAGTGCAGAATCAATGAATCCGTTCGTGGCGCCGACATCTATATCCTCGTGGATGTGTGCAACTATTCCGAAACCTACACCGTATGCGGACATGTCAATCATATGTCCCCCGATGATCACTTCCAGGATGTGAAGCGTGTCATCGCTGCTATCGGCGGAAAAGCCAGAAGAATCAACGTTATCATGCCGTTCCTCTATGAAGGCAGACAGCATAAAAGAACCGCAAGAGAGTCCCTGGACTGTGCACTCGCTCTTCAGGAACTGACTTCCTTAGGTGTAGACAACATCCTCACCTTTGATGCGCATGATCCCAGAGTACAGAATGCAATTCCTCTTCACGGTTTTGAAACCGTAACCCCGACCTATCAGTTCACAAAAGCGCTTCTTAAGAACGTTCCGGACATCAAACTGGATGCAGACCACATGATGGTGATTTCCCCGGATGAAGGAGCTCTCTCCCGTGCCGTATACATGGCAAACATCATCGGACTGAACGTCGGCATGTTCTACAAACGTCGTGACTACAGCCGAATCGTAGACGGACGTAACCCCATCGTTGCTCATGAGTACTTAGGTACCGACTTATCCGGCAAAGATGCCATCATCATCGATGACATGATTTCCTCCGGTGACAGTGCTTTGGATGTAGCCGCAGAGCTGAAGAGAAGAAACGCAAACCGCATCTTCCTTGCTACCACCTTCGGACTTTTCACCAACGGTCTGGAGAAGTTTGACAAGGCTTATGAAGAAGGATTGCTTTACAGAGTTCTTACCACCAACCTGGTATATCAGACTCCCGAACTTCTCTCCCGCGAATGGTACATCAACTGCGATATGAGCAAGTACATTGCATATCTGATCGATACCTTAAACCACGATGCATCCATCTCCGATTTGTTGAATCCTTCCGCAAGAATTCAGAACATCCTGAAGAAATACGGACAGGGTTGATAGGAAACCTTTTCATGAATATTGAAGTAGGAAATATCTTAACATTAAAAAAACCCCATCCCTGCGGGAAGGAGGGCTCCGATACCTGGAAGGTTCTGCGTGTCGGCGCTGACTTCAGACTGGAATGTATGGGTTGCGGACATCAGGTCATGCTGCCCCGAAAGAAAGTGGAAAGCCAGATCAAGTCCATTTCCTGACAAAAATTAGAAAATACAGAAATACAAAAGAGGCCACCGGTTCGGTGGCTTCTTTTATTTATACATATTTATAAGATTATAAGCTTTTTACTTTTATATGCATTTTACAAGTATGTGATAATTAATGCTTCTTCTATAAGAAAAACAATCAAAAAGGAAACTGCACTAGCGACGATCATCGACTAATATTATCCAATGCAGTTTCCTTTTTATTAGGTGTCCGAAGTCCTCACCAACCCACCGAGCTTGGATGTCGCCCTCCGTCTCCGTTTGGTCTGTCGACCTTCTCTCCTTTGTTATCTCTGCTACAGAAATGTTCTACAAGACAATGTCACTTATCTTTTAGTTGTTAGTTTTAAAAAACAGAAATCTCAAATTTGATCCGGTGCATCCCTCCCGAATCCTTCGGGTTTCATCGTCGTCCGATAAACCGGCTGACGACTTTCGAATGAACCAGTATTTATTTTGTATCTTAACTATACCACTTTATTTTAGGAAAAAAAGGGGTTTTACACCAACTAAAAATGAACTGACACGAATAAAATAGACTTGTTTTTGACACGAAAAAACCCACAAGAAATTGTGGGTTTTTAGGAAATTTAGCATAAATGTAGAGCCATTGTCACGGGATCCCGGATATAGTCTAATCCTGTTTCATAATGTTCTCTCTAAACTCTGTATTATCTATCTTAATTCCCAAAGTTTTCCCCCTTTCTTGTGATACGTGCTATTAATTAGAGTGTTTTTTGCTACTAATTTATAAACAAAAAAGAGCATTGCCCAATCAAACAAAGACTTGTTTGATTTCAGAGACTAAAAAACCACGGTATTCCGTGGTTTTTTACCTTTAGTGCTAGATTCTCAGAGGTCTAGTTTCTCCATCAATGCTTCCTGTAGCACCCTTGAAACATTAATATGTGCCTCTTCGGCAGCCTGGTCTAACCAAGCCGGAATACTGACATTTCTCCTTACGGATTTCCTGTTCATCATCTTTCTGTATGCGTCCAGATCAAAATCAACAAGCGAAACAAAGGAATCTGATGCCTTTTCTTTTTTGTAAAACGGGCTCTTGCTCGCTTTAACCTGAGACAGCGCCTTGGCAGAAGGAATCAGTTCATCTTTTTTCTGATACAACGAACAACCCATATAGTCTCTGGCCATACGGATAGCATCCTTCAGTCCTCTGCCTTCTGTCATACCGTCAAGATCCGGGATGTATACCAGATAAGTATCTTTTTTATCATGTGTAGCCGTAAAAATAACAGGATATAATATCACCATAATTGCACCTCCTATCGCTTAAGATTCCACTTTCTTATTATTGCATTTGCCAGGTTTTCGTTTAATTCCCGATGTCTCGGGATTTTCTCTTCTTCGCCTCCACGAACATAAATATCGTGTTTCCCACCATGGCGTTCAAAATGAAAGCCTGCTTTCTCAAGCAGCTTAACAAGGTCTCGTTGCTTCATTCATACCTCCCTATTATTATACACAATAATTGTGTATAATACAATTATAAAAAACTTAACGGTAATGTTTCAATAATCAAGTATTCAGTGAAAACTCGGACGATCTGTCCAAAGACGACTGCGAATGCAGTCTGTGTGAAGAAATCATAACACTGATAAAGTTATTTGTAAATAAAAAAACCCGGGCATCAATTTCGACAATGCTTCAATAACTGCAACTGGTTGCCATTTTACAGGCCCTGATAGTTTTGCGTCATCACGTTTCCATGATTTTGCCGAAATATTATGTTTCTAGTATAGACGCTTATGCGAAATTTGTCATTTGTTTAGGTTCATTGTTCACAAAAAGTTTAAAAAACCACGGTTTCCCGTGGTTTTTTCTTTACTTACTCCAATCCCCTATTCAGCACTTCATTATACCTTGCATTGGCTTCTTCGCTGGCCTTTTTATCTCTCCAGTTCTGAATATCCGTCTCCCAAAAATGAACGGCGCCGTCCTTTTACGGAACCGCCATTCTTTACTCCAGCGTATACTGCAGCATCTCGTACTTCACCACGGTGCCTTCCGAAATGGATTCCGGCAGAAGCGCACGAGCCACAAGCTTGTCTTCGGCGCCCGGATCATCAATTTGCGCTAAATGTGCGTAGTCTCCGTCAATCTGTGTAACCTTGTAATATACTGCTTCAAACATCATATTCTCCCTCGTATTCGTTAAAAGTATCCGCCTCCGTAATCTCGCGGATTACGCGGCAGGGGTTGCCGACGGCAAGGCTGTTCGGCGGGATGTTTTTTACAACAACGCTGCCGGCGCCGATCACGGAACCTGCCCCGATGGTAACACCTCCGCAGATGGTCACGTTTCCGCCAAGCCAGCAGTTATCTTCAATCGTAATCGGCTTACCGTATTCATGATCGGTCAGTACGCCGTCCTTTCGGTAGAAGCAGTTCCGATCCTGCCATCTGAGCGGATGAAGCGGCGTCAGAATGGAAACATTCGGACCGATGAAAACATTGTTGCCGATTTTCACCGGACAGGTATCCAGAATAGTCAGATTGAAATTCGCATACGAATAGTCCCCGATTTCGGTAAAACAGCCGTAATCCACCTGAATCGGTCCCTGCAGATTCACACATTTCCCCATCTTCGGGAAAAGTTCTTTTAAAATTGCCGCCCGCTTCTCCTCTTCCGTCTCGGGTGTCATATTGTATTCATTCGACAACCGGTGTGCCTTTATGCGCAGTGCAACCAGTTCCCCATCATTGGGATCATACAGCCGCCCGCTTAACATATACTCTTTTTCCATATAGCCTTATCCTCTGTTGTATCTGATCAGACAGTCTTGTTTAAGAATCATAGCATTGAAAGACATGCAATTCAATAACCAAATAAAAAAGCGGGCTACTCGTGTCAAATAGTTTTAATTTTCAAGAAAGTTCAAAAGAATGTGCTATTGACATCTCTTTTAGAGTTTGATAGTATTCTTGGAAAGAAGCGGGTTTTTTACCGTACAGTCTTATGACTCAAGCGGGCTACTCGCTTCTTTTTTTATACTTATGAAATCATAGAGATTATCAATATGAATACTTATAAAGATACACCAACAAAAAAACCGGGCGGTAAAGCACCACCCGGGTTCGTATCTTGTTTCTATTACACTCTGTTGTAATTGATCAGGCATCCCTTTAAGATAATCTGTCTTTCCTCATCGGTCAGCTCGCCAAGCTTCATTTCGAACTTGTTTAATGCACCGTCCTTTACAACATATGCGTCAATGACTTCCTTCTTGTCAATCACTGCCTGCTTGATGCCCGGTAAGAAAATGTAATCCAAATTCTTAAACGGAAGCTCTCCTGCCTCGATCAAGAACGGAAGCATACCCCAGTTAATTAAGTTGGAGCGGTATCTCTTGGTCGCATATTCATTGGCGATGTTTGCCCAGCCACCGAGTACCTTCTGGCAGCTTGCTGCCTGCTCTCTTGCGGAGCCGTCTCCGGGTTTTACGGCAAAAATCGTGGAACCTACACCTAAGTTATCATGCTCGACATCGGGGAAGGTCTTCTTTACAACACCCATGACCTCACCGACTTCGGGAACGGCCTTGCCTGCGCACTCGCCTGCTTCCAATGCTTTCTGTGCAACCTGAACGGCTTTGGCACGTCCGACATACTCCGGATCTTTTCTGGAAAGTGCAAATTCCGCAAGTCCCAAAGGATTGGAACGGTAGGAAGAAGTCTCTCCAGAAGGAATCAGCTCATCCGTTGTGGTAACCGGATCGTGAATCTCGGAAACAACCTTAAGGAGCAGATTCTCAGGCAAAGGAGACATCTTCGGCCAGTCCTTGATGTTCGGACCGAACTGAATCTCCTGATTCGGGTCTGCCACACCGTGGGAATCGAATACGCGGTTAGCGTAAATATTTGCATCAAAGAAGTATTTATACTTCGTAAAATCGCCGTCAAACTCGGTTGCTGCGGTAAGCACGCCCTTATTGGCCGCGGTAGCCGCAATCGATCTTGCATCCATAAGTGCCACGGAAGAAATCTGGCCGTTCTGCAGCTTGCTGCCTTCACGGTTCGGGAAGTTTCTCGTGGAATGACGGATGGAGAACGCATTGTTTGCGGGTGTATCGCCTGCTCCGAAGCAGGGTCCGCAGAAGGCGGTCTTTAATACCGCACCGGTCTCCATTAAGGTTGCGGCGCAGCCGTTTTTGATCAGTTCCATATAAATCGGCATGGATGCAGGATAAATACTTAAAGTGAATCCGTCGGAGCCGATGTATTTGCCCTTTAAGATGTCTGCTGCCGCGCAGATATTTTCAAAACCGCCGCCGGCGCAGCCTGCGATGATACCCTGATCCACTAAGAGTTTGCCGTCATTAACCTTGTTCTGCAAGGTGTATTCCACTGCACCGTCTAAGGATACCTCTGCCTTCTTCTCCACATCCTTTAAGATGTCGTAAAGGTTTGCGTTTAACTCCTCGATGGTGTAGGTGTTGCTCGGATGGAACGGCATTGCAATCATCGGCTTCACTGTCGATAAATCGACGGCGATTACACCGTCATAATATGCCACATCCGCAGGATTTAACTCTTTGTAATCTTCTTTTCTGCCATGGATTTCGTAGAACTCTTCCACCTGTGCATCGGTTCTCCAAATGGAGGAAAGACAGGTTGTCTCGGTCGTCATGACATCGACACCGATACGGAAGTCCGGAGACAGGGATGCCACGCCGGGTCCCACAAATTCCATGACTTTATTCTTAACATAACCGTTTCCGAAAACAGCACCGATAATCGCAAGTGCCACGTCCTGAGGGCCGACACCTTTTACGGGTGCGCCGGTTAAATATACGGCAACCACACCGGGCATGTTGATATCGTAGGTCTGGTTAAGAAGCTGCTTTACAAGCTCCGGTCCGCCTTCGCCCATTGCCATGGTACCGAGCGCGCCGTAACGGGTATGGGAGTCGGATCCCAAGATCATCTTTCCGCCGCCTGCAAGCATTTCACGTGCAAACTGGTGAATAACCGCCTGATGAGGGGGTACATAAACTCCGCCGTACTTTTTCGCACAGGTCAGACCAAACATGTGGTCATCTTCGTTAATCGTACCGCCGACTGCGCAAAGCGAGTTGTGGCAGTTCGTTAAAACATACGGCATCGGGAACTTCTCCAGCCCCGAAGCACGAGCCGTCTGGATAATACCTACAAATGTAATATCATGGGAGGTCAGCTTGTCAAAACGGATTTTCAGCTTGTCCATGTTGTCGGAAGTATTGTGCGCCTTCAAAATACCATACGCGATGGTACCCTTCTTCGCCTCTTCCTTCGTCACATTCTTTCCGGTTTTGGCCGCGACCGCAGCCTCATCCTCAACCCATTCGGTGCCATTTACAAGAAACGCACCACCATTCTTAAGTTCGATCATTGTATATCTCCAATTCTTATAAGTAAATCGAGCCGACGTCATGTAGACTTTGCGAAGGGCGAGTTGCCACTGCATCCGAGTCCCTGAGCAAATGTCGTGATGACGTCGTGCGAGCCTTAATTATAATACAACCTTATCGAGATGCCAAATGTCATCCACATACTCCTGAATGGTTCTGTCAGAAGTAAACTTACCGCTGCAGGCTACATTAAGGATGGCGCTCTCAGCCCACTTGGAACGATTGTTGTACGCCTTCTCCACTTCCTTCTGTGCTGCCGCATAGGACTTGAAATCCTTTAAGATGAAGTAGGTATCTGCCTTGGAAGTACTCTCCGTGTTCAGCAGGGAATTGTACAGGTGACGGAATCTTTCCGGATCATCCGGAGAGTAGGTTCCGTTGATTAACTGATTGAGTACCATGTGTACATCCGGATCGTTTCTGTAAATTTCCTTGGGATCGTATCCGCCGTTATTCTCGTAATTGATGACTTCATCGGAGGAAAGACCGAAGATGAAGGCATTCTTCTTGCCGACTTCTTCGACGATCTCTACGTTTGCACCGTCCATGGTACCTAAGGTTAACGCACCGTTTAACATGAACTTCATGTTACCGGTACCGGAAGCTTCCTTACTTGCGGTGGAAATCTGCTCGGATACATCGGATGCGGCAAAAATGATTTCCGCATTGGATACGCAATAGTTCTCAATGAAAACAACCTTGATCTTTCCGTTGATGAACTTGTCGTTGTTGATCACGTCCGCAACGGAGTTGATTAACTTGATGGTAAGTTTTGCATTGCGGTATCCGGCTGCCGCCTTTGCGCCGAAAATGAAGGTTCTCGGTGTGAAATCCATCGTAGGATGCTCTTTTAACTGATTGTACAGATACATTACATGAAGAATGTTCAGAAGCTGTCTCTTGTACTCATGAAGTCTCTTAACCTGTACATCGAAAATGGAATTCGGATCCACATCGATTCCGTTATGCTCCTTGATGTAAGCGGCAAGGCGGAGCTTATTCTGATATTTAATCTTCATAAACTCTTCCTGTGCTTTTTTATCCTTTGCATAGGGCTTCAGAGCGGCAATCTTGGGAAGATCCGTAATCCAGCCGTCTCCCACCTTCTTGGTTACCCAGTCCGCAAGAAGCGGATTTCCGTGAAGCAGGAATCGTCTCTGGGTAATACCGTTGGTCTTATTGTTGAATTTCTCAGGGAACATTTCGTAGAAATCACGAAGTTCCTGTTTCTTTAAAATCTCTGTATGCAGTCTTGCCACACCGTTCACGGAATAACCTGCCGCAATGGCAAGATGCGCCATCTTAACCTTTCCGTCATAAAGGATGGCCATCTTCTTGATCTTTTCTTCATTACCGGGATAACGATCCCTGATCTGTGCCTCGAATCTTCTGTTGATCTCTTCCACGATCTGATAAATTCTGGGAAGAAGTCTCTGGAACAGGTCGATCGGCCATTTTTCCAGTGCTTCGGACATAATGGTATGATTGGTATATGCACAGGTCTTGGTGGTTACTTCCCATGCCTCATCCCAGGTAAGATAATACTCATCCATGAGGATTCTCATCAGTTCCGCAACAGCAACGGTCGGATGGGTATCATTTAACTGGAAGGTTACTTTCTCGTAAAACTTCTTGATATCGTCATGATTTCTCATATACTTTGCAACCGCTTCCTGAACGGATGCGGAAACGAAGAAATACTGCTGTTTTAAACGCAGTTCCTTACCCGCAATATGATTGTCGTTGGGATAAAGCACTTCCACGATGTTTCTTGCAAGATTTTCCTGCTCAACCGCCTTCTGATAATCACCCTTGTCAAAAGAATCCAGACGGAAACAGTCCACGGGCTGCGCATCCCAGATACGAAGAGTATTTACGATACCGTTTCCGTAGCCGACGACGGGAAGGTCATAGGGAACGGCCTTAACTGCCTGATAGCCTTCCTGATAATAATTGTTTCTGCCGTATTCATCGGTGCGGCAGCTTACATATCCGCCAAAACGTACTTCCTTCGTATATTCCGGACGGCGAAGTTCGAACGGATTTCCGTCTGCAAGCCAGTTATCGGGAACCTCTACCTGATAACCGTCGCGGATTTCCTGCTTGAACATACCATAGCGATAACGAATACCGCAGCCGTATGCGGAATAGCCTAAAGTTGCGAGGGAATCCAGGAAACATGCCGCAAGTCTTCCCAGACCGCCGTTACCGAGTGCGGCATCGGGTTCCTGATCCTCGATGGTGTTGATGTCCACACCGAGTTCCTGAAGGGCATCCTTGACATCCTGATATGCGGTTAAGTTGATTAAACTGTTACCAAGCGCACGACCCATCAAAAATTCCATGGACAGATAATAAACGGTCTTCGGATCCTGCTTCTCGTATGCTTCCTGGGTTTTCAGCCAGTGATCGATAATCTGATCCTTGATTGCATAGCCTACAGCCTGGAAAATCTGCTGGTCGGTTGCTTCTTCCATGGTCTTGCGATAAAGGGTTCTTACATTGTAAAGCACGCTTCTTTTAAAGAGTTCTTTATCAAAATCAAGCTTGGGCGCGGAGCTTTTCACCTTCCTGGTTGCTGCCTTCGGAGCCGCTTTCTTTGTTGCTGCTGCTTTCGGAGCCGCTTTCTTTGTTGTTGCTGCTTTCGGAGCCGCTTTCTTGGCTGCGGGCTTTGCTGCTGCCTTCGGAGCTGCCTTCTTTGCCTCGGGCTTTGCTGCTGCCTTTGCTACGGGCTTCTTCTCTGCTGCCTTTGCTGTTGTCTTGGTTGCGCTTTTCTTTGCTGTTGCCATTTTAAATCCTCCATACCTACCCGGTTGCGGGTGGTTCCTTTCCGCTTCATACGCCGATTATTACGCACAAAGCCGTGGGCGTGCTACTTTCTTACGACTCCGATCTGGACATCTTCCCCATTGATGTTCCACTTCTTTGCGTTGTCGCATGCCTCATTATATCGGATCTCGTCCGCAAGGACTTTCTCCGAAATTGCGGTTTCGTTTGCCTTGATGATGGAAGAAATCTTCTCATTGTCGGCAACATAAACCGTAATGTGGTCCATAACTTCAAATCCGGAATCTTTACGCATGGTCTGAATCTTGCTGATGACCTCGTAAACAAAACCTTCCTCGATCAGTTCCTCGGTAAGACGGGTATCGATAACTACGGTTACCGGTCCGTCAGCCATGGATTCGAAACCTTCCTTCTTCACCATGTCAATTAAAAGATCGTCCTCGGTTAAGGAAATGGCTGCGCCGTTTACATCAAAGTCAAGGCTTCCCTTGCTCTTTAACGTATCCATTGCTTCGTTTCCGTCCACCTCGGATAAATACTTCTGAATGCCGCCTAAGGACTTGCCGTACTTCGGTCCGACGGTCTTAAGCTGCGGCTTGAAGGTATAGCTGGTAAATTCTCTGACATCTTCGGTGAATTCAACAGCCTTTACATTCAACTCATCTTCGATGATTTCGGTGAAGAACTCATCGAGCACAAAGTCTGCCTTTACGAACATCTTCGCAATCGGCTGACGGTTCTTGATATTTGCGGTATTTCTGCAGGCACGACCCAGAACAACGGTCTTAAGGACTGCATCCATGTTTTTCTCAAGCTTGGCATCAATCCATGCGTCATTGCATACCGGGAAGTCACATAAATGAACACTCTCGGGTGCATTTTTATCGATGGAGCATACCAGATTTCTGTAGATTTCTTCCGCCATAAAAGGAATCATGGGCGCTGCCGTTTTACTGATCGTAACAAGAGCAGTGTATAAAGTCATGTAAGCATTGATCTTATCCTGTTCCATGCCCTTTGCCCAGAAACGTTCGCGGCCGCGGCGCACGTACCAGTTACTCATCTCATCCACGAAATCCTGCAGTGCACGTGCTGCTTCCGGAATACGATAATTGTACAAATGATCATCGACCTGCTTAACAACGGTATTCAGTCTGGACAGTAACCACTTATCCATAACCGTGAGTTTGTCATATTCCAGTGCATATTTGGTTGCATCGAAATTGTCGATGTTTGCATACAGTACGAAGAATGCATAGGTATTCCAAAGCGTACCCATGAACTTTCTCTGACCTTCCTGTACGGCTTTGCCGTGGAAACGGTTCGGAAGCCAGGGTGCGGAATTGATGTAAAAATACCAGCGGATGGCATCGGCACCATACGTTTCAAGTGCTTCGAACGGATCTACCGCATTTCCTTTGGACTTACTCATCTTCTGACCGTTCTCATCCTGTACATGTCCGAGAACGATAACATTTTCATAAGGAGCCTTGTTAAAGAGCAGTGTGGACTCCGCAAGCAGGGAATAGAACCATCCGCGGGTCTGGTCCACGGCCTCGGAAATAAACTGTGCCGGGAACTGCTTCTCAAACACATCCTTATTCTCAAACGGATAATGATGCTGTGCAAAAGGCATTGCACCGGAATCAAACCAGCAGTCGATTACTTCGGGCACACGATGCATCTCCTTGCCGCAGTCCGAGCAAGGGATAACGACCGCATCGATGTACGGACGGTGAAGTTCCACTTTTGCATTGTCCGGATTGCCGGATAACGTTGCCAGTTCTTCTCTGCTGCCTACGGAAATCTGCTTGCCGCAGCTGCACTCCCAGATATTTAACGGAGTACCCCAGTAACGGTTTCTGGAAATTGCCCAATCCTGAAGGTTTTCCAGCCAGTCGCCGAAACGTCCCTTACCGATGGATTCGGGAATCCAGTTGATCGTATTGTTGTTGGCAATCATGTCCTCCTTAACGGCGGTCATTTTGATATACCAGGATTCTCTTGCATAGTAGATAAGCGGAGTATCGCATCTCCAGCAGTGAGGATAATCATGCTCAGCCTTGGGAGCATCGAAGAGGATTCCTCTCTCAGCCAGATCCTTCAATACTTCGGGATCGCAGGCAATTGCACCTGCCTCCACTTCCTTCTCGGTCGGTTTGCAGCGCATGCCGGCAAACTTTCCGGTCTCGGGCTTCATCTTACCTGCGCCGTCCACCATCTGTACGAAGGGAGCGTCATATTTGCGACCTACTCTCGCATCGTCTTCACCGAAAGCGGGAGCAATGTGTACGATACCGGTACCGTCGGTCATGGTAACGTATTCGTCGCAGTATACGAAGAACGCTTTCTTGTGCTGCTTTTCGGTTTCTCCTGCCGCGCACTCATAAAGCGGTTCATATTCCTTATATTCAAGGTCGGTACCTTTATAGGTTTCCAAAATCTCATAAGCCTTGCCGTCAGCAAGAGGTGCAAACTTTGCATTGCCCTCTTTGTCCTTGGCGTTCAAAAGCTCACCAATTACCTTATCTAACAGAGCCACTGCCATGTAGTAGATCTTTCCGTCAACGGCTTTTACCTTTGCGTACTCATCGTTCGGGTTTACGCAAAGACCGATGTTGGAAGGTAAGGTCCAGGGAGTCGTGGTCCAGGCAAGGAAGTATGCATCTTCGTCTTTCACCTTGAAACGAACGATAGCGGTTCTGTCCTTAATGGTCTTGTATCCCTGAGCCACTTCCTGAGCGGAAAGCGGGGTTCCGCAACGAGGGCAGTAAGGAACGATTTTGAATCCCTTATATAAAAGACCCTTGTCCCAGATCTGCTTTAAAGCCCACCACTCGGACTCAATAAAGTCATTATGATACGTAACGTAGGGATTATCCATATCCGCCCAGAATCCGACGGTTCCGGAGAAATCTTCCCACATTCCTTTATATTTCCATACACTTTCCTTGCACTGCTTAATGAAGGGTTCGAGACCGTATGCTTCAATCTGCTCTTTGCCGTCAAGGCCTAAGAGCTTCTCCACTTCAATCTCAACCGGCAGACCATGGGTGTCCCATCCGGCTTTTCTCGGTACCATATAACCCTTCATGGTGCGGTATCTCGGAATCATATCCTTGATAACACGGGTCAAAACGTGACCGATATGCGGCTTTCCGTTTGCGGTAGGCGGTCCGTCGTAGAAGGTATAAGTTTCACCCTCTTTGCGATTTTCCATACTTTTACGGAAAATATCGTTCTCTTTCCAGAATTTTTCTACTTCTTTTTCTCTTTGTACAAAATTAAGATCCGTACTGACTTTCTCGTACATTTTGTTGCTCCTTATGGACTCTTCTCTCGGCATTTTTTCCTATTAAAAAAGGAAAAACGCATAAAATACCAATGGTATTTTACAGATTTTTACCCCTAATGTCAAGGAAACTACGCTTGTATCGGGCTTTTGGGAGGTGTTTTGTAAAGATTTTTATGATATTATGAGAACGTAGAATGAAACTACAGAATTCGTACGAAACCTTTTCATAAAAGGAGAACCGCCAATGAATACGATCAGACGAGCAAACGAAACCGATATCCCCGGAATCTTACACCTTCTGCTGCAGGTGGATATGGTACACCACAACGGCAGACCGGACATCTTTAAAGGCCCGGCAACCAAGTATAACGCAGAAGAATTAAAAGAGATTCTAAAAAAAGATGAAACTCCCGTCTTCGTTTGCGTAAATGAAAAAGAAGACGTGCTTGGACACGCCTTCTGTATTCATAAACAAGTTTTGGGTGACTCCGTCCTTACAGACATCAAAACCCTCTATATCGATGACATCTGTGTTGATGAAACGGTACGAGGTTCGCATATCGGAAAGAGCCTGTACGATGCCGTAGTGGATTATGCCAAAAAAAATGATTTCTACAACATCACATTAAATGTCTGGAGTTGCAATCCCGGTGCCATGAAATTCTATGAGCGCCTCGGAATGGTTCCCCAGAAAATCGGAATGGAAACAATACTGAAACCGGAATAAATGGATTATTCTCCCCAGTTGAAACCATAGGAGTTTTCGTCTTTGTTTCTCATGTTTGTTTCTGCAATTTCCAATCTGTCAATTTCCGGTGAATTGCTCTTTTTCTCTTCCGCCATACGGGTGGCATCGTTCTTTTTTCCGGAAAAATCATTGGCTTCCCAACTAAATCCGTATTCATTCTCCTTGCGCACTTTATCCGGCAAATCCTTATTGTTGGCACTTTTTTTATTTGTGCCGGGATTATTTTCAGGTGTCTGGAAAATGTTCGCAGTCATGGTGCGATATCCGCCGGGAGTTAACTGTGTATCATCCTGCATTGCGGGATTTGGCGGCATGTAGTTTTGCTGGGAGTTGTTCGCAGCATTCGGCTGTGAATAACCCTGGCGCATATTCTGGCCGGAGCTCTGATTTGCATTCGGCTGTGAATATCCTTGTCTCATGTTCTGACCGGAACTCTGATTTGCATTCGGCTGTGCATAACCCTGACGCATGTTTTGACCGGAGCTCCGATTTGCGTTTGGCTGGGAATATCCCTGACGCATGTTCAGTTGCATATTCTGCTGCGGATAATTGCCTCGACCGTTATTCGGTCCCATCGGACGACCCTGCTGCATCATGTTATTCTGCATCATATTATTCTGCATCATACCACGATTATTCATCGGCTGCTGCATGTTCTGCTGCGGATAATTGCCTCGACCGTTATTCGGTCCCATCGGGCGACCCTGCTGCATCATGTTATTCTGCATCATATTGTTCTGCATCATACCGCGGTTATTCATCGGCCGCTGCATGTTCTGCTGCGAATAATAACCCTGACCGTTGTTCGGTCCCATCGGACGGCCCTGCTGCATCATATTATTCTGCATCATATTGTTCTGCATCATGCCACGATTATTCATCGACTGCTGCATATTCTGCTGAGGGTAGTTTCCGCGACCGTTGTTCGGTCCCATCGGACGACCCTGCGGCATCATGTTATTCTGCATCATATTGTTCTGCATCATGCCACGGTTATTCATCGGCTGCTGCATATTCTGCTGCGGATAATTCTGCTGATAATTAAACTGCGAATTACGTCCGGCATTCGGCTGTGCGTAACCCTGACGCATGTTCTGGCCGGAACTCTGTCCTGCGTTCGGTTGTGAATATCCCTGACGCATATTCTGGCCGGAGCTTTGGCCTGCGTTCGGCTGTGCATATCCCTGGCGCATATTCTGGCCGGAACTCTGACCTGCGTTTGGCTGTGAATAACCCTGACGCATATTCTGCCGGGGAGCCATCTGCTGATTCTGTCCCGGCATGATCTGCTGATTCTGATTCGGTGCCATCTGCTGGTTCTGTGCAGGATAATACTGGCCGGAGCTCTGTCCCGCATTTGCTTGCGCATAACCCGGACGAATACCCTGTCCGGAACTCTGACCCGCATTCGGCTGTGCATATCCCTGACGCATATTCTGCTGGGGAGCCATCTGCTGATTCTGTCCCGGCATAATCTGCTGGTTTTGACTCTGTGCCATCTGCTGGTTCTGCGTCGGATAATACAGAGCAGGACTTTGAGCGACGTTCTGGCCAGCATTCGGAATGGGCAGAATCTGCTGGGGTGTAATCTGCTGTACATCCGGTGCCGGCTGATTCTTGTTCTCTTCCGGAGCCGTAAAAAAGATCTGCCTTACCACTTTGCTGGTATCTCCGAGCCCTCCTACGGTTACCTGTTTTGCTTCCATCTCACGGAACAGAAGTGCATTCTTGAACTCCTGCATGGTTTGGAAACGTCCCTGCGGATTTACTGCCATAGCCCGTAAGATTGCTTCTTCGGCAGACTTCGGAATGGATACGCCGAGTGTGCTGGGCGGCACCAGATTGTCCTCATCAAGACGCTCGATGGAATCGGGCGGACGTTTTCCGGTAAGTGCAAAATAAAATGTTGCACCAAGTGCATAGACATCCGTAAACGGGCCCTGTCGTCCTCTTCTCGTATACTGTTCCTTCGGCGCGAAACCGTGCTTTAACACGACGTCCAAACTTCTTGATTTATCACCGAGGCTGTATCTGGCAGCACCGAAATCCAGAAGTTTTACCACACCGTCTTTTGTAATGTAAATGTTATCGGGAGTAACATCTCTGTGAACAATTCCTTTGTTATGAACCGCATGCAGTGCATCCATGACCGGAATCAGATATTTCTCTGTTTCTTCGTAAGAAATCTTTCCTCCCTTGTCTTTGATGTACCGGTCGAAGCTGGTTCCTTCCACAAAATCCATAACAAAATAAGCCGTTCCGTTCTCTTCGAAATAGCAATGGATTTTTACGATATTCTCGTTTCCGATAAACTGGGCAAGCGTTTCCGCTTCCTGAAGGAAACATGTTTTTCCGTATTGAAAGCTCTCTCCGATATCACCGGAAAACGGAGTGACGGAAACAGACTGCGTACGCGTTGCCATACTTTCCGGGAAAAATTCCTTCACGGCAACTTTCGTGTCCGTCTTATGATCGGTGGCGGCATAGGTGATACCGAATCCGCCCTGTCCGAGAACTTTGTCAATTACATACTGTCCGGCGAGTACCGATCCTGCCGGTAACGCCAATGGATACTTGCTGTCCATTTTTTTACTTCCCCTGATGATTTTATTATCTTAATCTGTCATCGGCATGTGACATACGCCAGTCGATGCAGCGCTCCAAATAATGGATGTATTCCGGGTTCTTGCACATACCCTTTCCTTCCACGTCGGAAATCTTTGCAACATCCATACCGTTACATGCCGTTGTCTTCATGACAATATTCAATGCCGGTGCAAACGTATCGTTTGCAATAAAGGTTCCGATTCCGAATGCGATTTTTGCACGACCTTCAAAATATTTCTTAATCGCGGTTGCTCTTTCAAAATCCAGACTGTCGCTGAAAAGTAATGTCTTCGTCTTCGGATCGATTCCGAGCGATTCATAATGTGCAATCATCTTGTCGCCCCATTCAAAAGGGGAACCGGAATCATGACGCACACCCGAGAAGAGAGTTGCATAAGTCAACTGGAAGTCCTTTAAGAAGCAGTCCGTTGTGATTGCATCGGTCAGTGCGGTACCGTTTAACACACCATACTCCTTTACCCACGCATCAAGTGCATACCAGTTGGAGTAAGCGGGATTGTGTTTGTGATTACCTTGTCCTACACACATAATCCATTCATGTGCCATTGTACCTACAGCTGTAATTCCATATTTCTTGGCAAGATATACATTCGACGTTCCGACGAATTTGGAGTTTCCGATATTCGCTTCCTTCAGACGTCTCACTGCAAGATCCTGTGCTTCACCGGAAAGACGTCTTCTCATACCGAATTCGGAAAAAGCGGCAAGGTCATATTCGCCGGCTTCAAGTTTGGCAATCTTATCTTCCAGTCTCTCTTTAAAACTGTCCATCAACTTGTCGTAATCATATGCCATACGGAAGTATACTTCGTTTACGATTGCCAAAGTCGGAATCTCGTACATGGAAGTGTTGAGCCATGTTCCTTTGGTCTCGATGGAGAGGCCACACTCCGCATCCGTAGTAATCGTAAAATCTTCATAACGGGGTTTCCAAAGTCTTAAGAAATCCACATAGGATCCCTTCATCCATGTAATGCCATGAAGGTATTCCAACTCCTCTTCTTTAAAACGCAGTTCCGTATAAAGAAGCAACTGGCGCTTAATCTCATCCACCATTTCTTTTGTAAAATGAACATCCTCGTTTCTGCACCTAAAACTCCATGTGGTTTTATAGTCGCTGAACTGATGGTAGATTGCCTGCCCCATGGAAAACTTGTATGCATCTGTTTCCAAAAGACTTGTGATAATTCTCTGCATAGCCATAACCCTTTACTCCTCTCTATTCTTCACATCTGACATATGTTACATATCGATTGTTGTTGGTTGCA
This sequence comes from Lachnospiraceae bacterium, assembly GCA_017518735.1. Taxonomy (GTDB): domain Bacteria; phylum Bacillota; class Clostridia; order Lachnospirales; family Lachnospiraceae; genus UBA3766. The sequence continues at coordinate 20,347 of JAFWTY010000003.1, read as the reverse complement.
AACATTTTTCTGGACTCTTCTTTTGAGACTTTGTGAAGCGTTCCTTTTGCCGGTTCCATCCAAACCAGTTCTCCCGAATTGTATCCGGTAAGATGAATTCCTCCGCCGTTTTCCATCATCACCATGACCGGAATGTCCTGATCCAGATAATAATAAACTACATCCATAGGACAACCGAAGAGGTTTAAAGGAATTCGATCCGGCATGTATTTTTCCATGATCTCTTTCGGAGAGTTTCCGGAATTTAAGCCCGGATCCGCATCCTGGGAAAAACCTTCAAACTGCATCATGGTTTCCAATGCCACCGCAAGTGAAGTACTGTCTTCCGGAACCGTGGCTTCTTTAATTGCCATGATCTGATTCTTGGTATGAGTAAGCGATTTCTTTTCCCAGATCAGATCCGCTTTTCCGTTTAAAACAAATCCGTTATTTGCAAACGCTTCACGAACGGCATCCGCCTCGTCTTCCCACATACCGGAAATTTCTCCTCTCACATAAGAGAAGAATAAATCCTCAATGGAAGATTCCGCAATTTCCACTCGCTGCTCTTCTTCAAAAAGAGTGAACTTCGGCTGCATACGCTGAAGCACTTTTTCTTCGATTTCGCCGGTCATCGTAATCTGATAAACCGTTTCGTAATTCTCCGTAACAATTTCTTCCAGCTTATTCTTCATGGCGTGTTCCGGAGTATTGTCCACGATGGAATCGCTGTCGATTTCCTTAAACGCGCCTTCCTCGGTTCTGCGAACACGGTTTAACGTGATCAGGTTATCTTCGAAGATACAATCCGTTACGTAAATTCCCTCTTGGGAATATTCTTTCAGTACCGAACCTTCCTCCGTCTGAATACGAATGCTGTGCATCGGAAAAACAACTTCTCCGAACGCATCGACGGATACATCTTCGGACTTTGCGACTCCGTAAACCAAATCCACTCCCATGAATCCTTCCGGTTTAATTACTTCACCGCTTTCCGCCTTAATCTGGATATGACGCATGGTCTCCAGGTTTTCAAATTCGATTACCTTGGCGCCTGTTTGTCCACCTTCCGTAATCCATGCTGCCGTCGTATTGTCATCACTGATGCAGAAATCTTTCGGCGAAAGATTTCCGGCGATCAATGTCGCCTCCGAGTCATCCAAAGACATCCGGTACAGTCCGCCGTCCAAAAAGAAGAACAGGTAGTTTTCAGCATTCAGATAAATCAGGTTATCAATGTTTGCTTTTAACATCTTTGGAGAACCCGAATACGGAATGTAAGCACGTTCTTCCAATGTATTCTTGGACTGGTTGAATGTATATACAAGCAGTCCCGTTTCTCCTTCATGAACGCCTCTCGGGATGTAGCCGTAAACAGCAAACGATGTTGTTCCTTCTTCATCCAGAGTAAGGATTCGTATATCGGGAAGATCTATAATCGGCCTATCTTTGTAGTTTGATTTATCATAATATGAATAGACTCTGGCAAATCTGTTTTCTTTTGCATCTGCCTGGAACAGCACTCCGTCTTTTACAAAGGCAACCTTTCCACCCTCGGGACTTTCCATCATCTGTATGGTTCCGTCATCTATTCCGAGGAAAAGTGTATCTCCGAAGTAAATGGAATCTTCTTCAAAAACCAGTCTGCTCATGCTTCTTTCATATTCAAGCAGATGCATTCTGTCGGTTCCTCTGCTGACGCGGAAATATTCTTTGACACGATAGTGTTCGGCTTTCTCTCCGCTTCCGATCTGCACCAGATAATACTGGATCAGCGAAGCACTGTCTTTCTCCGCTGCAATCAGTCTGCTTTCAATATCCGTCTCTCTCGAAGCTTCCAGATTCCCCCATGCAACCTGTTCCAGCGAACTGTGAATATCCACATGACCGAAATCGGAATTGTCGCCGGAAGAATTGCTTTCCAGATATTTCTTCAGTTCGGAATACTCTTCCTTTTCTCCGAAAGTCCTATCGGTAAACTCATGTGTGAATGCGAGGAATGTCTGCACATCCACCTCTTCTTTCGGAACAACTTTGGTATCGTAAAAGACATCTCTTTCGTCGATGACAAGTCGTATGGTAAGTGCATATTCCTCTCCGTCTTTTAAAAGGTCCTTCAAAGAGGTATATACGTTTATTCCGTCTCCGTCCGTTTCATAATTTTTGATCTGGGTATCTTCAATCAGACGACTTCCGTCCTTGGTTCGAACTTCCAGATAAATCGCATCCACCACGTTTTCATAGGTTTTGATATGAAACGCAAGCGAACGGTTTTCCCGAAGCGGCGTGATATTCTCTTTGCAAAGCGCGGGGTTCTGGCGAACCAGATATCCCGACGTCGGATTAAAGGTTTCATCACCGGAAAGGAAGGTGATGATCGGGAACGTGGCGGGTGTCATTTCGACCGTCATATCCGTGGTTCCCTTGTTCAAAAGCTTTCCGAACAATACAAGAAAAAAAGCAAATGAAACCACGCCCACACCTATTTTAATCAGGAGTTGCTTCATCCTATTTCCCCTTTCCCTGTATTTTTTCGTTCCATAATTTTCTGCAAAAATTCATTACTTCGGTTCCGTACCGAGAAGGATTTTTCCACCCTGCTCCACAGTCATGTACTGAGGTCCCGCAGCGGAATAATCATCTCCGAAATCCATATTGCTCCAGTCGGATCTGGCCACTCTTACCTGCACATTCAAAGTATGTCCCGCAGGAAGAACCTTGGAATCCTTTATGCCGATTACAAGTTTCACGGATGCCGTCTTATCGGAAGCCCCCGTCTTGGAAAAATCTCCTTTGATGCTATCCGTGATTGCCTGATATTTTTCTCCTTCGATACTTGCATAATCGCAATAGAATACCAGCTTGGAAGTATCAGGATCGGAGAAGAAATAGGAAATATCAATCGAGGATAACTCGATATCCGCTTTTCCGTCATTCTTTAACTTCACGGTAAAAGCGAGTGTGGAACCGCTTCCCGAAGTGGACTGGTTCTGGATTTCAAGTTTTAAGTCTCCGCCCGAAACTTCGGTACTGATGGGCTTAGACTCTTCTTTCTTCGGATCGGATACCGGTTTTTCTCCTCCCGTGGGAGCCACTCCGCTTCCGTCCGGAAGGGAACCATAAAGTAATTCCTCTCCCTCGTAAAGCGCCATATGAATCAAGTCATTCAGACTGCCGCCGTTGCTTCCTTCCAGATCCTGATAGGAAAAATCGTTGCTGTTGTCCCAGCCTTTGGAACACGTCATACGGAACTGAACTTCCTTCTTACACTCGTCCTGACTTCCCGGTGCGATTCTGGTTCCGGCAAAAGAAATCGGGAGATAATAAATATGATTTTCTTCATCCCAGGCAACCAGTTCCGATGCGTTTCCGCCCTGGGAATAATTCATGTTTACGGTAACATCGCTGATGCTTCCGCCTGCTTCGTATACCTCGGACAGATCCACAAAATAGCAAAGCGTTGCATTCGTCAAAGCACGTGCGGGCCATGCGGTCTGATTTCGAACGATGGCTTTTACTTCGATGAAATCATCACCGGAAACATTGATTCCGCCCTGAACCGTAATCTCATCTTCGGTTATTTTTTCCACCGCGCCGTAATTTACAAGCGTCTTTCCGCCGTACTCCTGATAAAGTGCTGCGAGTGCACCGACAAAACCTGCGTTGTAATCATCGGCAACCTCGTTGTTCACGTAATTGCTTACATCATCGGCATAACTGTCATTTGCATCCGGACCGCCCACCAGCGCACCGCAAAGTGTATGTCGTGCCGTGGAAGGATCGTTCATGTTATTGGAAGGAGATCCCTGCGAAGTACGATGATGCGGGTGCTGCGGATAGCTGTCACCGAATCCGATCTCAAAGGAAAAGCCCGTGCTGCCGAGGCAGTATCCAATTTGTGCAACTGCAAAATCATGGTATTTTTTCTGTTTGTCTTTCGGACAGATATCGCTGTTCGCATAGGTGATTGCCAGGAACGAAGCGCTGGATGCATAACGAAGAGATCCCCAGGCATCCAGCCATGCAAGACCCTTCGGAGTGTAAGTAATGCGTTCTCCGTTCACACCGTCCGTCCAATAATCGAGATTGTTTTCGAGGAAGGTTAAATAAGCCGAATCTTTCGTTTCGCGACCCATGATCAGAGCGGTACCGAGTGCCACATCATCCCAGCACAGCGTCCATTTATAGTCACCGTTTGTTTTGGAAAACCAATCCTTTGCCGCCTTTTTATAACTGTCTTCTTTCGTCGCAAGATACAGCCATGCTGCCGCAAAAGAAAGCTCATCATTGAAACCGCTGTGAGAATCGTAGAAACCGGCCGCCTCTTTGTAACCGGCATCCGACTGATACTTTGCCGCATATTCATAGAGCTCTTTCGCATGCTTTAAGCACTCTTCGGAATATGCCTGATCTTCGTCCGCAAAAATCACAGAACCTGCAGCCAGTGCTGCTGCCGCCTCTGCGGCAACCGTCGAACCGGGATTTGTTGCATCCACTTTGTAGGACGGGCGATCCATGCTCATTACTTCGGCAGGTCCCCACCAGGAATGATCGATTCCGCCGTTTCCGACCTGATAGTAAAACACTTCTTTTTCCGGATGACATTTGATCAGATAATCATCAATCCATTTTACATTTCCAAGCGCATATTCAAGCTGTCCGCTCTCTGTATACGCGTCTTTGTTTTCATATATGCTCCATGCCAGAACCGATGCGGTATAGGCCATCGGAAGATTGAATTTCACATGATCGCCGGCATCATATAAGCCACCCGTCAGATCAATTCCGTTATCGCTTCCGTCGTCCAAAGCGGAATCGCCTCTCCAGTTACAACGCGTCTTTTCCGGCAGATCACCGGAGCGCTGAAGTTCATAAAAAAGCAATGCTTTCTGGAGTGCTTCTCCGTAGTTATATTCTCCGGTTCCTTCTCTTCCTTCGTACTCCGTTGCATACAAAGAAAAATCTCCGGTATCGTTTCCGTAACTCGGTGTAATCGTACCGGAAGGACTTACTCCGGGAATCTCCGAGCCCGAAACTTCGGAACCTGTAATCTCACTTGAGCCGCTGTTTTTGTTAAAGAAGTTCTTTTTTATGATAATAACGCCGATGGTAAGAAGCGCGATTATAAGTGCACCGACAAAAACGGGGATTGCAAGACTTTTAATCTTTTCTCCCGTATCCTCCGTCGAAATATTCCTGGATTTCTTCGTCGATTTTTCTTTGTTTTCCTTCGTCTCTTCGGCTTTCTTTTCAGGCTCTTCTTTCGAGTCTTCTTTTGTCTCTTCTGACTCTTCTTTCGCCTCTTCTGTCTTCTCTTCAGGCTCTTCTTTCAACTCTTCAGCCTTCTCTTCAACAGCCTCTGAAGTCTCTTTGGATTCGATTGTTTCTTCCTTGAGCTCTTCTTCCATTATTTCCTCCGTATGCTCAAAAACCGGCTGATTTTCTCAGCCGGTTTCAAAGTTCCTATTTCCAAGCTTCGTACTCGGTTACTCCGAGTACCGTTTCCCCGTCGATTTGCATCGCGGTCGGAATATCGAACTTTACTTTGACTTTCTTTGCGGGAATTACGGTTATCATGTCGGTTTTCTCAACATGTTTTCCTTCAAAAATCTTCGGGAAAGCAGCAAGCGTTTTCACTCTTCCGGAACCGTGCCAGATGACGCACGTCAGGGAATCTCCTTTTCTGTCCTGATCCGGCGCAACCTTCATTCCACCACCGTAATAACGACCGTTCATTGCGGATGCAAGCCAAACTTTGTGATAAGTTTTTTCTTCTCCGTCGTCAATGGTAACGGTTGCGTTCGGGGTTTTATACTTGAACAAAAGAAGCTTGATGCTAAGTCCGGTATAATTGATTTTCTTCTTACCGGCTGCCTTCAGCTGATCGGCAACCTCGCAGCACATTCCGTCGATTCCGTAACCGATACCGTTTATGAAATGACAGGTGGTTCCTTTTACTTTAATCGTCGGAAGATTCTTGATGTATTCGCGAACATCGGTATATCCATCCGTCGGATAATTCTCCGTGATATCCTTTAAAAAATCATTTCCGGTACCGCCGGAAATCAAAAGAATCGGGCAAGGCACTTCCGTATCCTGCAAGTCATTTGCAAGACGGTTTAATGTTCCGTCACCGCCTACAAGATAGATGATATCTTCCGCGGTAACATCCTTCACAAATGCCGGCAAATCAAGACCTACCAGATTTGTCTTTTTGTACTCATCTTCTTTCACACCGAGCTTCTGTACGAGTGCGTCGGCCCACTTCTCGCCTTCGCCGTTGTTTGCAAGGTTGTTAAACAGTACATAATTCATTTGCCTTACCTCCTTCGTTTTAGATTGCGTTTAAGATTTTCTCTCTTACCTCATCCGAAAGTTCAGCTGTCTTCATTGCAGCTACTCTTTCTTCCGGAATCACCTCAATTACTTTAACGATTACGTTGGTATGCTTAAACGGTGTGTTCTTCTTAACCTTGTTGGTATTTATCATTCCAAGTACAACAAGCGGACATTTCGCCTTCGTTGCAATCTTGAAAGCACCGTTTTTGAATTCAAGAAGTTTTTCTTCCGTACGGTTTCTGGTTCCCTCCGGAAAGATGAAAACGGAGCATTTGCCGCTTTTGATCTTTTCTGCAGCCGTGTTAATTGTGATAATTGCATTCTTAACATGATCTCTGTCAATCGCCATAAATCCGGCTTTTCGAACGATACCGCCGGCAATGGGAAGGTTGAAGTTTTCCGGTTTGGAAATGAAGATTAACGGCTTTAACGGGATATGTGTCATGATGGAAATCGGGTCGTAATTGGATAAATGATTTCCGACTACGAGACATTTCTTATCCTTCGGAATCTGTTCCAATCCTTCTACTTTCACGGAAGTATTGGTGAAGAAAAGAATCATTTTCATGGTCTGAATTGCCAGCCACTGGAAGAAGGGATTCGGATCATACTCAACTTTCTTGATGTTGCAAATCGATCCGATGATGAACATCAGCAGGAAATAAAACAGTGACCAAGCTAAAAAGAAACCGATGCACATGCCCAGGAAAATGGGAATGTGAACCCAGCTTGTATACAATTGATTAAAAAACGAGACACCTGCTGCGGTAAGAATACCGAGCACAAACATAGCTAATACCATATCAATCCTAAATCCTTTTTCTTTATTCTCCTAAGTGTAATCCGTATTCCTCCGGCTTTCCGGTACGAATGTTCATGCACTGAATCGCAGCACCGGAAGCGCCTTTTCCGAGATTGTCAAAAATCGATGTCACCAGGACACGCTCCTCGTTTCCGGTAACGTAAATCCTCACATCGTCTCTTCCGGAAAAAGCATTTGCGGAAAAGAATGAATTCAGTTCTTCTTCCGCACCGAACGGCATTACTTTTATAAACTGTTCGCCCTCATAAAATTTAGCCAGAATCTCTCTGAGTTCTTCGGGCGACGTTTTCCGTTTCATCAGTTCCGTGTAGATTGGGAATGTCACAATCATTCCGCAGTAATAATCGTCCACAACCGGAACAAACAAAGGCTCACGTTTCAATCCGCCGATGGCCTTCATCTCCTTCAGGTGTTTGTGTTTCTGTGCAAGCGCATACATCCTCGGCGCATAAAGATCATTCGTCTTATCCTCGGATTCGTACAGCGCGATTGCCTTCTTGCCCGCACCTGAATATCCGGACAATGCGTTGACGCAAACCGGATAATCATCCGCAATGATTCCTTCTTTCACAAGCGGATAAACATCCATCAAAAATCCCGATGCATAGCATCCCGGAACGGCAATCCTGTTGCTCTTCGCGATTTTGTCACGGAAATCCTTTCCAAGTTCCGGAAGACCGTATGCCCAGTCCGGATTGGTTCTGTGTGCCGTGGATGCGTCGATAATAACCGTGTGATCGTTATCGGCATCAATTAAGCTGACTGCCTCAATGGAAGCAACATCCGGAAGACATAAAAATGTGATGTCGGATGCATTGATGAATTTCTTTCTTTCCCCGGGGTCTTTACGAAGTTCGGAAGAAATGCGAAGAATCTCCACATCGTCTCTTTCCGCGAATCTTTCGTTGATTCGAAGACCTGTGGTTCCTTCACTTCCGTCGATATATACTTTTACTTTCTCCATAACGCAATACTCCTAAAGACCATATTCCAATATATTTTACCCTTTTTAGGGCGCAAGTTCAAGTCCCAAGCCATTTTGAGTGGGTTTTAACCCAGATCTTTTCGAAGGCCTTTCGGATAATGATTTTTCAAAACTCCTCCGACTGCCTTTGCAAACCCCAGGGAAACACCCTCGTAGCACAACAAAGTCCAGCCTTTCAAGCCCGGATCTATGCCTGTTATCTGCTCCCCCTTGATGTAGGAAACCGCCTTGTCTTTTTCTTCCGCCAAGAGATTTACAACATTTCGTACATCTTCCGCTCTCAGACTTCTTGCCAACGCCAGCGAAGGTTCAAAACGATTCTTTGCAAAGGTTCCGACATGCAATCCGGCACGCTCGATCTTCACTCCTTTTCCGGGGAAGTAGAAGGGCATCAGATACAGATTGTCTCCAAAAAGCGCCGCCACTTTTTCATCATCCGGACTGTAGGTATTCACTTCCGTGAACTTTCTTTTTCCTTCCTCCGTGAGTGTCTCGTTCGCAAAATTCTCAAAGCTTTCACGCATTTCCCTGGTCAGGGCGATGTTCTTTCCGCGGCCTTTTTTCTCGCCTTTCCGGCGATCTTTTCGGTCGGTGGATTCTTCCTCTGCAGCCTCGGATTCAGTTCCTCCGCTTCTTCGAAGAAGCACTGCAAAATGCCCTTCTCCGTTCTCGATATGAGGCCAGATTCTGACGCATTTTTCAAGTTCTGTGTTTCCGCTTCCCCATTCGGGCCGGCCTTTCGAGGTATTGTTCCGAATGAATTCAGGCGGCACTTCGATGGAAAAATCCGGATAGTTTTCAAGCAGCCATTCGATGTTTTCTTCGTCTTCAGCAGGTGCGAATGTGCAGGTGGAATAGATGAGTCTTCCGCCCGGTGCAACACATTTTACGGCTTCTTTTAAGATTTCTTTCTGGCGGTTCGCACACATCGTAACATTCTCTTCGCTCCACTCCGTGAGTGCCGCTTCTTCCTTCCGAAACATACCCTCTCCGGAACAAGGTGCATCCACGACAACCGCATCAAAAAACTCCGGAAACAGTGTTGCGATTCTCTCCGGTGTTTCGTTCAAAACAAGGGCATTAGAAATACCCATGCGCTCAATGTTTTCGGATAAAATTTTTGCTCTCGCCGGGTGGATTTCGTTTGCAACAAGAACTCCTTCTCCTCCCAGAGCATCGCCAAGGGCCGTCGCTTTTCCGCCGGGGGCAGCACATAAATCCAGCACTTTTTCGCCGGGTTTTACTCCCGCAAGTGCCGCCGTAATCATTGCGGAAGGCTCCTGCAGATAATAGAGTCCGGCCTCATGCAAAACGGTTTTTCCCGGTCTTGCGGATGCTTCCGAGTAGTATCCCATGTCACTCCAGGGGATTTGTTCTTTCAGCAATCCCATCAAGTCCCCGGGAAAATCATCCTCTCCGTCGGGAAGGCGCATAACAGAAATACGAAGCCCCTTTGCATCGCTTTCCTCGTTTTCGTAAGCTTGCGCAAATGCTTCGTATTCTACTCCCAGCAGGGTTTTCATTCGACTTTCAAAGGCTTTTGGTAATATCATTCTCATCCTCTGTTCGTTTTATATCCCGTAATATGTACCATCGTAAGCAGCTTTCCGTTCTCGTCCGTTACGGGTATTTCATAGTAGCAGGTGGTTTTTCCGTCACGGATGCACTTCGCTTCCGCGATCAGTTTCGTTCCCCTGCAGTAGCTTAAAAAGGTGATATTGGCATCCAGGGAAACGGTTCCCGGATCCTCCTGGTTCGTGGCAACTGCAAATGCAAAATCCGCAAGCGTATAATAAACCGCTCCCATAACTCCGCCTACCGCATTGCGATGCATGTCATTCAACTCAATCGAGCACTTGGCATATTTTTCCCCGACCTCCTCAATTACGGCATTACTGTCGGTCGCATATCTGTCTTTTCGGAAAAACTCCCGAACTTCTTCCATTGTCTTCATATGTTTTCCTTTCCATCCGGTGGTCCGGACCAGTCCTATTTTAACATTTTGTATCACATGGGACAAGCATTGTCCGAAAGCCCAAAATCGGTCCTTAAAAAAACAGCCTCGTGAAACACCATATTTGTTCCACAAGGCCGTAAAATCAGCGTTGACTTATTAAATCTTGGTTTAATTTATATGTTTTCTCTATATACAGACAGTCTTTTTAAATACTTCTCACTGATGTTGCCTTTTGTGTTTCTGGCCACCATCAGATTCACAATATCATAAAAATACTCGATATCTTCCTCGCTGCAAAGCTTCAATGTCTCCGCAATTTCCAGCGGAATATTATAACTGTGCATATTTCCGAGGAGCAGGTAGTCCGGAGAAACCTTTAGTTCCGTACAAATTGCAATCAGCACTTCTATCGAAAATCCCTGCTTTCCGTTCTCAATGGAAGAAAGATGGTTGCTTGATAAGCCAATCACCTCCGCCAGTTTATTCTGGGATATTTTCATCTTCTTTCGCCGATCCTTGATTCGTTTCCCGATTCCGGCATAATTCACAGTGTTTTGTTTTCCGCTTCGTTCTTTTCCCATGTGGTCACCACCTTTTTACGTTATTTTAAAAAGGTTTTCCCAGAATTAGAACAAAGCCTTACAGAGAAGTTCTGTTTTACAGAATCATATGCCCCATAATCAAGGAAAAATTCCGCAAAAATCCTATCTCCCAATATCCTATTAATTTTAGAACAGATACCCTTGTTCAAGTAAATCCTGCAATATAGTACCATTCAGACATGATTTATGTCTTTTCGTACAAATGGTATTGCAATAAATAGCATCCTTTGCTATGAAAAACTTGTAATAGTCAAAAAAATAACCTTTGAAAGGAGACCCCCTCTATGAAAAAAATGCTCTTTAAAAAAGGAATCAGACGCATTACTTTTGTAGCATGTTTGATAACCCTATTATTAATCTTAACCTCAATAAAAAGCAAAGCATCTATTCCAAATACTTATCTTACCTATTCTGCGACCTGGAGCGGAAACAAGTGTACGGTGACGACCATTCCTGATCCGCCGAGCGATAATCCTCTCTTATATGCAAACTCCGTAGTCTTCGAATATAACTCCAGCGGAACGCTACTGGGTTCTGCCTACGACTATACAACAAGCTATAACACAAATGCAATTGCAAGCGTCTCCAAAAGTGGCGTGTATAGAGCCAGGGCCGTCGCCTACCTTACATCAGGAGCGGATAGCACCGGAACAAGCTATGGATTCGAAAGTCATTATTGTTTAAAAGGTATTGATTTATAAGCAGAACATGAAATTGGAACAATATTTTGGTAATGGAAAAAGCTATAGGAATAAATATAGGATGAAATCAAAACACTTATTTCGTACAATTGCAATTGGTATACTTATTCTGCTTTTCTGCGGCTGCGGAAAAAATCAAGCACTTAAAGAATCGGAATACTACAATAAATATGAGGTTGACGAGCTTTGGGCATCGCCGAAATATCCTCGCGCCGAAAAAGGAAAAGACATCCGAAATTATTCATTGCAATTTATCGGATATGATGGCGAAAATTCTTTCTATTTGGAATCATATCTCGTTGGAAGCGGCGAAAATACGTGTTTAAAAAACAGTCTGTATAAAACAACCGGATTTGAAGATGATTTCCACATGGTCGATAATATAATTCCTCCCGATTATCATGTTGTATTTTGCGATATGAATCAAGAAGGGATATTGGCGCTCTTGGCTATTTCCTATTTGGGAAACCCTGACGAGCAATTGTATTTATTTAATACCAAAACCGATTCCATGATAAATGAAGTCCATATTAATCCTGACTCCCAAAACGAAGATTCTCGGTCCAAAGAAGATTGCCCTTTTATGAATAGCGTCCAAACGGTTCTTGTCGACTCGAATTATCTGTATGTCCTTTGCACACCCGATACATACAGTGTTTACGTTTATGATCTTTCACTTAACTTCGTTGGATACAAAGAATCGGACGAAGAGATTGTGGCCATCCCCTCATATGAGAAATACTCTTTTTTATTCAACAATGAAAACTATCAATTTACAGAAGGGGAATTTTCTAAAATAAACAACCCCTATTCGAATGCCGTTCCGAATAAGGAATCCTGGGAAAAGATAACTATGTATTCCGGCAATGATAAATACAATTTCTTCTATTTTTTGCCGGAAAAAAGAGTAGATTCAGAAATAGAAAAAAAATATACAGGGGCATTGATTGGTGTTTCGAAAGAGGGAAATGCAGAAAAACTATTTTCTTTTAAAAATATGGGGCTTTCTGAAACAGACATCTTTACTGTGGCACTGGATAGTGATCAGGTTTTTTTGATAGGAACTTACGTAATTGAAAAAGGGATATTGGAAGAGAAGTATTTTCGATTAAAAAGGACAGATGAAATTAAAGACTATTCCGTTAAAGAGGAGAAACAAACTGTTATTATAGCCGGTCTGGCGGAAGCCGCGCCTCTTTTAAACATGATTCGTGATTATAATGCGCAGTCCGAAGATTATTATGTCGAATATATAAATTATAATACCGAAGATGACTATGAAGTCGCAAAGCAACGGATGACGGTGGATATTTCATCAACCGACGGAATAGATGCCGTTTTATTGAGCGGAATGGAAAAAAATTCTTTAATCGAAAAAAAGGCCCTGGACAATCTTTATGAGTATATTCATAGTTCAAATGTAATTTCAGAGGATGATTTTGTGGATTTTCTTTTTCAAGGAATGCAATATGACGAAAAGGAAATGTACTCCATTTATCCTGAAGTCAGTTTCGAAGGAATCATAACATCAGAGAACAAAAAAGGAATGGACTATTTTCAGTTTGAAGACGAATCCTCCGCAAAGCAAAATGTTGCATTTGAATATATGGATAGTCCATTGATTAAGTTATCTTTTATCATGAAATATTCTGGAAATCGGTTTGTTGACGAAAAAAACAAGGTTCTGAATTTTGATGAGGATTTTATCCGACTTCTCCATTATTTAAATGAGGAGCAACATCTTAATAACACCACGGATAACCCGACCAGACTGTTGAAAAACAAAAAAATCTCAGCCAAGTACGGGACATTTGATTTTCCATACTCTTATTTCTATTATAAAGAACTACTGAACGGCAGAGTGAATTGTACCAATCTCTCAAACGACGGTCCCATCATCATTCCCGATACAGAAATCGGTGTACTTTCTTCTTCGAAAAACAAAGAAGCCGTTTATGATTTTTTGGATTATATGTTTACCGACGAAAACTATCACCGATATTATGGCAAACTTAAATTTCCGGTCTTGAAATCAGTTTGGAATGATTGGGAAATAAGGCTTACAGCAAAAGAGGATTATGTAGATCGCTTTGGCGAAACAATACTTTCCATAGACTTCCCTTACAGCGAAAATGACGTAAGTCTTACAATAAAGCCTGTCGAAAAGAACGATGTCGAGGAAATGAATGAATTATTTAAAAGGGCACGATATATAGAACCATTATCCGATAGATATCTATCAGTGATTGAAGAAGAAGCCGGCTACTATTTCTCAGGTGTTTATACAGAGCAGGAAACCTGCGAAAAAATAGAGAATCGTCTAAAAATAGCGATCGCCGAATGAGAGACATTTTCTCCTCATCTCAACAGAATCGCCGTATGGAATACCTTCTTTTCATCATCATAGTATGACTCCATATCGCCGTCATGTTTACTCAAAACCCTCCGAACGCTCTTTAATCCGTACCCATGCAACTTTCCTTCCTTTTTTGAAGGACGAAGTGTTTTGCCGTCCGACTCAAAAGGATTCTCCGAACAGGAATTTGCAACGGTAATAACCAGATATTCCGTTCCTTCTTTTATTGCGGCCGAAACATCTATAAATGCACCGTCACATCCTTCTGCCGCCTCCATGGCATTGTCAAGCAGATTGCAAAAAATCGTGGTAATCTCCGAGTCTTCCAGACAATTCACGCTCCCTTTCCGAATATCCGTAAAAAACTTAATACCTTTCTTTTGGCAATCTGCTTTGTATCGGTGAAGAATCAGGTTTAAAAGTTCGTGATCCGTTACCGCAATCCGGTTTGTCAGTTCCGGCCTTCCGGAAAGATCCTCGATATATTTTTGCACCTCCGATTCCTTGCCGGCCTTGTTTAGTGCTGCAATTGTCTGGAGATGGTTTTTCATGTCGTGTACCAAAATGCGCTGGTTTTCGTTCTGCTCCCTCAGCAGTTCGTAATAATTCTCTCTCTGCATTTCCTTTTGATAGTTTAACTGCAGTTCCAGATATTCTTCATTTCTTCTCTGCATAAGAAAATAACTGACAAAGAGTCCCAAGTTAGCCAAAAGCAAAATGGTGGAAGAAACACAAATCATTATTTCCATTTTCCCGGAGATTTGATACCAATCCAAGATGGCAATAAAAACCAACATACAAAAAACAGAAGCAAAAGGCACAATCAAATAAAGCAATGTCAGACCACTGTTTTCACCCTTTGGCCTCATCAATCTTCCGATTATTACAATCGCAAGAACAATAAGCAGAAGCGGAACCTTACTGTATATTGCATATGAAATCATGTAGTAGTAGGATTCTTTCAGGAAAAAGAAATTAGGTGTTATATAATTCATCAGCCCATAGATAATAATCTCACTAAGTGCAACCAATGCTGTGAAAAAAAGTGAATGAAAAAGCGCAGTAAACCATTTCAATTTAAAATTCAGAAAGAAAAACAGAAAGTTCGCTGTAAGAAATATAAAAGTATTTAATACTTTAAAGTCCAGATGACCGACAAACGCAAGAACGGTATAGAAAGAAACCAACATCACAAGACGATGTGATGTTCTTGTTTTTTCCCGGAACAATGCAGAATAAAACCAAATTGCAAAGCCCTCTATCATATAACCAATGCAAAAGCCCAACAGATGTGCCATTTACGCGCTCCCTTTTACCAATCCGCTATTCATGCACACTTCCAAGATACAACAGATATCGTCTTTTAAATTCATTGTATTTGCGCCTTGTTAAATAAGCCTTTAAATTTCTTCGTGAAAAATAGATGTTTTCATGATCGAATCTTTCCACATACTCCAAATTGACAAAAAAACTTCTGTGCGTTTGTATAAAGCACCCTTCCGGCAGAATTTCCTTCCAATATTGTATTGTCTGAAGAGTTTCATAATCTTTTTCCACCGTCCGCACAAGCAGTTTTCGATTCTGTGCCTCAACCATTATAATCGAACTGCTTTCCAATTTAATGATTCCATCTTTCGTATCAACCGGAATCGTTTTATTCCTGTTGTTATAAACTTCCAGCGCATCTTCTAAATTTCTGTATAATCGGTCCTTGTCTATCGGCTTGGTCAGAAAACGAAATACCGAGATTCTCATCGCATCATCCAAGTATTCTCCAAAAGAAGTCACCACAAAAATAAGGGCATCCATGCAGTTTTCCTTAATCTTCTTTCCTACATAAATGCCATTCATGCCGGGCATTTCGATATCCAAAAAAACAATATCTTTGTTGCCGGTATCCTCTATAATCCCTTTGCTTTCGGAATAACCGACTATTTCAACGTTTTCCATCCTTTTTGCAGAGAAAAACTTCTTGACGCAGGACATTAAACTATTTAGAATAATCGGATCATCATCACATATTAACACACGCATAAATCAATGTCTCCAAGTGTTATTATGCATTATACTTCTTTTTATCCCCTTTCACAACTCCCGTTTCCGCACTTTCTTCAGGCATATTTGAGCATTCAAAATCCTTGTACCGCTTTTCGCAAAAATGAAAAATCTTTTTTTCAAGCAAACAGGGGTACTGTAGCACTGCTGCCAATATCAATCCGATTCCCAAACAGTTTGAAACCAGGGATATCCCCATAAGAAAGAATATCGAATCCACCACATAAATCACTAACGCCAAAATTGCGGTCCAACGTCTGCAGATTCCCTTTTCTTCTCGGGACAACCTTCTGTTTTCATGGTCAATCGGACTTAGGCAGATCAGACTCACAGCTGCCCCTGTCGCGATGAAAAAAGTCATAATGGGACTTTTCAAATAATACGATATCATTGTACATTCAACAATTATGATTGTGGAAAGGAAAACACACGCAATCTCGCTTCTCATATGATATCCGCCGCTAAATTTACGAAGAATTGCAAAAGGCAGGATAACTAAAATCGATCGAAGCGGACAGTGTAGGAGAACACCTGCTACGAGGGATAGAATAATCGGAGACAGAGACAGAAATATACACTTCAGAGCGTAAAGATACAATTCCCTGTCCGCTTCCTTTGTTTCCCCTGACCTTTCCAGCCAATCTATAATTTTGTTGAAGACACGATCCATTATTTTTCTGTCCGGAATTTCTTTAATCCTTCCGGTACCTTGGGCTGATTCATAATGATGGAAGAATTGGAATTTGCATCCAAACGAAGATACGAATTCAACATCTTAACAACTTTGCCGGCTACTTTTTTCTGACTTGTTTTTTTCATGTGATTTCCTCCTTATTCACATAGAAACAATAGTTACATCCTAACCTTAGCACCGTTTTATTTCTTTTTCTATTTCTTCGGTCGAAACGACATAATTATTGATTTTTTGGATTATTTCGCACCAAAATCGTTGTTTTTTCACACTATGACAGAATAATTCGTTTTGGCAGGAATAGATTATGGCAATAAAGTTCTTTATTGGAGGTGAAATTATGCTTTATAAGTAGGCGTATTTAACTTCCGGAGAAATGTTGTGGGAAAAATAATTATTGATAATTGTAGATTATCGGTTAGAAAGGAGTTCAAAACATGGCAAAAAATTATAAAAACAGCATCACGAATGATAATAAAATCAAGGTTTTTTTAAGTAGGCCGAATCCATTTTTACCCAATCAGCAAAAATTTATTGATAGATTTCGAGAAGAGCTTCTGGAGCACGATATTGAAACCATAACGTTGGTCGCAGATGATTATGACCTTACCGATTCAATGAATTATCTTAAAGGTATGATAAAGCAATGCTACGGAATGGTTATAATAGGCTTTAAGCAAATTTTTATTGAAAAAGGCTACAAAAAGAAAGGTGGAACTCCCAATCCTAGTTTTTTCTTCCCTAATGAAATAGACCTTTCTGGTCAAGCCTTAACAAGTCCTTTTTGCCATATAGAGGGCACAATGGGATTATTAAATGATCTTCCATTGTTAATTATTAATGAAGAAGGGGTTCGTGAAGAAGGAATAATCGCTGGTGGGAAGTTTTGCTATAAAACAGACCCTTTTTCATTAGATAATATTGATTGCTTTTTCAACCAAAAGATCATTGAGAAACAAATTAGTGTTTGGCTAGGAAAGGTTAATGAAAATTATCTCTTTCTAAATCTAAAAAAGGTGTAAGCATTGTATATTTCATTTTACAACATCGCATATTCTAGTAAGACTTTCATTCAGGCTCTTGATGCCCCGCAGAAGAGTATCTTTTTGTAGGAGAGATACCTCGGTATTTGTTGATATTTGCGAAATAATATTATCATAATCAGTGTAAACATCATTAATGATTGCTTCTAAGTCGGTTTTATTGTATCGGTAATAGATTCTCTCCTCAAAACTGAGAGTACTTATTTCCAAGGGCATATGAACATAAATTTTTGCATGATGTTTAGCAGTGTAATAGTATTCTTTTATTATATTGATATCATCTGTGACTTCGCATATTCTTAACAATAATGCACAGTAATTCCTTGGACAATACAAATTTTTTTTGCAAAATCCAGCCCCCTTCATATAATACTTGAGGGTTTCATAGTAAAAAATTTTATCTCCTGATATATTAAATAATCTGAGACAGATAGCGGCAACTCTACCATATAGTTCTTCCGAGGTGGAATTATCAATATCTATCTTTTCTTTTAAATAGTTCAAGATGTCTATTAAACTCTTTTCGCTATTATCATGTTCTGCAATTTTATACTTTGCCAGTGCATAAAGCAGAATATTTTCTTCAGATTCTTCCAATTCCACTAAACTATTAAACATGTCCAGTGCAGATTCATACTCGTTATTATCTAAAAATGCTTTACCCTGTATATAAATGGCATATAATGACTTATCAGGAATGATTTCCTTATATATGTTTCTTTCGTTAAGCGCTCTGGATATTGGATTGTCTGGCATATCAGTGTCAGAATTTACAGCAAAGTCAATAAACTTATTTAGAGCATTTTGAACTCTGTTTATTTCACAGGCATTGATATGTAATCCTTGATGATCATAAAAAATAATAGGAACATAGGTTAAATCAAAGAATTTAAACTCTTTTTCTTTATCTTTAGAACATAGCAAAATAGTAGATCTTGGTTTCAATGCATGGCGTGCACCTAGTTCATAGATGGCATTAACATTCATTGTACTTATATCGGCAATTACAATATCTGCACCATTAAGACAAGTTACAAATTTGAAATCTATAGATGTAGATCCTGATATTTCATCACAACGGAACGCATTAAACCTATCTTCATCATACAGTCTAAATGGTACAAGGTGATTCATATTGATACATGGTTTTATGATTTCTTCGTATGTAGCATCAAGATTGATACCATTTTTTATTCCATATCCCATTATTACAAAGCATGACTTTGCCATATCTGACCCTATTCTTTGAATGATAATCTACAATTATCACTCATTTTCCAAAAACCATTTGTTTCGGGCACAATTGCTACAACTCTTTTTTAACATTTTATGCAAATCTTTTCTATGGCTTATGCACGAAACGACACAAATCACGTCTGAATGGTATGTTTTTTCAAAAAATCAGAGAAAAAAGTGCTTGACAAGAAATATCCATGTTCGATGAATTTCCCATACCGTTTTGGGTCGTTTTTTCCATGCGGCATCCCTCATTCCACCCACAACAGTTCATCAACTATAGCCGTATTCTGCTCCGTTGTGATCCTGTCGGATATGTTTTCCTCAACAACACCGGACATTTCCTGGATCATCAATTCCGCCATATGCTCTGCTTCCGCATCAACTATATCTGAAAAAGCCGTAGCTTCGGCATCTTCCGACAATCCCTCATTTTCTTCTATTACATCCTCCATATATTCCGGCTGATAGGTAACTATCATTTCCTGATTGTCATAATCAATCATCGTTTGCATACCATCGGCAAAATCTACATTCTCTACCCGATACTTGCCTTCTCCCCAGTAAATCTGATAGGCACTTGCAATTGTGATCCGGTCGTTTTCTCCGTAATCGACGATTAAATCATTTCCCTCTCTGCGCAGAGAAATATCCTCTATGCTTATGTTATTACCAAATATGATTTTATCTGCACGTCCTTCGGAAAAAGAATCTTCAAAGTCAAAAATCGTATCAACGCCGTCTCCTCTCTCAAAACGGTAAATATCGTTGCCTGTTCCGCCATCAAGATAATCGTTGCCTGCGCCTCCGATCAAAACATCCTGACCGGATCCGGCAAAAATTGTATCATTGCCTTCATCTCCGTAAACAGTATCATCCCCATCGCCACCATTGATTTGATCATTTCCACCAAGTCCATGGATGGTTTCTCCCTGATGATAACCAACCGCTTCCGCATATCCGTTTATCGTATCGTCTCCATCGGTTCCAAGCAAATGATTCGCCCGGTTTGCAATAGCTTCCGTATCCCAAACCGTTCCATCCGCAAACTCAACCGACTCAACGAAATACTTTCCGGTTCCCCATTCATAGGTATAGGCGTTCAGTACCGTAAACGAATCATTTTCACTGTACCAGACTTTGAGATTATCCCCTTGGCGCTCCATACGAATATCCGAGGTTAAAATCCCTGCACCAAAGCGAATCTTATCAATAGCGGTCAGATCATAATCAAAGTCAAAGATCGTATCAACTCCATCTCCCACGTTAAAGACATAGGTATCTGCTCCGATACCGCCATCCATGTGATCATTACCGGTACCGCCGATTAGTGTATCACTTCCGTTTCCGCCATAGAGAGCATCATTTCCGGATTCACCATATATCGTATCATTTCCTTCTCCACCATTGATTTGATCATTTCCTCCAAGTCCATGGAAGGTTTCGTCCTGGTGGTATCCGACCGCTTCCGCATATCCGTTTATCGTATCGTCTCCATCGGTTCCAAGCAAATGATTCGCCCGGTTTGCAATAGCTTCCGTATCCCAAACCGTTCCATCCGCAAACTCAACCGACTCAAC
>JAFWTY010000016.1 GCA_017518735.1 Lachnospiraceae bacterium | reverse complement strand
CCGCACAGAGGTTCAGCAGCACGCTCAGGAAATGGATGAAAGCACCACCGCCTTCATCAACAGAGCGATTGACGAAACAATGGCTCGCGACAAGGAATCAAAAAAGAAATGATGACAATCGAAACTACAATGAACAAGGCAGCCGGGATCTGATTCCTGACTGCCTTTTCTCTTAAATCATCTGAAAATGTATGAACGCATCCTTGATGGCTTTTCTCTTATCCTCCGGACACTGAGGAACTCTGTTCCCCTCCGTCTTCGGAAGATTATAATTGATCCTCTCCACAATTCCGCATTCTCTTTTGACCTGGGCGATATAAAGGTTCGATACCTTTAGCCCGTATTTTTTCAACACGTAGGACTTGATTTCTTCATAGGTTGCCTTGGTTTCCGCACTGGATACTTCAAGCTCTGAGATATCCAGATCCACTTCAATTGTCGTGTCCGGTTTGCGTTGGGACAAAAGGCAAACCGTCTCTATATGCGCGGTACCGGGAAA
This sequence comes from Lachnospiraceae bacterium, assembly GCA_017518735.1. GTDB lineage: Bacteria > Bacillota > Clostridia > Lachnospirales > Lachnospiraceae > UBA3766. The sequence continues at coordinate 91,700 of JAFWTY010000016.1, read as the reverse complement.
CATATCCACCATACAGATTCCGGTGGGTCTGTAGCCGGCTTTCATGATGTCTACGAGGTCTCTTGCAAGCGATGTCGGCTTGCAGGATACATACACAATCCGACGAACACCGTAGTTTAATATCTTCGGCAACGCCTTGGGATGAATGCCGTCACGCGGCGGATCCAGAATAATGTATTCCGGCTTTTCGTGCAGATCATCGAGTACTTTCAGCACATCTCCTGCGATAAATCTGCAATTGGAAAGCCCGTTTAATGCTGAATAGCCGTAACAAGTTTAATACTGATTTTCACATGGTGATTGCTTTTCAATCTTTTTTTCTCCCTCACTCTCCAGACTCTTAAAAAGATCGTATGTTACATAGCAGTACACAATAAAATACACAACCGCAAGCAGCTTCATATTCGGAACAGCACCGTATAAACAATTCGAATATGTACATGCGGAAATAACATGCATTGCCAGTACGGGAATCAGCAGTTTTCTTTTGAAAAACAGCATCAATACGGTCAGGAAAAGAATTGCCGAATAATCATATCTTTCATGCATCGCCGGCAAAAACTCCACGCAGGTAAACAGACTCCATCCCGCCAGATACAGCCAATCCACTTGAGACATTTTTTCGGCATACTTTCTGATTCTCAGATATGCAAAGGCAAAAACCACAAAAAGCAGCACAAAAGCCATCCAGAAGAATAAATTATAATTCTCCATTCCAAGATGATAGATTCCCGGAAAATTCACGCACATTTGCCTATGTAATTCCGTCTGATGCAAATAGATTGTATATGTACTCAAAATATCCCTTCCGCACAAAATGGCCGGCAGACCGCCAAGCAGATAGATAATCGGAATCCACAAAAACTTCAATAGCGAAAAATCCTTTCGGATCAGGTAAACAAGCACATAAAACGGCAGAATAAAAATCGTCTGCATTTTAAACGTAAACCCGATTCCAACCATAATGAACGCCAGCCTGTAATTGCGTTTTAAGAGGAAAAAGACGGAAACGAGAATCAGACCCGTGTATACCGAATCACACTGTTTCCATATCCCCGAATTTGCCACCATAATCGGAAGCAGTGTTAATCCCATTGCAAAGACCTTGATTTCTTTGTCTTTGATTACACTTTTCACGGAGGAAGAAGAAACAATCAGTTTCACGATTTTGTATGTAAAAATGGAAATTATATAATCAAAAACGGCTGAAAAAGCCATAATTCCGTAATACGGTTCTATCGGGAGTTTGGAAATCAATGCCAGAACCACATTATACGGAATATAATAGTTACCCACGCCAAGTTTCAGACCCGAAACGATACCATAGGTACGATAATGTTCCACCCAGGGTCCTAAAAAATTGTTATAATCCGTCAGTCCGTTATTGTTATTAACCACGGGAGCATACTTTATTCGGATTACAACCGAAATAACCAGCAAAAAAGCAAAGACAATCCACTCTGTGTACTTATCGATTACCCTTGCACATGCCCCGGATATTTTCTTTTTATCCGTAGCTCCTTTCATGTCCTTCGAACCGTTATTCTCCGACATTTATCTGACCTCCCTTACTTCAACAAGTCTTTTCATTATTTCATCAGTCAACCAATCGCTCAAACAGCGTCACGACTTCACAGTGGTTTGTCCCGGGGAACATGTCCACCATGCAGATCCGGCTCGGCCTGTAACCGGCTTTCATAATTTCCACGAGGTCTCTTGCAAGCGACGTCGGCTTGCAGGATACGTACACAATCCGACGGACGCCATAACTTAATATTTTCGGCAGTGCCTTTGGATGGATTCCGTCACGCGGCGGATCCAGAATAATGTATTCCGGCTTTTCGTGCAGATCATCGAGTACTTTCAGCACATCTCCTGCGATGAATCTGCAGTTGGAAAGCCCGTTTAATGCGGCATTCTCCTTTGCCGCCTCCACGGCTTCTTCGACAATCTCCACGCCGACCACTTCGTCCGCAACGGGTGCAAGAAGCTGAGCTATCGTACCCGTGCCGGAATAGAGATCATAAATGGTACCGGCTTTGCGGAAGGTGTTTAAAGCGTCTTCGGTATTATATGCAATAATTTGCTCGGTTTGCGTGATACAATCCTTACCAGGCTCTTTGTTGACTCCAAGCAAAAACTCCCTCACTTTTCCGTACAGCACTTCCGCACCGAGAGAATTCGTCTGGAAAAACGAAAACTGGGAGATATTGAATTTCAGTCCCAACAGTTCCTCATGGATAAATGCTTCTCCGTAAAGAATATCCGTACGCTCATTTATCACGGTATCTGCCACGGAATCGTTTACGGTATGTGTAATTCCCTGTATCGTTCCGGAAAGTTTTAAAGCCTTTAAACCATCCGTAAAATCATTCAGCACACTTTCTTCCGTCCGGCATTCAAAGCCGTCGTTATACGCAATTTGGGACGTCGTAACAAGGGCAATCAGGATTTCGCCGTATTTCTTGCTTTTTCTCACAAGAAGGTGTCTTAAATAGCCCGTATGACGCACCCTGTGAAAATAGGTCACGCCTCGCTCCCGAAAAAACCGAAGCGTAAATGAAAGAATCCTCCGGTAATCTTCATCAATAATCCGGCATTCGGTAACCGGAACGATGTCATACATGCTTCCGCGCTTATGTAAGCCAAGCGAAAGCGGTCCGTCCAGGTATTCGTCTCCGAATGAAAACTCCATTTTGTTGCGATATCCTTCGATTTCCGGACTCTCAAAAACTCCCTCATAGACCGAACCGATCGAGTAATCCGCATCCGCAAGTACCGGAGAAAGAAGCTTTAAAACCTGGCCTTCCTTCAACTTCACCTGCTCTTTATACGGCAGATTGCGATAGGCACATCCCCCGCAAACCGAAAAATGCGGGCAGTCCGGCTCACACTCATTTGGCGATTTTTCCAGCACTTCCAGACAGTTTCCCTCCAGATTGCCGTTCTTTTTCTTTGTCAGACGAAAGGAAATCTTCTGCCCGGGAAGGACGTTTTTGACTTTTACCGTCACTTCCTCTCCTTCCGGTGTGAAAGCCTTCACTTTTCCGCGATTCGGAAACTCCAGGCTTTGCACGATTCCTTCCATGATATCGCCTTTTTTCATCCGCTTTCCTCTCTTTGCAAATCTATCGAATAAAAAAGCCCCGAAAAAAATTTCGGGGCTTAACATTCAATTATGATACCGAATTACTCTTCCTTTGCTGCTTCAACAGCGGGAGCTGCTTCTTCGTCATCAAAGAAATCATCATCGAAATCATCATCAAAATCATCATCGAAATCTTCGAGATAATCAGGAGTAAGATAACGATATACAAGGTATGCAATCAATGCAACAGCTGCAACTGCACCAACAATGGCAAGAATGGTGATAACCACCTTCTTGGTCTTCTTCTCTTCTTCCTCTTCCTTCTGCTTGCGATGAAGAAGATCGTTAATCTTAGTTACTTCCAAAAAATCATTCCAACTCTTTATCTTCTTAATTGTGTCAAACATATAGAAAACCTCCTTTGTTACACTTTTTTCGTGTACCCCACTACAGATAGAATATCACACTTTTTGCCGATTGGCTATTATTTTTTACATTTAAAGTGTAATCTTTCCGATGGATTGCGTCAAGTTGTCCGCAATGCTCTTCAAATCCTCTGCCTGACGCTCTACATCACCGATTGCATCGTTAACGCGGGTAGCATTTGCAAGGGTTTCCTCGGTGCTCGCCGCATTCTCCTGTGCAATGGATGTAAGGTTATGCACAACTTCGATGACACGTTCTCTGGCTTCGTCAAGCTTTCTGGTCTTCTCGGCAATCATTTCGATACTCTTTATGGACTCGTCGATGTCCGCCTTAACTACGCGGAATGCTTTCTCGGTCTCTCCGACGTCGTGGTTCTGGGTATCGATAATCGCTTTTACGTCGTCCATGATGGCAACGGACTTCGCGGATTCATCCGAAAGGTTCTCGATAATTCTTTCGATTTCGTTAGCGGAACGGTTGGACTGCTCGGCAAGTTTCTGAATTTCACTTGCAACAACCGCAAAACCACGTCCTGCTTCACCGGCTCTTGCCGCCTCGATGGAAGCGTTCAAACTAAGGAGATTCGTCTGCTCCGCAATACCGGTAATCATTTCAACCGCATTTCGAATGTCGGCAACGGAAGCGTTGGTCGCATTCGTCTGCGCATAAATCGTATCTACGCTCTCTCTGGTACGAAGGTTTACTTCGCTTAACTTGTTCAGAATGGTGATGGCCTGATCTCCGGCGCGGTCCATTTCAGCCGCATTGTCACGAAGCGATGCCACTTCTTTTGTTGTCTCGCGAACCATCTCTCCCATCAGTGCAACGTTGTCCATTGCGGTCTGGGATTCGCCTGCCTGGTTCGATGCGCCGTCCGAGATTTCGGAGATCGCCTTCTCTACCTGGCCGACACTCTCGGAGGAATTTACTGCTCCGACAGCCATCTCTCCGGATGCATCGTAAAGCAGTTTGATCGCAACACCGAGTTCGTTTGAAATATCATGCAACTTATCGGTAAGTTCCAATACCGAACGGGACATTCCGCCGCACTCATCCGCACGGGACGTGTAACGGTCCAGGGAACGATTTTTGCGGAAATCCAGTTTCGCAAGTTTCTGAATCGAGAAGTTGATGATTGTAATCGGTTTCATCATTCTTCCGGCAAGGAAGATTGCAACAACAAGTACTACCGCCATTACGCTAAGACAAATAATAACGGAAGGACGGATATTCGTAATAAGAAGGCTTCGAATGTCAGCTTTATCTACAGTAAGGACAAAAATGAAATCTCCGTTATCGGAAATATAATAGGTAATAACCTTCTTGGTTCCCTGATAAACCGTCTCTGTAAATACCGGTTCCGGATGACCGCCGGATTTTACTTCATCGGCCACTTTACGGATTACGGTGTTTTCCACAGGAAGACCGATACGACCTTCCGTCGGATGATAAAGGATTGTTCCGTTTGCATCCACAACATAACTGTAACTGGACTTAAATTTGCTGACCTTGATGTCGCCGACCAGTTTCTTTAATGTGTTGGCCTCCAGAACTTCTTCCCCGTGAAGATCGATTGCCGCTTCAATACTCTTTCCGGCAAGTTCCGAAACATCAAACATGTAATCCGCGATAATACTATTCGTCATGGATATCTGTTTCGGAATGAACGTTGCTGCCATGGCAATAACCACAACCAGTACCGCTACCGTAACAATGAGTATTGTCTTTCCCCGTAAGGATTTCATACTGCCCATAAGAGTTCTCCCCTAATAGTTACCTGAAACTATGCGTTCTTACCACAGCACTTCTTGTACTTCTTTCCGCTTCCGCAAGGGCAGGGATCATTCGGATATACTCTCTCACCCTTCACGATTGTGGTAGAAGTCTTCTGACGCTTGTAAAGTTCTTTTCTGGTCTCTTCGTCAAAAATAGCATCCCACTCTTCCAGACCATACAGCCAGTCTGCCTCAGCGCCGACCATATTCATGTAAAGTTTCTCTTTGTCGAATTTTAAGGAAACTTCCGTATCGCTTTCCATGGTCTCGATGGGGTTCGGCTCAACCAGAGATTCCTGAATACCATCCAGAAAACCTGTCATATAAGAAATCGTGGTGTTGTATTTTTCCGCAAGGTCCTTTACGGTTCCCTTTACTTCTTCATCGGGATTGGCAAGAAGTTCCTTGTAGATCTCTTTTTCTTTGATAAAATATGCCTGCCATAACTTGGACATTTTTACCTTGTCCGGTTCCTGATAAGCCTTTTGTCTCCATGCATCAAGTAAAGCCATCGTTTTTTCTCCATTCTTTGTAGACTATAAAAAAATATACTTGATATTGTGTATTGCAAAAATTGCAAACACAATACCAAGTATGATTATAAACCTTTTTTAGCGTTCTGAAAAGAGTTTTTGTTGCTATTTTACTTGTTTTTCCGCTTTTTTACCGCCTCAGTGAGCAGGTATTCAATCTGTCCGTTCAAAGAACGGAAATCATCGGCGGCCCAGGCGGACAATTCCGCGTACAAAGTGGGCGACAAACGCAGTGGAACCTGCTTTTTGTTTTCTTTATCGGAATTGTTGGTTTGTTCTCTTCCCACAGTTAACCCTCATCAATAAATTGAACCACTGTTCACGATCGGCTGTGCTTCTTTATTGCCACAGAGCACTACCATTAAATTGCTGACCATCTGTGCTTTACGCTCGTTATCAAGCGTTACCACATCTTTTTCGGAGAGCTGGTCAATTGCCATCTCTACCATGCTGACTGCACCTTCCACGATTTTGCGGCGTGCTGCGATGATAGCAACTGCCTGCTGACGCTGAAGCATTGCTGCCGCAATTTCTTCGGAATATGCAAGGTGGGTAATACGAACCTCAATGATTTCAAGTCCGGCGCCGGTCACACGCTGCTGAAGCTCTTCCTTCATACGTTCCGCAACTTCCTGAGAACTGGAGCGAAGGGTTTTTTCAACAACTCCGTCACCATCTTCGTCCATGTCATCATAAGGATAAAGTCTTGCAATGTTACGAATTGTGGAATCGCACTGGATAGATAAGAAGCTGCGATAATTTTCCACGGAGAATACAGCCTGGGTCGGATTCACAACCTTCCATATTACAACGGCACCGATGATGATCGGGTTACCGAGAATATCGTTTACCTTCTGCTTCTGATTCTCAAGGGTATTTACCTTTAAGGAAATCGTCTTCGGTCCGATGCTGGTTGCAGTACCCTGCTGATTGTAAACCACACCTCTTGCGGGGTTGAATGCCGTTGCGAAGGGGTTGAGGAAGAAAAATCCGGCCTTCTTAACGGTTCCGTAATACTTACCAAAAAGTGTAAGCACAAGTGCCTCGTTGGGCTTTACGGTTTTTAATCCGCCGAAGAAAATGCAGAACATAACGAATAATCCGATGGCGAGCAGTGCCAGCAATGCGGTAAAGCCGCCCAGGTCTCCCGAAAATACCGCTGCCAGTCCCAGCAGGATCACACTGAAGATCAATCCGAAGATATTTACAAACAGCATCAAAAATCCCGGTGCGGGGTTTAACACTCTCTCCTGAATATTAAAACTCATGTTCATGTTTCCGTTTGGATTCATATTTCCGTTCGGCATCTGTCCATAGGGCATCTGTCCGTTCGGCATCATTTGTCCGTTCATATTTCCGTCCATCATTTTTATTTCCTCCCTTTACGTTGTGCTTTCCGCGCCACATATCGGTTCTTAACGATTTCCCGGCGTTAAAAGCGATATCATTTTGATATCATCATAATATAACTTTGATAATCTTTTGTCAAGTTTTTTTCATTCGAACATTTCAAACAAAAAAGGAGAGACTTCTCTCTCCTTTTGCCAAACGATGTTATGAATATCACGACTGCTTCTTTGTTCCGGAAAGCTTTCCGAATAATTTTACAACCGCCAAGTAAAGCGCATACAGCATGACGGATGTTATCATTACACCAACAACTACACAAACGATATAAAACCAGATCTTTTTATTGTCATTTGCTCTTAACAGGTTATACCAATCCAAATAGTAAAGCAGATTAACCGCAAATCCGTTGGAATGTATCAAATACATCATAAATGTCGAAGCTGCAATAAAACTGATTATTCTATTGCTCTTAAGTTTTTTGCGCTGTACCAGTTCAAAAATCATAGTTGACAAAACGATGCACGGAAGATAATATTCCGCATACGGAACAAACTCCGGTTTATATATCTCTTCACCTGCAGATATTACGGTTCTTATTCCGTTGTATGTATAGTTGTAATGTGACAAGCCCATTATAATTACAGAAAACAAAATAATACCCCATATTGCAACACTATGAAGTTTTTCAAACGGGCGAAATCGTTTGATATATCCGCCAATCAGGTAAGCAAGAACACCTGCAGTCAGCACTTCCAGTCCAACGGCAATTCCTCTGATAACGGTTCTTGTAAAGGAAAGGACACAAATACAAAACAGCATAGCTAATAGCGCCAAATACTTCTTAGAATCAAGTTTCCCTGCAAACCGATTCAAACCGATTTCACCTATGATAACAATTGCAATATAAAACCCGATAAACCACCATTCCTCCTGAAATGAAAAAACAGTAATTGTTGTCCGTATATTTTTAACAAACAATAACCCAAATGACCCAATCGTCAAAGTCAAAGTGATAAAAAGGACTTGCGAAAGAATCTTTTTAATTCTTCCGGCAAGATTAACCGATTCCTTATCAATCAAAAAATACCCGCTGATCATGATAAACAGCAGGTTTCCTATTTTCCCAAGCGAAAAAGCATAATCCATAAGGATTATCTTTCCATAAAACTCTTGATTGTTTATCAATTGAGCCGGAGCCGAAGCATTAATTTCCGCAAATAAACCACTGATACAGTTTACGAAAAGATGGTGCAGAATAATCAGCATCATTGCAACAATACGAAGTAATTCAAAGTTTGAGTTTCTTTCCTTATTCAAACCTTTTTGCCTTCCTTACGATTATTATTTCCTGTCTTCTCCCAAAACCTCATTTTCATTATCTTTTATTGCACCGGTCACAATACCCATCTTGATTTCATCGGCCTTCTTCAACATCTCTTCGGTCTCTTCGTTTCTGAAAGAGGCTATCGTCCGCTTTCCGGTTACAATACCGACCAGCCATATTACAATCCAAAGCACGATCGGAATTACGACGCAGCCAATGATAAAAATCGGAAACAGCCTGGCCTTGTTTTCAAAAGGAAACAGGGCGATAAAAATGGTCGCACCGAACCAGAGCGTTACAAGCACGATGCCGATCCAGGCAAGGATGCGCTTTGCTTTCGGCGTGGTATTCTGCTGTCCGTTTTCTTTACTCATGCTTTAATACGTCCCCCTGATAGGTTATATGTTACTCTTTGCAGGTAACCTTTTCATCTTAATGGAATATTCATTCCCTGTTGGGTTATACATTGATCTCCGCAGTCTCTCCGAGCAGCTCTTTATACTTCTCAAGCACCGGACTAACCACGTCATTTAAATACTTCGTCGTCTGGATTGCCGCACGACCGGTATAAAGTTCAGGCCGCAGCACTTCTTCGATTTCTTCTTTGGTAACACCAAAAAGCGGATCCTGGGCAATCAGCTCCACAAGATTGTTGTCTTTTCCTTCCTCTTTCACGTTAGCACCGGCTTTCATGGAAAGGGTACGGATTTCTTCATGCAACTCCTGACGGTCTCCGCCGCGCTTTACGGCATCCATCATAATGTTCTCGGTTGCCATGAAGGGAAGCTCGGAAAGCAGACGCTTCTCGATTACCTTCGGATATACTTTCAATCCGTCGGTTACGTTCATGCAAAGATCCAGGATTCCGTCGATGGCAAGGAAGGCTTCCGGAATGGAGAGTCTCTTGTTTGCGGAATCGTCAAGGGTTCTCTCGAACCACTGGGTAGCAGATGTAATGGCAGGATTGAGTGCATCAATCATGACATATCTGGAAAGGGATGCGATTCTTTCGGAACGCATCGGATTACGCTTGTATGCCATTGCGGAGGAACCAATCTGTGTTTTTTCAAAAGGCTCTTCCACTTCCTTTAAGTGCTGAAGCAGACGAATGTCGTTGCTCATCTTATGTGCACTTGCGGCGATTCCCGCAAGAATGTTGCAAACTCTCGTATCGACTTTTCTGGAATAGGTCTGTCCGGAAACCGGATAGCATGCCTCAAATCCCATCTTCTTTGCAATCATCGGATCGATCTTATCGATGGTCTCCTGATCGCCTTCAAAAAGTTCTAAGAAACTTGCCTGTGTACCCGTGGTACCCTTGGAACCGAGAAGTTTCAAAGTGGAAGCAACATATTCCAGATCTTCGAGATCCATCATGAATTCCTGCATCCAAAGTGTAGCTCTTTTTCCTACAGTTGTAGGCTGAGCAGGCTGGAAATGTGTAAAGGCAAGGGTCGGAAGAGACTTGTATGCATCCGCAAATTTGGAAAGGTTTGCAATGACGTTTACCAGTTTCTTCTTTACCAGCTTTAATGCTTCGCTCATCACGATGATATCGGTGTTGTCACCAACGTAGCAGCTGGTCGCACCGAGGTGGATGATGCCTTTTGCGTTCGGGCACTGAAGTCCGTATGCGTAAACATGGCTCATAACATCGTGGCGAACGATTTTTTCTCTTGCTTTCGCCTCTTCGTAATTGATATCGTCCTTGTGCGCCTTGAGTTCTTCAATCATCTCCGGCGTAATCTGCTTTAAACCAAGCTCCATTTCCGTCTCGGCAAGTGCGATCCAGAGTCTTCTCCATGTACGGAACTTCATATCCGGAGAAAAAACATACTGCATCTCCTTGCTTGCATAACGCTCCGAAAGCGGGCTTACGTATCTGTCTGTATCCATTTTTGACCTCCTGATTGAACGACGTTTTGCTTTTCGCACAACGCGCTATTAAACATATCTTCTGTAATCTTCTTTATATTCCGCGGTTTTATCCTTTAACCACTCTCTGAATTCCACGGTATCTCCGTGCTGTGTGGCTTCCACGATTTCCTTGCATTCGTCGGACTCAAGCCACTCCGCTTCGATGATCTTCATCTCTTCTTCGAGTCGTAACGTATCATCGCCCATATCGATCATATTGCTGATCTGACGCACGTATTCGCTCTCGGACAAGTGCATTCTTTTTGCGGCCGCGTAGCTGAAGAAATGCTCCTTCTTGCCATCTAAAAGGTAAGCATTGCGGAACGCCTCCTCTGCCTGTTCAAACAAAAACTGTCTTGCGAAAGCAATTCCGAGATTGTGATAAACACCGCCTAAAAAGTCACGTTCCGATTCGGAAACCTGATCGATCAGTGCTTCGTATTCCTTGATAGCGTGTGCATAACGCTCCTTGCGAAGATAAAAATCGGCATGCGTCTTTCTGCGCTTGATTACATTTCCGCCCGTGCCCTGACGCACGATTTCAAGGATGGATTTTTTCTCCTTTTCGGAAACGAAGGAAACGTGGTCGAGCACTCCTTCGACAAAACGCGAAAGCGGCAGGTTTCTCGAAATACATCTGCTCAAATCCTGCGCAATCTCACGAACACCGCACTCTTCCTCCAGCCACTGGATCAGCTCCGGCGTAAAAATATCGCGCTCCAGAAGTTCCGGGTTCTCGCAGATACAGTACGCAAGCTCATCGGCCGAATAAATGCGGACACATATTTTGTTTAAGTAGAACGGGCGGTTTCCTTTCCGTCCCGAGCAGTGATACATGTTACCCATGTATGCCCCCTGTTAATCTGTCAACGGCGCCGGGCGCCACATCAGTATCAGTCAAGTGCCAACTCTTCCGTCCACTCCAGTCCGGTTGACGGATAGATTTCTCCGAAGCCCAGATCCTTGGCAACAAACTGTACCGTCTTTTCGGACTTCATTTTGATTGTCAGCGAAATCCTCGTCATTCTTCCGCTCTTTACGGAAAGTCCCTGCAGTTTCAAATCTGCGGCGACGCGGTTTCGTTTTGAAATCATATCGATAAATACCGGCACGGTATCTGTTTCATGAAGCAGGAACTCTTTCGTTTTTCCGACTTCATACCAGTGTTCGCCGGCCGTAATAAACATCTCTTCCTTCTCTTCACCCTTCTCCTTGATCGTGACGCCGACATTCGCCTGAATGCGGTCCTTACCGAAGAAGCGAAGATTCTTTTCATATCCCGACGGGGAATAATACTCTTTGGCCGCAAGGCAGGCGCCCTTGCTGAAGAGGTTATTGCCCTTGAAGACGTGGCGGTTCTTGCAAAGGAACTTCAGTGACTCATTGCACCAGTCTCCGTAGAAGCCCTCACCGATCAAATAAACGGACGAAATAATTCTGTTCTCGCAAAGATGATCTGTGATATTCAGGAATCTTCTGTCCATCTCCGGTCCCGATGCACTGTTCGGTCCGAAAACAAAATCCTCGTACGGGAAGTTTTCCACGCCCGCGATGGCAGGTGTGACAAAACGGTTTTTCTCCAGACGATAGATATTTAAGAATCCTTCGGAGCTGTCGCAAAGCATCACCTGATGATTCTGCAGATCCTGTTTCTGATAGAGCATGTAGAAGAAGAAACTCTCTTCGTAACTTAAGAAATGAATCTTCTCATCTTCCAGTTTCAAAAGCTCCGGAAGTTTTCCCAGAATCTTCATCGTATCCGTATCCGCATGACGCACGGTAACGACAACCGATGCAATCTTATCCGGAGATGTCATCAAAGGAAGCAGTGCAAAAGCACGCTTGATAAAGAGAATCAGCAGATCCTCCGCCTTGTATTCTTCGGTACCCATGCGGACATTTTCGCCCTTCATGGATTTTACAAGAAGGTCAGAAACAATGAAACCTTCGCCTGCACGGAATGCCTCTTCCGCAGCGTTTCCGATCACCCACTGGTTGTTTGCTTTTTTCTTTAAGATCACAGCGGGAATGTTGTACTGCTCTTCGCCGGCAACCGTACTCAAGGTCTCGGGATCCGTTCCGTCAATACGACAATAAGACAACTGGGCAAACCGGTTGTTTAAGTCGAAACCGATGACGTAACGGTCTTTATTGATTTTTTCGAAAACATCTTTGATTTCCGAAATCATACTTACTCCTTCGAGCAGAATAAATGTCTGGTCAGGAAATCGAGTTTGGCGTAATCACGAATGATCTCTCCGCTCTCTACTTCATTTCCTTTCTCACGCTGTTCAATTGCATCGTTTAAAATCTCATATCTCCAGGGCACATCCGTCTTCGTATCGCTGTTCTTCGTAAGCGTTGCGGAGAGCGTAAGCTGCTCTTTGTTGCCCGTCTCTTCGGTGATGTAATAGGATACCGAATCTCCCGCAAAGAGAATGAAATCTTTCACAAAAATACCATCATACAGGTTGTCCATTTCCTCTTTGCGATATTCCGTGTTGTCGCTGTTTTCACGCTCGATCGCATAGTGCAGGATCACGCGGCTTACTCCGTTGCCCTTGTATTCTACGAAGGAACGGTCGGTATAAGGAATCACGGCAGGAATGCAGGATGCGAATTTCAAGAAGAACGGGAAGACCACATTTTTCTTAAGCTCCGCTTCGACAATCTCCTTAAGAAGCGGAATGTTCCAGCCTGCGGAGCCCTTGCCGGAAGCATTCTTTGCATAGGCAAGACGACAGATGCGGTTTAACTCCTCGCCTTCTTTTACGAGATATTCCATCTCGGAATAAATGCTGTCGGGCGCCTTCTCCTCAAGTACGAATGCACCGTATGCATTCTCGGAAAGATAAGCCTGGCGGATCTTCGTACTTCCGCCACCCTTTACATAGCGCATGTAAAGATTTTCGCGCTCCGGTGTGCGGACGCCGACATAAAGCATCTGCACCAGAATTCTCTCAACGAGTGCAAACGTATCCACGCCAAAGCTTTCGCAGTGACGTAAGAGCTCTATCATCTCCGCGGTATTACCGTGGAAGTAATTTACAAGATAACGAAGGATGACCTGATCAAAACGACCCTTGCGGTAAATCTCTTCACTGAGTGCCGGCATATGCTCATCAAAGGCATAGTCCGTACGCTCCAGATAACGGCTTACCAGACGCATAACGGTCTTTTCCGCAACATGCTCCATACCGAAGGTACTGAGCCACTTGAACGCATTCTCATAATGTCCGCGTGCCACGAGGATATGCAGAATCTCTCCTCTGTCCTTGGCCGGGAGAACTTCCGGTTTCACCATGAGAAGCAGTCTGTCGAGTTCACGGATTCTGTCGTTTTCGAAATAATATTTGCAAAGCGAATACAGAATCTCTTTCTTGAATGTAAACGTTACGGAATCCGCTGTTAAAAGTGTCTCATAGATTCCCGCATTCTCTTCGTTTACTTCCACATCGTGCACATCGTTTTCAATTGCATTCAAGAGGATTCCGATTCTGCCTTCCACCATCGGAAGAAGGGTATCGCGCAGTTCCTTGGTATACAGAATGGGAACCGGTTTGCTCATTGCTTCCGAAACATAGCGGTTTCCTTTTTCATCTTCGAAAAGGATGCAGTAATCCTTTGAATAAATCGTTGTATATGCCACATCGCCCTGTACCGGGAACTTGCCTTCGCCGACAGCCTTGTCGTGAATGATGATGGCTCTCTTCATACCCGGTCTTGTCACCTTCACTTCATGGGAGAAGAGGATCGGTGCGAAGCCCGAAGCAATTTCCTCATCCAAAAACTCCGGCGTCACAAACTTCTTATAAAGCTTGATCAGATTCTTGTTGATGTGACCTTTCTTGATCTGCTCTTTCAGGAAGCCTTCAATGCTCTCTTCATAAGAGCCTGCCACTTCCGGAACCAGAGCCTTGTATTCGAATACATTGGCATATAACAGTGCCATTTTGTCATACTCAAGATGATTCTGATATGCAAAATACATCATAACCATCTTCGGCAGGATTTCCTTGTAATCCGCAGGAATACTTGCCATATAGAATTCATATAATCTCGTGATACGAATATCTGCCTTGATTGCATCCTCGTACCAGCGAACATATTCTTCACCTGTGCAGTTACCGCGCATCAGAAGCTGGCAGATTCCCTGAAGGAGTTCCTTCGAAGGTGCGATCTTGTACGCTGTGCGAAGCACATCATAAAGCAGTTCGTCATATCCTTTTTCACGGTCTGCGAGAAATTCCACACGCTCTCCGATTTCCGCACTGATGGCTCCGTTCTTCAACGCAAAATCAAGAAGCGTACGTTCAAAACCACCCAGCTTTACAAGAAGAGACGGCTGTTTGGAGAGAAGATGTACAGCTTCCGCATAAAGAAGCGGAGAAGAAATTCCCGCATTATACTGCTCTTCGAGGAAGGCCCAGCGCTTGTCGTCACGGAAGGTCAGATCCTCTTTTAAGTAGATCATCATCCATGCAATGGCAGGGCTTTCGGAATATTTGTGGGAAATCTTTTTGACCTTGTGATAAACCTTGTCCACATACTCTGCATCAGGGTTTAACATGCCGGTTAAATACAGATAATAGGCACAGGTTGTACCGGTAAGTTTTGCTTCGGGATTTTCCAGTTCCTCCTCGAGGCGTGCCATACGCTCGCTCGCGTCTTCTTTCTTGTTGGCCGCAAGTAAGAGCTGGATTTCAAAAAGTTTAACCAGAACGGCTCTCTCACCTTTCACGGTTAAGTGCGAGAGTTCTTCCGAGGAGATGCGAATCCAGTCATCGGCAGTAATCTTTCCGAGACGGAATGCAATGTAATTGCGCATCAGGTGTCCGACGGTGCGC
Organism: Lachnospiraceae bacterium; assembly: GCA_017518735.1. Lineage (GTDB taxonomy): Bacteria > Bacillota > Clostridia > Lachnospirales > Lachnospiraceae > UBA3766. The sequence goes on along the minus strand of JAFWTY010000016.1, from coordinate 76,440 downwards.
TTGTAAATATGATTTGCGGAGTGCTCCATGTCAATCGGATTGTTCTCCGCAACAATCTGAACCCGGAAGGTTTTTTCCGGTGTTTCAATCGTAAGGAAAGCGAAGTTTCTGCCGAAATGCATGTATGCGGGATCCACGGTGTACTCGATTTCAATCTGACCGTCGATCATATCTTCGCAGGTATAGACTTCCTTCTTTAAGTGGATGAATTCTTCCGGACAGGAAACCTCTGCGCGTACATAACCCCAGCCGTTTACCATGAGGGTGACGGATTTGGAAATCTCGATCGGCACGTTACGAATCACCTGATGATTCGTCGGCATTTCATATGTATTTCTGCTTTTCTTGTGAATCGTAATTAAGAATTCATCGACGCAGTGCTCGTTGCCTTCCTCGGTGGAAAGACCACGATATACGCATTTGTACTGCTTATCGTTTCCGGTAAGAAGCTCCGCAAAACGATTGGAATAATACAGACTTACCGCCTCTTCCCAGTTGCTTCTGGCAAGGTTGGTAAAATGAAACAGATTCTTAATCGGTCCCATGGAACTATACATGTAGTCCTTTTCCATGGTGACTTCGTAAGGAATTTCATACTCTCCTTTGTCGGAGAGAATGATGAATTTACCGGTGACGATATCGCCCGGTTCGAGTCCTGCCGAATCAAAGGAATATTCAATATCGGTCGTGGAGCCGGTGAAGGTATCCTTTAAACATTTCATACGAGACTCTGTCGTATATACAAATCCCTGCACGGGAAGAGAGTTGTCACTGGCTACAGAAAAAGAGCCATCTCTTATTTCCGAAGAGACGAACTCCATCTCGACTTTCTCCACACCAAAAACAAGTCCACCCTGTCTGTGGGAAAAGTCGTAATCCTCCTTTGCCATTGCAAGAACCGTTTTCTTCACCGCTACCTCCGTACCGTTTTAGTATATCATATCTCTTGCAGTTTTTCTATAAAATCGTTCAGCCAGTCACCTTCAAAAAGCTCAATCATACCCTTGTCGCAGGCAGCTGCAAGTTTTGCGTTCATCGGGATTTTTGCTACGTTCTTGATGTCATACTTTGCCGCGATCTCTTCGATGTGGCTCTCTCCGTAAATGGAGTGCTTTTCATGACAGTTCGGGCACTCAAAATAAGACATGTTCTCCACGATGCCGAGTACCGGGATATTCATCATATTTGCCATCTTAACAGCCTTCTCCACGATCATGGAAACGAGTTCCTGAGGAGAAGTTACAATGACGATTCCGTCCACGGGAAGGGACTGGAATACGGTTAAAGGCACGTCGCCCGTTCCGGGAGGCATATCGATGAACAGATAGTCTTTGTCTGCCCAGATGACTTCGGTCCAGAACTGCTTTACGGTTCCGGCAATGACAGGTCCTCTCCATACAACCGGATCGGTCTCATTCTGAAGCAGTAAATTGACGGACATGATGTCGATGTCCATTTTTGTTTTTGCAGGGAAAATACCGGCTTCGTTTCCGGTTGCCTTTTCCTTCACGCCAAAAATCTTCGGAATACTCGGACCGGTAATATCCGCATCCATGATGCCGACTTTCTTTTCGTTTCTCTGCATGGAAACGGCAAGTAAACTCGTTACAAGGCTCTTTCCGACGCCACCTTTTCCGCTTACTACCGCAATTACCTTCTTTACGTCAGACAACGGATTGGAAGGCTCAATTAAACTCTCCGGCTGTCTGGATGCACAGTTTTCTCCGCACGTACTGCAATCATGTGTACATTCGCTCACTTTATTTTTCCTCCTTAGCCTCTCCGGGCTGAATAATTTCAAAATCCATTATTGCTACATCTTCGAGTTTGGAACGGTCCAGCGGGCCGCCGGTCATCGGGCCGGTGTTTCCAAGATCGATCACACCCGTGTTGATCTGCGCATCGATTTTCGCAGACTCTTCCGCGGTGATATGTTCCTTCGGAATCACGTTCGGATTCTCGGGTTCTGCCTTAACAGGCTTTTCTTCTTTATGAACCTTCTCTGCTTTGGCAGGCTTTTCTTCTTTGACAGCTTTCTCTTCGACTTCAGTAGATTTCTCTTCCGCTTCGACCGGCTTGTTCTCCGAAATGATATCGGCAATCTTCACCTTCTTCGACTCCGCATCACTCTCCGTCGCAGACTCTTCCTTACTTTCTTTTACAGGTTCCGCCTTAATTTCTTTTACGGATTCCGCCTTATTATCCTTTTCAGTCTCTTCTTTACTCTCTTTCGAAGTCTCTGCTTTTTTCTTCTTCACCGGTTTTTCTTCTTCCGAACTTCCGCTCTCTTCCGCAGACTCTTCGTCACCCTTACCGGCTTCGCCCTTCGCCTTCTTAACCTTCTTCTTGCCACCCTTCAATTCCACAATCAGAGGATAAGCACTGAGCAGGGCCGCAAGTCCGAGCGGTGTATTCATTCCGGCGCTTGCATTGAACCATACGCCGAGCATCATGAAGATTGCAAGCATCGCAAGTAAGAAGCGGTTTCTTCCGGTCTTCACATACTGAATCACGCTCATTACGCCCATTACCAGAATGAAGAGAATGTTCAACGCACCGGTGATAATGCTGTACTCATACAGGTAGTTGAAGTACTGGACGCGCATTTTGATGAAGTAGATTCCGTCCCCGTCCGGAGAAATCGTATGGCTGTACCAGTCCATCATGCCCTTCAATGGTTTCCAAAGCTCGAGACGGTTTCCGACGGTTACCTTCACAAAGTCCTCTAAGGATGCCGGCGGATTGGGCGTCATAAATTTCTCATAGACAAACATGCCGGCAACTACCACGATGCAGGCACCGATTGCGATTGCAACGCGGATCAGTACGTTTTTGGCTTCATATTTGCGAACCGCAAAAATGATCAGGAGCATTCCCGCAAGTACGATTCCGGGCAGGAAGCCAAAGGCTTCCTTGAAATATGCCAGCACCAAAATACCGATGATCCATGCAATCGAAAGGTTGTATACAAAACTGAAACGGCCGTATTTTTCTTTAAAGAAGAACAGACCGAAAATAGCCAGTACAAGGGCTAGTCCCAGGAACGTTGCAATGTCGGGGCGGCTGAAATAATAATCGCCACGGTCGATGATGAGCGGATCTCCGACAAAGGAGAAGATCGTGTAGATGATAAATGCAATCAGTCCGCCGAAGAACATGCCTTCCATGACCTTGTTCCACTCTTTTGCACCGATGGGAAGGAAGCATGCAACGACAACAAACAGATTCACCAGGGAACCGAGGATCGATCTGTTGTCCACGAACGAGATCACACTCATTACGCAGAAGAATGCGAATGCCCAGGGGATGAATTTTTGATTGGAACGAATCCTCTTGGTGATTGCGATATCCGCGAGCAACATCAGCATCAGATAGCGATAGCAAAGAATCGAAACTACGTTTAAAAGATTATCGCTTCCCTGCCCGTCCATCTTGATATAGAAGTACGCATAAATACCGAATGCAATCGTCAAAAGGAAGGACTGCCAGTTAAAGAGTTTCACCTTCTGCATGACCCACATAACCGCCGTAAAGGAGGCGAGGCCAAAGCATAAGAACACTTTCTCCATTACCTGGTAACGGCTGTTCATGCCCTCTGCGAGCATCCAGAACGTTCCGGTAAAGAAGATGGTATACAGTACAATATGAATCCAGTCCGGAACAACTACGGGTTCTCTTTTCTCTCTCCCGTTCTTTCGTCCCCGGCCGCCTTCATAGTCCTCATCGTCGTCATTTCCGTTTATGAAGTTTTCCCAGTACATTCCCGATTCTTCAATCATGATGTGCTCCTTCATTGATCAACTCCGTTTTCATGGCACTCTTCGTGCCACACCCGAAAACAAAGCCTACTTCGTGTAATTATAATATAATCCGACATGGTCGTAAATGGCACGCCATGCGGAATGCGCATGTCCGGTCACACAAAGGTAGGGACGACCGGAGTTTGAAATCATATAGGATGCTGCGCAGTTACCGGACTGATTGACAAAACCGGTCTTGGCGCAAAGCACGAGTCCTTTTGAATCCTTATCTTCGATACGACGTAAGAACCAGTTCGAGATTAAGATTCCTTCGGGATGTTCTTCGGTCGAAGGTGTTGTATATGTGTGTGCCGACATGACTTCACGGCATAAGTCGTTTTCGACTGCTGCCTTTAAAATCATCGCCATATCGTATGCGGTCGTGTAATGATTGTCGTCGTAAAAACCGGCAACGTTCGTAAAGTGTGTGGTCGCGGAAAGTCCGAGTTCCTCCACTTTTTCATTCATCAATTCCACAAAGGAATCCAGATCTCCCGCCACATAAACCGCCAGATCATAGCAGGCATCCGCACCGGAAGAAAGAATGCATCCATAGAGTAAGTCCTTTACGGTGATTTCCTCTCCGGGACTCCAGTTTACGGCCGAGCCGCCGTGCGAATAGGAATAATCCGCAGCTTCCTGCGAAACAATGATCTTATCATCCAGAGTATGAAGATGCTCTACCGCTACCAGGAGAGTCATAACCTTCGTCATCGACGCCGGATACATGCGGTCGTACGCATCGCGCTCCGCAACGATTTCACCGGTTGAAGCATCAATCAGGATTGAGAAAAGGCTCTGCGAAATCTCTTCCGGAGGAGAGATGGTGGAACCGGTTTTCTGTGCCGTATAACCGGCCAGGAATTCCACATCACCGACCGTGATCTTTCCGTCCACGACTCTGTTGTGATTCTTATACGGATAGTCCTTGCTCGGATCGTATTTTACGGTTGCGGAGTCCGGATTCGGACGTTTTCCGCCGCTTTCGGGATTCTCTGTTATGATGACTTCGCTGACGCTTTCCGAATTCTTTTCGGCCGCTTTTTTCTTTGCGCAGGATGCCACGTTTACGATGATGACAATGAGACCGACAATTAAAATCACTGCCGGTACCAGCAACTTCAGACGCTTTATCCAAAGTCTGCGAAGACGCTCTTTGCGAAGTTTTTCTCTTTTTCTTTCTTCCAGCCTGGCACGACGATCCTGCCGGCTTCTTTCGTAATTATCAGACAATTTTCTATGTTCTCTTTCGTTTATTCTTTTATTAATTTCATGACTCCGTCATGACGAAGCGGAACGTAAATCTCACCGTCCACAACGCAGGGCAGGTCCGTGATATAGTCGGTATCCAGTTTCAGAAGAAGTTTGGGACTTTGCGGATCGGAGAAATCAACAATGCTGAATTTGCCTTCTTTTGCATTGCTTACATAAAGCATGTCACCGTCCGATACACACTTTCCGCAGAGCCATCCATCAAGATTATTTCCTTTGGCTTTTACCTCTCCGGTTCCGATATCGTAAAGTGAATATCCGTCCTCTTTGATTACGATAAATCCGTTTGAAAGCGCTGCAAAACCATCGCCCTCTTCCAAACTGATTCCGGTCTTGTCTTTCAGATATCCGGCCTTGATTTCACCGCCTTCTTCCGCGGTATAACCATTTTCATAAATCCAGAGAATCCGCTCTTCTCCGGCAATTCCGACATACTTTCCGGAAACGATTCCCGCACAGATTCCGTGCTGTAACATCGTACCGGTCTTATCGAGGGTCGGATGTTTTATGATTGCGGGATTCTCGGGATCGGTGCAGTCGATCAACTGATAATCGTCCGTTCCGGACTGAACCAGTGCAAGATTTCCATCCGGAAGAACTTCCACGCAATCCGCGGTTTTTCCGATTCTGGAAGTATCTGCTCTGCCTGTTTCCGTGAGGATACCGTTCTCATATTTGTAAATCGCAAGCCCACCGTTTCCTTCCGCGGAATAGATCAGGCCGTTCATGACTTTTACGTCTTTTACGCTCTCTCTGGTATTCAAAGAGCAGATGGTACGCATCTGTTTATCCAATACTTTGATACCTTCCGTTCCGCAGGCTGCGGCAAACTGTCTGTCATCAATTGCCGAAAGTGCATAGATGCAACCTTCCGGGGTGTAGAACTGTGTTTCATATCCTTCCGGGATCTCAGGCTCTTCCTTTTCGATTTTTGCAGAAATTTGAGCCTCACCCTTATCCGGTGTGCCTTCCGCACGAAGCGAGGAAGGTATCTGGTAAATGCCCATGTCCGATGTCAGGCAGAATACGCCGGACGCATTGATCACACACTGCGTAATCGTTCCATGGGTTTCCAGCATGAAGTTATACGGAAGAATCGTATCTTCGGGGTTTCTGTTTTTGAATTTCGGTTGTCCTACAAGTGTAGTAATATATGCTACCGTCTCGCGAACCGGTTTTGCCGGATTGGAAATATCATAAAGATACAGGCCGGCCTCTCCGCCGGAAAGATATGCATGATTTCCGTCAATCCAAAGATCGACGGATGCAGTTTCATTTGCAACATCTATTCTTCCGTCCGCGATTTCCATTGAAATCAGGAGAGGGAATTCCGGATTGGCAACATCGTAAAGTTCCATACCACAAACCTCACCGGCTGATGCGATATAGAGAATATCGCTCTTCATCAACACGTTTCCGACCGCACCTTTGGTTTCAATCGATGTAAGGTATCTTATGCTGTTTAAATCGGTGATGTCATAGACATCCACCGTCTTTTCGCCTTTGTTGTATGCATATAACGCGCCGTTTGCAACGTAGCAGGAAGCATAGCCTTTTGCGTCCGTGGCCGGTTTCATCACCGTAACATACTTCGGCACATCCGAAGAGATGTCCACAATCTCGATGCCGTATTCGCCGCAGGAAAGAAAGGCGTAATTGCCGTAAAGATCCGCATCGTAGCAGGCAGCAATCGTAATGTACGACGACTTGATGGCAGGCTCCTCGGGATTGGAAATATCAATTCTCGTAACCAGACCTTCTTTGGATGTTGCATAGATGCAGTCACCGTCTTCACACATCACAAGATTGTCCGCATCGCCGATTCCGTACATTCTGTTCAGTTCGGTCAGGCTTGCGGTACGGTATACGATCAGGCAGTTGCCCTGAATTGCGTAAATGTATTTGTCATATGCCACCATGGAAACCGCAGAAGGAGCTTCTTCGGAATAATCCACGTGAATCTGTTCAAATTCTTCGGTATCGTAAATGCCGGTCTTTAAGTAAGCAAGCGGCATTTCTTTGCCATAGTCCGCTACACGAATATCGGAAAACTCCACGGGATGTTCGTTGCCGCCCGTGATATCAAAGGAGAGAAGAACGTTGCGCTCGCCTTTTTTGCCGGTGAACGGAATGTAATAACGCTTCTTTCCTTCCTGAAGCATGTACTCTTCTTTCTGTTCATCATATTCCACATACATGGAAACCATTTCCGGATTGGTGGATTTTACGGTCAGTTCGAGAATCAGAAGATCGCCGTCCGCTGCGCCGTCCACGGTAAAGGAAAGGAAGCCTTTTTTTGCCCAGGAGGACTTGCTGTTGGTCCGGTCCGGATCACTGCTTTCATAAAGAATCGAACCTTTCGCTTCTCCTGCCACAATGTATTCCGAAGAATACAGGCCGTTGTCGGAAAGGAAGTATCTGGAGCCGTCTTTTACGACAACATATTTATCTCCGTCCGCATGTGCGTCTTTTTCAATCGAAACCAGTTTGAACACGAAAAAGACACCCAGCATTGCTGCCAGAATCGAAAGCAGGACGACCGCCGTTATTCCTTTTTTCTTTCTGCTTTCTTCGTCCATTACGCCTCTTCCTTCGGCTCTTCGACCTTAAATCCAAGTAGCGGAATCAGTGCAATTACCGCCAGGAACGTCATAACACTGCCGCTTTCCGCCGATGTATTCATCCACACACCGAAAGTTGCCGTAAGGACAACAAACGGTGCAAAATAAAGCTCTTTTTTCGTTTTGATATAACCCGCAATCGCAGTGATCCAGGCAACAAAGAAGAAGAGAATCTTCAGTCCTCCCGCGAGGAAACCGTAGTGATACAGCGACTGAATATAATGGTTTTCGGAGGATTCACACAACAGTCCTCTTACCATCACGCCACCCTCTCCGGCCGCGAATGTGGTGTTCTCCAGGAAGGTCCGCCACATACCCATTTTGCCGCCCGAATAGGAATTCAAAAGCATCAGAAGCGGGCTGGATACAAAGGACGGATCCGCATCGGATAAGCTGTTATATGTAACAATCCGGTCCGACAGATATTCAACCGCCGCCTCGTTATTATGAATCGGTGTTTTCTCAAAAAGCGCAGCCGCAGCCTGTGCATCCGTACCGACGGAAAGCATCTTGGAATAGCAGATCAGAGCAATCCAGCCTGCTGCCAGAAGGACACAGATCAGTACCAGAATACGTACGGCAAGCGCCGGAAATGCGGTTTTGCGGAAGCCGAATACAAACAACATTAGCAAAAGCACGATCATCGACATCAGATACATTCCGCCGCCGTAGAGAACCGCGAAATAAATGGTTCCGCCAAGCCAGAGGAACGAAAGAATATAGGGAACACGGAATCTTCCATAGACGTCCTTGGAATGAATCAAGGCCAGAAACGCAAGCGTGGTCTCTACGATCAGGAACTCTTCCATGTTGTCAATTATCCGGAAATGAGACCTAAAATACATGAAAAGAAAGGCCGCCAGCAGCATGACGCCGGCATTATAAAGCCCTCTTCGTACCTTTTTTACTTCTCTTTCATCTGCCGGAAGTAACGCAAGCGGAATCAAAAGCGCATAAAGAATGCTCCCATCCTTTGCCCCGCGATAAAAGACTACAAGCGTAGTCATTACGGCATAAAACAGGAACAAGCCAATGTTCATATCTTTGATTTTTCTGACTTTCTTGGAAATAACCAAATAAAGAATGGCTGCGAAGGATGCTGCTGCACAGATATAAACCGAATAGGTTGTGATCAGCTGATCCGCAGCCGGCCAGAAAGCGGTTCCGAGACCGGTAAGATGAAGCAGAACCACGAAGAAACAGAGTGTATAAAGAGCAACGCGAACCAGTTCCAGGACGCGCTCTTTCGTCGGTTTCTCTGTTGTAATCGTTGGTGCAATCGGTAATTTCATAAATCTATCTTAAAAAACGTTATCATCAATATATGGTGGATTATTACACACTCGACTACTATTATAAGTGTTTTTGCACTTTTTGTCTACCACGAAGGGCTTATTGCCCGGCAAAGTCAATTCTCTTGTCACAGATCTCCAAAGCGGCAGGTCTGTGGGTCACGATCAGGATGGTTTTATCCGTCATGGACTTAAGGTTGGAAAGAACCTCTTTTTCGGTCTCTTCATCGAGTGCGCTCGTGGATTCATCGAGCAAAAGAATCGGGCGTTCCGAGAAAAGGGCACGTGCCAGGGCAAGTCTCTGTGTCTGGCCTTCGGAAAGGCCGGTTCCGCGCTCTCCGAGCAGGGTATCCACGCCCTCTTCGAGCTCATATACGAATTTGTCGGCACAGGCCATAGTCAGGGCGCGACGGATTTTGTCCTCGTTCTCCCGATCGGCAGGTGCGCCGAAGGTTACGATATCGCGAATGGTTCCATTCATTAAGAAGTTGCCCTGCGGTACATAAGCAAAGAGATTGTGCCATTTTCCGCAAAGCTCCTCTCTCGTACCGTCGTTTAAAATGAAGTATTCCTCGCCTGCATCGGGCCGGTAGATATTCAGCATCAATTTTAATACCGTAGATTTTCCGCAGCCGGAATGGCCGGTAAATGCCACGCACTGACCTTTTTCAATCTCAAACGTAATGCCTTCGATCGCAATCGGCATATTCTCCTTGGAGAAGTTCGAAACGTTCTCCGTAGGCGGATAATAGGTATAGGTAAGGTCTTTTACGCCGATGGTCTTTAAGCGGTCGTGATAGAAGGCTTCCGCCTCTTTGACGGAAAGCGCATTGGCTTCCGCCTTCGGATATTCCTCGATTTCCATAAGACGCTCCGCGCTCGCGGTCAGCGTAAAGATCTGCGGGAACATTCCCGTCAAGTTCACAATCGGCATCTGAAGCTGGTGAATCAGCTGTGTCAACGCCATCAAAGTACCGTAGCTCATGGCTCCGTTTAAAATTCCGAATCCGCCGTAGATAACGCCGGATAAATACATTCCGTTCATCGAAACCTGGAAGCCCAGACGCGTCAGGTTCGCGAAACGATTTTTGCGAAGGCGGGACTTACGATGCTCATCCATATGCTCTTCGGCCTTTTCGAGCGAGGTTCCTTCCTCGGAAAAAGAACGAATCAAGAGAAGGCTCGCCATGTTCTCCTGTAAGAAGATGCGCAGTAAGCCGTCCTTTTCCTGCACTTCCTTATGAAGTGCTTTCAATTTGCTTCGGAATGCATAGGCAAAAATCGCAAGCAGGACACCTGCCGGAATCATAATCGCGGCGATTCGCCAGTCGATGATTAAGACCATGACGAGGGCGGAAATAAACCGGACCGCCATTCCGAGAAACCCCGGGACGATATCGGTGATTCCATTCGCCACAACTGAGGTATCATTGGTCAGTCTGTTCAGCCATTCGCCGGAATGAACGGCGCTCACGCGAGAGAAATCACGATTTAATATATTAGAAAAAAGCCTTGATTTAAACGAATTCTCAAGATAGCTCCTCGCACTTTCCGTAAAGTGACTGCTAAGGATCGTCAGCGTAACCTGACCGATGATTGTGAGGATGAAATACATTGCATTTAACAAAAATCCCTGCTTGTCACCCTCGACGGCACGGTCGACAATGTTTCGCAAGAACAGGGCATACAAAACTCCGGAAAGGCCGTTTATGACCTGCAAAAGGGATAACAAAACCAGAAATCCCTTTCCTTTTCCGGAGACTTCATCCATCCAGCGTATGGTGCGTTTATTCGGTTTTTTCGAGGGTATCTTGCCTTCTGCCATGGGAAAAATCCTTCCTGCTCTCGTGGAGAGGCTTATTTACGTTTCAGAATCCTTTTCGCTATGCGCCTGAGTAAAAGAAGAATCCTTTTCACAAATGTACGGACGGGGATGGTGTGAAGAATCCACCAAGTGTAGGTCTTATAGGAAGAATCGGTGATTTTCTTAAGTTTCCCTGCACGGGAGTATTCCGTCATGATGCCGAGAATGTCCTCATCCTTGATTCCATACTCTTTCCTGACGCAATTATCACCTAAGATAACGTAATCGTCCTTGCGGACTTCCACGATACGATGGAGAACAAACTGTTTCGGAGGGCGCTTATAGAGGACAACATCGCCCTTCTTACAGCGCTCCGGGCCTTTCTTTACAACGGTAAAAGCATCCTTGCCGCGGCGAAGCAGCGGAAGCATGCTGGTTCCTACGTTCGAGTAGGTGAGTCTGCCGTTTTGAGAGAGGTATTCTTCGAAGTTCATATCAGGGTAGCGTCCTTTTTTGCACCTTCTGTTTCAGAGAGCATTCTCTGCCCTTCTGCCATGGCTGTATTACGCGCCAGCCGTTTTCAATACTCCTATACAAGTGCATTCACGGAATTCAGTTTCCCGATCGCCTCTTCGATGTCGCGCTTTAAAATCTCTTCCGATGCATCAAACCGTGCCTTCATTGCTTCCAGAATCTCTTCTTCGGTCACATCTTCCTTAAGGCACTCCAGGATGGCGCCAAGCGTCTTATTTCCACGTACAACGCCCGAAAACTCGCTTCCACCCACCGGGACGAGAAGGGTTTCGGTATCGGTGGTGTGCAGGATGAATTGGTTTGAAAGTTTCATGATTAATCCTCCGTGTCGAGCGGAATTATCGGTAGCATTTTGTCAGGATCAATTTCTTTCGGTTTCTCAGGTGTCGTCGGCTGTTCCTCTCCGGACTTCGGAACCTCAATCACAACCTCCGGCTCTTCGCTTTTCGGTTCTTCGGATTCTTTTTCCGATTTCTTTTCGGATTTCTTTTCAGATTCCTCTTCCGACTTTTTCTCAGATTCTTTTTCTTCTGCTTTCTGTTCCGATTTCTCTTCCGGTTCGGAAACCGTTTCCGAGAGATCTTCAGAGGTTTCGGAATTCTCCTGAATCAGTTCAAAAGAAACCTGTTCCCGCTTTTCTCCTTTTTGCTTCCTGCCGTTTAATATCAGGATAACAGTTACAGCCACGGCCAGCAAAACCAGAAGAACACAAAGAATAATAATGAGAATTATCCTTCTGTTGTTTTTTTTCTTTTTTCGTTTTCTGTTCAATTCTTACTCCTGTTATATGAAAGAGTCCACATCATTGAATATGACACAATGATGTGGACTATTCGATTACAGATTCAAATATTCGGGCAACTCATTAATAAAGCGTACCATACTCATCTGCAGCTTTATTGTAGTAATAAATCGCTTTTACAAGATCCTTTAATTCGGTAGTTGAATTAGCGTAAACCAATGCTCTCTTTACATAGTCTATTGCAGAATAGCTGAAAGAAATCATTTCATTTGTCTGTTTGTTCGTTACAACAACATCATAAGCAGTATTCAAATCACTTGCACCGATTCCGGATTTTTCTATACATATCATGCCTCCACGAATTTCAGGAACACAGGCTACTCCGTCAATGGTAAATGTATATTCATTCTTAATATCATCCAGACTCTTCGTAGTATCATATGTGAAGTAATGACGAATTGTTGTACTTGCTTCGCAAACCAGGTTGGACGCATTATAAAGCAGTCCGATATCCTCGGTCGGCCTTGTATAAGAGGTAACAATTAGATCGTATACCGTTTTATTAGATGTGGTTACCGGGTCGGTTGTTCCATCCCAGATACCATCATTTGCAAGATTGCCTTTGTTGTAATCGAAATACAACTGGGAATATGCTCCATAGTTCAGCATTGCTTTTACATACGGTTCTGCTTTGACATATGAATCTTCTCCCTTCTCTGCCCAATACATAATACTATCAGCATATTTGCGAATGGAATAAGTAAACGGGAACGTACTCTTGCTTCCGTCCTGAACTCTTCCTTTAATTGAATCCGTCATTTCTTTTGCGGCAACACGACAGATATATACTCTGCATGACTTACCGCTATATGGTTCGGCCAATGAGTCATCATAGGTACAAGTCTGCTCTCCGCTCGGCATATCAAATACCATACTCGGCTTCATTGTCTGCAATTCAGCGGTATCTTCCACAAAAACCATCATATCAATCATGCCCCAATTCATGTAAGGCCCGATTCCGACAATATTGATACCCTTCAATTCATAAGGGTTGTCTTCCGTTGTCATGTGATATGCGTCATTGAATTCATCAGAAGAATATTCTGCATCTCTTGTATGAATATGCGTTGCAACAAAAGTTTCATTTGTCAAAAGGAAATATTCCTTCTGATTTCTTGAAGAATCAAATGTTACATCCACATTGTAATACTTCCCGTCTAATTTAACGATGTTCCAGGCATGATCACTTACATTGTCACCATCCGTATCGCCGGTAATCATTCTGCAGTCAATGCCTTCATGCAAAAGCATATCGTAAAGCAATGCGGAATAACCCTGACATACACTGGTGCCGTTAATCAATGCTGCATATGCTGTAAACTGCAGTTTATAAGAATCATCATTTAAATGATCATGATCATATGTTACATGATCACAGATATAATCATAAATCAAACATACTTTCTCATAATTAGATTTCTCGGACAGATTCAAAGAGCCCAGCACTTCGTTAACCCTTGTTTCCAGTAACTCTTCCTGGTCTTTGGTCGTATAGTAAGTCGGATTAAAGGTGTATGTATAAACACTTCCTGAAATAGTAATCGGGAATGAAGGAATAGCACCGGTCGACCATTTGAGGAAATCTCCCCCTCGCGGAACCAGGTTGGCAGAGTCATGTGCTTTTGCCTCATCCAATACTCCATGGAAAAATGTGGAACTGTTAAATCCGCTTTCTCCGTTTGTATCATAACTAAAAGAAATCGTATCAGCACGATTAATCATTGCGGTACGAAGAAATGCAACCAAATCCGAACGTGTCGTGGAATCATATGTTTGCGCTCCCGTCGCGGTTTCCGCATGAGCCGTCATCTTACTAAAGCCCATAACGAAAAATGCAACAACAAAAGCCGAAACAATGACTAATACGGATTTTGAAAGTCTAGTCTTCTTTTCTGTATACATTACTGTTTCCTCCCCACAAAGTAGTCTTTCATTAGTCCTTCCTTCCCTTTACGGAACAAGAGTTGTGCTGTCTGTAATAATGTCTTCCGCCTCGAACTCAATCACTTCAATTTCCAGTTCTTCATACTGTTCTTTTTGATTCATGATTCCTCTCCTAAATCATTTTTGTGGGCCGGGCAAGCGGCCGTAAATGCAAATAACCGGGTAGAAAAACCCACTTTTTCACTAAATAGTATTATACCAAGCAAATTCAAGTTACGTCAACCTGGTTTTTGACGTTATTTGCATCGCTGATCACAGCCTTTAAAGCTTCTTTTTACTTCAATTCCACCTTCATTACCCCGTCGTGGCGGCAGGGGATGTAAATCGTGTCATTCACGATGCAGGGCACGTCTGTGACGAAGTCCGTATCGAAGGTTGCAACTTCCACCGGGTGTTTTGCGTCGGACAGATCAAAGATGCGAATACGGCCCTCCCAGGACCTTGAAAGAATCAGGTAATTTCCATAGACCGCGCACTTTCCTTTGAAGCCGTCTTTGGTATCGCCCTCGTACTTCGCCACAACCTTTCCGCTCTCGGGATCAAAAATCTTATATCCGTTGTCCGTGATCACAATACAGTTGTCGCCAAAAGCCGCGAGTCCGTTCCACTCATTGACCTTCGACTCCGACTTGTCTTCCATGTATTTTACAATCTCATCTCCGGTGCCTGCTGCCAGCTTGGATTCCTCCTCATAAAACCAGTTGATGCGACCGGAGCCGACAATTCCAATGTATTTCCCTTTTACCAGACCGATGCAAATATTGCGATAATAGGTGGCACCGGTACCCTTGTCTGCAGGGTTTTTGATGAATACCGGAGCTGAAGGATTTCTCAGATCCACAATTCGACAGGAACCGTTCCATGCCTGAACGACCGCAAGTTTTCCGTCCTCGGATACCTCGAGCGAGGAGTACCAGGGTGATGCCGAAGTATCGGAGATCTCTCCGACTTCCGACAGAATACTGCCCTCATACCGGTAAACGCGCAGTGTTCCAGGGCTTTCAACCGCATATACCATGTTGCCGCGCGCTTTGACATCTTTTACGGCACCCATCGTGGATACCGAGCAAACCAGGCTCATATTCGAAGATAGAACCTTGATTCCTTCTTCACCGCAGGCTGCAACCATCTGTCCGTTCGGGAGTTCCGCGAGCGAATAGATGCATCCGCCCGGATTCATCACGGAAACCTCCACATTGTCCGGTGTACCGACTTCGGTAACCGCAGCAGGCGAACCATGGAGTGCCGTCTGCTTAACGGCTTCCGTAGCAGCTTTATCCGTATATTTTGTCTCCGCTTCAAAAAGACCGAAATCTCCGGCAAGGCAGAATACTTTTCCGTCCGCAACCGCCGTATGCGTTATGCTTCCATGCGTTTTTTCCCAGTAACGATAAGGCAGGAAGTACTTGTCTGTCTCGAGGCCCTTGAAGTTTTCATCTTCCACGCCGACCGAAATATTGATATTTTCCATCGGAACCGGAACAGCCGGATCGGAAACATCGTAGATCCAGAGTCCGCCGGTCATGAGCGACACATAGGCATAACGACCTTTTACGGTAATATCGTAAACACCCTGAGGATAGTAATTATAGCGGCCGTCAATCCGCGTTCTGGATAGGAGTTTCGGCTCTTCGGCAGCGGAAATATCATAAATCTCCATACCGTTCGCCGCCCCGTTATGGAAGGAGTTTATTCCGCCATAGGCTGACTTTAAGGCTCCGCTTCTGGCTGTTGCAACATAGAGGGTTTCATTCTGTGCAAAAACACCCATCGGATTTCCGTCCGTCTCCAGCGTTGTCACACCTTTGACCTCGCTTAAATCCCTCACATCATACACATCAATTCTCTTATTCGAAACCGCGATTGCATAAAGGTAACCATCGTAAACACGACAGTTTCTGTATTCGCTGTCAATCGGGAATTGCACTCTTGTCACATATTTCGGATTGGTCTTATCGGAAATATCCACGACATCGATGCCGAAATACCGGTTGCAAAGGAAGGCATGATTTCCGTACAAATCTCCGCCGTAGCACCACTCTGTCGTATCAAAACGTGAAAGCAGTTCAGGTTCCGCAGGATTCGTTACATCCACAAAATAGACACCACTGCCGGCAGAGAAGACCGCAAGTGTTTTTCCATCATCGGATAATGTCGCATCCTGAGCATCACCGATTCCCTTCAGGCGGAAGAACTCTCCGTCCTCATCCTTCTTTGCGGAATTCACGGGATAAACCACAATCTCACCGTTTAAGAAAGCATAGAGATAATCTCCTACAACCAGAGTTGTGCGGGCTTTTGCGAAGACGTCGTCAATGGATTTTTTCGCCGTTTCATAAGCGACAGTACTGTACTGTCCGGTCTTAAGCGACGATATCATCGTCCACTCGCCATAGTCTACAAGGCACAAATCGCCGAGTTCCACGGGCTTTTGATCTTCCACCGTCTCATACTGCAACATAACACTGCCCTTACCTTCCACTCCGACAAGCGGGAGATAATACATGGAACGGCTGGCGTTCACTTCCACCTCTGTGGTTTTGCTGTTATATTTTACTTCCAGTTTCACCGGGTCGGGCTGGTTGCAGAATGCGGAAAACTCCAGAATCATCAGATGACCTTTCTGCGCTCCATCGAAGGAAAATCTTGCATATTCCTTATCGCCCCAGTAGGTTCTCTCCAGTGTTTTTTCAATCTGCGAAGCATCCGCCAGAATGATACCGGATTCGTTTCCCGCCTTAACTTCTGCAGAAGAAATCAAACCGTTATCGGCGGTTACGGTAACCAACTCATCGTTTATCGTGAACAATTCCTCTCCACGGGAATAGTTGTAAGCATAGTCTTTGCGGATTCTCTTTACGAGTCCGATGGTTAACATCAGAATAACAACCGCAATCATAAATATGGGAATGATGGTAAGCCAGGGATTGGCCGCGTGATAGCGTTCTTTTCCGGCTTTTCTCTTTGAGCGACCAAATGTGAAAAGCTTCTTCCCGGATGTATTCTCCGCAAGCTTCAAGGTTCTGGACTGTTTTACGGAAATCGCCGGAATACAGATGATCAGCGGAATTACCGTCAGTGCAAATGTGACGTTGGACATTTCGCCGACCCACATACCGAGCATCACGGTAAGCAGCACCATGGGAGCAAAAAACGCTTCGCTTTTCTTTCTCACATATCCGACAATCGATGCAATCCATGCACTGACAAAGAAGAGGATATTCAAACCGCCGGCAAGATAACCGAAGTTGTAGATTGCCTGGACATAACCGCTATGAGCATTTTGCGGATCGAAGGTTCCGTATAAAACGGTTCCGGTGTTGGCTCCGAACGAGAAATACTCTCCAAATGCCTTCCAGATACCCGGTCTGGAACTTCCCAATGAATTGAGAAAAGCAAGCACGGGATTTCCAAAGAATGCATCTCCAGCCCAGGGGTTGTTATGGAAACGATTCATTTTGTTAATGAGTGTATTCATTCCCGAAGGGAAAAGACGAAGCGGCGTTTTCTGAAGAACAGCCTCAAGGCTCTTCTTATCAAATCCGGAACTTGCTAAAGCCCTCATGATATTTAAGAAAATGAATCCGGCAAGCAGCAGGACACAGAGCATAATTCCGCCACGGATTAAAAGTTTAGGATGTTCCGTCTTTCGGAAGCCGAACACAATGAGGATTACAAGCAGGAAAATCAAACCAACCATGTAGTTGGATGTGCCGTTTAAGATTGCAATAAAGAAGACTGCTGCCAAGTACATGACAGACAGGCAGTATACCAGCCCGAAGCGTCCGTAGCGCTCTTTTGCGCGAATAATCGAAAGAAGGGCAATTCCGGTCTGCATACCGAGGAACTGTCCGAAGGTACCGATGTTTAAGAAATATCCAAACCATCTTCCGCCGGCAGACGGATCGATGATTTCTTCTGTGTCTTCCACCGCCTCCACGATGATTTGCGGGTTCAGTTTAAATGAGGCAATCACAACAAGTCCGAAGCTTAA
Source organism: Lachnospiraceae bacterium (assembly GCA_017518735.1). Classification (GTDB taxonomy): domain Bacteria; phylum Bacillota; class Clostridia; order Lachnospirales; family Lachnospiraceae; genus UBA3766. Next base: position 58,377 of record JAFWTY010000016.1, on the reverse strand, counting down.
AACTCCGGCATTCATCAAGCCACCGGTTAAGAGACCCCACTCTTTTCCGTCGACCGGAATAAAGAATAACAGAAGTACATACAGGTACAGACGAAACGCTATTCCTGTCGGATTAAGTCCTGCCATCAAGAGCGTCATAATGCAGTACAATCCCACAATCCAAAGATTCATGTCCTTGAATTTGCGAACACGGCCGGTTGCAACCATATCTACGACGATCATGGCAGCAAACCACTTTATAATATGCTCCAGAATACCATTCCGGAATATATCGGGCATAGCCGCTTGTGATTTGATTTTAAGAATTGCGAACGGCAGAAAAAGAAGGGTTACGATTAACGATTGAATGTTCCAGAGTTTTACCTTCTGGAGCGTAAAGAGCATAACCATAAAAAAAATCATCACAATGAGCATCTGACAATCTTTTCTTGTCTGAAAGAAAATATTGTTGTGCTCATTGAGATGTATGATGATTCCGGTAAAACAAACGGTATAAACTACCACGCGCAGCAGTTCGAAGATGCGCTCTTTGCTTATTTTTTCAAATGTCAGTTTCGGAAATAACGTAACATTCATGACTGCATATCATGCTCCACCATGAGTTTTACAAGTTCTTCAAAACTTGTCTTGGTAGGATTCCAGCCAAGCTCTCTCTTCGCCTTGGAGGGATCTCCCCAAAGATTAACTACATCTGTAGGACGATAGAAATCCGGTGATACTTCCACAAGTACTCTTCCGGTCGCCTTATCGACTCCTTTTTCCTCAAGGCCTTCGCCCTGCCACTCAAGTTCGATTCCCGCATAGTGGAAGGCGAGGGTTGCAAACTCGCGAACCGAATGCTGCACACCGGTTGCAATGACATAATCGTCCGGTTTGTCATTCTGTAAGATCAGCCACATACACTCTACGTAGTCTTTCGCATAGCCCCAGTCACGAAGGCTGCTCAAGTTACCGAGGTATAACTTGTCCTGTTTTCCCTGTACGATACGAGCAGCGGCAAGGGTGATTTTTCTGGTTACGAAAGTCTCGCCTCTGCGCTCAGATTCGTGGTTGAACAGAATACCGGAACAGCAGAACATGCCATATGCTTCTCTGTATTCCTTGGTGATCCAGAAGCCATACTGCTTTGCAACCGCGTAAGGAGAATAGGGATGGAACGGTGTAGTTTCCGACTGCGGAACCTCTTCCACTTTTCCGTATAATTCCGAGGTAGATGCCTGATAGATGCGGCAGGTTTTTTCCAGACCGCAGACTCTGACTGCCTCAAGAACACGAAGGACGCCGACCGCATCGACATCCGCCGTATATTCCGGCACATCAAAAGAAACCTGCACGTGGCTCTGTGCGGCGAGATTATAGATTTCATCCGGTTTTACCAGACTGATGACTTTTACAAGACTAATTGAGTCGGACATGTCTGCATAATGAAGATGGAAGTTCGGCTTGCCCTCCAAATGTGCAATACGCTCACGAAAATCCACGGAACTTCTTCTGATAAGTCCGTGTACTTCATATCCTTTTTCCATCAAAAACTCCGATAAATAAGAACCATCCTGTCCGGTCACACCGGTGATTAATGCTTTTTTCATATGTTTTTCCTTTTCTGATAATGCAATCTGTTTTCCAACTGCAAATACAAGCAATAACTATATTATTATACCATTTTCCCTTCGATTATTCAAAGAAAGGTTACGTTTCCTAAGAATCCCCCGGATGATCAGGATTCCGGCAAGAACTCCGGCGCCGTCGATCAGCACATCCTTCACGCTTCCGAAGCGGCCGGGAACAAAGAGCTGGTGGAACTCATCCGTAGCGGCATAGAGAATACCGATGAGGAAGGGAATTACGATAGAGAGGATTTGGAAGTTCCTGACCTTCTGCGGTTCCGGTCTCTGTCCTGCTTCTCTCTTTGACTTCAGGAATTCTCCAAACGTCAGGTAAAGCGATACTCCCAGTACCGTATATTCCAGGAAATGCGCCGTCTTTCGAACCAGAAAAGAAATCAGTTCCCGGTTTACCGTCGCCGTCGTGGTCTTCTCCAAAACGCTTGCAATAAAAACCACGAAGGGATTGCTCTCCTCCGTGGACATATAATCCGGCAATGCGGACTGCACGAAGATAAACACCATAATCGCAAGTGTGATCAGCAGATATACTGTTTTCTTCGTCTTATTCTTCATTGATCAATTCAAACTTTTTCGAAACGAAACCGATTCTCCTTTTAGATATTACCGATTTTGACTTTGTTGTTCTCAATCCATTCGCGAAGCTGGGGAATGGTCATCCACTCCGTATTGTTGTCGGATGTGTAGGAGAATCCTTCCGGCACAAGTTTTCCGCCTTTGATCATGGCATCGAAAGGACCCCAGTTGCAAATCTGCGGAAGAATCTTGTAGTGTTCCGGATATTCATAGGTAAACGGTGCATCTTCCACACCGATCATCTGCTCGTGAAGTTTTTCGCCGGGACGGATACCAATTTCAACCTGCTCGGCATTTTCGTCAACAGCGGTTGCGATGTCACAAATGTTCATGGACGGAATCTTCTTAACATAGATTTCGCCGCCTTCCATATCGTCAAAAGCATGCCATACAAGTTCCACGCCCTGCTCAAGGGAAATCATGAAACGAGTCATACGCTTATCCGTAATGGTAAGCTTTCCCGTTTTTGCCGTTTCCATAAAGAACGGGATTACGGAGCCTCTGGAGCCCATAACGTTTCCATAACGAACGACTGCAAACTTCGTTGTTCCGCCGGTGTAAGAGTTGCCGGCGATAAAGACTTTGTCAGAGCAAAGTTTGGTCGCTCCGTAAAGATTGACAGGCTGGCTGGCCTTATCCGTGGAGAGTGCAACGAGACGCTTTACACCGGTATCGATGCAGGCATCAATCAAGTTCATAGCACCGTTGACATTCGTTTTGATGCATTCGAACGGGTTATATTCCGCAGTCGGCACAATCTTGGTTGCGGCAGCGTGAACCACGTAATCCACACCGTTCAGCGCACGATAAAGTCTGTCTTTATCCCTTACGTCTCCGATAAAGAAGCGAACTCTCGGATCATTCGGGAATTTCTTCGCCATATTCCACTGCTTCATCTCATCACGACTGTAAATGATAATCTTCTTGGGATTATATTTTGCCAGAGTCATGGGAACGAAGGTATTGCCGAAAGAGCCCGTTCCACCGGTGATGAGAATAGTCTTATTTGTCAGCATTTGAGTTTTCCTCCTGGGTAAAATAAAAACACAAGGACAGTATACCACATATCCTTGTGTTTTGACATCCTATATCTGTCAGTTCCTAAATATAACCGAAAAGATTCCTCTATTAATCCTCGTAGAATCCGACCTCTCCGTTTTCGATATTGAACATTACGGGGTCCGTTTCGTAATAATCGCCGTAGATATCATCGATGCAGAATGAATACATATAGTCACCGTCATCCATGACGTCGTAGTCGATTTGCAGGGTTCCGGAAACCGTGTATTCGTAACCGGTGTACTCCAGTTCTTCATCGGTATTCAGGTTGTAAGCGTAGTAATAGGGAACAATCACGTCTCCGTTTTTCAGCTTGTAGATATCTCTGGAAGCAATACCGTTCTCATCGATACCGTCCCATGCGCCCTCAACGGTCGTTTCTCCGGTTTCCATGCTTTGACGGATACGAAGATATGTCAGGTCTCCGTTTAAGAGAATCGGGGAAGCATAAACCACGTAATCTTCTCCCTCTTCAACAAGGTAGAGAGCGAGATTCTGTCCGTCCGGAAGAGACAGCCAGTAGCCGTCGAAATAATCCTCGAATTCTCCTGTTTCCCAGTTTGCATAGACGTCACTCGTTTCTCCAAGTTCAATCAGAGTCTCTCCGTCTTCGGTCATCTGATATACAAATGCGCAAACGCCTGCCGTATTGTTGAGGCCGTTTTCATCCAGAGTGAAACCATAGATTCCGTCTTCATTAAGCGCCGGCTCAGAGGAGAACGTAATGGCTTCACTTTTACCGGTTTCTTCACCGGAAATTACCGCGCCGTTTCCGTCATGACCGTCCGTTTTATTGGTGATGAAGTTATTATAGCTTCCGCTCGGAGAGATATCCTTGAAGATCTTGATTTCTTCGGAACCCTGAATGGACAAAGGATAATACATGGAAACGCCACAGGCTGTCGCGTGCATTTCTCCGCGAACGCTGTAAACCACAAGACTTTCAATGGCCTTAAGCACCTCATCGGCACCGGTTGCATAATCCGCACCGGACTGTATAAAACCGCCGACATCGACCATGTTGGTGTAGCCTTCCGCCTTATTGTTTCCGCCGAAGTTCTTCGCCGAGCAGATGTTTCGAATGATGGATGCGCGTGCTGCATCGTCTTGTGATACGCCGCAGAGGTTCTCGCAATATTTGTCAAATGCAATCACCAGGTCAGCCACCTTGCTTAAATCCATAACCGAAAGAGTAACTTCATATTCCTCTCCATCTTTCTTACATGCTGCATAGTAGCTGTCGCAGACTGCCTTGCCGAGTTCCAATGCATCCGCGTTCGGGTTCTTTGCAAGGAAAGAGCCGATTGAAGTATAATCCCAGCCGGAACCGGGCTCGGTTTCTTCGGAGCCATACATATATGTCGCATAAGCAGACATTAAGTTTGCCGTTTCGAGCGTGCCCATGAGGCAGGCATCAAAACCGATAAAGTCGATCTTATACTCTCCCAGCGGAGCCGAAAGCGCCGTATCGATATCACGAAGGCTCAGGGAGTCATAGTCAAACTCTTCGTCCATGCACACACCGGTAATGCTACCGCCGCCGTGATCCCAGAAAACCAGACCGTTATGCTCTGCGCCATAGTTATCGATTCCCCAGGAGACGAACTCCTCAAGGGTATCCGGATCGCCCATATTCTGAAGATCCTGTGTTTCGTCCACAAGGGTAATCTCACTGTTTTGCACGAGGAAGCGCTGTGTTTTTGACGGATCCACTAAATCGTTGGCCCAATACTCGGTTCCTCCGGTCTGTACGGCAAATCTTACGCTGTCGCTCGGAGTAGCGTCGAGCATCTCCGCAAGGTCGCCGGTGCCGACTTCGCTCTCGGACTCAAGGTCCGTACCGCACAGATAAACGAAAATTGTCCAGCCGTCCAGGCTGCCCTTATACATTGTTTTCGAAGAACTGTCAATAATACGCGGGCCGCTTGTATCCGGTTCATCCGAGTCATATACCATGACAATTTCGGAAGATTCTTCGGTTTCTTCCAAAAAGTTGCAGGCCCACAATCCCACCGTTGCCAGCAAAAGCAGGGATATGGTTACTATTGTTTTCAGTGTTTTTTTCATCTTAATTTTATCTCCTTACTTAAGTCAAAAGGACAAGATAAATATAATGGTATATGCGTTTTTCGTCAATCTGCTTGCGCCTTCGCAAGTTTCACTTTGGCCACCAACCCGAAACTTAAGTAGAACACCACTGTCAGCACCAGAAAAATCAGAACAAACCAGTTGATTTCTTCGGTCCACTTCAGAGCTACCGTGAGACCTGAAAGGAGTAATACCAATGCCGGGAAGACGAAGGAAAACGACGTTACTCCTCTTTTGTAGAATATCATCAGCATACATGCAAAAGCCGGAACCAGCACAAAAACGGCCGCGAATTCCGCGATAAAGAAAAATAAGCGCATAGGCATGGATTGGAAGGAAATGTAACATACCGGAACCGCCATCGCGAGGAGGGTTAAGTAGATTACGGAGACGATGGAGGCGAAGGATTTATTCTTCTCTTCCTTACAGCATTCGATTGTGCGAATAACCATCGACAGAATCAGGAAGCCATAGGCTACAAACTGCAACGGTGCAAGAGTAAAGCCGGTATGCATCATGCCGCCAAAGAGGATAGCCATAACAGCCATAACCACAGTTTTGTTGTTGGCGGTAAAATCGTATTCTTTCGAAGTAAATACCGAAACAAACATCTTCGGAAGAACGATGATCATCATAATCAGTCCTGCTACCAAGCTGATGGCTGTAACACCATAGGCAAGGTAGTTAAACATATTGCCCGAAACAAGCGCATATTCCTCACCGGTATGGATGCTGAGAATAACTGCCATAAGGCGCTCCGCGAAGAGGATGAGGAAATATAGGATTAGAAAGATTAGTTTGAGTTTGGTAAACACTGCCTGTTGCTTCTTAGTCATAGTATTCTCCTATTCCACTCTCATCTTTTTCGGCAACCACACATGCCACTTCGGCGCCTTGAAAGGTTTATGATTTATGATTGCCTTAATGACATGACGATGAATAATGCAGCTGGCTACGATATACACTCCAACTACAGAAATAAGTATAATGGCCCATGTTGGCATAATATGTCCTCCTTTTTATAAGTCAAAACATACTATTAGTATAACATATAACCCCCTTCTTCTCAAAAGACCGCAGCGTACTTCTCTGCTTACCCTTCAAAAAACCTCCCTTGAAAATACAATAATTAGTCTGTATAATGTATATACATATATACACAGGAGGATTTATTATGGATCAAGTAGCAATCAGAGCATGGGGAAACAGCCAGGGAATCAGAATCCCGAAGGACATATTGGATCAGTTGCAGCTCAAGGTTTCGGATATCCTTGAAATCGAAATAGAAAACGACGCCATTGTTTTACGCAAGCAGTTTAAACATAAAACCTTTGAAGAAAGGCTTGCCGAATACAACGGCAAAATCAGCACCTGCGATTTCGATTGGGGTGATCCGAAAGGAAAGGAGTTACTGTGATGCAATTTTATCAGGGAGATATTATCAAGATAAACGACTACAAGAAGCAGTTGTTTGTTGTAGTGAGCAAAAACGCATTTATCAGGGCCACAGGCATGTTTCATGTCTGCCCTTACATCAAGGATTATCCCGATGGCCCTGTCCATATCCAGGCAATCGGCAACCATGGAACATCCGGCACTGTTATTTGTGAGCAAATCAAGGCCATCGATCCTTCTTCCCGTGCTTGCAGCAAAACCGATTATCTGTCATATAAAGATATTATGAATGTATCGGATACGATACAAGGGATATTTGAGTATGATTAAAAAGAGTCACACCTAATCCACTCTCACTCCTTATTTACATACACACTTATACTTACTTCTCAACGAATCCAAGACGCCTCCGTGAGCGTAAGAACCTTACGGTAGAGCAGGTACGCGAGTACCTTTGCCTTGGCACCGTACAGGCAGTTTACAAGTACGAAACCGGCAAGTCCTACCCACAAACCGACACAATGTTTGCGCTGATGGAACTTTATGACGCAGACTTATATGATGTAATAGGAGAGAGCAATGAGCTCTCTCCTGTTCGTTTTAGTAACCGGATAATGATTGCATATCACTCCGCCCATTTATACACTTCTTTATACTTTACGAAACGATCGTACCTTAGCTTCTTCTCCTTCTGCAGCCTTCCAATCACAATATACGGCATAACATTCTGGGAATCCGCAAATTTCTTAATCGACTCTATCGTAAAACTGCCTTTATCTGTAAACACCCTATAGTCTGCCTCTACAATTAGGCTCTCCCTTGCAAATGCATCCGCTGCCTCTTCCTTATCCTTTTCCGATTCATCATCTAGGAATTTCGAATTCTTTCCGACATCTCCATTCACAATATGTCCCAGTTCATGAAAAACAGAAAACCAGAAAATATCTCTGTACGCATTCCTTAAAGTCACAACCATTTGATAGGTTCCATTTTGCTTGGAAGCCACGTACCCCTGAACCGGAGCACCCCTGAAGTTCCTAGCAACATCAAACACAATTCCGTACTTTGAAAACACATACTGCAAACATTCCGGTGTATCAAGATCATTCTTTGTCATAACTTTTTTAAGTTCTTTCGTCAGTTTGCCAACATCTTCAGCATGAAATGTTCCTACTGCCTGTTTGTTTTCCATATTAACCTGACACAACCGTACCCAGGCTCCCAAAACGTCCATATTCACTTTTCCCTGTCTTCCCATACGAAAAGCGCCTGCTGGAACAACCTCCCGCACATTTACCAGGTTGCTGATTCTAAGAGCCTTTCTGAGAGAAAGAATGGACTCATCTTTTGTCTCTCCTTCCGACATGATACCTTCCTTACGAAAAAACTTCACAATGTCCTTCAGCGAATCCCGAACACTTCTCTCGTCATCCGTAATGCCTTGTAACTCATTATATTCAAGCAACTCTGCATCATAATGTGCCTGAAGATTAATCCAAAAAGACTTTGGTACACCAAGAGCATATTCAAGCGCCAAAGCAAACTTCGCCGAGATATCTTTTTTGCCGTGAATTACATTGCTAACATATACCGGAGTAACCCCCGTATAAGTAGCCAATTCTGCCTGAGAAATGCCTCTTTCTTCCAGGACATCTGCAATTGTTTCCCCGGGATGAATAATCAGATCACGGGATATACCACGTTGTTTTGCTGCCATGATAATCACACACTCCTTTAACTTCAAACTCTGTACATTCTCTTATCTTCTCCGGTTCTGTATCCAGACTAATAATCAGCCTGACATTCGGAGCCACATATAACGAGTACCTTACATCCTCATACCCTTGCAGGTATTCCGGCTTACCCAGACCCAAATCCAGAAAATCACCAAAGCATTCTGCTGCCTCCAGCCTGTCCATATGTTTCTTTATCGTCCGAACCCAATCATCCGGGATTTGTTTCTTCATTTTGGAATAGTCGGCAAATATCTTCTCGACTTTTCCTTTTGTATAATTATCAATCAATCATTTATATCTCCATAATACAAAAAGATTAACCAATTGGTTAATCTTATTGTATTCCTGCTGTTACATATAGTCAAGGATTGATTTGATTCTTTATTTCTCTTTCCTTAGCTTTGTACTTTGCGAGTTTATTATCATGTATTAAAGTTATCTCTAAACCCGTCTATTAGTTTTTTATCATTTTGATGATTAAGCAAAGCAAACAAAAGTAATGCCTTTGTTGACTTTGCCTTTCTTCTTAGGAAGTTCAAGGAACCTATCATCAACTCTTTTGTAATGGTGGAAAAATATGGTGCTGGCGGAATATATAACAGCCGATTATCCAACGGACCAATAGAATCACTAAACAGGAAGGTCAAAGACCTGAAACGTCTTGGGCGCAGTTTTCGGAACTTTGAGCACTTCAGAAATCGCTTTCTATATGCAACGAGAAACAATCCGGTATTATACGGATCCGACGATCGTACTCAAGTACAGTATTACGAAGAAGACACAGAATAAAAGGATATGGAACAGGGCTTAGCGTTTGCTAAGCCCTGAATCATTTAATCTTATTTTTCGTCAGCCCCTAAAAACTTACCCTAAAACCAGCCCCTAAAACTAGACCCTAAAAAACTTTGATTATCCTTCCTCATATGAATACCTCATCAAAGCAGGCATCTGCCACTTCTCGTCTCCTCTTTTTCTCTACTGTATCCCCCGTTCATCACATCCATCCTATCGATCAAAGATTTCTTACTACCATAAATTTCATCCATAATCTTCAAAAAAATGCCGAAAAAATCGCATTCAACAAGATGTCTAATTCATTCCACTCTTCCAAAATCAGTCCATCCGGTCTAAATTTCTTTAGCAAAAGCAACCTACATTTAAGCAACTCTATCCGAGACACAATCTCTATAGCTTTCTCAGAAACACTTACTATCAAATAGTTTGTAATATAATTGCATACCAAACTGATAACTACAATTGCAATTAAGTATAATTGACTATAATCAGTCTCTGGCATAAACGAAGAATCTATTCCCCACCGGCTTAAGCTTGAAGCATTTATTATATAATATAAAAACCTCACTAAAGCAGAAAATATGAAAACAGCAACTGTACCAATGGCAGTCACAGATCCTACTCGCTTCTTAATAAACTGCCAAATCTTATCCGTTTGTTTATTAGTATTCTTTTCTTCCATTATTGTATCCTTCTCATATAGTCAGTATCTTTGTACCAATTCTTCTACTTCCAAGTTTACCTCCCCACCCTCATCTGTCAACCATCTCTCTTAAATCATAATAATATGATTTATCCCCCTATAACAAAAACTGCAGGACAGCCCTTCGCTGTCCTGCAACACCATACTCCTATTTACACTCCCCACCTCTTCATCCTGTCCTTCTGCACTCTAACTTCTTCCTTCGACAGGCTTCTCACATCCTTTCGCCACTTCCGGATTACACCTCCGTGGTTTTTCAGGCTCTTACATGCGCGCATGCCCCAGGCAACCGGCAGAAGGAAAGGCGCCTTCTTCAGCCAAGGATAGCGGTTCTCGTAGTCCTTCCTGTTGCGGAAAAACTGTTTTGCCGCAGCACCGCTTTTCCCACCCGAGCGGGCAACCTGCGCAGCAACTCCTCGTCTGGTATCACCATGCAGACCGCCATCAAGAATATAATCCGCCATTTCCGTCATCAGCGCATGGCGTGACGAATCTGCCAACAGAGTTTCTCTTTCTGCACCCGTTCCAAACAAGTACTCGGACAAATCCAACAGGTTATGCGCCGCTTCATAAATACCGTCTTTTTTCAGCCATTCATCAACGACATTCCAATCCGGCTGAGGCGTATGCCTGTGACAATACACCCACAGATCAAGAATATATCGAACTCCCGGCCCACCCTTTGACAGGTCGTAAACCGCATGTCCAATCAAATTCAACGCAAAACCTTCCTCAGTCAAGCGATTCTTCGCAGAATCTACCAACTCCCAACATGGATAGTTTTCAATCGCTCCGTCAGAACCTTTTCGATACAGGAGGCGGCCATGAAACTCCACTCCAATCGTCCCCTGGATCAAAAACTGCTCATCCCCGGACTCCGTACCACGGAAGACTCCGCCAATCGTTTCAATAGCATCTCTTATAAGCGCGCGATCTTCCGGCCGGACACAGATATCCAAATCGGACATGAACCGCAGATTCGTTCTAGGATAATCATAGCGAAGAATACTTCCTTTCTGTGGCGCATATGGAATACCACTTCGGCTAAGAGTTTCTTCAATCTGTTCAAGGCAACGGATTTGCTTGGCATCTCTGGCAACCATCTCATAATGCTTTCTCTGCATTACTTCCAGCAACGCCTTCGGAACTGAAGACGAACAGGTTTTGGCCACGTCATACACAATCCCCTCCAAGTGATTCCGTTGCGCTCTTTTCCATATTTCAGCCCAATCCACATCCTTCAGAGAAGACAATCCGCTTTTCTCATGAACAGCTAAACGTATTATTTTTATTAAATCTTTTTTAATACTATTCATTATTATCCTACCTAATAAAACTCACTTTCATTATACTTTATTTCCCTCTAAATCAGCAAGGGAAAGCATCTAAAGGATTATTCCATTCTTCGCGCGAGAAATGTTATCATTCAGAACACCATAGGTGTTTTGTTGACATTTATCAACCAGATGCTATAATTATCCCGTTATCAATAATAACATTATGACAATTAATCATACATAACCGGAGAGAGATAATGAAACAAACAGAATCAGTTAACATTTCCACTGCAATCAAATCTGCTCGTACTGCTCAGGGGCTTACCCAGTTGGAGCTATCCAAGAAAACCGGTATCAACAGATCCATGCTTAGCAAGATAGAAACCAACGAGTATACTCCTTCTTTGGATCAGTTTATTACGCTTTGTAATGCATTAAAACTAAACCCGGCAGATGTTCTTATTTCCACGAGCAATCCAAATAAGCCACGCAAGGAAAAAGATAATAATACCAATAATCAGGTCACCCCAAAAAGTGAAGCAATTAAGCTCCCCAAATCCGGTTACACCATTGCCGTTGCCGGTACCGGTTATGTCGGCCTCTCCCTTGCTGTTCTTCTTGCACAGCATAACCGCGTCACTGCTGTAGATATCATTCCTGAGAAAGTCAAAAAACTCAACAAGTTCATCTCCCCTATCCAAGATGAATATATCGAGAAATACTTAGAAGAAGCCAAGAACAAAGAACGCGTCCTTAACCTAAAAGCTACCACTAAAGCGGAGGAAGCCTACAAGGATGCCGATTTCATCATCATCGCAGCACCTACCAACTACGATTCCACCAAGAACTTCTTTGACTGCTCCGCAGTGGAGACCGTAATCGAAACTATCTTAAAAGCTACCAAGTCAAGAAAAATCAAGCCGACCATCATCATCAAGTCCACAATTCCGGTAGGGTACACGAAACAGGTTCGCAAGAAATACAAGGCTGACAACATCATTTTCAGCCCGGAATTCCTTCGCGAATCCAAGGCATTGTATGACAACCTCTATCCCAGTCGTATTATTGTAGGCTGCGATCCGAAAACAGAGAAAAAGGCAAAGATTTTTGCAGAACTCTTAAAGCAGGGAGCAATCAAAGAAAACATCGATACCCTCTTTGTAGGCTATACCGAAGCCGAGGCGACGAAGCTTTTCGTTAACACCTACCTCGCCCTTCGCGTATCCTACTTCAATGAGCTCGATACTTATGCAGAAGTAAAAGAATTGGATACCGCCAGCATCATCAAAGGCGTTTGCCTTGATCCGAGAGTCGGCGATTACTACAACAACCCCTCTTTTGGATACGGCGGATACTGCCTGCCGAAGGATACGAAGCAGCTTCTGGCCAACTATAATGACGTGCCACAGAACATGATGACAGCGATTGTGGAAAGTAACAGAACAAGAAAAGATTATATCGCTGAACGCGTTTTGGAAATTGCCGGCGCATATAGAGGAAGCGAAGCATACTCGAAGAAGTCCGACAAGCAAAAAACCGAAGTTGTGGTCGGCATCTACCGCCTTACCATGAAGGCCAACTCCGACAACTTCCGCCAGTCTGCTATTCAGGGTGTCATGAAGAGAATCAAAGCAAAAGGTGCCACCGTAGTCATCTACGAACCCACCCTGGAAGATGGTGAAACCTTCTTTGGAAGCAAGGTCGTGAATGATTTAAAGAGATTCAAAAAGATGTGTGGCTGCATCATCGCAAACAGATATGATTCTGCGTTGGATGATGTGGAAGAAAAAGTTTATACGAGGGATTTGTTTAGACGAGATTAATAAAAACATTTTCGGGGCTAACTGAATAGTCAACCCCGTTTTTATATTTATGGAAGTATAACTTATTATGAGTTATCTTTGTCCCCTCACTCCACCATCTTTCTCATCAACTCACTCTGCCAATCCGCTTTTTGCTTGTTGGCTTTCATGACGGTCTTTATCTTTCCTCTGGTTTTCTTACCTCTTAACCGAAACTTATCAATTGCTCTTCCACCCCACATTATCGGCAAGAGAACAGGTGCTTTCTCCAAAACAGGATACATCCTCTTCATCTTTCCATATGGTGCGAAAAATAGTTCCGCCAGATATCTCACCTTATTTTCCATTCCGGTTTTATTGCCCAATTCACGCGAAACATAATGTTCTGTTGATCCATAGGTTCCGGATTCCAGAATATACCGCTCATACTCTTCCAGCACTCGAGCGTCCACATCTTTATTCAAATATGGCAATTTCTCCAAATCAAACCATCTATCCGCCAGTGCCAATGCATATGCCTCAAAAGTTCGAAGTCCATAATCCTCCAACAGACTCTCTATCAATTCACGATCCCATTTATCTGCATAATGATTATTCATTACCCAAACATCCATTACGGAACGTATTCCGGTTCCGCTTTTCAAAAAATGATTCATCATATGCATGATCACATACAGATAATGATACTCCGGAACCAACTGTCTGGCACACTCATATGTTTCCATTGGTAAAGTATGATTCCATATATCCATATAAATTGCAATATCTTTTTCTTCCGGATGTTTTTTGGAAAACACCCTATCTCCATACCAACTACTAATAGCAACCAATTCGGGATGATATTCTATCTTGAAGCCCTTTCCCATCATGTACTCATAATGATTACCTCTGCCAATTGCCCCGGTATTGTATCCCATATTTATCATAAGCGAGTACACTTCATCCATATCTTCTCTTGCAGCATATACGTCTGCATCACTCATTGACCGTAAATATGCCTTAGGATATAGTTTTTTGAGAATGGTTCCTTTTAAAAAAAGCCCCCTTATTTTGTGAGCATCCAAACTTGCATATACCCTTTGAAGATTATTGTCCGCTGCTATGCTCCTGGACATGGTAATCATCTTCTGCTTATAGAATTCTTTTTTTATGTTTTCCGGGGCATCTTTCCTTCCAAAGATTCTATCTGCGATGGTATTGGCTATTCCGTTTTCAACAGCAATCCGAAGCACTCTTTCATAATTTACAGATTCCGATTCTATTTCACCGGTTTCTTCATTATGAAGAATGCCTTTAATAGTATTCAATAAGAATAAATACTCTTTTGATAATTTACTCATCCCGATTTTAGCACCTATCAGTCATAATGGTTTTATTTAATCTGGTTACATCATTAATACTAACTATAAATGCTAACCTATAAGTTAGCCGTTTCATTTTTGTGTTGTATATACTCAGGACCCGGCTCTTGCCGGGTCCTGTTGATTATTGATCTTATTAGGTCCTAAAAATGATGCCCCAAATAAACTTAAATCAGCTTATCGTTAAACTAATTACTTAATATAACGAATTCTTCCGCCTTCTACCAGCTTGTTCAAAGCTACTCCGTTGGCATCAAAGCTTATAATTCCGTAAATATACTCTGTTCCGCTTTCTACATCCGTATCCAAATAGGAAAGACCTTTTGTGGGTGCAAATCGTACCCATGTTCCACCTTCTGTCTTCCGATATATACGATACTTAGCTGCCTCGTCTATTGCATCCCAGCTGATTCGTACACCGGAATTATCCTTCGCTATCGTCAAAGTCGGTCGGTAAGTCTTCTCGTACAGAATTCTTCCGCCTTCTACCAGCTTGTTTAAAGCTGCTCCGTTGGCATCAAAGCTTATAATTCCGTAAATATACTCTGTCCCGCTCTCTACATCCGTATCCAAATAGGAAAGTCCCTTTGTGGGGGCAAATCGTACCCATGCTCCGCCTTCTGTCTTTCGATATATACGATACTTAGCCGCCTCGTCTATTGCATCCCAGCTGATTCGTACGCCTGAATTATCCTGCGTTATCGTCAAAGTTGGTCTGTAATTCTTCTCATACAGAATTCTTCCGCCGTCTACCAGCTTGTTTAAAGCTGCTCCGTTGGCATCAAAGCTTATAATTCCGTAAATATACTCTGTTCCGCTTTCTACATCCGTATCCAAATAGGAAAGTCCCTTTGTGGGGGCAAATCGTACCCATGCTCCACCTTCTGTCTTTCGATATATACGATACTTAGCCGCCTCGTCTATTGCATCCCAGCTGATTCGTACACCGGAATTATCCTTCGCTATCGTCAAAGTCGGTCTGTAATTCTTCTCATATAGAATTCTTCCACCCTCTTCCAATTTGTTTAGATAGCTTCCGTTTGATCTCAGACTGATTATTCCGTAGATATACTCGGTTCCGTTTTCCACAGCCGTATCCGTATAGGACAACCCTGTCGTTGTCTTTAGTGCTGTCCAATTTCCACTAGCCGTCTTCCTGTAAACACGATACTTTGCCGCTTCGTCAATCGCATTCCAACCGATTTGCACGCCGGAATTGTCCTGTGATAATTCCAAATCCGGTCTAAAATTCTTCTCATACAGAATTCTTCCGCCCTCTTCCAATTTGTTTAGATAGCTTCCGTTTGATCTCAGGCTGATTATTCCGTAGATATACTCGTTTCCGTGTTCTACTCCTGTATCAGTATAGGACAATCCTGTCGTTGTCTTTAGCGCTGTCCAGTTTCCACTGGCCGTCTTCCTGTAAACACGATACTTTGCTGCTTCGTCGATCGCATTCCAACTGATTTGCACACCGGAATTGTCCGATTTCAATGTAATGGCAGGTGTATAATTCTTAAATACAATGCTTCCGCCTTCCACCAATTCATTAAGATATTTACCATCCGGGTTTAAGCAAATAACTCCGTATGTGTAGGAAGTATCGCCTTCTACATTCGTATCTTTATAAGACAGACCTGTCGTATATTTTATTGACGTCCAATTCCCGCTGGCTGTTTTCCTGAAAACACGATACTTTTCCACATCCTGCATTGCTTCCCATGAAACATTTATGCCTCCTGATACCTGCGTCACCGTTAACTTTGGTGGATTCAGCCGATAATAAGAAACAGTTTTAACTTTGTTCTTATTATACGGAGAAATCTCTTCATAGGACTCGTCATCCAAGCACATAATATAATAACTGTACTTTGTACTACTTATAACGTTATGGTCAATATAGCCGGTTCCCCAGACATCATTCAGTTTTTCCCAGGTTCCGGAGCCTGCCTTCCTGTAGATTCTGTAAGAAGTAACATCCTGCTCTTCCCAATCAAGAATAACTCCGTCTACCGAACACTGTATACTGAGCTCGGGCATTTCAGCCTGTACCGTCACATTACAACTTGCGGAGTAACCGCCCGAACGTGTTGTGGCAGTAACCTTCACAATACCGGGATGTTTGGCTACAACCAATCCTTCTTCGTTTACCGATGCAATATACTCATTTGTGGTATTCCAGATAACTTCCTTGTTAACTGCATCTTCCGGTCTGACTGTCGCCACCAATTTTTCTGAAGTATCAGGCCACATAGAAGTTTGGGTCTTATTTAAGGTTACCCCTGATACAGACGCACCTCTTTTGGCTTTGTAAAAAATGTAATTTCGACCATTATTATTCGGTTTCATTACGAGATTAATCCAACCATTATCAATACTCTCGCTTACGGCTGTTGCCGTGGGCACTGATGTGCCAGCCGGAATGGAACCACTGTATTCCTCAATACTCGTATGACCGTAAACATTCTTAAAGCGAACCGAAAACTGACTTTCAGCTTCAGTGGGCTGCGACCTTGAATCATCAAATTGGAAATACAATAAATCGGTATTATTGTCAAAATAATTGCTGAAATAGATCAGAGTCGCCGGACCATAGCCTTCGGAATATATCGGATGTCCGTTTCCGACGTAAGTTAATTCAAGGGGTTGAAGCATGGCCGGCGTATATCCGCCTTCATAAGGAATCACGGATTGCCATTGAAATTTCTCCACACGGCTTGCCTTGAAATAGCCATATACCGTACCTTCCGCGGTAGGCGCGAAGTCCATTGTAATATTTGAACCATTTATGCCTGCGCTCACATTCGTAATCGAATTCGGCATATTTTCAAAGGTATTATCACTCGGTTGATTAACATTTGCGAAAGTATAATAGCCTAACGGGGTATTATCAAAAGAAAGTGTACAATGATTATAATTTGAAAAACTTACATCATCCCAAACAATGCAAACCAGATCTTCGCCTTCTGCATAGTAATCCCGATAAATCCAAATAGCAGTTCCGCTCTCTATATTAAAACCGGAATAGCGCGGATGAGCTATACCACTGTATGAACCGCTTAAAGTCATGCTTACATTCTGTATATATGTACTTCCCGACTTAACCATATCGGTCCATCTCATAACAACAGAATTGTTTCCGGTTGCGGTTGGATTGTTTCCTGTCGCAGACGGATTATTTCCGGTTGCATTCGGTGCCGCAGAAACCCGCAATGTTGTTATGCTTGAAAAACAACATAACGGAATAAGCATAACAATAATCATAAGTTTAGCAATTAAACTATACAACTTACGCTTTTTTAACATATCCGTTCCCTCCTCTTTTAACAGTTCACAGATAACCTGATTTTTATAAACTCACATTTTTAATTATAAAAATAAATAATAGGTAATTCAATCTTCTCTTCGATTTTCGGCAATTATTTATCCTGAACAGATTCCTTCCGATCCGTCATCCCCCGAACCAAACCCAACAAAGCATAGAACAAGGGAGTTGCACATACCTGCTGAAAACTGAAGAAACCATTGATTCCCATTCCGGTTATCATCAGTATCCCAAGAAGCGAAAAATAGCTTTCCTTCCGTTTCTTTATAAATAGAAATAATAGACTGCCCCATGTAGCCAGATAAATCAGCATCCCAATCAGCCCCGCATTGACCAACATGGTCAGGATGAGATTATGAGCATTCGTATAAACCACTTCACTTAACGGGCCTTCTGCCGGAATATAGATTTCCTGCTCAATAAACCAGTTCCCGTAACAGTCCGGTCCAACGCCAAACAATATACTCTTAAGTGGGGTATTGCCAAAGAAGTGTTTAAGTGTCTCTTTCCATAACAGGACTCTGTTGCTTCCCCAGGTATCTTTAATTATCAGTTTCTGTACAATACCGTTATCACTTGAGGGCCCCCATATCTGGATTACAGTAAATACCAGCATTCCCACAAAAATGATGGCCGCAATCAGTATTATGGTATTACGAATGAAAGAAAAGGACAGATCATCTTTGTGTTTCTTCTTAACCCAAGCAGAAAGAATAACGATAACAGCCAATAAAATAATCACAGGAATAATCCATAACAAAGAATAGACTTTTTGTGGTGTATGAACCTCTTCCGGCTCCAGTAATTCCACCTGAAACAGGCTCAGCATCATCCAAAAGAAAGAAATCATAAAAGGTATGGATAGTAAACGAATAAGATTCTTATAAGTTTTAATCACAAAGCATAAGCAAACCAGTAAGACACCGGCTAAAGCAACAACTCCACTGCTGCTGCCCTGCAAAAACAATGCTGCCAAAGAAATGAACAACATGATTCCCCAAATAACATTCCATACTCTTTTTTCTTCTAAGAGATATAACCAGATCAGCACAGGAACCAGACACATCATATAGCCGCATAGCCAGTTGGAATTTCCTATGGTTCCAAGCAGATTTCTCCTGTTCCAATCTCCCAATCCCATCCCGGCATAGAGATTCAGAGGATTCTTCCCGAAACGCTGCAGAATAACCAATATATTCTCAAACGTAAATGCAATCATGGTTATCGTAATAATACTCTTCCACTTGTTTGCCCATTGTTTAATGATGAAATAGATGGCCGTAATTGCCAACTGTGTCAACAGTCCCATTCTCCAGGTTTCATATCCAAGTAAACCATCCGGGAAATACGGAGAAAGGAACAGCGAAACAATATTCCATCCTGCAAGTGCCAGAAATGCAACATCAGTTGTTTCAAATTTGATTTTAATACTGCGTGGCAAAAAGATTATCGTTAATATAAAGAAAAATACAGATGCGGCCAGGAAGACCAGCGTAACCCTTTCAAAAAATAGAAGCTTATAGGTGCCGATGTAATAGAATTTCTCCGGGACATAAAAAGGATGAACCACCGACAGGAGAAATAAAAAGAAAAAAACAACCCCGCCTTTTACTTCATATAGAAATAATGAAAGCGTATTACTTTTATTTCTACTATTTCCCATTCGATTCGTTCATCCTATCAAAAACTCCGTTGATCACAAGGCAAAAGAATAATAACAGGTTTCCGTATCCTTTTTAACTAAAACCCCGCCACATTTTTCATGAATTCTGTTTGATCCTATATTATCAGTTCTAACAGTGGACAGAATCTCCTTTATTTCTAGGTCCTTTGCCTTAGTAAGTAACAGTTGAAACAATTTAGTTCCATAGCCGTTTCCTCGTTGCGAGGAATCGATTGCAAAACCTATATTTCCTCCCCATTTTTCAGATTGGGAAGTCTTTTTTTCTCGGAGTTTCCCGATACCAACCGGAATTCCGTCAACCTTCAGCCAATAGATCCATTGTTTGACATACCCCTCAGGCAAACACTCTCCTTTACTCCACGCATCCCGTTCAATCAACCAATCCCGGTATTCCGAATAGGACATATCTTTAGCTTCATTGTTAAAGTCATTTTCAAAACGATTAATTCTTTGAAGCATTTCATATACATCTATGCCATCATCAGGGGATAACTGCACTAACTCAATCTTACTCATGGTAACGTTCTCCTTAAGCCGCTTTAGGCGTTAATCATTAAGTTAATTTCCATCTTCATCGATTCTAAAAGCAGGTTATTATCCTCTTCGTTCCTGATTGCTAATCGAAGATAATTCCCACCATTCGTCTTAGATTGCAGATTCTTAATTAAAACATTATGTTTTATAAGTAAATTTTTCAGAAGACCACCTGCCTCAATATCTTTGTCCAGTTCCACCATTACATAATTTGCCTGTGAAGGTATCACTCTGACCCCTTTAATATTCGCAAGTTCTTTTTGAAATCTTTCTCTTTCCGCTCGGTACTTAACCAAGCCGGCTTGGTAATCCTTTTTATACTTTTCTTCTATCTGCATAAAGAACTCGCCAAAAGAATTGATATTCCAGATTGCTACATCCTTCTTCATATCAGAAATTGTTTTTTCATCGCCCGATGCCAATACTCCTAACCGAATTCCCGGTACTCCATAGGACTTTGAAATACTCTTCATGACATACAAATGCTCATTCGAAGATAAGATTTCCTGTTCAATTAAAGAATTATCCTCTTCATCGGCAAAATCCACAAAAGATTCATCTATTACCAGTTTGATTCCGTTCTCCTTCGTCCATTCAATCAGGCGTAATAATTCCGATTTGGGAATATAGTTTCCACTAGGATTATCCGGATTAACAACTACAAGATTTTGAATATCTTTATTTGCAAAAAAATCCATCAAATCATAAACAGTGTATGAATAATCCTTATTACTCGGCGTAAAGCAAACCGAAAGATCTTTGGAGTAACGATTAGGATACTCTTCAAATGTAGGCCTAACAAATCCGACTTTGCCTGTAAACGAATTCATTAAGCACTTAATTAATTCCGCTGCACCGTTACCAACCAGTATATTCTCTCTGTGAACACCAAAATTCTTAGCTGCGAGCAGACTGTTAACTCTCATTCCCGATGGATACTCAGTCAGTAACGTATCAAAACTTGCACGGATTTCATCCCTCATTTTTTCGGGAGGATAGTAAGGATTAACCAAATAGGAGAAATCCAAAAGCTTAGGATACCTCCAATATCCACCATAACGTTCCTGCAACATCAACACTCTTTCATTCTCATCCGCCGAGAAAATAGATTCCGCTATATCCAAATCCTGAATATCGTCTATTTCATACCAGCGTTGACCGTTAAGCCTTTTCGCTTTTATTCCGGGTTCGTCAAGCATGGTAATAACACGTAAAACCTGTTCATAATACTCATTTTCACCCAATGCAATCTGATATGCATCAAGAAACGGAACATAATACGTTTGCGAGAACTGTTTGCTGAATTTATAAATATTAACTGTTTTATAATAATCCTTTATTTCATTGTATTTAAATTTCTTTCCGGGGACAAAACGCTCAATAGTATCATCTTCGCCTAAAGTTACGCATGTCCCATCCATCCAGGCTTCATACTTATCAACTAATGCAAGACATTCTCTGGAATCCTGCAGGAGTTCATCCAGTACACCGTCTTCGAAGATCAAATCCGATTCAAACAAAACCGTATCTTCCTCCAATAACCAATCTTTTGCCAGTGCAAGAGAATAAATGTTATTCGTTTTATCATATATCGGGTTATTTACATATACGATTGGAGTTTTGATATTCAAAGTATTAATGTACTCGATTAATTTTTGTCCCTCATAACCGACTACAATTACTATCTTGGTAAATTTATGATCTTCTATCTGATGCAACATCCGGTCAATCAACGTAACACCGTTGACTTTCACCATGCATTTCGTATTGCTCTGCGTAAGCTCTTTTAATCTTTTACCCATTCCGGCTGCCAAAATAATCGCCTGCATATTTCTTCTCCTTTTATGACACTAATTAACATTTCCCAAATAACTATTTATTCTTTTTTCCTTCAAAACCAAACGGCTTTCCCTTTACCGCTTCAAAAGTCAAATTTGATTTCATCGAATCGAACGGATAAAGATATTCTGACAGATTTTCCTCTATATACTTAATTTTATCCGACAGTTCGGGGTATGATAAATATACTTGTGTATTACTGAATGAGTGCTCAGGTACAAAAAACTCTTTTTTATGAATATGCCTGATGCCAAGCCACTTTTCCATCTGATCGCATACCTCATTATAATTAAAAATTAAATCTTCATACTGAAAATACTTGACATACGGATTTTCTACTCTGCCGGCGTGGGATAATTTATAATACTGAACGAAATTCTCAACATTCCCATCATGTGGCATAAACCTGCAATGTCTTCGTAAAATATAGTTCGATAAAACAAAAACATCCCTGGGATCCCGTTCTACAACTATTGATCTGAAATCACCAAAATACTCTGTACCCTCCAAGGGATTTTTGGTATTAAAGATTTGTTCTACGAGAATCGGTTTACACAAATCAAACCCACAAGACTCAAACAGTCTATTAAGAAAGCGTTTTGTGCACTCCTCAAACTCTTCTTCAGTCAAAAAAGCCAGATAACGTCTTTTAAATGGAGGGATACCCCATTTACCATTAATTCTGTTAAGTACACCATTAACCAAACGTATTATCTTCCTTGTAGCTAATCTGTCGATTCGTGGTCTGAAATCGATCGGATCAAAACTACTTCGTCCAACCCAAGATAATTGAATCAGCTCATTAATATATTCCAAAGCCAGCTTTTTATACTTTTTATTTGAATACTTAACTATATTAGACACCCTTGGGTTGTCTAGGTTTCTTATATATCTGGTAATAGCAGCATTCGTTCTAAGTCTATGACCGTTGGTTACAAGATGATATTTAAGATCACTTATTCCATCTGTTTCTTGAATAACCTGAAACTCCACCGCTGCACCAAAGCTTTGAATTTCTTCAAACTCTTTAATCAGGTCAATATACGCACTCGCTCCCGTTGCACCGTAACCCGTAACGCCTATAATCATTTCTGTTTTTCTCCGCTTTTAAAGATTGATTTAATATCGTTCTTATTTATCAAAAACATTGAATTAAATGGTATTTTATTCGCGACGGAAAACCAGATAATGAAGATTGCTCCACTCAGGAAGTATCCCACGCCGGAAGCAAATGCAGCACCTCTTAATTGATATTTCGGAATTAAAATACTATTCAGAACAATATTTACAATAATAGAAATACTAAGCATCAGAACATTTCGTATCTGCATTTTATTAACAATATTGTATTGCGCTATCAATTTGAAATATCCGATAAAAATGGAGCCGAACGAACATATCAGTAATACATCATATGAACCATAATACTCTTCCCCATATAACAAATTTAACAATGGTTCTCCCAAAGCAATCAGGCCTGCACAAATAACAACACTACACCAAAAACATAGACGACATACCCTGGCAACTTCCGCCTCATCCGCGCCTTTAGAAAGCTTCGATGCAAGAACACCCTTTAATGTGTCCGGTATAATAACAACTCTGTCTGCAAATGTCATTCCAATTGAATATATACCAATCTGCGATTTCGTAATAAAGTCAAATGACTTAAGCATCAATATATCTATCTTGTAATTTAATGTAGTCATTAACAACGCAACTACCGGGAAAAAACCCATCTTCAAAAGTTTAAAGAAGAGTGACCACTGACTTTTTTTTAAGGAAGGAGCGGTCTTAAGCATTACTGTATAAACTGCACTTTTTAATACTTCCGCAAATGCAAGAATCGAAATCGCTGAACCCACACTTTTAGGAATGAATAAAATCAGGACACCAACATAAATAACATCAATAAAACTAATAATTGTCCACCATGTATTTCTCTTATTGGGAGTCTCAATTAAGGCTATGTAGGAAATAACTCTGTCATATCCGTAAACAGGTATAAGAATAAACGCAGCCTTAAGTTCAATCGTGTTTAAGAAAAACAAACCAATAAAAACCGAAAGTATAAATAGGATTGAATACACAACATACGTAATGGAAATAAAGTCCTTGAATATAGCCTCTTTCCCAAGTTTTTTTCTAAAATACGGGTATGCCTGATGCATTCCAAATGTAACCACTATTGCCCCGATAGATGTAACACTGGCGATATATGAGGACGTTCCCTGCAATGCAGAGCCAAGATACCTTGCAACAAGAATAGATTGTAAGAGTGATAATATTACCGATACAAACTTAGTGACAATAGAGTATATATATTCATTCTTTATAATACTTTTGATTTTATTTCCCACTGATAAATCACCCTAACTATAACCATATTATTACCACTAATCCCCCTCATTGGTATCCGTGTTAAAACTCATCTTTTGATCTCGAAAATTAAAAAAAAGAGCAAGAATATACGGAACCGTTCCAACAGTATACAAAGTTCCCGAAAGCATTAACGGAAAAAAAGCAGCTATACAGAACAACCCGGTAAGATATCTGTATTTATCTTTCGATTTTATAATTAAATACAATACTGCAATAATAATCAATACGGAAAAAAGCCCGCCTATGATCAAACCATAATCAATCATCAATTCAAAAAACAATTGGTGAGGATAGGGCATTTTATACCTGATTACAGGCATTAAAGCCCTGTTTCCCAATGGACCTACTCCAAAATAATTATTATGCAACAATTCCGATGTAATATACTCAAAAAGCCTTATCCTTGAAACAGATTCAAAAGCCTCATTATTGGCGATTCGATTCAGCAAATAGCTGGATATGCCGAAACTTTGAATACGAGAGACAATAGATCCTATATTTGAATATATGATATAACCCAAAACGGTAATTCCCGAAAGAATAAGTATCTTTCTAATATACCCTTTCTCAAAATTAAGATATATAAAATAGAGTACCAGTGCTATTAATGCTCCCCTGCTTCCGAAAACTGCCAGAATTATGGTACCAACAATTGATAATACAATATCATACCAATGTCGTTCCTTCCTTGCATAGTATACAATGATACACAAAGGTAATAATATGTCATAAGCAAACGCCAAGTAATCATGGCCGACATTCTTAACAAAAAAAGCATTCGGTAAAAAGATTGCAAAGCCAATATATGCATAAATATGAAGTGCACGTATCAGTTTATCTATGTTCGCAGCCCGAAAAATAAAGTATGCCGGGAAAAAAATAATTATCAAAGCATACATTTCTGTCGTACTGTTGAAATCAGAATGATGTAACAAAACCGCGAACAGAGTAATAGCGCCGAATATCATAAATGCAATAAAAACATCTATTTTCCGATTCAAAAATTTTAATCGATTAATGATAAAGATCAAACCCGTCACAATCATAACCACATATGTCACCGGTCGCGGAATCCCTATCTTCTCCAATAATTTGCTGATTGGACTGATAGCAAAATAAAAAGTCAGAAATACCGTTTCAAATTCTGATTTTTTTATCTTAATACTATCGCCAACCATTTCTGTTATCTCCGAAAAACTTTCTTTATTTGGCATCGCCGAAACTTAATTGAACAGGGCGATGATTCGTTCTTTGTTCAACAGGCGGAAGTTCCATATAATTCCCATATGTCTGACTCAAATACCTGTCCGCATCGCGTGGTATTAATATGGTATCCCCCTCAAAATCATGCTTCACGGCCGGGAACATAGTTTCTGCATCAAAAACGCCGCCGGTCATTGCGAATACCACTGAATTCATTAATGTTCCTGAATCCCCGGTATTGTATATTTGGCACAAATCATTCAGTTTGTTAAATAACTTTTCTTTGGATGCAAATACCAGTACCCCGTGTAAAATCAGCCTGATCAAGTGCTTGATTTTTCCTTTAAATGAATCAACCTCGCCGGATATTCCCTTATTGCATTTCGCCATATACATCTGAAGGCTGATCATGAGTTTTTTTTGGTATTTTTTCCTTTCATGAGGATTGTCCGTCACCCTGTCAATTGGAAATACATCCACGAAAATACCGTGATGAGACTGATCCTTTTTATCTATATTCTGTTCAAACAGCGTGCCATTACGTCTAATTTTTGTAAAATAGTTCCCATAGTATGAGTCCGTATAATAATTCTGGACAAAAAAACCTGGGTTAATTTCCCCGTTTGCATACTCTAAGAAACGCGTATAATCACTTCTCATCATGGCAATGTCTAAATCATCATCCCACGGTATAAAACCATTATGCCGAACTGCTCCTAATGCAGTTCCCGCTATCGTCACAAAAGGTATATCGTGATTCGCACATATTCTTTCTATTTCGTGGTATATATCCATCTGAATTTGTCGAAGTTTGGTTAGTTCCTCATCGGTATAGTGCCTAGCTTTCGCCATTACTCTTTTCCTCAGTTCTTTATACTGTATTTCCTCTCTAACTGACGACGGAATTTCTTTTGAATTCCCCGCTGAATGAGTCTATGTATTGCAAGGAAAAACGTAGCCGGTGTCTGCAACACCGCTAGTGCCGATCTTATACCATCTTTCTTATCACCGTATTTATAAAAGTGATATGCAAGCTCAAACTTATGCATAATCAAAACCTTTTTTCGATCCGACTTCTTAAGCCTATTCATAATAGGCTCAATGGACTCAAAAAAAGCCTTCTTGACCTCCATCATCCGAACCGGATCAGGCCTATTCTGACCATCATGTATTTCACGATTATGCAGATAAACCTTTTCCAATTTCACTTTATATTTTTCTGTCAGACACGCAAACAACTGAAGGTCCTGATGCCTGACAAGATTTTCATCAAAATATCCAACATCATCCAACGCTTTGTGGCGAATAAGTAGTGCTCCCGTGCCCATACTGGTTTTTCTGTCGAGAATATCCAGCAAAATACTTCCATCCTTATACGGTACCATGGATTCCAACAATTTATCGCCATTATAGATTCGCATCAAACATGATGCCGCCCCCCAGCTTTCATCCAGTCCTGAGAGAATTTTGACCTGATGTTCCAGTTTTTGCAGTTCCCAATAATCATCATCATCATTAAATGCTATATATTCGCCTTTCGCGCGTCTTATGCCCACATTTCTTGCCACAGCTCCGTTAAAGTGCTTCTCCTGTTCAACGAAAATCAGTCGTTCATCAGAATAACCTTCAAGCAACCGATACAACTGTTTCGAATACTCATCTCCGACAGTATTGTCATTGACAAGTAATAATTCCAGTTTCCGGTATGTCTGATTAAGAACAGAATCAATGCATCTTTTCAGAGAGTCGCTTCGTTTGTATGTCGGAATAATTACACTCACTAATCCTTTGACGTATTCCATTTATTCACTTATCCTTTTTACCAAAGTTCCTAAACCTATCCGTTATTTTCGTAAGAACTTCATATACACAAATTCTCTCAAGCCATTTGGAAGTACACATACAACTGCCTGACCAATACCACTTACTATAAAGTCAACAAATGACATATAGCCTTTTTTTAGCATGCCGGATTTGAAATCCAAAACCGTCTTGGCATACTTAAAGCCCCCACGCCTTTTATAAAAATCTTCACTTATTCGAATATAGTAGAGAGGCTTTTGGATATTATAACATTTTGCTTTATGCTCCAGTACCATACGTGCAAACAGATCATAGTCTTCATATAAAGGTACTGAATGGTAATTCCCGCTCGAGATAACAGCAGTTTTCTTGTACATTACTGTTGGATGGAGTAATGCACATCTTCGTTTCATGAATTTATAGATGCTGTCGCTTTGTTCCGGGACTTTGTGAATGGCTACTGCATCCTCAGGGTCATTTATAAACTCTGCTTCAAATGTACCGACAACGTCAAGTTCCGGAAGTTGCTCAAAAACCGCCAATTCTTCCTCGCATCTTGTAGGGGCTGAAATATCGTCAGAATCCATTCTGGCAACAAGTTCATATTTTGCCTTTTGAATTCCTATTGCTAACGCCGGACCCAATCCACCATTGGTTTCTAAAGCAATGATTTGGAATAATCCCGGATTCTCGTTATCATACTTCTCTATTACAGCATCAAGTTCCGTGGTTAATGGACCATCTTTGACAATAACAAAGTCCATTGGTCTTATGCTCTGATCTATCATGCTCCTGATACTCTTATCAAGGTATTCAGGTTTTTCTTTTGCATATACTGACATTAAAACAGAATATGACTTTTCCAAAGTATATATCTCCCACTATTCGAGTATCTTTCCGGAAACCCCTCAATGATTGATTTCAGCAGCTTATTTTGCTCCCTTAGCACTGAAAACCACTCCGATGGTCTTAAAAATGATTCTAAAATCTCTTCCCATAGTCCATTCCGTGATATATTCAGTATCCAGCTTAACCACCTCTTCAAAATCCTGAATATCGGATCTTCCACTGACTTGCCATAATCCGGTTATTCCGGGCTTAATTGCGAGTCTTGCTCTGTGATGAAGCTTGTATTTATCCCACTCATCCGGTGTTGGTGGTCTGGTTCCAACCAGAGACATCTGACCGGCTAATACATTAAAGAACTGCGGGAACTCATCAATACTATGATTTCTTAGCCACTGCCCGATACCTGTCTTCTTTGTTCCATCAGGAAGAATCTTGTTCCCGATAATTCTGGGATCAAAATCCATCTTAAACATCATACCGTCTTTGATATTATTCTGATCCATTAGGGCCTGCTTACGAGCCTCAGCATCCGGATACATGGTACGAAACTTGACAATCTTAAATTTCTTACCGTTCAAACCAATGCGTTCCTGTAAAAAGAAGATTGGTCCGGGAGATGCAATAAAAATTATCGGCCCCAAAAAGATGGTTAGAACTACCGTAAAAATACTACCAACAATTCCACCAAAAATGTCTACTGTACGTTTAATAAATGCCTGTCTGGTAGTTGTATAATGAATAGTACTCGTAAGAACCATCTGCCCCGCAACTTTTTCGATGATATGAGGACGATTATCAAATGCCTCGAATCCCTTTAGGGAAAGATGGGTTGTCACTCCGCTTTCAGCTATCTTCTTGTATACCACCAAGACATTCTCTCGATTCAGGTTTACAGATAAGAAAACCTCATCCACCCATTCTCTTCCGATATAGTCCGGTGCATCTTCGAAACTTGCAACAACTTTGACGCCTTTAATCTCCTTGCCAACCTTACTGTCGTCATCCACTAAGATAATACCGGCAATTCGATAGAAGTCGAAATTGTTCTTAATAACAGCATCTATATTATCCTCCGCTGCAGAAGCAGAGGAAATAATAAGCAACGACTTCATCCCCCGTTTCTTCATGGCAGATTTAAGAGCGGCTTTATAGGCAATTCTGATGAGGAATGAAAGAATGACGTGAATTGCTCCGGTAAACAGAATAATGGTTCTGGACGTTTCAACTGACTTCTGCGCAACAAAGAGATAGAATACGGCTATCAGCACAACCAGTGCAGTGTGTTTTACAGTCTTCACAAATTCCCTGTAGATTCCTCTTCGAAGCACATCCTTGAAAGTCTCTGCGAAATATACCACACAGATGTCATCGAGAAGCAGAATAACCGCAAGAATTCTGTATAGATCGCTTTGATATACATGAAGCCCATTGAATCCCTGGCGAATGTAATAGGCAATAACAAAAGACACCTGAAGGGTAAGTAATTCCCACAAGATAAAATCCCAATGCTTTAACCAGCCCTTAGGCGTCTTTCTATACATCTAGATATAACCTTTCTAAATAATCAATTCCCGTACGCGATCAAATCAATGGCTAAAAGCGAACTATTCGTTCCCGTAGTTGCCATAATACTTGCCATAGTACTTGCCATAGTACTTACCGTAGTACTTGCCATAATAGCCCTTACCCTTGCCTTCAACCTTGTTGATTACACATCCAAGCAGTTTACAACCGGCAACTTCAAGCTGATCTTTTGCACGTTTAGCGAAACGATAAGAGATATCTCCACTTCCGACAACAAGGATGCCACCATCACACTGTCTGGAAATAATAGCAGCATCGATAACGCTTCCAATCGGTGGAGCATCAATGATGATGAAATCAAAGTTTGCTCTTGCAGCTTTAATAAACTCTGCAAATCGGTTGCTGGCAAGTAGTTCACTCGGGTTAGGCGGAACCGGTCCTGCAAATACAAGGTAAAGATTCGGAATATCCGTTTCGCAGATAACATTTTCAAAATCAGCCTTGTCAACCAAATAATGGCTGAATCCATATTTTACACGTCCGCTCTTGTATCGACTCTTTAAAACCGACTTACGAAGGTCTGCGTCGATGAAAAGTGTTCTTTTTCCCGCTTCTGCAAAGGAACAAGCACTTTGAAAAGAAACTGTACTCTTTCCTTCATTCGGAATCGTACTTGTATAAAAAATAGTCTTAATCTCACTACCGGAAAACTCAATATTGGTTCTAAGCGTCTTGAATGCTTCTTTTGCTCGAAAATCCAAATTGTCCTGCTGAATTGATAATTCCTGCATTATAAGCTCCTCAACTGTTACTGTTTACTCGTATGTTTTCTAGTCTACTTTCTTGCAATCTTTTTACGTTTCTTTTTCTTCTTCGTTCCATCCTCGTCCTCAAACATCGGAATAGTTGCAAGCGTTGTCATACCAAGGTATTTTTCTATATCCTCACTGGTTTTAATAGAATCATCCATGTAATAATTAATAATTAATGCAACGCATGTAATCACAAATCCTATCATGAATCCGATTAATGTAAATTTCTTCTTCGAGGGTTCCACCGGTGTAGTCGGAAGATTCGCTTCTTCAACCATGTTAACCGCCTCAAGGTCCATGACTTCCTGAAGGTGAATTGCAGCGACTTCACGAACTGCATTAGCTAGATACTGGGCTCTTTCCGGGTCCGGATCCTTAACACTGATGCCAACAATACGGGTGTCTGTTGTATTGCTGACACTAATATTGCTCGCTAACGTCCCCACGCTCTCCGGCAGATTGCACTCCCGAATAACCGTCTCAAGCACACTACGGCTCTTTACCATTTCCTTGAAGTCTTTGGTCAGGTAATTTGCAAGCTGAGTATCCTGATACGTTATATTATCATTCGCCCCACTCTTGCTTAATATATAAACCTTCGTTGTAGACTGGTACTTCGGCGTCAGCACAAACGCTGCGATTGAAAAAGCTATTGCAGCCGTTGCCAGACTCACGATTGCAATCAGCCAAAGCCAGTGGAATAAATAGGGAATCAATTCCGCTAAATTGATTTCCACTTCTCCGTCCTGTTGGGTTCTCTTATTTTCGTTCATTTCATCTCTCCGAAACTATATATTTTTTACAACTCAATCCCAAAACATTTCGCTGCATTTCCATACAGCACTTTATTTACGTACTTTTCATCGTACTTCTTGTACAGATACTCGGCGCACCTCTTCATTCTCGGCGCTCTGCTCTCATAGTGGTGTGCATCGGTTCCGATGAAGTCCACCAGTTGTTTCTTCAGCAATCTCTTCACAAAAGATTTGACCTTCAGTCCGCCATCACCGACAGCACTCGATGCATTAACCGATATATATGCTCCTCTGCCTTTCAATTCCTCAACCAGTTCAGGATGGCTGAGAAGCGGTAAGTACCGTTCCACATGCGCAAGTACCGGATGAAATCCCAGGCTCTGCACCGTCTCCACGCCTCTGCGGAGTCTTGCGTAATCGTCGTCCGGATAAAACTCAATCATCAGATAATCCGAACCGTTCATCGGAGTAAGCCTGCCTGCCTCGTAGGCTTCCTCGATATCTCCGAAGTACATCACTTCATTTCCGGGGAAGAACCGGATATCGATTCCGTTTTCTTCCGCCATCTTTTGCACATCGTCGACCAGCTTCCGCACGGTCTCCGGTGATGCATTGTGATGTGCCTTCTTGAAATGCGGTGTGGCGATCATATGTGTGATGCCTTCTCCCGCCGCAATCTCGATCATCTTTTTGGTTGTCTCCATGCTCTGCGATCCGTCGTCAACTGCCGGCAGGATATGACAGTGCATGTCAATCAAATATTTTCCCATTACTTCTTCGGCTTTCTTTCTGCCACGTCATCCAGATCCACGAAGTCCTCTTCGTTTCCGGATCCCGTATCCTTCATGGCATCCCAGTATTCCTCAATCTCGGACTTCTTCGGAGTATTCCCGGTATCCGCGGGTGCCGTCTTCTTTTCTTCCTCTGCCATCTTCAATTCTTCTCTGGCAATGGAAGCCGCGCTTCTTCTCTTGGAAAAATCAAGCTTCGGAATGTTCGCATCCACTTCCGCTTGCACTTCGGCATTGCCTGCCGTAGTGGCCTCATTCTTCTTGATTTCTTCCGGTGTCTTTAAGTGGAAATCGAGGTTGCTGTTCGTTCCCTCGTTCTCTTTATCATCAATCGTAGCGTAGGTGAAAGGGTCCGCCGTTTCTTCGATTTTCTCCTGTTTTGCAAGGTCTCTCTTGAAAAGAACCTTCTTTACATCCGTAGTCTCACCCTTTCTGTCCATGATTGCATCGTGGATGAGTTTGAACAGTACCACAAGCAGAATCAATCCTAAGAAACCTGCAAGTACGAGGATGTAATTCATTTCATTCTTTTCTTCCTCAACCGGCTTCTCCATGGATTCCGGCATAGGAGGAAGTACCACCTCGGACTTCTTTTCGGAAGTCTTCTCGGATTTCTTTTCCGTTTCCTTAGCTGCCTCTGCCTTCTCGGAGGCAGCTTCCGATCCGTCTTCGCTCTTATCTTCGCTCTTATCTTCGCTCGTCGTTTCGCTTCGGTCCGGCTCCATGTTTACATGGAGTGTGTAAATGATTGGATCGCCGCCGTTATTGGAAACCTCTAACTTAATATCGTTTCTTCCGACCTCAAGTTCCTTCGTGTCGGTTTTAATCGTATATCCGTCCGGCGCTTCAATCTTAACTTCATCTGCATACGGAATGGAGAATGTGTACTCTGTTCTTCCGTCCGCAAGTCCCGGAACTTCTTTTCCGTTAATCTTCAAAGACTTCGGCGGTACTGTTTTTCCTGCCTGAATCGTAATCGGTACCGAAGGGAAGGGATCCAGCGTCATTGGCGTTCCCGTCACATCATTGATGATGGCAGCCGTAACCACAAGATTGGTGGTTCCGGATTTCGCCGCATGGAACGTCAGCATATTCTGCTTTCTGTTTCCGTCCGGAGAGAAACCGGTAATCGTAACCGTTCCGTTTCCGCCCGATGTTCCGCCACTTACGTAAGTCAGAACGTTCGGATCATAGCTGAGCGTAATGGAGAAAGTACCGACCTGCAATCCGTCATTGCTCTGTGCATATACGCCAACCGGAAAATCCGTATCCGGAAGCGGTGCATAACTTATGGAACCAAATGTAACCGCACCGGCTGCAAAAGCCTTGATTCCGGGCAATAAAGCAACAAGCATACCGAAGATAATGGTCGCTATGCCCGCCACGAAAAATGTAAAAAACTTGTTCGGCTTCATACGATTACTTTCTGTAAACATCATTTTCCCCATAGAATATCTAGAATATTGTACTATATAAGCCCTTTTCCGTCAATAAATCTTCCGTGACAAATCAAGCACAAAAAATCCGGAAAACCCGCTATTTTACAGGTTTTCCGGACTCTCGTTCCTATTTTGCATAAATATAAGTAGGAAAATGCCGAATTTTCGTCACTATTCACAAAATGTGACCTGCCATTGCAATTGCTATTTACTGAGTGATTCCCTTATGCAGATTCTGCAAACTGTTGACATCAATCTTCTGCTCGCTCTGTGCGGCCAGAATTCCGTCTGCACTTGCGCTTGCTGCCGCAATTGTCGTGATGTAAGGCACTTTGTGCTTGATTGCATTTTTGCGGATGTAGGAGTCATCGAAGATGCTTTCCTTTCTGGAAGGAGTATTTACGATGAGCTGAATCTTCTTGTTTACGATGGCATCCACGATGTTCGGTCTGCCTTCCTGCATCTTCAGGATCTTCTCGCATTCGATTCCGTTCTCACGAAGCAGTGCGTAAGTTGTTCCGGTTGCAACAATCTTAAATCCTGCCTGAATATACTTCTTCGCAACATCCACTACATAAGGCTTATCCATGCGGTTTACCGAAATCAGTACGGTTCCGGAAAGCGGCAACGGATTCTGGGTAGCTTCCTGTGCCTTGTAATATGCTTCACCGAAGTTCGGAGCAAGTCCGAGTACCTCACCGGTGGATCTCATTTCCGGTCCGAGGAGCGGGTCAACTTCCGGGAACATGTTGAACGGGAAGACCGCTTCCTTTACGCCGACATACGGATACTTGCTTTCCTTAAGTCCTTCAACCGGGCTGGTTCTTCCGGTAAGAGGCATGGTAATGATCTCGGTTGCAATGCGCACCATGTTGATGCCGCAAACCTTACTTACCAAAGGCACGGTTCTGGATGCACGGGGATTGGCCTCGATTACATAAACCTTGTCATCCTCGATTGCATACTGCATATTCATAAGTCCGTGAACGTTCATTTCCACGGCAATTTTCTTGGTGTATTCCTTGATGAGTGCTAAGTTCTTCTCGGAAATGTGCATGGAAGGAAGGATACATGCGGAGTCACCGGAGTGAATACCGGCAAGCTCGATATGCTCCATAACAGCCGGAACAAAAGCATGGTTTCCGTCGCAGATTGCATCTGCCTCACATTCCATTGCATGCTTCAAAAATCTATCAATGAGGATCGGGCGGTCAGGCGTTACACCAACGGCTGCTGCCATGTATTCTTTCAGGGAATCTCTGTCGCCGACAACTTCCATTCCGCGTCCGCCAAGTACAAAGGAAGGACGAACCATTACAGGATAGCCGATTCTCTCTGCAATTTCGATTGCATCGTCAATCGTAACAGCCATTCCTGCTTCCGGCATCGGAATCTCCAACTTCTTCATCATAGCACGGAAGAGGTCTCTGTCTTCTGCCATGTCGATAACAGCAGGAGCGGTTCCCAAAATCTTCACACCGTTCTTTTCCAGACTGTCAGCCAGGTTAAGCGGTGTCTGACCACCGAACTGAGCGATAACGCCGACCGGTTTTTCCTTCTCGTAGATGGAAAGAACATCTTCCAGAGTAAGGGGCTCAAAATAAAGCTTATCGGAAGTATCATAGTCCGTAGAAACCGTCTCTGGATTGCAGTTTACGATGATGGTCTGGAAACCTAAGTCACGCAGTGCAAAAGCTGCATGTACACAGCAGTAGTCAAACTCGATACCCTGTCCGATTCTGTTCGGTCCGCCGCCCAGAATCATTACCTTCGGCTTGGACTCATCAGTCGTAGACTTGTCGGGAGCATTGTAGGTACTGTAATAATATGCGCTGTCCTGAGTTCCGGAAACATGTACGCCTTCCCATGCTTCGGTTACACCGATGGCCTTGCGGGAATTGCGGATATCATCTTCGGATACGCCTAAGATCTGGCTTAAATACTTATCGGAGAAGCCGTCCTTCTTAGCCTGGGTCAGATCTTCGTCGGAAGGAACCTGTCCGTTGTAAGCAGCCATCAGGTGCTCTTCTTCCTCAACCAACTCCTTCATCTGCTCGATGAAGTAATGTTTAATCTTGGTAAGGTTCCAAAGTTCCTCAACGGTTGCACCCTTACGAAGTGCTTCGTACATGATGAACTGACGCTCGGAGCTCGGATCTTTCAGCATTGCAAGAAGTTCGTCTTTGCTCTTTTTGTTAAAATCTTTTGCAAAACCTAAGCCGTAACGATCCTTCTCAAGGGAACGGATTGCCTTCTGGAATGCTTCCTTGTAGGTTTTACCGATACTCATAACTTCGCCTACGGCGCGCATCTGGGTACCAAGCTTGTCCTCTGCGCCTTTGAATTTCTCAAATGCCCAGCGAGCAAACTTGATTACGATGTAATCGCCGTCGGGATAGTATTTATCAAGAGTTCCGTACTTACCGCAGGGGATTTCGTCTAAGGTAAGACCGGAAGCCAGCATTGCGGACACAAGTGCAATCGGGAAACCGGTTGCCTTCGACGCAAGTGCGGAAGAACGGGATGTTCTCGGGTTGATCTCGATAACAATGATTCTGCCGGTAACCGGATCATGTGCGAACTGTACATTCGTACCACCGATAACCTGTACGGCTTCTACGATCTTGTAAGCCTGGCGCTGTAATTCTTTCTGTACATCCTCGGAGATGGTAAGCATCGGTGCGGAACAGAAGGAATCGCCGGTGTGAACGCCGAGCGGGTCGATGTTTTCGATGAAGCAGACCGTAATCATGTTGCCCTTCGCATCACGGACAACTTCGAGCTCAAGCTCTTCCCATCCGAGTACGGACTCTTCAACAAGTACCTGTCCAACTAAGGATGCCTGAAGGCCACGTGCGATGACGGTCTTTAATTCTTCCTGGTTGTAAACAAGTCCGCCGCCGGCACCACCCATGGTGTATGCAGGTCTCAAAACAACGGGATAGCCGAGTTCATCGGCAATTCTCAAACCGTCTTCGACGGAGTAAGCAACTTCGGATCTTGCCATCTCGATACCGAGGGAATTCATCGTCTTCTTAAACTCGATTCTGTCTTCGCCCTTCTGGATGGCGTCAACCTGAACGCCGATAACTTTTACGCCGTATTTATCAAGAATTCCTGCTTCCGCAAGCTCGGAGCAGAGGTTCAAACCGGACTGTCCGCCAAGGTTCGGAAGCAATGCATCCGGGCGCTCTTTTTCAATGATCTGCTCTAAGCGCTTTACATTCAAAGGCTCAATATACGTAACATCGGCCGTACCCGGGTCCGTCATGATTGTTGCCGGGTTTGAGTTAACCAGCACGATTTCATATCCTAATTTGTGCAGTGCCTTACATGCCTGCGTACCCGAATAGTCGAACTCGCAAGCCTGTCCGATAATAATCGGGCCGGAGCCGATAATTAATACTTTGTGGATATCTGTTCTTTTAGCCATACTTCCTCCTCACCGCACCTGCGGCTTATCTATACTAACTATAATTATTATTCTTGTCCACTCCAACAATAAGTGCATAGTTTACACGGCTCAATACCGACCGAGTTAACCATGTCATCGAGTCTGTTGAACGCCAGTGTCGTAAACTTCATCTGCTTGCAGATCTCAAGCTCCATCTCCTTATAGTTCTTGGACTCGGGATTTGCGTAATCCTGAAGCTTATCAAGAGGCACTTCCGTAGTTCCTTCGCGCTCCGCAATGACACGTCTTGCAATTAATTCCTGCTCGGAATTGGATCTGGAGAAGTTTAAGTACTTGCATCCGAATAACAGGGGCGGGCACGCGGGACGTACATGTACAGCCTTTGCACCGGAGTCGAATAAGAACTCTGTGGTTTCTCTGAGCTGGGTACCGCGAACGATTGAGTCATCAATTAAGAGAAGGCTCTTATCTTTGATCAAAGGTTCCACCGGAATCAGCTTCATCTTCGCGATCAGGTCACGCTTCTTCTGCGTCGTCGGCATGAAGGAACGCGGCCAGGTCGGCGTGTATTTAATGAACGGTCTGGCAAAAGGAATGCCGGATTCGTTCGCATATCCTACTGCATGTGCGGTACCGGAGTCAGGTACGCCGGCTACTTCGGTGGCATCCATAATACCCTTTTCGCGGTCACGTTTTGCTAAGGAAGAGCCGCAACGGTAACGCATTTCCTCTACATTGATACCCTCGTAGGTCGAGGTCGGATAACCGTAGTAAACCCAGAGGAAGGTACAAATCTTCATCTCCTGGCGGGGAGATGCCTTAATTTCCATACGATTTTCGTTGAAGAAAACAATCTCTCCGGGTCCGAGTTCATGACAGTTTTTGTATCCTAAATGCATGAATGCAAAATCTTCAAAAGATGCGCAGTGGGCGCCGTTTTTGCGTCCGACTACGACAGGAAGGCGGCCGTAGCGGTCACGCATCGCATAGATTCCTTCCGGTGTCAGAATGAGAACACAGATGGAACCCTTGATGACTTCCTGCACATAAAGAAGGCCCTCGGTAATCGAATCTTTCTGATTGATCAGGGCTGCTACCAGCTCGGTCTGATTGATGTCGCCGCCGCTCATTTCCAGGAAATGGGAATAGCCACGCTCAAAAAGCATCTTAATCAGGTCGGGCGTATTATTTACTTTACCAACGGATGTAATGGCATAATTGCCGAGATGGGAACGTACGATCAAAGGCTGGGGCTCGTTATCGGAAATACAACCGATACCGTAATGGCCGCGCATCACTTCAAAATCACGTTCAAATTTGGTTCTGAAAGGGGAGTTTTCGATGTTATGAATGGCACGATCGAAGCCTTTTTCCTCGCTGTATAAGCAAAGGCCTCCACGTCTGGTGCCGAGATGGGAATGATAATCAACACCGAAAAACAGATCAAACATACAATTATCATTTGAGGCTACGCCAAAAAATCCGCCCATATGATCTCCTTTACAATGCTATAGTCCCCGATACACCAAAATAAAGTATACTGATTTAGAGGCGTCAGTGTCAAGGAAAAATAGGGCTTTTTTGAAACTCCCAACTTATGTAAATCAATGACCAATCCGGACAATTTCGATACGGTTTCGGGCAATCCCGAAAACCTAGTCGCAGTTGAATTCCATCTGTCCGATTACCATCATATTTTCGTCCGATTTCACGATTTCGAAGGTATAGGTTCCGGGCTCACAGGATACGCTTACCTGAGTTTCGGAAGAATCGAGAGGGATGACATTGTAGACTCCGTCCTCGGCATTTTTCTCGTAGATATAAAGCATCGCCTGACCGTCGCCCTCGAATTCGTAATGCAGTACGTATTCAAATGACGTGTCGGCTGCTATCTCGCTGCTCTTCAAAGCACTTCCCACAACATTCGCATGCAAAAATCCCTTCCTATCAATAACCCCGTCCCATACATATCCCGGCGTCGTCGGAAGATCGATGGTGTGAAGTCCTTTTTCAACCAGGGAGATTCCGTCGATGGGGTTTTCATCGGAACAGAGAATCATATAGGAACCAAATGCTGCTGCCTCGCTGTAATTTGCCTTGACGAAGTCCGGAAGTCTGTCATACTCTTCCGGTATCACGAGGATGGCGTTTTTGCTTGTAAATGCGGTACAATCGCGCTCGGTGTAATAATAGTCGAAGTTAATGACCGTTCCGTCCGGATAGAGTGTTTCGTAAACGCGGTCCTCATCGAGGAAACGAAGCGCCTCCGTCTCCTTGGAGCGCGTCATTTCCGACGCATCAAAGAAAAAGACGGTATCGATTTCTCTCTCATCAAAGAAATGAATGAGCGAATCGCACTCTCTTAGATCCAGTAAGTAATAATCGTTATGGTTGAAGAAAGCCTTCGATTCCTGAAGAACCGTCTGCGTATTGATTCCCTGAATTGCGAGTGCGATGAAAACAATCGCAATCACCGTCACAAAAGGTTTCATCCTGCCAAGCACTCTCTCAAGCAAAAGAATTGCACAAAGCATCAGCGGAATGCATCCAATCAGATGATATCTGGGCGAAGAAGTCGTCACGAACAGAACCAGGAAGTTCCAGATCATAATGGAAATCAACATAGCTTCCGCAAAGAAGCGGTTGTCCGGCTGTTCTTTTAAATCTTTTCTGTGAGCCTGAAGTGCCAAAAACTTCGGAGCAAGCAGCCATCCGCTGAAAATCAGTCCGACCATGGCCCAGCGAGCGCAGGCTACAATTCCCTTGAAAGAAGTCGCAGGGATATCGGGCATAAAGAACGGATCATAGATTTCAATTTGCTGATTGAATACGACGCGAAGGGAATCGATATAGTTATAAGTAAAGCGGATGAACATGTTCTCCGTGTTCGGATTTACATGATTCATGCGGCAGATTACGATACCAAGGAGTCCCGCGATGCAGACCGTAGCGGAAATGAGTGCGCGGTAGAGGGTTTCTTTTTTGTCCTTATCGTAGAAGGAATATACGATTGCGCAAAGAATTACCGGAGCGACGCCGCAGGCAAAAACATAAAGACCGCTGGACATTCCGGTTAACAGAGAAAGAACCAGCAGAAGCGCATAGAAAAGAATCATACCGATTTTCCAGCGTTTCTCCTTCGGAATCAGAAGAAGGAACGCAAACAGGATCGGAATCATTGTCTTGTAGACATACTGTCCGCCGAAAAAGAACATCAGGTTCGTATAAGAAAGCATGCCGAGATCAAAAAGTGTCAGGATTAAGGCAATGGCAAGCAGACGGAACAGTGTTCTGACGCGGATTGTCTTTAAAAGATTCCAGATGAGAAGTCCCCAGAGGACGATGTTTATGGTGTTCGCGATCGCGAATGCAAGATAGATGTTGCCCGTGAGCATGTAGAAAGGAAGGGCCAGGATTGCGGCGCAGTCGAATTCACCGGTTGTTAAATAGTCCCAGTGCTGCAGGAAAATGGTACGGTTTTTGCCCATTTCCATGGTATGGCGCGCAAGCTTTGCAAAATCCTCATCAACAAAAACAGTCTGCGGAAAGAAATTAAGATATAGATAGGATACAAATTCAAAAAGAATTACCAGGCCGAGGATTACGCACAAGATGACTTCTGCGCTCGACTTCTTTCCGATCTTGATATTCGCTGTTTCCGTTTCGCTCATCGTTCGATGCTCCTTTAATTATTTGCTTCTGTATTTACCCGTTCAGCTTAATTACCCAAATTCCGTCGATCAGTTGTATGCTCTCTACATCGGGGAAGCAGGGCATCTCAAGGAACTCTTCCGTTCCGCCGATCCGAAGCTGCTCCTCGAAGGGAGCGGACTTGATTGTGACATTTAAGTAATGCTTCATGAACTCCTCAAATTTCTCGCTGGAGTTAACACAGTAATCTCCCTGCGATAAGTGATACGCCTTCGTAATGCGGCCCGTAATGTCCGTCGAAGGATAATTCTCCTGATTCGGATAGCCGCCTAGGATTGCCACGGGATCTCCGACTTTGTATCCTTCGGTCTGCTCTAAGCGGTCGGCAATGCGAAGTGCCATCGCATAAGTTTTCTCATAACGTTCGTTTAAGTTGAAATATACGATGTTTGCAGAAAGAATGAAATGAAAAATCATGCTCGCAA
Source organism: Lachnospiraceae bacterium (assembly GCA_017518735.1). Classification (GTDB taxonomy): domain Bacteria; phylum Bacillota; class Clostridia; order Lachnospirales; family Lachnospiraceae; genus UBA3766. Next base: position 17,469 of record JAFWTY010000016.1, on the reverse strand, counting down.
CCGCAATAGTGCCAAGCGCTCCGATAAAGGCGCCGAAACCGGATTTCCTCTTCTCCCGTTCTGTTGAAAATTCGGAAAGAAGGGCGATCCCAAACACAAAAAACACAGCCCAGGGCATGCGCATCAGGATATGAAAATAGGAATCGGGCGACATTACCTTGATAAGCGATGCCGCAAACGGAATCGCAAAAATCAACAAAATGGTAAGAAAGACGGCTCCGATGCTCCTGAAACATTTGCGTCTGATGAACAATGTCACAAACAGAATCACGGAAAGAACCATAAAGAATGCGTATGCCACCAGCATAAACATATTTACGGTAAAGATTCCGCCGCCCTTGGTAAACGATGCGAAATCTTTCAACGCTGCAATCAGCCCCGCCGGAAGCTCGGACAGGTTAAGGCCTGTTACCTTGTCGCTGCCTTGATATCCGCTGAGTTCCGCTCCCTGTACGGCAAGCATTATCTTAAGGGAAATCAGATAGAATGCGTATCCTCCGATCCCCATAAGAAGGAAACGCAATCCTGTGAGAAGCACTTTCTTAATGCCACCCTTGCTCGTTGCATCTTTCTTTCCCTGTTCCTCTTTGCCATCTTCCTTCTTTCTGCTCTCTGCGCCCTCCGCAGCTTCCTCAATGCCGCCCCGCAGGATGTCCTGCAGCAGCACGAAAATGCAAAGCAGAATGGCAACCGAGAAATAAGACTGATAAACACCTAAAGAAAAGCCGATTCCGAGAATCGCAGGCAGAAAGCCCCACTTCGTTTTCCTTGCAAGCAGCACACCCCCGCAAGCAACCGCAAAAGCCATCATGTAACCGTCAATCGTATAGATAAAGACAAACGTTCCGGTTACGGCCGGGAATGTCGAAAGGATTCCGCCCAGAATGGCCGCCGGAAGTTTTTTCTCAATATGAAAAAGTTCGGTAAGAATTACAGCGGAAACCGCAAGCCAGAACAGCGCCACGATTCCGTTAACCCACGTCAGGTTATAATACGATGTCGGAGCACAGGCGAACGTCAGAAACTGCCGCCCGGACGTAATCATGTTCTGATCGGAATAAATGTTCCAGAAAGTATCCAGAGTCGGATAATTATGAATCATCACCGGCATGTGTGCAATCAGTCCGGCAATCATTGCACCCAAAAAAGCCGCAATGTGCTGCGGCTTTCTATTCTTCCATTGATTTCCTAACCACTGATCCACAATTATTTCACTCCGAACAAGCCAGTCAGATATTCCGGTCCGTACCGGGAAGTATCCGGGTATGCAAGTTTCTGAACATAATTTAACATAATAATTATACCATCTTACCCCGAATATTTACAAGCAACATCATAATCTTATTGGTTTTAGCCCTCCCCGGGAAAGCCGTCTGCACCTTTTTGATTTTTCGATGTTTCTGTGGTAGTCTATGAGTGTATTTTATTCTGATTTAGGAAACGGATGATACCAAAAATGATGAAAACCAACACCCCGGAAAAAGAAAATAAGGAAAAAATCACCTGCTTTCTTTTCGCCGTAATGACTCTGCTGTTTATTGCAGTTTCCGGCATTCTTTCAGCAATCTCGCTTCGGTATTTTTCACGTTTCCCCGAAGATTACAACGAAGGATTCGTCAACTCTACCCCCGACTCACCTGTTATAAACATACTTGTTCTCTTGGTTCTGATTGTCGTGGGATTCTGCTTAAAACTAATCTGGGACAAAATCCGCATTTCCCGAAGAACCGAAGAAATCATTGTGGCAGTCTACTGCCTTGCTTTTTTTGCACTCTTCTGCCTTATCGTATACAAATTCCGTGTGGTTCCGGTCTGTGACCAAATGCAGATTGTCGTGGATGCGCGCCTCTTCCGTCAGGGCAACTACGAAGATATGCGCGGATATTTAAACACCTATCAGCAACAGTTCGGACTTCTGTTCTTCGAAGAACTTCTGATGAACATCACGGAAGATTATCGACTGTTTCAATATCTGAATGCGTTACTTGGTGCTGGCATTCTATATGCAATCTATCACATTACCGCTTTGTTATTTCCGCATAAAAAAACGCGTGTATATGCTTTGTTGCTTGTTTCTGCGTTCGCACCTGTTTATTTCTATATCAATTTTGTCTACGGTGAAATCCCGAGCCTGGCTTTCTCCTTATTTGCCATTTGGGCTCTGATTGCCGGTTTCAAAAAGTATGACGCCACAAAACAAAAGAAATACTTCTTCCTTTTCATCCCGGCTGTACTTAGCTTCATCATAGCCTACATTGTCAGAGAAAGTATGGTAATCCTTTCCATCGCCATCGCTATTGCATTAATCTTTTATGCCATCAGGGCAAGATCCGGACGTTCTTTCATCAGTCTGGCACTAATACCCGTTTTCATTTTTCTTCCTATGCTGGCATCTACCGGAATTAAGCAGTATTACCAGCATAAAAGCGGAATAACCCTGACTCCTCCTCACCCCTACATCGGAATCATCACGATGGGATTACAGGAAACCGATAGAGGAAACGGATTTTATAACGGATATCCGGCAATTGTTTTTGATTATCAGGCAGGCCAGGATGTAGAAAAGGCAAAAGAAATATATCTCAGGGATTTAAACGATCGTTTGGAAGAAATGAAGGCAAGCCCCGAGGAGACTCGCCTTTTCTTCAAACTTAAAATAATGCAGCAGTGGAATGAAACCACCTACAATTCCGTAGTGAATACACATACCTTCGATGGCGAACCCGGACCGACGGTCCAAAAAATCTATTCCGCCGAATACGGCAATGCGATTCTCAATTACTGCAATCGTTATGGATTTGTTCTTTATGCATTGCTTCATATATTTGGAATTTGGAAGCTTTACTCTTGTATTGCTTTTCTTATCAACAAAAAGAATATGCCGTCTGTTTGGGATGCACTCTTTGTTGCTTATGTAATAGGCGGTTTTCTTTTCAGTCTGATTTGGGAAGCCAAACCAAGATATGTTCTTCCCTATGTCCTTTTTGCAATTCCTCTGGCTGCTGCTTCGCTTTCGGGCATTTCAACAGCCCTGACCAAACTTATCCCACACAAAAACTCACATAAAGACTCATAAATAAAAAAGGCTTGGCGTTTTGCCAAGCCTTTTAATTATTCTGCAAGAAGCATCATAATCTTGTTTGTTCTGGCCACGAACTTCGTCATGGCTTCGGGTTCAAGCGGAGCATGCTGTAAAAGTGCCAGATCGTAGAGCTGCTCACAGATTGTATTCACGTTCTCGCCATCCTTGTGTTCCATGACATACTGGACAAGCTTGTTGTTTGCGTTCAGTACAAGCGTCTGGCCTTCATTTCCGAGGCCGTCCATTCCCATGCCCATGTTGGCATACATACGCATCATGTCCTGCATTCTGCGGCTCTCTTCGGAAATCGTAATCATCGAGGAAACATCTTTGTTCTTCAGTTTTTCAAGTTTAACGGTCACATTCTCTTTCTTGGTGATCTTCTTAAAGAGTTTGCCGAGTTCCTCTTCTTCCGCCTTTAATTCCTCTGCTGCCTTCGCGGAGGTTTTTGCCTTCAGGGCATCTCCGAAATCCTCATCGATTCGCTTAAACTTCACGCCTTCGTTTTTGGATTCGAGCTGGTTGATGAAGGCAAGATCAATCTGGTGTGTCAAAACGACCGCATCCATTTTTGCCTTACGGAACATGTTCACATACTGGCTCTGCTGATTCATGTCGGTGACGTAGTAGATGGTCTTCTCTTTCTTTTCGTCAGTGGATTCAGCGTCCTTGTTCTCGCCTGCAACCTCTTCGGAGGATTCCACCTTGCTTTCCGCAGTCTCGCCTTCTGCCTTGCCTTTTGCAGTCTCGCCTTCTGCCTTGTTCTCCGCAGTCTCGCCTTCTGCCTTCTCAGCACCTTCCTCGCCTTCCTCATCAATCGGCTTGGTCTCTAAGCACTCGGGCAAAGTCATGTAGATACCGTCGATGTTTTTGAACAGGATGTAATCGTTCATCTTCTCGCAGAACTTGTCGTCCTTTAAGCAACCGAACTTGATGAACGGAGAGATGTCATCCCAGTATTTCTCATAGTCTTCCTTCTGTGTCTTGCACATACCGGAGAGCTTGTCTGCAACCTTCTTGGTGATGTAGTCGGAAATCTTTTTAACAAAACCATCATTCTGAAGAGCGGATCTGGATACGTTAAGCGGCAGATCCGGGCAGTCGATTACGCCCTTTAAAAGAAGCAAAAACTCCGGAATGACCTCTTTGATATTATCCGCAATGAACACCTGGTTGTTGTACAACTTGATTGTGCCTTCGATGGATTCGTACTCCATGTTAATCTTGGGGAAATACAATATTCCCTTTAAGTTGAACGGATAATCCATGTTCAGATGAATCCAGAAAAGCGGCTCTTTATAGTCGTTGAATACCTTGCGGTAAAACTTCAGATAGTCTTCTTTCTCGCACTCGCTGGGATTCTTGGTCCAAAGAGGATTGGTGTCGTTTTCGGGCTGCTTGGCAGGCTTTTCATCCTTCTTAGCGTCATCCGCACCTTCTGCCTTCACTTCGTTTCCGTTCTCGTCGATTTCCTTAAAGCTTCCTTCTCCTTCCGCAGGTTCTGCTGCCTTCTTGGCAAGCTCTTCCTTCTCTTCCTCGAACTGCTTCTCGGTGTAGAGATAAATCTCGGTCGGCATGAAGGAACAGTACTTCTTGAGGATTTCGCGAGCGCGGTATTCATTGGCAAATTCCAGGCAGTCCTCGTTTAAGTAAAGGGTAATGGTCGTACCGACTTCCGCCTTATCGCCTTCGTCCATGGAGAATTCGGTTCCGCCGTCGCACTCCCAGTGAACCGGTGTTGCGCCCTCTTTATAGGACAAAGTATCAATGGTAACCTTGTCGGAAACCATGAATGCGGAATAGAAACCAAGTCCGAAATGACCGATAATCTGGTCATCATTGGCCTTGTCTTTATACTTTTCGATGAAGTCCGTTGCGCCGGAAAAAGCAATCTGATTGATATACTCCTCCACTTCCTCGGCTGTCATACCGAGACCGTTATCGGTGAAGGTCATCGTCTTCTTCTCGGGGCTGACGATTACGTTGATGCGCGCTTTATAATCCGCGGGTGCTTCGAATTCACCCATCATTTCGAGTTTTTTGAGTTTCGTAATTGCATCGCATCCGTTGGAGACCAGCTCTCTTACAAAAATATCATGATCCGAATACAACCACTTCTTGATAATTGGGAAAATATTCTCGCTGTTAATGGAAAGTGAACCTTTTTTTGCTGCCATATCTATACTTCCTTTCTGAATTGTTAATACATTTCATGCGGTGCGAAGCACCATGGTTTTCGGGCTTTCCTGCCCACAAAAGAAAGTATAGTCTCCCCAAATACAAAAGTCAATAAAAAATTAGCACTCATTTGACATGAGTGCTAATAATCTTTGTAATATTCGATTGATAACTATCTGTTTCAGCTCAAAAGCCCGGGGACTATCGAAGGATTTCTCCTTAATCTATCGGCTTCTTTGCTTCTTCGACAATCTTCTGAACCTCTTCGGAAGGTGTATCATCCATAAGAGATACAATGATTGCAAAGAACAGACTTGTCAAAAATCCCGGAATAATCTCATAGATACCGGTATTTGCAAGAGTCAGGGCTTCTACGGAACCGGAGAAGAACATATACCAAACCGCATCCATCAGGAAACCTGCCACAACGCCGGCGATGGCGCCCTTGAAGGTGAACTTCTTCCAGAAAAGTGCAAGAAGGATTGCCGGTCCGAATGCCGCACCGAATGCACCCCATGCGCATTCTACAAGTTCCATGATTCCGCCGCATGCAGGGTTAACCGCAATGATGAGTGCGATAATTGCAATTACGGCTACGGCAAATCTGCCGACCCAGAGCATTTCCTTGTCGCTTGCATTTTTGCGAATGACCGGTTTGTAAAGGTCGGATGCAAAAGCGGAGGAAGAAGCCAGAAGCTGTGAATCCGCCGTAGACATGGAAGCCGCAAGGATTGCGGAAAGCAGAACACCTGCCAAAAGTGCCGGGAACATATAACGAACCATCGTAATAAATACAAGGCTTCTGTCGTCCGGAGTAAGGATCGATCCGAGATACTGATGTGCAACGAGTGCAACAACGCTGGCCATGCCAAGAATCAGGAAGGTCCAGAAAATACCGACAACTCTGGATTTTCTCATTTCCTTTTCAGACTTAATGGACATGTAACGAACGAGGATGTGAGGCATACCGAAGTATCCAAGGCCCCATCCGAAGCCGCTCAGGATATCCTTTACGGATGCCCAGTCCCACTGACCGCTGGAAAGAGGATTGTAATAGTTTTCCTCGGTAACAACGACAGCAACCGGTGCAAAGTCCGGTTTTGCTATTGCGATACTTGCAACGATGGACACTGCCATAAGAGCCATTAACATTAAAAGTCCCTGGAAGAAGTCCGTCCAGCAAACTGCGTTAAATCCGCCCATGAATGTGTAAAGCAGAATGATGACGGTTGCTCCGACCATTGCATAAATACTGGGGATTCCGAACACTCTGTTGAAAAGGCTACCGCAAGCCACGATACTGGATGCGGAGTAAATGCAGTATGCCACGCAGAAAATAATGGCGCATACAATCTGAAGTACCGGATTACTCGTCTTAAAACGCTTCGTCAAAAACTGCGGAATGGTGATTGCATCATCCGCCAGAATTGACATTCTCCGAAGTCTCGGTGCCACGCAAAGCCATGCAAGTACGGTTCCCAGGAAGAGGCCGACTGCAATCCATACCTGACCCATACCCCAAAGGTAAATGGATCCGGGAAGACCCATCAAAACCCATGCGCTCATGTCGGATGCGCCTGCGGACAATGCCGCAACCCAGCCGTTCATCTGGCGACCGCCTAAGAAATACGCCTTGTCACCGGTCTGTTTTCTTCCCTTTACGAAGAAGAAAACTCCGATGCCAAGAACAAGACACAGATAGCAGATAAATGCTACCATTTCCAAAATCTCTCTCTGTCCCATCTTTCCCTCCATAAAACGTAAAATGATCTATCTCAAGGAAACTGCGTTCCGCAACTTCCTTATGAACTACTTCTTTTCTTCGTCCGAAAGCAGACTTGCTCTGCATCTCGGGCACTTATCCGGCTCCAGTCGATAGCCGAGTGTCAGCATTTTCTTGCATTTCGGGCATCTCCAGAAAATAATGCGCACGACGATTCCGCCGATGATCAGGGCAATGCCGATAAAAAACAGGATGAGCTGTGTCATACGCTGCGACGGATCCTTAAAGAAAAGGGTACCCACGATTGCTATGATGGAAGTGATAAAAAACCAGTTGGACACCTGTCCCGCTTTCTTGTAATCCATTTTATCTCCTATTTCTTTGAAACTTTTGCTTTCTTGGTATTGAGATTCTTGTCGCTCTTGTTCTCGACTTTGCTCTCGCTCTTTTTGTCGTTCTTACTCTCGGACTTTACGCTCTTCTTGTCCTCTTTTTTGCTTTCAATCTTCTCTTCCGCTTTGGTATTATTGCTACCCGCACGAGTTCTCCAGATGAACAGCGCAATACCGGCGATCAGTACAAAGATGGAAATAAACTGGGACGTGGAAATACTCCTATCCTTCATGAAAAAGATTTTGATACTTCCTCTCGGATCGTCGCGGAAGAACTCTACCACAAAACGTCCGATGGCATAGAGGATCAGATACAAGGATCCGACCTGTCCTTTCTTCTTTAAGAAACGTCCGGAAATCAGCAGGATTCCCGCAATGGCAAAGTTTCCAATCGACATGAACAACTGTGTCGGCCATATCTTTTCTCCAAGATGTGTAATTGCAAAGCTCTCGGGCGGGAAAACAACTCCGAGAGGAGAATCGGTTACCGAACCGTAGCAGCATCCTGCAAGGAAACAGCCGATTCGTCCGAATCCCTGTGCAACGGAGACTTCCGGCATGATCAGATCGAAGTATTCGAAAAAGTCCATCTTGCGGATTCTGAAATAAACCGCGCAGGCAAGCAGTACCAGAATAATACCGCCGTATACGACGAAACCACCGCCGCCTAAATAGCCCCACTTGTTTTCTGCCTTAATAAACTCCTTCCAATCCACGATGATGTACATGATCTTACCGCCTAAAAATCCGGCGAAAAGCACAATTAATGCCACATCGAGTATCGGATCGGGATCGATTTTTTTCTTTCTGGCACGGAGAATGGCGATGACGATTGCAGCGGCAATTCCGATTGCAATCATAAGACCGTATCCGTGAATCGTAACGGTTTTTCCAAAAATATTCAGTGAGAATAAATCGTTATGCATAACTATCCTTTCCTGTTTCCTAAAGATCCTTCTTTTCCGGCGAAGCCTTAAGACTCATTTTCTCAAGCGCGGCCTGAAGATCTTTAATATCCTTAATCTCTTTATAATTGGGAACTCCCATGGCACGCGCTTTTTTCATCGGCCAGGTGTGTTCGTGGGTTTCCTTGTAGCCTTCCGGGAGCCTTTTTGTGATGTTGAGTCCCAGATGGTTTGCCCATCGCTCCGTATAGAGCGAATGGTAGGAAATCTTTTTCCTGCGGCGCATGTTCTCAAAACCGGGTATCATGCACCAGACGCCGGACGGAAGCGAAATCACAAGCAGATAAAGCGGTCCGAGCACCAGGGACTGGAACGTGTGTCCGTACTCGTGCACCGTAACTCGACTTAACTCGTTGTCTTCATCCTGCAAATCCCCTTTTAAGTGTTTCGAGACAAAAATAAACATGCCCAGCGAAAGCGACTCCCTGCGGTTCCACACCGTCGCCACGCATCTTTCGTAGCAAAAATGCGGCCGGCGCACAAGGGCCAGAAACACGCACAATCCTGCGATGTTTTGCAGGATTCCCCATGTCCATTGCAGTGGATAATAAATCGCTGCCGGAAACTTCTTCACTGGTTTTGCACCTCGCAACACTGAAAAGCAGACTTGTCATGGAAAAGTTTGCTTTCTCATAAATACAGGGCGGTGATTCCACCACCCTGTCCAAATACGTTTATTTCGAAATCTTATAACAGGTGTGCCCTGATTTCCTCTGCGCTCATGTTTGTCAGGTAAGCAGGAGGAACATCAAAAATCGTCTTGCATCCTGTCATGCCTTCCTTATGCATACGTACAGCTGCTCTTGCAAAAGCAACCAGTACGGAGGACGTGAATTCCGGATTGGAATCGAGCTTTAAGCTGTATTCAATCACGTGGGTGTTCTCATCGTTCCAGCCGGTCTTGCCGCTGTGGATTACGAATCCGCCGTGAGGAATACCGGAATGGTCTCTCTTTAACTCTTCTTCACTGATAAAGTGAACCGTTGTATCGTAATCGGCAAAATAGTTCGGCATCGTCTTGATTGCCTCTTCCACCTTTGCGGGATCAGCACCTTCTTCCAAAACAACGAAGCACTCTCTCGTATGTTTTTCTCTTGTGGTAAGTTCCGGATTGCTTCCGCTTCTTACTGCCTCAAGTGCAGCGGGAACGGGGATTGTATACTGCTTTCCATCCTTAACACCGGGTACACGACGAATCGCATCGGAGTGACCCTGGCTAACGCCCTTGCCCCAGAAGGTGTAGGTGGATCCTTCGTTTAAGATTGCATTTGCATACAGACGGCTTACGGAGAACAAACCGGGATCCCAGCCTAAGGAGATCATGGCGATTTTTCCGTTTTCCTTTGCAGCCGCATCAACGTTTGCAAAATGTGTCGGAATGTTTGCGTGTGTATCGAAGCTGTCGATAACGTTGAACATTTTTGCATACTTCGGAGTCATCTCGGGCAAATCAGTAGCGGAACCGCCGCAGATGATCAGGACGTCAATCTTGTCCTTCCACTGCTCGATGTCTGCAACATTCACTACCGCAGCACCTTCCGTAAGAATCTTAACACTTGCGGGATCACGTCTTGTGAATACCGCAACCAGCTCTTCGTCCGCATTGTGCTTGATTGCACATTCCACACCGCGGCCGAGGTTACCGTAACCTAAAATACTGATTCTAATAGACATTTCTTTTTACCTCTAGTTATTTATTTTATGCCTCTTTTGCATCAGAGGATTCAAGCAACTTGTGAACGAAAGCTGCTACGATGGCACCGATGAAAGGTCCAACGATGAATACCCATACGCATGAGATAGGATCGCCGTTGCCGGTGATTAATGCTACAATAGCGGGTCCCAAACTTCTTGCAGGGTTTACGCTCGTACCGGTTAAGCCGATACCAAGGATGTGAACAAGTACAAGGGTAAGACCGATGATCAAACCGCCGAAGGAACCGTGGTTAGCCTTCTTGCTGGTAACACCGAGAATGGTAAGAACGAAGATGAAAGTAAGAACAACTTCTACCAAAAGTCCTGCAGTTACGCTTCCGCTTACGCCGCCAAGTCCGTTGGATCCGAATCCGCCGGTTAAATCTTTTACACCGCCGAGGTTGAAAATTGCTGCAAGTAAGCCTGCGCCTGCAAATGCACCAAGGCACTGAGCGCAAATGTAAAGGAAGAACTCTTTTACGGTAATTCCGCCGTTAATCAAAACTGCAAGGCTGACAGCCGGGTTGATATGGCATCCGGAAACGTTTCCTACACAATATGCCATGCCTACGATTACAAGACCGAAAGCAAGTGCGGTAGCAAGATATCCGCCCCAAAGCTCACATCCGGTCAGCATTGCGGTTCCGCAACCAAGCGTTACAAGAACACAGGTACCGATAAATTCAGCGATAAATTTCTTCATAAACCATCCCTCCGATTCTGAATAATTTGCTTCACTAAGTTGTATATATGGTTTTAACCACATATTTAAAATATTTTAACACTTTTTTTATTAAAAAAAAAGAAAAAAATATTATCGCACTCTCACCCTAAAGACCGCTGATTAACGTATTCCCCGAAGATGCATTCTGAATCACTTCCGTGATCTCTCTCATTTCCTCGTCGCTTCTGTCATAAAGCGCAAGAATTCTGCAGTCTTCGGTATACTGAATGTAAGTATCGGAGTTTTTCATTTTTTCCTTTAACTCCGGAATCACTTCTCCGCTCTCGTCTACCGCATTACCTTCGATGGTCTCGGGATTCATCTCTCCTCTGTCCATCAGACTGATCAGAATGGGCGTGATTGCCGGGTCAAACTGCGTTCCGGAGCCTTTTTCCAACTCGTAAAACATAAAGATACCCCGACCTTTTACACAACAAAACAATTTATTGTAACATGAAACAGCGCAAAATAGCAAAAAATACACTTTCTACGACCAAAAGAATGTGTTTTTTCTTTACATGGTTCTCTGGTTTTCTTAAAATCTTATTAACGGAGAAAAATATGCAGGAATTTAAACCCGTAACAATTGAAGATAAAGAGATCCTCCGCCCGTATCTTGAGCGATACGGTTCTTCGTCGTGCCAGCATTCGCTGATCCTGATGACGGGACTTTCGATGAAGTACGGAGATGAATATGCCATCGCGGATGACGTGCTATATGTACACAGAAGCGCGCTTGACTGTACCGGGGAGCGGTATTACCTGGCTCCGCTTGGAGATTTTAATATCTCCTCTCCCAAAGGTGAGGCAAAATTCCGTCGCAGCATAGACCTCCTTCTTGAGGATGCTGCAGAGCACGGCTGCAAGGCAGTCTTTTATACCGCGACGGAAGCGTTTAAAACCCTGCTGGAAAGTAGCTATCCGACTGCCTTTGAATATGAGTATTCCCGTGATTATGCAGAGTATGTCTACTCAGCGGAATCATTAAGAGTCCTGCCGGGTAAGGCTCTCAGGGATAAAAGAAACCGGGTTCGGGCCTTTTATTCCGCATATGAAGGACATGTCCGGATTGAAGACATCTCCGAGGAAAACATGACCGATGTGATGGTTTTCCAGATGGAGTGGATTAAAAGCCGCCTTGCCGACGGCCCCGATGAATTGCTTGCGCGTGAGCACGAGGCAATCAAATTCTACCTCTCTCATTTTGAAGAACTGGAAATGAAAGGCATCGTGGTTTATGTAAGAGGCACCGTGGTCGGCTATGCCGCAGGCGTTGCACTGAATGATGAATGCATGGATGAAGTGATTGAGAAGGGACGCAAGGACATTACCGGTGTCTACCAGCTCCTCTGCAACGAATTTGCCCTGCTCTGTTGCAAGGATTACAAATACATTAACCGCGAAGAGGACTTAGGCGTCGAAGGCTTACGCCGCGCAAAAACGTCCTACTGCCCGGAATATATGATTGAGAAATACGTGGTAAAACAGATTTAAGGATATTGGGATATGCTTGGAGAGATACTGAAAAAAGAAGACTGTGCCTCCTGTCGCTTCTGCTGCGCGTTCAGAAGAACGTCGCTTTGGGAGACACCGGTTTTTACGGAAGAAAATATGGCGGCCATCAAGGCAGATAATCGTCTGTGTGCAGAGCCTTCCGGTACGCTTTTCACAGACAGTTCCAACGAAACGAAACTTGACAAAACTCCCGTTCAGTCAGCCAATCTCGAATCTGCCCTGCGCAAATTCACGTTTGAAGACCGAACTTACGCCACCTACGATCTTTCAGACAGATACCAAACAGACTCCCCTGACGAAGAAGCGCCCTGCCCTTATCTTGGCGAACACGGCTGCCTTCTAAACAATGAAGAAAAGCCCTGGGACTGCAAAATATGGCCCCTCCGCGTTATGCGGCTTACCTCCGGCGAACTTGTCATCGCCTTAACTCCCACCTGTCCATCAGTCAATAAACTGGACATTGCCGTTGTCAAAGAATTTGTCCGCGCAAAATTAAAGGACGAACTTTTTGCATACGCAAAAGCCCATCCTTATCTGATCAAAGACTATAAAGACGGATTTCCCGTCGTTTCAATAGACCGTCCCAATTGACACGGGCGAATCCGAATACTATCTTTTCTTGTAAAGCAGAAGTTCCGAGTTCACGCAGTCCTTTTCATATGAACAAATCAGGATAAAATCCATATTTGCCAAGACTCCGAAGCACATTCCGTCCACGATTTCGGACTCAAGCTGGGTGCCGAGATAGGTCGTTCCGTCGTTTAAGAATTTGGCCTTCATTCCGCTCGGAAGTGTATATTCGATGTTGACGAACTTGCCGACCAGCGCGTTCAGGCTCTTTACTTCCGGCATGCCCTCAACCCGAAGGGCATTGATTTCGCCGATCAGTTGCTTTTTGAATTCATCAAACTGCCCGTCGTCGGAGAGTTCCTCATATTTCTTCCAATAATTCAGCTTCGGCAAGGATTCTTTCAGATATTCCCTGCACTGCTCTTCGCTGAATTCCTCGCTCGCCATGTGTTTTACACAGACATCAATCAGATCGTCCATGTTGCTGTAAGTGTAGGTTCCGTCCGCATAGCACCACTTGCAGTACTCTTCGTTAATGGAGCCGTCCTTGTTACGTCCGAGGATTTCATCTTCCATCGGCATTCCGCAGCACTGGCAAATCAGCTTATTCGGTGAGCCAAGCAGGGTATTGATAGAAACCCCGAACAAATTCGATAAAAGTTTCAACGTCTCCGTATTCGGCACCGTCTCACCGTTTTCCCAGCGGGAAACCGCCTGTCTCGTCACAAAAATCTTCTCCGCAAGCTCATCCTGCGACATTCCGTTCTTGGTTCTGAGTTCAAGTAAAACTTCTTTCGTATCCATAATCCGTTACCTCCTCTGTGATTTCAATATACCACTTCGGTCCGTAAAAATCACGCAACGCGCTGTTGCTACCATTGCTGCACTTACATTTTTCTTCATTGTTTTGTCCTCCTAAAAGTTGTTTTGGAATTATCTGCCACTCTTTTGCGGCTGCCTTATGAGCAAATCGTACTTCCGGTACAACATTTTTAGAAGGACACAAAACGAGCAAATGCCCTATTTTACTGAATGAGACAAGGGTTGTCTCATTAAAATCCCTCAAATCATAATATCATAAAAGTAATCCCAATGCATTTTTTCTCATGGAATAAAAAAGAACTGCAAATCAATTTGATCTGCAGTTCTTCCTGCCGGCGACCGGAATCGAACCTCCGAATGCGGCGAAAATACTGTAAGAAAGGAGTTTTGCGGTCTCACCTTCTTTTTTGAACCTCTTTTCGAACCTACTTGTTAATCAATTAGTCAAGTTGATAATTCCAATATTTCTTCTATTGACAAATTTGGTTTATCGCGATAAACTTCAAGTATGGTTTATTTGAATAAACCGACGGAGGTATAACAATATGATTGATTTTGAACTTGGTGCTGTACAGGAACGTTTTGCGGACATTGTATGGGCGAATGAACCGATTGGATCCGGTGAATTAGTAAAGATTTGTGATAAGGAACTCAACTGGAAAAAACCGACCACCTATACTGTGCTTCGTAAATTGTGTGAAAAAGGATTGCTTAAAAACGAGGATGGCATCGTCACCTCGCTGATATCCAAAGAACAGTTTTATGCAGCAAAGAGCGAACAGATTGTGGAAGATTCCTATGCCGGATCCCTTCCTGCTTTCGTGGCGGCATTTATCTCCAACAAGAAACTGACTGCAAAAGAAGCCGAAGAAATCCAGCAAATGATTGATGCCTTCAAGGAGAAAAACAAATGAGTACCGTTTTCCTGAAAATTCTGAATATCAGCCTTACCGCCGGATGGTTAATCCTTGCGGTTATTATTCTCCGTCTGCTTCTTAAAAAAGCTCCGAAATGGATCAGTTGTCTTTTATGGGCTTTGGTAGCCGTCAGATTACTTCTTCCGTTCTCCATTGAGAGCGTATTAAGCCTGGTACCGAGTTCTGAAGTTGTTCCGACAAATATAGTATACGAGCAAAAACCCGTTATCGATTCCGGAATTCGCGTCGTAAATAATGCTGTAAATCCCGTGATCACGGAAACCTTTGCGCCGGCAATCGGAGACAGTGTTAACCCCTTGCAAATTCTGGTTTCGATTGCATCTATTGTTTGGATTGCAGGCATAGCAGGAATGCTTATATATGCTCTGATTAGCTTTTTACTGTTAAAGAGACGGGTTCGTGCTTCTGTTCCGCTTAATCAAGATGGCGAAAAATCCAAACGGATTCTGTTATGTGACGAAATCAAATCACCTTTCATCCTGGGAGTATTTAAGCCGAGTATTTATATTCCATCCTCTCTGGAGGATGAAACCAGACAGTTTGTCATCGCTCACGAAACCTCACATTTAAAGCGGCTTGATAACCTATGGAAACCACTTGGCTTCCTGCTCCTCTCTGTTTACTGGTTTCATCCCCTTTGCTGGGTGGCATACATTTTACTCTGCAGAGATATCGAATCTGCCTGCGACGAAAAAGTAATCAAGGATAAGGACAAAGATTACCTTGCGATGTATTCCCAGGCTCTTCTTGATTGTGCGCTGCAAAGAAAAAGAATTGCTGCCTGCCCTTTGGCATTCGGCGAAACCGGAGTAAAGAGTCGTGTAAAGGGGATCCTGAATTATAAGAAACCGGCATTTTGGATCATTATCGCAGCCTTAGTCTGCATTGTCGTAGTAACAGTATGTTTCCTTACTAATCCAAAGAAAAAAGAAATAAACACCGCTCCTTCACAATCGGAAATTGCAAATGAGGAAATTCCTTCGGAAAAGTTTCTGCAAGAAGGTGAGAATAAAACCGATTTTGGCGATATTGACCAAGACGGAACGGATGAGTATATTATTGCTCAATCTTTCGAAGAAAATGATAATTACAAGTTCCTATGGGATTTATACTTCGACGGCGAAATTATATATCACGGAGAAAATGTTCTGCCCTGCCATTTTGACGAAGCCTGGTACATAGATTTGGACGAAGACGGAAAAGAAGAAATCTTCGTAACCGTTTATCCAGCCGTGAATTCCATGCCACAAACACAGTATGTCGCATTAAAGAAGTCCGGATCTTCCTGGAAAGAACTGGAAAATACAGATGTCGGATATGAATCCGATCATTATACCAACGCTTTCCCACTTCATGTAACAAGAGGCAAAAGCACCAGTGATGTAAAAAATGTAGAGGAAAACTCCGGAATCTATGTCCATATTACATGTGACGGTTATAATCAATTTGTCGGATATGATATTAAAGAGCATTATACCAAACTTTATAATTCCGAAGACGGCGTTCTAAAAAGTGTAGCAAATGACATCCTTTACACGGATAAGTACAGTCAGCCGGGTACAGACTTGGGTGGCCCCGCCGCATGGGGTGTTTGGGAAATCAAGCGTGGCTCCTTTGATGGAAAAGATTGCATCATCGCAACGCATGGTATTGAAGGCCTCGGTGGCAAATTCGATATATTGGGAACAGCCGATGTGTATTTTAATTATGATAAGAACGGAAAAATACAAGTGCTGAATTTATCATTCTCCCCATCGGAAGATAGCGACTCCGATATGGTACAGGTTTCCAACTGGCTCTCTGCAATTGAACTTCCCAACGGATACAGTTTCAGCGAATACGATGCGGATGGTGGATACGGCGGTTCCTTCTTAATCCTTCCGCAAAGTTACAACGGGGAAGAAAATGGCGAAGCCCCACTCGAATGGCTTTTCTCCGGTATGCTGACCAAATATCCTGCGGCTAATACAAAAGTAACCTATACGAACGGCATTCCGAATCTGTCTGGGGTAATGATTCCGAACCACACGGTCGAAAAATACCTCGAAGTAATCGGTTTGGAACGTTCCAACATGCAATGGCCGGCAATTATGCTCGAAGAAAATCACTCTTTATATACTGCTCCTCAAATCGAGCAAATGAAACAAAATGGAATCGATACTTCTAAAATAGACTTAACGAGTGAATACTGGTACTTCTGGTTTGTAAAAGAAGGTGAGGACACATACTATGTTTTAAGCCTTTCAAAAAAAGAATTCAGTAAAGAAGAAGCAATAAAGATTGCTAAGACAGTCAGTATTAACGAATAATCATAAGAGCCGCTATCCAAGTAAGGATAACGGCTCAATTTATATCCTAAGAAAGAAAAAAGAGTTACAAACCGAATTGATTTGTAACTCTTTCCTGCCGGCGACCGGAATCGAACCGGTACGAAGTTTTACCCTCGCAGGATTTTAAGTCCTGTGCGTCTGCCAGTTCCGCCACGCCGGCATGCAACTGGTCTTCAGTTGACGTGGGGCCTATAGGGCTCGAACCTATGACCCTCTGCTTGTAAGGCAGATGCTCTCCCAGCTGAGCTAAGACCCCTTACACCTCGCCTTTCCATAGAAAAGACGAGGCGTGCGACCCATGACGGACTTGAACCGACGACCTCCGCCGTGACAGGGCGGCGCTCTAACCAACTGAGCCAATGGGCCATATTACTTTAAAAGGTTCATTTCTTGCACCTTCAAAACCGAACACAGTATATCTTCTCACCAAGTTCCTTGGAATAACATTTTAACCTAACCTCTGGATAAGCTTTCGATCGATTAGTAACCATCAGCTGAATGCATCACTGCACTTACACCTTGGCCCTATCTACCT
>JAFWTY010000015.1 GCA_017518735.1 Lachnospiraceae bacterium | reverse complement strand
GGTCAGGAAGGTCAGCAGGGCCAGCAAGGTCAGCAGGGCCAGGAAGGTCAGGAAGGCCAGGAAGGCCAGCAGGGTCAGCAGGGTCAGCAGGGCCAGCAAGGACAGCAGGGCCAGCAGGGCCAGGAAGGTCAGCAGGGACAACAAGGCCAGCAGGGTCAGCAAGGCCAGCAGGGCCAGCAGGGTCAGGAAGGCCAGCAGGGTCAGCAAGGCCAGCAGGGCCAGCAGGGTCAGGAAGGCCAGGAAGGCCAGGAAGGTCAGCAGGGTCAGCAAGGCCAGCAGGGCCAGGAAGGTCAGCAAGGCCAGGGCGGCCAGGGCGGTTCCGGAGACGGCTGGTATAACGGCAGCCAGTATGCGGAAGAAGCTCCCGCAAACAAAGGTCAGGAACATGTAACCATGTTCGAAGACGGAACCGGAAAAGAAGAGAGCATTACCGGTAAGGCAGGCGAAGGCGGAGAGTCCAAGAAGTATGAATCCGATTATTCCCAGCACAAGTCCGGAGAGAAGAAGGATTATCAGCAGGTAGTCGGTGATTATACTCAGAAAGCATATTCCAAGATGAATCAGAGTAAGATTCCGAATTCCATGAAAGACTTTATCAAGGGTTATTTCTCAGGATTGAATTAACAAATATTTAGAGGATCAGAAATAGAAAATCAGAAGTGTAAAGGAGACTGTTTGGCATGATTCAGAACGAAAATGAATTAAAAGAGATGGTGGGCAAAATCAACGCAGCCGAGGAAGAAATCGGAAAGGCAATTATCGGACAGAAGGAAGTTATTCGCCAGGTTTTGTGGGCAATGCTTTCCGGCGGTAATGTTCTTCTCGAAGGTGATCCCGGACTTGGAAAGACACAGCTTGTAAAGGCAATCGCGGCAGTATGTTCCCTGGATTTCTCCCGAATCCAGTTTACGCCGGACTTGATGCCTGCGGACGTTACCGGTACCAACTTGATCGTAAAGCAGGAAGATAAGAACACATTCGAGTTCCAGCCCGGTCCCGTTTTTGCAAACCTTGTTCTTGCCGACGAAATTAACCGTGCGACCCCGAAAACACAGTCTGCACTTTTGGAGGCCATGCAGGAGCATACCGTAACGGTTGGTAATACAACCTATCGTTTGAAAGAGCCGTTCATGGTACTTGCAACCCAGAACCCGATCGAGAACGAAGGAACCTATCCTCTTCCCGAGGCACAGCTCGACCGTTTCTTATTCAAGATTCAGGTGGATTTCCCGAGTCTTGAGGAATTAAAAGAAATCATGGATATTACGGTTACCAACAAAAACGTAACCTTACAGCCGGTATTAAGCGGCGAAGATATTTTGAATACCAGAGTAGCCATTCGTGACATCCCCATTGCAGATGCGGTAATGGATTATGCACTTCGTATCGTGGTAGCAACCCATCCGGAGTCCGATTCCGCTGACGACTATGTAAAACGTTACGTAGCATGCGGCGCATCTCCCCGTGCAGGCCAGGCTATTTTCCAGAGTGCAAAGGCAAAGGCTTTACTCGAAGGACGTTACAACGTATCGTTCGATGATGTAAAGGCAGTTGCTTTCCCCGCACTTCGTCATCGTATCATTCCCGGATTCGAGGCAATGGCAGACGGCATAAAAGTGGATGAGATCATTGCAAACATCATTGCAGCCGTACCGATGGGACAGAAAGAATAATTGGGGATAAGTCATGGAACAGGCGTTTAACAGTGAATTTTATGCCAAGTTAAGATCGCTTAGAATGTCCATTGCTCTCAGCAATGCTGCCGGTATGAGCGGCGGCAGAAAGTCGAAAGCAAAAGGTAATTCCGTGGAGTTTTCCGACTTCCGTGAATACATGCTCGGAGACGATATCCGAAGAATCGACTGGAATGCATACGGTCGTTTCGACAAGCTTTTCATCAAGCTTTTCATGGAAGAAAAAGAAGGATTGTTCCATGTGGTACTGGATGCCAGCAAATCCATGGATTTCGGCGAAAAAAACAAAGCCGTTGCGGCAAAACGTCTTGCCGGAGCGATTTCTTACATTGTGCTTGAAAACGGTGACCGTCTCTTCTTAGACATCATGAAAGACGGTATGATCGAAAACCATCGCGGAATGACGGGAATGCAGGCGTTTCGTAAATCCATTGAAATCCTGGATCGTACGGAGTTTTCCGGTGCGGGCGATTTCTTAGGCAGTTTAAAGAGAGGCAATTTTAAGCAGCACGGAATGAGCTTTTTCATTTCCGACGGCTATTGCGATAACATTGAAGAAGTATTTAAGTATCTGCGCTTCTGCCATCAGGAAGTGGTATTTTTGCATGTTCTTTCTCCGGAGGAAAAAGATCCTGCTTACGAAGGTACCATCCAAATGGTGGACTGTGAAACCGGTTCGGATATTCGCTTAAGCATGAGCGGTTCCGTGCTTCGCAGCTACAAAAAAACATTTGATGATTTTATCCATAACATTGAAGGAATCTGCAAGAAACACTCGGTTATTTACATTCCGATCCTTTCGGATGCCAGTGTGGATTCCCTTCTCTACGGTTCGTTATCAAGACTTGCAACAAATAACTAATGATTGAGGTTACCAAGTGAAATTCTTATATTTGTGGCCGTTAGCGCTCCTGGCGCTGGTTCCGGTAATCATTTTTATGTATCTGTTAAAACAAAAGGCGGAAAAGAAAGAGGTTCCGTCCTTGTTTCTGTGGAGAGAGACCTATCATAACATTGAGGCAAACACTCCCTGGGAGAAGTTAAAAAAGAACTGGCTGATGATTCTCCAGATCATTCTTTTCCTGATTATTATCCTCGCCTTGATGGGACCCTTCCTTTTGAATCTCGGTAAGAGTACCGGTCATGTCATTCTCGTAATCGACAATTCCGCAAGTATGAATGAGAATTACGAAGGCGAGAAAACCAGACTCGACAAGGCAATCGGAGAGGCCTGCGATTACGTAAAGGGTCTTAAGAACGGAACCGGTATGTCCGTTATTTCCAGTAGTGATGTAGCTACACTTGTAGTTTCATCCTCGGATGACAAAAATGAAGTCATTAACAAGATCAAGGCAATTGAGCCGACCTTAAATGCAGGAAGTGCCGAAGCGGGCGTGGAAATGGTTAAGACCATGCAGAGCCAGTGGCCGACACTGCTTACGGTATGCTTTACCGACAGCAACGTTTCCATGAAGGACGTTCCGGGCTCCATCGTAGATGTTTATAAGCAAAAAGAAAACGTCGGCATCGAATACTTAAGCCACGGTGAGTCCGGCGGAAATCTGGTAATCCTTGCAAAGGTTACCAACTACGGAGAAAAAGAGACTGCGAAGGAAGTTACGCTTTACGGTGACGACCAGATCTTAACCAGCCAGAAAGTATCTCTTCCCGCAGGCGAAAGCCAGATTGTATACTTCGACAAAGTAAACTTCACAGGAAGTATCCTTCGTGCCGAATTAAACGGAAACGATGCATTGGCGGATGATGATGTCTGCTACGATGTGGTTTCGGAAAACCGTGATATCAGAGTACTTTTAATGACGGAGAAGAATGCATACATCGAAAAAGTTCTCGACCTGATGGAAGGAATTACGGTCATCAAATCCAACGATATCGCATCCTTTGATTCCTTTGTAACGCAGGGATTCGATCTTTATATCTTTGACTGTATGATGCCGGCACCGGAGTATTTCCCGCAGACCGGTAACGTGGTGATTTTTGATGCACCGAATAAGGATCTTTATCAAAGCAAGGGTGAAATCGACAGCGCTTTGGTTGAAGCGGAATCCGTGAATATCACACAGTATGTGGAGACCATGGATTTCGGTGCGGTTGATATTACCGCATACTATACGCCTGACTGGGCAGCTCCTTTCTTAACCGCGGAAGTAACCGATACGGAGACCGATAAGAAAGAAAGAATGACGGTCGGCTTCTACGGTGACTATCAGGGACAGAAGATCACGGTATTCGGTTTTGATCTTCACAACTCCGAACTTCCTCTTAAGATGGAGTTCCCGCTCCTTATGTACAACATCGTCAATGACAATGTTATGACCGGAATGCTGCAGCAGAACGTAGTCTATACGGGCGACGGCATTCAGGTAAATGCAAGGGCGGACGGTGCGCTTCCGACCGTAACCAAGCCGGACGGAACTCCGGTACAGCTTTCCGATTATCGTATCGTATTTACCGGTACGGATCAGACCGGTGTTTATACGGTTTCCCAGACGGAGTCTCATCTGGTAAAAGACGGAGCGGAGTTTTTTGTAGCGAATTTCCCGGCAACCGAGAGTTTCATCGAAATGACGCCGGATATGAATACGGATGCGGAAACCGATGTCAAAAAGGGTGCATCCGGTGATTTGGATTTAAAGAATATTATTATTGCAGTGGCACTTGCTTTACTTGTTGTAGAGTGGATTGCTTACTTAAGAAAGTAAGGAAAAGGGTAGAAGATGAGTATTACATTTCAAAATCCATGGGTCCTTTTGCTGATTCCGGTCATTATCGCAGCGCTTATTTTTTCCATGCGATTCATGTATTCCAGAAATACGGCACAGAAAATCAGCCGCATTATTATTCGTGCGCTTGTGGCTTCCCTGCTTGTGCTCGCACTTTCCGGTATCACGTTTAAGATCGTCGGAAAAGACGTTACCACCATTTTCCTGGTAGACGTTTCCGATTCCGTAAGAGAGCGAAAAGATGAGGTAACCGCCTTCATTAATGATGCCATCAAAACAAAGGGCAGACATGATTATGTCGGCGTAATCGCTTTTGGTGGAGATACGAGAGTGGAGCAGTTTATCTCCAAGGATGTTTCGTTCTCCGGACTTTATACCGAAGTCGATTCCCAGGCAACGAACCTGGAAGATGCCGTAAACATGGCACTGGCACAGATGCCGGAAGACTGTGCAAAACGTATCGTTTTGATTACGGACGGAAATGAAAACGAAGGTAACTTAAATATGACGGCTTCGGCGGTCATTGCTTCCGGTGTGGATTTTGAAATCTGTCGTCTGGAAGAAAACGTTTCGGACGAAGTATATGTTGCAAATGTTACGGTTCCTCAGGAAGTAGGAGTCGGTGAAAACTTCAGTATTCAGGTGGAAGTAGAGAGTAACGTGGCTTGTCCCGCAACCGTAAAGCTCTTCTCCGGACGTACCTTAAAAGGACAGCAGAGAGTAAACCTCCAGGTTGGTACCAACCAGTTTATTTTCAAGGATACTCAGACCGATGAAGGTTTAAAGACCTATCGTGTCGTAGTGGAAGCGGATAAGGATACCGTTACCGTAAATAACGAATTCTCCGCATATACCAATATTGAAACCAATCTTCCTCTTCTTGTTGTGGAAGGCGAGGCCGGAAAGGGCCGTGAGATGCGCAGCATCCTCGATGCCATCGGCAAGAAATATGACGTGGTAACTCCGGGAACCGTTCCTTCGACCATGTCCGATTTCCTGCAGTATTCCGCTATCATTTTTATCGACGTTTACAAAGATGATCTGAAAGAGGGATTCTTAGATAACTTAGAAGATTATGTCAAAAACTATGGCGGAGGTTTCGTGGCGACCGGCGGTGCAAACAGTTTTGCGCTCGGCGGATACCGCGATACTTCGCTTGAAACGGTTCTGCCCGTATACATGGACCCGAAGGGTGAGAATGAAGTTCCTTCCATCGCCATCGAAATGGTAATCGACCAGTCCGGTTCCATGGAAGACGGAAACGGAATCATCAATAACCTCGACCTTGCAAAAGAGTCCGCAGCGGCAGCGGTAGACAACTTAAGACTCGACGAGGACTATGTCGGCGTTATCGCATTCAGTACCACGTATGACAGAGTCGTTCCGCTTGAAAAGGTTACGGACAAGGATGCTGTCAAAGATGAGATTTATTCCCTGGCGCCCGGCGGCGGTACCAGCATCTATCCTGCAATTGCGGCAGCAGCAGCGGATCTTTCCAAGAATCCTGCGATGGTAAAACATATCATTCTGCTTACCGACGGTCAGGACGGAAACAATGAATACAGTGACTTGATCAACACCATCAACGGAGCAGGTATCACCTTATCCTGCGTTTCCATCGGTGACGGCAGTAACGATGCATTGCTTACCATGCTTGCGGATGCCTGCGGCGGACGTTATTTCCATACCGATCTGAATACCGATATTCCGAGAATTTTTGCTCAGGAAATTTACCTTTCTTCGGATACTTATCTGATCAACGAAGACTTCGTTCCGGCTACGACTTCCACCGACCAGATCATTCGTGATGTGGCAGGAGAGGATATGCCGGAATTACACGGATATATTGCAACCTCCGTCAAGGAACGCAGTATTCAGGCGCTGGCTTCGCCTTACGGCGATCCGATCCTGGCCTATTGGCAGTATGGTCTCGGAAAAACCGT
Organism: Lachnospiraceae bacterium; assembly: GCA_017518735.1. Lineage (GTDB taxonomy): Bacteria > Bacillota > Clostridia > Lachnospirales > Lachnospiraceae > UBA3766. Next base: position 21,206 of record JAFWTY010000015.1, on the reverse strand, counting down.
GGCCTGGACGTCGGATGTGACGGGCGAATGGTCCGAATATTATTCCGGCTGGGACAAAACGCCGTTAATGTGGCATAATATCCTTCAGTATGTTACGGAAGACAACGGCATGGAGGGCTCTTATGTTACGATAGAGCAAAAAGGCTCCAAGGCGGTAATCCACTATACAACCGAAGAGTTTGACTCCAAGACAAAGGTAGTTGCAACTGTTTTTGATGACGAAGGAAATGTAAAAGAGATAACGCTTGACCCGACGAAACCCGGCGAGTATCAGGCGGAAATCGACACCAAGAGTACCGGTGTTTATTCTATCAACGTTCAGCAAAAAGACGGTGAGGACATCGTCAGCAGTATCAATACGGCGGCGATTATGCAGTATTCCCTCGAGTACCGGTTCTATCCGAACAACACGCTGTTAAACGACTTCAGTGCGGTTACCGGTGCAACATTCCTAGAGAGTGCTGCGGACGTATTCCCGAACCCGCCCGAGTTTGTAAAGAACCGCTACAGTCTGACGATTACGCTTTTGCTGATCGCCGGAATTCTCTTCCTTTGCGATATCGCAATTCGAAGATTCCATGTGGATGTATGGCATATTCTCGGTTTGGACAGAGTTCGTGCAAAAATCAATGCGCGCGCCGAAAAGAGAGAATACTATCGTAAGAATAAAGAGAGCATCAAACGTGCCCAGACCGCCCGTGAGGTGGCTTCCGGAATTGAAACGGCAAGCATGAGCGGAGCAGGTTCCGTTCCCGAGGATGCGGAGAAGGCCGGAAAGAACGGCGCCGAAGCGGAATCCGAGACCGGAAAAGAAGCAGCAAAGAGTACTTCTTCGAAGAAAAAGAAGAAGAAAAAAGACGACGATGCTCCCAAGGCTACGACTCTCTTTGCAGAGATGAACGAAAAGAGATCTTACGAAAACAGCCAGAAACAGGCTGCTATGCAGAATGCAATGAAACAGGCTCCGGGACAGAGCGCATCTTACGGTCCCGCACCGGGACAGCCGCTTCGTCAGGGCACTCCGATGCGTGCAAGCAGTGCGCCGATGCAGCAGCAAAGACCGGTTCAGCAACCGAGACCCATGCAGCAGCAGAGACCTCCTCAGCAGGTATATGTTCGCCAGCCGGGAGCACCCATGCAGAACGGCTATATGCCGCAGAGACCGCAGGGTCCCGCACAGGGTGGCAACTGGGTGAACCGTGTAAATCCCGGAAATTCATATACACAGCAGGGCATGAACTATGGCCCTCGTGGAGGATACCCCGGACAGAATCCGCAGGGTATGCCCGGAAATAACCAGACCAGAACCTGGACCAGAAAGTAGGAGAAATTAATATGGCAGACAGGCGTATGACCAGTTCCGGAAGATCCTCTTCCGGAAGTCGATCTACAGCAGGAAAAAGAAGAAGCAGCAGTACTTCGAGAACGAGAACCGCATCGGGCAGCAGGAGCAGCTCGGGAAGCAGAAGAGGTTCCGGTAGCAGAAGTTCCTCATCCGTGAGAAGATCCTCTTCCTCCGGAAGAAGTTATTCTTCGGAAAGAACTGTTTCGTCCTCCAGAAGTGCAGCTTACAGAAGAAGAAAGAAAAGAAGATTTCGCGTAAAGCCAAGGGCATTTGTGTTCTTGGCTGCGGTTATTTTGGTATGCGTCGGATTGGGATTTTTGATTTCCGGCCTTGCGAAGGGAAAGATGAAAAATCCGTTCCGTTCATTCGGAATGAAGGAAGGCACCATCATCGAGTATTCGATACCCGGAACCGTAATGGCTGCCGCAACGCCGGAGGAATGGCTGACACTGGAAAATGCGCAGCGCGGTAAGGTGGATCCTCATATTTCGCTGATCATGGTCGGCGATATGCTGATGCATTTGAATGTAACCAAGAGCGGTTTCATTGATGCAAACGGAACACAGAAGAACTATGATGCGATTTTTGCGAATGTAAAATCCGAGGTGGAAGCGGCCGATATTGCCATCGTCAACCAGGAGATCATGATGGGCGGCGAGGACATGGGCTATTCCGGATATCCGATGTTTAATACCGCGGATGAACTTGCCGCAGCAATCAACGATGCGGGATTTAACGTAGTACTTCACGCAACCAACCACACCATGGATAAATGGAAGCAGGGTCTGCTTCATACCATGGAAGTCTGGAAGAATTATCCGAACATCAAGGTGCTCGGTATCAACGAAACAAAAGAGCAGCAGGACGAAATCTACGTCTATGAAAAAGACGGTATGAAGATTGCCATGCTCAACTATACCTACGGTTTGAACGGTATGCCGATGCCGGACGATATGCCTTTTGCAGTCAACCTGATTGAAGAGGGACTGATGGACCGCAACATCAAAAAAGCACATGAAGTTGCCGATTTCGTGGTTGTTTTGATCCACTGGGGTAATGAGTATCAGACCTATGCATCGGAGAATCAGAAGATGTGGTGCAGATGGTTCCTCGAAAGAGACGTCGATTTGATTATCGGTGCGCATCCTCATGTTATTCAGCCGATCGAGTGGTATGAAAACGAAGCAACCGGTCACAGAATGCTGGTTTATTATTCCCTTGGTAACTTTATTACCGGTACGAGAGCAACGAAGGCCGGAACCGGTGAACAGGCTGTCGGCGGTATGGCAAAAGTTACCCTTACCAGAGATGAAAACGGAAAAGTTGTCATCGAGGATTACGGCATTGAACCGACGGTAGCACACGTGGATGTAAGAGGCGGTCACGGCAGCATCTATACCAAGTTTTTGAAAGACTATACACAGGAAGATATGCAATATAACAGTATTGCAAGACAGGACTCCACTTTCACGCTCCAGATGTGCAATAATTTGGTGAAAAAAGTGTGGGGCGATTTGGTAACGACCGAGTAGTTTTTTCTTGCAAGAACAGGCCTTGTATAGTAAGATGAAAGAGTAGATTTATGGGCTTTTTTCCACAAGGAAAAAACCATTGAAATCATAAAAAAGTGTGAGAAGGAGAGTTGAATTATGGATGGGAACAATATGAACAACTTTAACCCGAATCCCAACCCCGGCTATGGTGCTCCTATGAACGGTGCTCCCATGAACGGTGGCTATGGCGCACCCATGAACGGTGCTCCTATGAACGGTGCTCCTATGGGCGCACCCATGAATAACGGATATGCAGCTCCGAATATGAACGGCATGCAGCCCGGATATGCTCCGATGCCTGCACAGAAGAAACCTCTTCCGTTCGAAATTTTCTGCATGAGAAATGTAATTCGTGTACTGGCACTGATTGTATTTCTTTTCACCTGCCTTCCGGCATTCCTGATTACTTGTACAAGTGACAGATCCATCAAGCAGACGGTTACCGTATTTACCGCCATAGGTGGAAAAGAGAGTTCGGGATTTAGTGTAGGAGCTATGCCCTGGATGGTTCTGCTTCTCTTAATTCCTTTCGGAATTATCGGTATTACCTTTATCAAGGAAGCAAAGAAGGCTGCACTCTTCTCTGTAATCGCAGCAGGTGTTGATACCCTTCTTTGGATTACATTCTTGATCATCAACTTTGCTGTTGTAGCATCCTGGAATAAGGATCTCGGCGGAAAGTACTTCAAAGTTTCGGTACTGCCATGCTGGGTATTCTGCTTAATATTCCTGCTATTGCTGATAGGAACGATCATCATTGTTATGATTCATGCGTTTGGATTTGATATGGACTCCGACTTCAGACCGACATTTGTTAAATTGTTCGGCGGCGGAAACAAACCTCCCAGACAGCAGCCTATGTACCAGCAGCCGATGGGACAGCCCATGATGCAGCAGCCGATGGGTCAGCCGATGGGACAGCCCATGATGCAGCAGCCGATGGGTCAGCCGATGCAGCAGCCTATGCAGCCGATGGGTCAGCCTATGACACAGCCCGTTCAGCCTGCACAGCCGATGCCTCAGCCCATGGCACAGCCTCAGCCTATGATGCAGCAGCCCGCTCAGCCGGCAGCAGGATTTGGTTTCTGCCCTGTTTGCGGAAAACCGCTCACCGATAACGGTAAGTTCTGTGCATCCTGTGGTGCCATTATTCCCGGAAAGTAATTCATAAGACGATAAATTCAAACCTCCTCTTCTTTGTGAAGAGGAGGTTTTTATGTGGTTTTTGGGATTGAGATGAGGAATTTCGGTTGGCCATGTGACGGTTAAGATGAGGAATTTTCGTCGGAGTCGTGACTGTGGGAAGAGTTGACAGAAAGGGGTTTTGCATTTATAATCTGTTTTTGTCACGGGAGTGCTTAAGGAATTAGGCTGAGAGACAGTTAGACCGCTGTCAATCCTTTGGGAGAAACCCAGGACCTGATCCGGATAATACCGGCGTAGGGAGAATGATGAATTCGTCAGATCAGGCTTTTTCTCGTGATGAGAAAGAGCCTCTTTTCGTTTTAGGGTTTAGATGAAAGATGGGAAAACGCGACGAGGCAGAATGCCCGTAGTTCGTTTCAGAGCAAGAGATTAAGTGAATTTAGCGAAATAGAATAAGGAGTTTATCATCATGAGCAAATTAAATGCAAACGTAGCTATTCAGGTATTGCCTTCCGTATTGGAAGATGAAGAAATCGTACGTGTTGTGGATGCCGTTATCGATTACATCAAAAGCACCGGCGTGGAATATTACGTCGGCCCCTGCGAGACCGCCATGGAGGGTGAGTACGAGGAACTGATGGAAATCGTAAAACAGTGCCAGTACATCGCAATCGAGGCCGGCGCACCGAGCGTCATGAGCTACGTAAAGATTACCTATAAGCCGGAAGGCGAGAAACTCACGATTGAGCGAAAGACCGCGAAGCATCACAAGCACGATCTTGCCAAGGCACTGAAGAATAAGACAGCGTAAAAAGTTCGTTTAGGAATAATAGAAGTAGCTCGAGAAGAGTTAATAAGAGTAATAAAGAGGCTTTAGAAGGAAAAGCTTTAAACAGCCCCAAGCAGCCCAAAGAGATGGCGTAAAAAAATGAAATCGAAACTGAAAAAACTCGGAAAAGATCATATCACACCGATTGCGGTAATTCTGGCAATCCTTGTACTCTGGCAACTCGCCTGCACATTTGAGTGGGTGCCGGGATACATGCTGCCGTCACCGATCGACGTTCTTCGTGTTTTTCCTACGGACGGCATGCTTTTGCTGCATCATGCCGGGGCAACAATGTTGGAGGCCGGTTTAGGACTCGTAATCGGCGTTTTACTGGGTTTTGGCTCCGCAGCGTTAATGGATGCCTTCCCTGTGGTAAAAAACGCGATTTACCCCCTTCTCGTGCTTACACAGACCATTCCGCCGGTAGCTCTGGCTCCGCTTTTGATTCTGTGGTTTTCCTACGGCATCGTTCCGAAGGTTATTCTTGTCGTTTTGGTGGCATATTTTCCGATGGCGGTCGGTCTGCTGGAAGGTTTTCAGGGTGTGGATCAGGACATGATCCGTCTGATGAAATCCATGAATGCAAACCGTTGGCAGATTTTCTGGAACGTCAAATATCCGAATGCGCTCGGCAGCTTTTTCTCCGGCTTAAAAATCGCCGTTTCCTACTCCGTCGTCGGAGCGGTAATCGCCGAGTGGCTGGGCGGTTTTACGGGCCTCGGTGTCTATATGACGCGCGTGAAGAAATCGCTTTCCTACGACAAAATGTTTGCCGTAATTTTCTTAGTTTCGTTTATCAGTCTTTTGTTAATGGAGCTGGTAAAACTGATCCAATATAAGTCCATGCCCTGGGTTTCCCTTCAGGATAAGGAATCCGGGAATTGAAATAAATCTATCAGAAAGGAAGATAAATCAATGAAAAAGACAATGAAAAAATGGATGGCACTTTTTTTAACATTCATGATCCTCTGTGTGCCGCTTGCAGCCTGCACACCGGAGTCTCCTCCGCTTGATCCGGTTGAAGACATCACGCTTGTTTTGGACTGGACTCCGAATACGAACCATACCGGTTTCTATGTAGCGCTGGAGAAGGGTTATTTTGCGGATGAGGGACTGAATGTCACCATCGTACAGCCGCCCGAAGACGGTGCAACCATGATGGTAGCATCGGGTCAGGCACAGTTCGGAATTGATTTCCAGGACTATCTGCCGCCTGTATTTACATCCGAAGAGGAGATTCCCGTAACCGCTGTTGCAGCTCTGCTTCAGCATAACACCTCCGGTATCATCTCCTTAAAAGAGGACGGAATCGATACTCCCAAGGGCCTTGAAGGCAAAAACTACGCAACCTGGGATCTGCCGATCGAGAAAGCAATGCTTCAGAATATCGTAGAAGCGGACGGCGGAGATTTTTCCAAGGTAAATTTGATTCCGGAATACGTGGAAAACGAGCCTGCAGCACTGCAGCAGGACATCGATGCTATCTGGGTTTATTATGCATGGGGCGGCATTTCCTGTAAGCAGGCAGGCCTTGATACCAACATGATCTACTTCAAGGACATCACGCCGGAATTCGACTATTACAGTCCCGTAATCATTGCAAACAACGATTATTTAAAAGATCATGCCAAGGCTTCCAAGGGCTTCTTAACCGCATGCAAGAGAGGATATGAATATGCAATCGAAAATCCCGATGAGGCTGCGGAAATCCTTTGCAAGCAGGTTCCTGAGCTGGATCCGGAACTTGTAAAAGAAAGCCAGGAGTGGATTTCCACCCAGTACAAGGCTGATGTTGACCGCTGGGGCTACATCGATCCCGACAGATGGAATGCCTTCTTCGCATGGCTTTACGAGAATGATTTAAGTGCGGAAATTCCCGCAAATTACGGATTTACGAACGACTATTTACCGGATTAGGATTGGTTTATGACGGAAGTTCTAAAAGGGGAAAAATTAAATAAATCCTTCGGGGAAAAAGAGGTCCTTCGGGATGTCTCTTTTTCCCTGCACGAAGGGGAACTGGTCTGTCTGCTCGGCGTAAGCGGAGTCGGAAAGACCACGCTTTTTAACGTCCTTTCCGGTATTACGGCACCCGACAGCGGTAAGGTTTTTCTGCGTGATGCGGAAAATTCCGAGGAGTGGAGCGACATCACTTCGAAGAGCGGAAAATTAAGCTACATGCTTCAAAAGGACCTTCTGTTACCGCACAAAAAAGTGGTGGATAACGTGGCGCTTCCGCTGGTCTTAAAAGGAGAAAGCAAAAAAGAAGCGCGGAAGAAAGCGGCTTCGTTTTTTGATCAGTTCGGGCTTTCCGGTACGGAGGAAAAGTACCCGGCACAGCTGTCCGGCGGTATGAGACAGCGAGCGGCCCTGCTTCGCACCTACCTTTGCGGAAACCGCGTGGCACTTTTGGACGAGCCGTTTTCGGCCCTCGATACCATCACAAGAACCGCCATGCAGGAGTGGTATTTGAAGGTGATGGAGGAGATTAAGCTCTCGACGATTTTTATTACGCATGACATCGACGAGGCAATCCTGATTTCCGACCGGATCTACATCATGAAGGGTTCGCCCGCGACTCTGACCGAGGAAATCATCATTCAAAAACCCAAGCCGAGGGATTCCTCTTTTACCATGACGGAAGAGTTCATCGACTACAAAAAAAGAATACGCGAAAGTCTTTCGTAAAGCCGTTGTATGTTGAAAAACAACGGCTTTTCGTGTATTATGGAGAGTGGGTGTAAGGGTAGTTTCGGGCATTTTTGAGGGCTATCCGAAAGCAGAATTCATAAGACGGAGAAATTCGAAATGAATAAAATCATTACCATTGACGGAAAAGAAATAGGAGAAGGCAGGCCGACTTATATCATTGCCGAAATGTCAGCCAATCATCTGATGGATTTTGACCGCGCGAAGGAAATCATCCGTCTTGCAAAAGAATCGGGCGCAGATGCCATCAAACTTCAGACGTATCGTCCCGACACCATCACCATCGATTGCAGAGGAGAAGAGTTCCTGGCGACCAAGGGAAGCCCCTGGGAAGGCATGAATCTTTATGAACTGTATAAAACGGCCTACACTCCGTGGGAGTGGCATCAGGCCCTGTTTGATTACGCAAAAGAACTCGGCATCACCTGCTTTTCTTCGCCTTTTGATTTTACGGCGGTGGATTTACTGGAAGAGCTGGGCGCACCGGCCTATAAGATTGCATCTTTTGAAATCAATGATATTCCCCTGATCCGCAAGGTCGCAAAGACCGGAAAACCAATCATTATCTCAACCGGAATCGCGGAAACGGAAGATGTGGAACTGGCTCTTGAAACCTGCAGAAAAGAAGGAAACGAAAACGTCATTTTGTTAAAATGCGCGTCCGAATATCCGACTCCGTATGAAGATTTGAATTTAAAGACCATCACCGATATGAAGGATAAATATGACTGTATCGCAGGTCTTTCCGATCATTCCATGGGAAGTGCCGTTGATGTGGCAGCGATTTCTCTCGGTGCGTGTGTCATCGAAAAACATATCACGATCCGTCGTGCAGACGGAGGTCCGGATGGTTCATTTTCCATGGAACCCGAAGAGTTTCAGGAAATGACCGCCAATATCCGTCGCGTCGAAAAAGCACTCGGAAAAGTAAGTTACGACCTGACGGAAAAGCAGAGAAAAAGCAGAGATTTATCCAGATCGCTTTACGTGGTAAAGGATATGAAAAAGGGCGAGATTTTTACGGAAGAAAACGTAAAGTCCATCCGCCCCGGTTTTGGACTGCATACGAAGTATTATGACGAAATTCTCGGCAAGCCCTGTACCATGGATTTAAGCTTCGGTACGGCGTTGAAATGGGACCACGTTGAGAAGTAAAAGGAAGACGGTATGAAGACAGTTCCAGAACTGAAAACCGAAAGACTCATCCTGCGAAATATCACGGAAGAAGACACGCCCGTAATTGTAAAGTTGCGCTCCGACCCCGCGGTATATCGCTTTTTCTTAAGTCCTCATCCGCTGACGGAAGAGGAGCATTTGAAATGGTTTCGGGAAAACTATTCTTCTCATCCGACGCGGTTTGACTGGATGGCACTTTCGAATGACGAAGAACCGGTCGGAGTTTTTGGACTGAAGAAAGAAAACGAAGAGGCAAAAACGGCGGAAATCAGCTATCTTCTGGCACCCGGGCAGACGAAAAAAGGCTACGCTTCGGAAGCGGTAAAGGGCCTTATACGTTTCGCCAGGGACGACTGGAACTGTGAGACGGTCGTTGCAATCATAAACGAAGACAATACAGATTCCGTGCGCTTTATCGAAAAACTCGGATTTGAGAAAGAGTCGACGGACGGAGTTTTTGCAACCTATAAGAGGACGATATGATTCTATTTCGTGCAGATGCAAATAAGGAGATCGGACAGGGCCATGTGATGCGCTGTCTTTCCGTTGCGGATGCATTTCGCGAAAGAGGGACGGAGTGTAAATTCGTGTGCGCGGCGAATACCGATTCCGCCATCATAAAGGAACGCGGATACGAGGTAATCGCGCTTGATACCTCTTATGATGAGATGGAGAAAGAGGTCGAAAGACTCTTTGAAATACAGGAACTTGAGAAGGCGGATTTCCTCATTCTTGACAGTTATTCCGTGACGGAACGTTATCTATCCGCTGTCAAAAAAAGAATCCGCACGGTATATCTCGACGACGTTTACAGCTTTGCATATCCGGTGGATGTACTGGTTAATTATAACGTTTACGGACCGGACGTAGACTATCAATCGATTTATGAAAAAGCCGGAATCAAGCTTCCGGAAGTGATTCTGGGTGCAGAGTATGCTCCGCTTCGGGAGATGTTTTGCGGCATTCCTGGGAGAGAACAGAAGAAGGAAGTAAAAGAAATCATGATTTCCACCGGCGGAAGCGACCCGATGCATTTGGCTTTGCAGCTTGCCCGGAAGGTTCTTACGTCGAATGAATCTACGGTATATCACTTCCTGATCGGAAAGATGAATACCGATTACGAAGAGATCAAATCGCTTACAAAGAACTGCGATAATATCGTGGTGCATTACAATATTCCGGATACGAAGACATTGATTGAAACCTGCGATCTGGTGGTTTCGGCAGCAGGTTCCACCATGTATGAAATCTGTGCCTGCGGTGTTCCGATGATTACCTATGCTTTTGCGGATAATCAGTTGCCCGGAACGGCGGCTTTTGAAAAGCTCGGACTTGCAGTTTCCTGCGGGGATTTGCGAGGCGAAGAAGATCCGACAGAGAAGATTTTATCTGCGGTTCGGGAGCTTTCCGGGGACTATGAAAAACGAGCAATGCAGGGAAAAACCATGCAGAAACTGATAGACGGAAACGGCGCAAAGAGAATGGCTGAGAGAATCTGCAGCCTGCATTGCGAAGGGAAATAAAGGAGTCGGTTTTGAGAAGAATCTACGTATGCCATACCTATTATCATGTGTATGTCTCAATTCTGAAAGAATTTGCAAGAGAAGACAAAAACGAAAAACAGGCGACCATCATCTTAAGCAAGATGTCGACTGATTTTGAGAATCTGAAGGAACGTCTGCTTAAGACAGGTTTTTTTGAAGACGTCTTTGAGTATGATGAAAAAAGGCCGGAGTTTTTTGAAGATCTTGCACAGTATAAAGATCCCAATGCGGGCGCAATCAAATCCATTGTGAACCGCTATCATTTCACGAAGCTTCTGGGAAAATACCAGGAGCCGTTTCTCCCCGTGGACTTTAAGAAATATGATGAAATCTATGTGTATTGCGATTCCGATCCCATCGGTTACTATCTGAATTACAAACACATCTATTATCATGCCCTCGAGGACGGTCTGAACACGCTCAAAAACCGCGACTTCGCGAGAACGGATAACACGCCGCATTTCGGCCTGAAAGTATTCCTTTCCAAGAGAATGAATATCATCTTTATTCAGGACGGTTACGGAAGATATTGCAGGGATATGGAAGTGAACGATGTGTCGATTCTGAAGTATCCGAACCCTTACTATGTGGAGGTTTCCAGACAAAAATTATACGAGAGACTGACCGACGAAGAGAAGGAGTTTCTGCTGGATGTTTTTGTCAAAGAAAAAGAGAAACTTGTACGGGTGCTTACGGAAAAAGCGAGCAAAACCGCGCTCATTCTGACCGAGCCGCTGACGACGCTTGATGTAAGGAAGAAGATTTTTGAGGACCTGATTGAGAAATACGAAAAAGAGGGGTATCAGATCATCTTCAAGCAACATCCGAGAGATGAATTCGATTATGAAACGAACTTCCCGGATTACCTGCGAATCGACCGCACGGTTCCGATGGAAATGCTGAATTTCTTCGACAGCAAATTCGATCTTGTCATCTCCGTATTTACAGAACTTGAGAATGTTTATTTTGCGAAGGAAAAGCTGAGGCTGGGACGAGACTTCATGGATGCTTACGAGGATATTTCCAAGCACGAAGCCAAGTTTCAGAGCGACTAGGTTTTTTCTTGACAATGCGTGGGCGTTGTTATAAAATAACCTTTGCGTGAAAAAATGTGCGCTTAGCTCAGCTGGATAGAGCGTTTGGCTACGGACCAAAAGGTCGGGGGTTCGAATCCTCTAGCGCACGGCACATTTGAGAGCCTGAAGCCTTGATTTTACAGGGCTTCGGGCTTTTCAATTTTTGGGGATTTGTGTTCAACTGTGTTCACCAGCCTGAAAACAGGCTTTCTTACAGGGTTTTCCGGTTCTTCTACGTCATTTTTCGGCTTTTGAAAACCGGAAACGTTTAATTGACTTACGTATGTAATATCGTCTTCATCATCTGCCATTTGGTTGATGTAATCCAATGTCATTTTCAATGATGAATGTCCGGCGAATTTTTGAAGTTTCTTTAAATCCATCCCTGCTTTGAAGAGATTGGTAATAACCGTTCTTCTGATATCATGCGGGGATTTCTTTACTGTCATGCCGGCTTTTTTACAATAGTTTTCGAGCCTTCCGAAGAAAGAGCGTTCAGTGCAATAAGTTATTTCTTTTCGGTATCTCCGGATAAAGATGTAATCATTTGGCCCGGTTGGAAAACCGTTTGCCTGATTGAACGTTTTAATTTGCATAAGAATGCGGAGTGCGTCTTCATTTAGGCGAAGTCGTCGATTGCCGGCAGGAGATTTACAGTGATCTAATATTTCGTGACCGCATGCTTTGCCGTTTTCGTCTATTTTAATGCCGATTTCCCGTTGAATATGGAGATATACGACATTTTCTATGTCTCCCCATACCAGGGCGCATAGTTCGCCGATTCTTATACCGAGATAGAAGAGCAGCTGTATTCCCAAGGCAATGATATCACGATTCAATTCGGCATCTTTTTGAGAAATCTCAAATATGTTTGCCTGTTCATTTCTGGAGAATACACGGTCTTCTTCTTTTGTTTTGTGAGCCGGGGTGAAGAAATCCTGGTTGATTATAATATTATCAAAGGGATTGTCATATCGGATTCCTTCTTCTGCAAAAAATCTGAATAGACTTGATAAAGTACAGTCGATGGTGTTCCAGTATTTTTTCTTTATATCCGGCTTGACTTCTTTACAATGATTTAGAAAAGTATAAGCATCCTTTACGGAGATTTCTTTTATCGGCTTACTGTCTAATTCAGATCCTTTGATAAACTGGTTATAAATCCGAATGTCTTTTGACCAGGTAGTAGGTCTTACATTTGTCTTTCGTCTTACCAGGTAATTTTCAAAAGTTGAATGAATTGTTAGGTTAAGTCCGGTGTAGTAAAGGATGATTTCTTTTTCGAGATCGCTTTTTCTTGTTCGCTCGATTTTCTTTCCTCCAAGTCTGGTAAAATACCGACCATTCGGAAGTTGTGTGATTTTTGATTTGTGTTGCTTTAATATGTCCTCCTTCATTTTATTGACCCTTTCTTCAAGAGCCTTGGCATCCATATCAAGGATATCATACGGATTAAGGTAAGACAAATTGCCGGTCAAAAAGGGAAGGAGGTTATTTGGAATGATTTCATTTGAGTTTTTTACTGATGAATCCATTTAAATTCCTCCCTTCTTTGTTTTTTTCATCGTAAATCATCAACATAACATTCTTTTGGTATTCAGTTTTCAGGGTTCCGTTATTATTTTTTGCCTCCTATATATCCCGCCTTTTTAGGGCAGAAATACAACCAAAAAGCAAATATTTTTATTATGTATTGCCATTTTTTTGGCAAAAACAAATGCAACGGCGATTTATCCGTTGCATTTTCAGCGTTGTTTTTTTAATTCTCTTTTTAATTTCTTTTGTAATTCTCGTTCTTCTTTAATGATTTGTTTTACCGCTTCGTAAGGAGTTGGATCATAGAATCCGCAGGAATTCTTCAGATCTAATATTTCCTCTTTTATTCGGCGGTTGGATCGCTGCCTTATTCGATTTTTCATTTTTCCTCCACTAAAATATTAATTTTTGTTCTTTACGGTGACGTCCGGGTTCCGGGAAACACCGGGTTTATTTAAAAACCGTTATTATTGGATTCTTGTCGTTGTATTTTTAAGATTTCCAATCTTTGTAAATTTATACTATCATGTAATTTTGAATTTGTAAAGATACAATTTACAAAAATTGTAAATTTATAATAAATTTTATATAAAAAAATTTTACAATAATTGGAATAAATGGTAAGATTAGTATAGTATTTTTTTAGGAGGGCATCATGGGAGACGGAAGAAGATTGAAAGAAATATTAGATGAAAAGGGGATTAATGTTCGGCAGATGGCGAAAAGAGCCGGCCTTACACCATCCACGTTATATGCGATTGTACAGAAAGACTCAAATATCCGTTTTGACTGGGCACTTCGTATTGCTAACGAATTGGATATTGATGTAAATGAAATATGTTCGGCATCTCCGTTTTCCGGAGAATTGAAGGAGGATGAGGTTTATCCTACGATAAAGGATACTAAGGGTTTGTTGGATGCTACCAGAGTGAAGGGGTATCTGAAACAGTCTCTGTATCCGTTAATGATGCTTTATGGGAAGGTGGCCATGCCGGACGTTGACCATATGCTAACAACGTTTTATGAATTAGACGATGAAGCAAGGCAGGAAGTAATTGAAATAATGGATATAAAACGTAAGACACATTCAGATCCGAAGAGAGTAAAGGATATTAAAAACATTAAGGGTTGGTAAGAATTCAACCGGTGTAATCGTGAAGTCGCAAATTGTGACTTCACGGAAAGGATGTTATATGGCAAGATCGAAGGAAAACACGGAAATTGTTCCGGTAACAATCCAAGCAAACGATATTGGAAATCTAATATATACCATTAGAGATAAGCAAGTGATGCTGGATCATGATCTGGCGGCTTTGTACGGATACGAAGTTAAGCGTCTTAATGAGCAGGTGAAGCGTAATATAGCGCGTTTCCCGGATGATTTTATGTTTCAGCTTACGCGTGAAGAAGTTGAAGCCGTGAAGTCGCAAATTGCGACTTCACCGAATTCTAATTTTTACTCAGGGCAAGAAGGAGGCCGAAGAAAGCCACCATACGCTTTTACTGAGCAGGGAATCTATATGCTGGCAACGGTTCTAAAGGGTGAGGTGGCTGAACAACAGAGCATATTTATTATGCGAGCATTTCGTGAAATGCGTCGGTTTATAGCTAACAATGCTCTGCTCTTTGAGAAGGTTAGCCACATAGAACTGAAACAGCTGGAATACCAGAAAAGCACTGATGAGAAGTTTGATAAGGTGTTTCAGTATATCGAAGATCATGCAGAATCGGAGCAGAAGATATTCTTTGACGGTCAGATTTATGATGCGTTCAGTTTGATCACATCCATCATCCGGAAAGCTACCAGCGAAATTATTCTGATTGATGGGTATGTAGACGTGGATACACTGAACATTCTGACAAAGAAGAATGCTGATGTTGATGTGAAGATTTACACATATGCAAGCGCACCGCTTACGAACAGAGATGTGGCTAATTTCAATGCACAGTATCCGACGTTGACGGTAAAGAAGACGCAGGTATTTCATGACAGATTTATCATTTTGGATGGAAAGACCGCTTATCATATAGGTGCGTCCATTAAGGATGCCGGAAAAAAGTGTTTTGGTATTTCGCTTTTGGAGGATTCGGAGATGGTAACGGATTTGTTGAATCGGCTGAAAACGGTTTGAGATAGTTTAATAAATAGAAGAACTAGTATAATCGAGGTGTCTAGGCTTAAATGAACAGAAAGAAGAAAAAGAATATATTATTCATAGGTGTGGTGGTGTTTTGTCTTATTCTGTGTGGATGTACAAATCCAAACGATTTGGAGGATAAGACGAATACTATTTCTGAAGTAGCTTCTGATGAAAAAACCGAAGTAATTGCGGAGGCAAGTTCAGAAGTATTTGAGAAATCAGTCCCGTTTCACCAGGGGATATGGGAAGCAAGGTCATATGATCGAGCGATTGGCTGGTATGAGTTTTCCGAAACATATGAAGGAAGAAAACTGGATAGTAATGAGGGAGATGCCAAGGCATTTACTTATGAAACTGTAGATAATCAACAAGTTATATTTCACTTTGAAGAAGGTGAAAAAGTAGCAGAATATCGTTTCGGTGAAAACGGTAAAATAGTAACATTAACATTTGAGAAAGATCAGATTACGCTCTTTTGGATATCGCATGGAACATTAGAAGACATCGGAGGATTGGGATTAACCTTTTCTGTGGAAAATGTTACTCCATCAGGCTGCACATTGATATGCCAACAAAGCGGTGGATATGTCAGTGGAGATATAGTTGCAGATAAATCCTTTAATTTATTGATGTTTTCGGGCAATTCCTGGGGATGGAGTGATTTGATTGGCTCTCCAACCGAAACTATTGATATTCAAAAGGAATCAAACACCGAATGGACTCTTGATTGGACTTCGTATAGAGAGAATCTTAGTCCCGGAAGATATTATCTGTGTTTTCAAATTCGGGATGTGCGCAATAAAGGCGGGGACTGGGATAGTTATTATTATAGAGTTGAATTTCAAATTGAGGATTAATAATATATTATTAAAAAGGTAAGAGGTGGACGCCAGTCTCAGTATTTTGGATGGTATAAATATATGCAGAAATCGAAGAAAAAAGTAATAATACGCATTATAATCATAAGTGTATCCGCAATTACACTGGGCCTTTTGTTATTTGGATCTTTCAAATTGGGCCGGTTTTCGAGACAACTCGAATATCGAATGAATGACGAAAAAATGCCGGTATTTGCGCAGAAATCTTCCTGGCAAAATTATGAATTGATTATATATCAGGTTGGCGAACCTGATTTTCCTTTTGGATCTACACATTGCCGTTATGAACTGTATTCGATCAGAAAATTGGTAAACGAACTGGATTTTAATGTATCAAATGACGGCCAAATAGTAGATGATGGTAATTTTGAAGTGAAATGGGAACCCAACGCTGTGGTAATAAAGGTAACAGCGGAAGAACAGCAGGATTTTTATTATCGGTTATATGGAGACGGAAGAAGAGATGTTTGGTCTGAGGAGCAGGAAGATCCGGGCAATCCCATTGCTGATCAAGTAGAGACTAAAGATGGTGAAGAAACGAAATCCGAAAACGTTCGTGGTAACTCGGAATATCTTGATGAAGAGAAGTGGGCATGGATTTATGGCTTGGATGTTACTGCTGACTACACGGACATAAGAGATCTTGCCACAAATTATGATAAAGATCAGGCACAGGCGGACGGATGTTTTGTAGTAGGCGCAATGGTTCATAACGAGAGTAAATATGCAGAGTTTAAGGAGAAGTATTCAAATGATGAGGAGGCATTCATTCGTATAGTACAAAACACGGTAGAAGGCGATCCGATCATCATTGATATTTATTATAGGCCCGGTTCAAAAGAAGGGATGGATGCGGTTTATCCTCCAAGTATTTTTGTTATAAAAGATGATACCAGAGATAATTTTGCAGCACCGGAAAACAGAAATATTACTTGTGAAGAATATGATGGAATTACAGAATACAAAAAAGACGAATGTTCGTATTGGGTAGCATACAGAGGGAAAAAAGAGGATATAGATTTAGATAGTAGAGATACACTTGTTATTTTTTCATATTAGTCAAGCCAAAATAGAATATGAGGACACACAGGAGAAACTCTTTAAAGTACATTTGTCATAGTTAATAATATTTATAAAGAATATGCGGCCGCATTTAAGCGACCGCATGTTGTTTATCAGAATCTAAGTGTCAGTATGTAATCCCAGTGTTCATTAACGTTCCGGTCTTCGTTTCCTTCTTTTTCTGTCCGATATTGGAGATTCGATAGGTTTTGGCTGTTTTGATTCTCGTTTGATTTGAGATTTGTAGAGTTCCAGTTGCGCTCTAACACTATGCTTATTTCTTTTCGATTCTTTTGTGGCCGACAGGTCTCGTCCTTCCGGTTGTTCAATCGCTCTAATAAATTTGGCATTTAATGACTCCTTGCTGATATCCATGTTGAAAGTTTTTGATAAGTTGCTGTCGCGGACTTTGTCACCATTTTCATTTTGGAAGGTGATATGTTTCTTTTTTTCAGTCCAGGTTACAGACCATCCATGTTCCTGCATACCGGAAATGAAAGCTTCTTTGTTTTCAGCCGCCTGCAATACCTCGGTAACGGCCAGCGCACAATTCACAACAAAACTGTCTTTGGACAGGTTGATGGCGAGATTGTATTTATCTTTGGACCACGCGGTGATATTTCCGTATTCAATTATGCTTCCGTCAAAGTGTTTTCCTTTTTCCGCAACCGACAGACCATATTCCGTACAGAGATGGTTGGTAAATTCTTTCTGCTTTTCCAGGTCCCGCTTGTTTTGATGAAGCTTTCTGCCATCGATGTAAGAAACGGAGTTGGTAAGGATATGGCAGTGCAGGTGGTCCCTGTCCTGATGGACTCCGATAAGACACTGATGATCCGGGAAGAACTGATCCGCAAACTGTCTTCCGATTTCCAAAACCTGTTCCGGTGTAATCTGTTCGTCTTTGTGAAAACTTATGATGTTATGTGCGTACATACGGCCGGAATCTTTATTCCAAAGTCTTTTCTCCTTCAGCCATATCCGGTAGATGTCATCGTAGTTTATGGTGGATGCATTATAAGGTCCGGTGATATCCACATATCCATCCCGAACCTTATGATCCCGTAAAACGTATTCGATAGCATTTCTCATTGCTCCGTGCGCTTTTGTTGCCCCATTAACGACCTTATTGATTGCCATACGGATTCACTCTCCCTTCGATAGTTATTTAACTGGTCTGACACGCGTTCCATTTCATTTCCGGTTGGAAGATTGCCGGTAGCATTTGCCACATGTGCCATCTGATTGACGTTGGTTGCAAGTCCGCGCAACTGTCGTTCCAGGCTGGAAAATGTCCTGCTGATATCTTTTAAAACATTGATTTCATTCGAAGGTGTAATGGTAGCGCCGCGGACTGCATTGATGAAGTAAGTCTGTTGTGACAGACCGGACTCATTTACTTTGTTTATAAAATCGTTATATTCCGATTCGCTCATTCGTATGGTAACCGCATGATTGCGGCGACGTTTTACTTTATTCATTTGCGTATACTCCTTTCATTCGATTGCACACGGAGTGCAACACTCCGTGCGAAGAGAAAACGTAATTCAGTTGCATTGCCATAGCAAGATTATTTGCAGGCAGGTTTCCAAAGGGAGCAACCCTTTGGTGGGGTGCAGGGGCAAAGTCCCTAACGACATTGACGTAAGGATGCGAAGGAAGGTCCGGTGGTCCTTTCGGCACATCCGGTCGTCAATGAGTGTGCTCCGGAGTGCAGAGGGTGAAACCCTTGCCGGGGGATCCAAGGGGGCTGGCCCCGCTGGCAAGTTTAGCGGAAGAGGAAAAGCCACACGGCTTTTTCAATGAAGCGGTGCATGGTGGCTTGCCACAATGCGAAACTTGCCTGATCACCCGGAACAACAATGATAAAAAAGAGGTCTTGGCCGGGTGATCTGTGGTCTTGCGTGGGGGAGGCTGCAAATGGAATAATCAATGCTATTTTCCGGTGAAAATAACATTGAGAATGGAATGAACAGCCTCCCTCACGTTTACCCGAGGACAATTTACAGCTCAAGTTCAAATTTGATTTTTCCGGAACGTACATCATTCATAAATCTTCGCAAAGCATGTCCGAGGGTAACCGTTTTGTACGGAACATTTTTGTTGAAATCCTTCCATTCTTCTGCGATGGATTGCTCCAGCATGAAAGAAACACGGACAGTTTTTTCATCGGATTTTTTCATCTGAATGACTTCGGATTTCTTTTTTGACTGGGAATTCTCGTTTGTTTTGGTGTTATTGTTTCGTGTGATACTCATATTTTGTGCATCCATAATTTGCTTCCTCCTTGTGTGATTAAATAGCAATTTTCATTTCGTTTTGCGTCTTAAATTTGGTTTCGATAAGCCGATGGATTTCCGGCATATTATTTCGTTGAGTCTCGGAAAGAGTGTAGCCAAGGAATTCTTCGGCACTTCTAATCCATGTTTCGGAATCTTCCCCATCATGATCGTTAAGCCATTTCAGGTAAGGCATGTTGTAATTGTGTTGCTTGTATCCGGGTGCCGGGGAAGTGTTCTTCTGCGTTTTGGAAACGGTCGTATATCCCCCTTTTCGAATAAAACTGATTATGAATCCGACAACATTTCCAATCGGTCCGCTATAGCCGTTTATGTAGCTTACTGCATCCCTGCATAATGAAAGCTCTCCTTTGGCAGCATGAAGAATTGCTTTGATATCTGTGTCTGACAGATTGCAATTCAAAGGAGCAAATACAGAACGGGTAATATCATCAACAACAATGTTTTCTTTTGTTGTTGTATTACTATTCTTTGTAGTATTCTTTGTAGTAATCTTTGTATTTGTCTCATCAGTTTTTTCGGGAGTCTCCCGACAGATTTGATTGCATCCCATCAAATTTGATGGGAGGGTATCATCATATTTGTCGACAGGGGTGGATGATTTTCCCTCTTTATTCTCATAGGAGATTCTTTGAAGGCATTCCGGAACCAGTTCAATATACATAACGTTATTCAAATTTCTGTTATTTTCGTTTTTGGTTGTTCTAAAACTACGTCTGATTACCCCGATGTTTTCGAGGCAGTCCAAGGCTCTTTTTATGGTCTGTTTTTCTTCTCCGAATTTATCGCCGAGCTGGTCATAACTCTTTTGAAGAAGGTCATCCCGGAATTTCTTTTTAAAGCCGATGGTCCTTCCGGTCATTTCATCACGTATTTCAGTCGGTTTGTACCAGTAGACAATCTCGGCAAGAATGGAGATGGCAAGATGATGCGGTTTTCCGTTTTCGCGCAGAATCCAGTTATACCAGTTGTTGCAGATAATGTTGCCAGTGATTTCAATTGTTCCGATGGAATCGACAATCTCATTTCCTGTGCTGAGAATATTACCGTGATACATTAGTCATCACCTCCCGTAAGTTCGAAGGCAGAAGCACACTGATACCATTCCACGGCTTTTGTGATAGCTTCGGCGTGGATATTTTTGTGTGTAGAGTCCTGATAGATTGGAGAAGCCAGAAAATCAATCAAATCGCTTTTTCGCACAATAATAATGCGTCGGTAGGTATAATAGGGTAATTTGCCCGAAGCATACCATTTTTGAATAGCATTCTGGCATAGACCGGTGATATGCATAATGTCATTTGTTGAGAGAATATCCGGAACATCCCAAAGCATCATTTGGATACAATGCTTACCGGATTCGATATACTCTTGGGAATGGTGCTGGTATTTTTTCATTAAGTACTGAAGTACATCTTTCATCCGGATCATATGATAGTGTACAAGTTGTTCCTGATACTCTTCATAAGGGATGATTCCGTCATGAAGAAGCTTGTGAGTAGAGGATTTGCTCAGACCAACGGCTTCTCCAAACTGGGCCTGAGTCATTGGATCCGGATAATTATTCCGAATTAGATGAATTCTTTCTTCCAGAGTCATATTTTCTTCCTTTCTTGGTATATGCCCCTGGTTTCTAAAAAGATTTCTAAAAAATTGTAAAAAAGAGAAGACTTTTAACAAAGATGTCCGAAACGTTGATTGTAACGACCTTTCGGATGAAAAACGTTGATTTTATTGGATTTTCAGCATATAATAAAGACGTTTAGTTAGAACTATCGGAGACGAATTATTCGAGGATATAAGTTGGGCCATAGTTCTCGAAATGCGGCAGGCCGCGTAAGTGGCGCGAGGGTTCGAATCCCTCCAACTCCGTTTATGTGGCTTCATCAGAAGATGAAGCCTTTACTGTAT
>JAFWTY010000014.1 GCA_017518735.1 Lachnospiraceae bacterium | reverse complement strand
GCTCGTGGTGTTGAATGCCACACAAGTCTCGCTGTTCAGACCGAGCTCTTTGTAGTTCTCTACTTTTGCCAACGAAGCGTTGTAGATCACGAAGTCCGGCTCGAAGTTAGCCAACTCTTCCTCGCTCGGCTGGATGAACATGTTCTTTACGAAATGTGCCTGCCAAGCAACTTCCATAATGAAACGTACGCTCATTCTGGTGTCCTTGTTAGCGCCGCAGAATGCATCTACTACGAAAAGTCTCTTGCCGGAAAGTTCCTTCTTTGCAAGATCCTTAACGATTGCCCATGTCTCTTCGCTCATGGGATGGTTATCGTTCTTGTAGCCCTCGGTGGTCCACCAAACGGTGTCCTTGGAGTTTTCATCCATAACGATGTATTTGTCCTTAGGGGAACGACCGGTATAGATACCTGTCATTACGTTTACGGTGTTAAGTTCGGTCTCAACGCCCTTTTCATAACCGGTAAGACCCTCTTTCATCTCTTCTTCATATAAGAACTCATATGAAGGATTGTGGATGATTTCAGTTGCACCGGTAATGCCATACTGTGTTAAATCAATGTTTGCCATAGTGCCTCTCCTTTATATAATTGTATTTTTATGGAAAAATCCCAATGCGCAGTTATGCATAAAAGCGATTTTTCCTGTTATCTAACGAGGTTACTCTCTGCTAACCACACCGCTAAATAGTATAAAAATTTTTATACCCAAAGTCAAGCAAGCTTTCGAGAAAATACCGCATTATAATCATGAAAAAACTCTAAACTTCTTCTTATTATCTTGTAGCGGGAGCATTCTCGGAATCATCCTTCTCGGTCTTCTCTTCGCTCTTTTCTTCCGCCTTCGGCTCCTGCTCCTCGGAGGTCTTTTCTACAGAGGGTTCTTCCTTGTCTTCGGAAGTTCCTTCCGTCTCGGACGTGCTCTGAGGAGAAGCGATATCTTCGGGATCTTCCGATCCGTCACCGTTTTCTGCTGCCGCAGGGCTTTCCACGTTTTCCGAAGTCTCTGCGGGTTCGGGAGCATTTGTATTTTCGTCCGAAGGGAATTCCTTTACGTCAAAAGGAAGTCCGGAACCATTCTCCTGTCCGGAAATCATCTCCGACATGGAGGAATCTTCCTGTGCTGCTTTTTTCTTTGCCAAAAACGTAATCAGGAATACCGCACCGCCGATTACGATCAGCGCACAGATAATCGCGATAATAATAGGAACGGGATTGCCGGATTTTTTGGATTTATTGGTTTTCTTGGAAGATCCGGAGGACGAAGAAGCTGATGTCGTGCTTTTTGCCTTGGCCTTGTCCGGTTTAATAATAACCGTAATTGCGGAATAGTTGTCCATTCCGTTGCCGGTACCGTTCTCAAGAACGATTTCCAGCATTAAATCCATCCATTCCTTTGCGCTTTTGGCTTTCTTTAAGCAATCTGCCATCTCGGGCTCGGTAATCCAGTCCCACCAGCCGTCGGTACAAAGAAGGAAAGCATATTTATTTCCGTCGTCTAAAGAAACTTCCTGGCTCTTTTCCTGCATGGGCTTGTCCCATTCGCTACCCATAACACGGATCAGACGGTTACGGTCAGGATGATGTCTGATTTCATCTTCGGTGATTTCACCGGATTTAGCCAGCATCTGCGGAACAGAGTGGTCACGCGTTCTGAATAAGTACTCGCCGTTTGAGAATACATATCCTCTCGAATCGCCGACGTGCATATACTCTGCAACACCGTCTTCAATGGAAAGCAGCACCATGGTGGTCTTCATTCCACGCGGCTCGTTGCGCTCTTCCTGCAGTGCAAGAAGCTTATCCTGGCTGATGGTAAACAGATTTCTCTGCCACTCCGGCTCGTTATGGAACTGCTCAAAAACCTTAAGCCCGTTCGAAACAACGCACTCGGAAGCCAACTCGCCGTGGCCGTGTCCACCCAGACCATCCGCAAGAAGGAAACAGTACTTACCGTCAATTTCCTTCATATCGACATAGTCTTCGTTGTAGTCTCTCTCTCCCTGATTTGTCAGTAAATAGTAATCAACCATGTATTTTCTCCCTAACTGTAGTTAAACAATGCTATGGTTTCACCAAATTTTCTTCCAACGTATAATAAACGCTTCCTCTCCTCCAACCACTTCTAAATCCTGCATACTCTTTTCCGTTTATCTTACGTTTTTCTCCTGTAATATAAACGGTTCCTTTCCAGGAATCAGACCGCCAGTAATAGTCTTTAATCTCATAATCTGCATAATCTACATAATCTAAATTATAAGCAGAAATATACTTACTATCCACTAGAATCACTCGACGATTTTTCTTTTTTAACCATTCCCTATCTTCCCGAGATAATCTTTCTTCAGTGAAATAACTTTCAGGCATATATACCATAGGAGCCTTTACCCAACCGGTTTTTTTCGGAAAAACAACTAAGAAATCATTATATACACCATACCACTTTTGCCCATGAATATCCGTGACAATTGCGCCTGTAAGACGTAAATACTCACTTGTATTTTGGGAATTACTACTGTGCTCCGATATTCCGGAATAGACCGTCAACATCCCGCCATTTCTCAACAACCTGTTTTTGTATTTAAAAACATTTGCTCAAAAACGAATCAATACAAATAACACAATTAAACCAAATACAATTGCAAACGGTCACATGCATCCAAAACACTGACCCATTTTTCTCCCTTTAACCTTTTACGCTGTGATATCTTTACTTATACAAATAATCATATTTATCCAGAATATCATACCAGACTATATACGGATTCTGGCCTCCGAGGTACGCATGAGACTGTTTTGTATCCAACATATACTTAAACAATAATTGCTTATTATTGGGAACAAACCCATAATCATCCGCCGCACTCATGCAATTCTCATCCAATGTCAGTGCCCGTAATAAATCCACGGCAGATTTCTTGTTATCACTCTTATCAGAAACAAACAACCATGATTCACCCCAGGTACAAAAAGAGTTTTCCGGGCCGATGCAAAGTCCCCATCCTCCCTCATAGGCAATGGAATCGTACCAACTTCCTCTCATTCCGAAATCAATGTACCACTGAGGACCTATGGTGCAAAAAGCTGTATCTTCAAAATAAAAGCTACCATCATTATCCGAAATCTTGACATTCTCGGTATAGCCTTTGTTAATCATTTCTTCAACCAGAGCTGCATCTGCGCCCTTGGCTTCAAGAAAGCTGATGGAGGGAGTCATCAGATAGCCTGCCTTTTTCATTTTTCCGGCAACATCCATCCACTTATCCCAATCCGAAATCATTTTCTGAACTTCATCCGGATCATCGGTACCCAATACTTTCTTTGCAATATTTCTGTTGTATATTACACCGCAGGGACAAACATCATATGATAAGCCATACACCTTACCATCATCTGCAGTCGTTTTCTCCAGTGTATAATCATATTGATCGGAAAGATCCCAGGATGAAATACCCAAATCTTCCATGCTATCCGCATAATCCTCATACATCGGAGTACTACCATTAAAATCAGAGTCGGTCAGCACAAAGAGATCAACGTCATTTCCTTTTTCTATCTCATCAGTTACGTAACTAAAGTATGCCTGGTGCCCCGCTGAACTAATGTCTTCAAAAACCTTAAACTGCACGGATTTTCCATTATACTCTCCGGTTTGATGCTGGAAATCACCCAAAGAATATGTAAATCCGGGAAGATATTTCAGAACCATAGCAATCTCATCATCATAACAATAAATCGTTATAATATCGCCTTCATCCGTTAACTCGTCCGAATCAGCAACCTCCGAGTTCTCGGAATTATCGACAATCGAAGTCTCTTCAACCGGCTGACTGCCGTTCTCCGCCATCTTTTGAGCGGATGAATCTTCCACGCCCTTATTCCTGTTTCCAAACAGAAAAATGATAGCCAGTACAATTCCCGCAACGAGCGCAGCTGCGCCACATGCGATTCCGATTATCAATCCTTTTTTCGACTTTTTCTCGGGAATATTCTTTGCTGGAAGTACAGTGCTGTCACTGTCTTTCTGTTGTGTAAGCGCGTTGATAGCGGCCTGATTAACAGTTCCGAGGCTCTTGATTTCTTCCGTTGAACTCTGTTTTTTACCATTCAAAGGATTGAAATGGTTTTTGGGTCCTTCGGGAGACAGCATATCCTGCAGGAGTACTCCCGCTTTTCCGGGAAGAGTACACTTCCTTAAATCCTCAAACATTTCCTCAATGCTTTGGTAACGGTTTTCCTGGCGGACGGCCAGACCTTTCATAACAACGTCACTCAAACACTTCGGAACATCCGGATTGATATCGCTTAATCCTTTTACATTGTCTTCATAGAATCGTTCCAGTGATTCTTCCGGAGTAACTCCGGAAAGGCAATGATAAATTGTCGCACACAGTGCATAAATATCTGTCCACGGTCCCTGCACACCCTTGGAACGATACTGTTCCATCGGCGCAAAACCGGGTTTTAAAATAACGGAGAGACTCTTTACGTCATTCTCGGCGAACTCTCTTGCTGCACCGAAGTCAATCAGTTTCACACCGTTTTTGTATGTGATGAAAAGATTGTCCGGACTGATGTCGCGGTGAATGAAATTCTCGGAATGCACTTTTTTGAGCGCAATCATGATGGGTCCAAAAATCTCAAGCGTTTCTTCTACGCTTAAATTCCCCGATTTCTTTAAGTATTCCTTCAGGGTTACACCTTCCAGAAACTCCATAATCAGGTAAGCCGTATTGTTTTCATAGAAGAAATCGCTTACATTCACGATTCCTTCCGTATTGCCGAACTTGGCAACCGTACGTGCTTCTCTGTAGAAACGTTCTTTATTCTTTTCAAACTGTTCTTTCTTGGATCCCGTTTCCGGAACTACGGAATTCGATACCGAATTGTTACGGTTTACAAATCCCGTCATATAAAACTCTTTGATTGCAACGCGGGTACCCAGCATGCCGTCTGCACCGACGTAGGTGATTCCGAAACCACCTTCGCCCAGAATCTTTCCGACTACATAACGCTCGTGCAGAATACTTCCCGGCATCAACTGATGCGGCTGAATCTCATAATCCTTCATGGTAAAGCCGCAATGCGGGCATCTGTCTGAATCGCCAATTTCTGACATACATCCAAAACAAACTGCCATTTTTTCACCCCTAAGCAATCAATTTATAATCGTTTTAATACCTTAACCAATTAATGTGCTTTCGTCTTAATTTCGGTGGTAACCTTCTCGATAAACTCATCAAACTTCACGGTTGTGGTCTCTTTCTCGCCGTGCAGACGGAAGGAAATCTCGCCGGCCTCGGCCTCGTTCTTTCCGACAACCACGATGTAAGGCACCTTCTCAATCTGAGCCTCTCTCATCTTGTAACCGAACTTCTCGGATCTGTCATCCATCTCAACACGAACATCAGCAGCAAAAAGTGCATCAAAGACTTTCGTTGCATACGCATTCAGGTCCGGATCGTCATTTTTGATCGGAAGAACCTTAACCTGTACCGGTGCAAGCCAGGTAGGCAGGTTGCCCTTGGTCTCCTCCAGAATGTAAGCCATGAAGCGGTCGATGGAACCTAAGATTGCACGGTGTAATACAACCGGGGTCTTCTTGTTTCCGTCGTCATCCACATAGGTAAGTTCGAATTTCATCGGCAGACAGAAGTCAAGCTGGCAGGTGGAAAGCGTGATTTCGTTTCCGATAGCGGGCTTAACGTTTACGTCAAGCTTCGGTCCGTAGAAAGCAGCTTCGCCGATTTCCTCGGTATACTCGATGCCGATTTCGTTCAAAGTTTCGCGGAGCGCCTGCTCAGCGGTGTTCCACATTTCATCATCCTGATGATATTTCTTGGTATCTGCGGGATCTCTTAAGGAAAGCACGCAGCGATAATCGGTAATTCCAAAATCTTCATAGGTAGAGAAGATCAAATCGCAGACAGCCTTTACTTCGTCCTTGATCTGGTTCGGTGTTACGAAGATGTGTGAGTCGTTCTGGCAGAAATGTCTGCCTCTTTCGATACCCTTTAAGGTTCCGGAAGACTCAAAACGGAAGTCATGTGCGATTTCCGCAAGACGGATCGGCAGTTCCTTATAGGAGTGCGGACGATTCGCATATATTCTCATATGATGAGGGCAGTTCATCGGGCGAAGCACGAAGTTCTCCCCTTCCACTTCCATCGGAGGGAACATGTTCTCTTTGTAATGCTCCCAGTGACCGGAAGTCTTGTACAGATCCACGGTACCTACGCAGGGAGTCAGCACGTGCTGATAGCCGAGCTTCTGCTCTTTGGTACGGATGTAGTTTTCGAGCTCCTGCCAAACCAGATATCCTTTCGGCAAAAACATCGGAAGTCCGCGTCCTACAAGGTCATCGGACATGAATAACTGCATATCTTTACCAATCTTACGATGGTCTCTTTCTTTCGCTTCTTCCAAGAGTCTTAAGTGCTCTTCCAGTTCTTCCGGTGTCGGGAAGCAAACGCCGTATACACGGTTTAATACCTGCTTGGTGGCATCGCCCTTGAAATATGCACCGGAGTGCTTAACCAGTTTGAAGTTGCGGCAAAGCTTTACGTTATCTACGTGAGGTCCGCGGCAAAGATCGGTGAAGTCGCCCTGATCGTAGCAGGTGATGGTTCCGTCTTCCATACCGGAAATCAGATCCATCTTGTAAGGATCGTCCTTAAACATTTCCTCTGCTTCTGCCTTGGTGATTTCACGACGATAGATCTTGACGCCGGTCTTTGCGACCTTCTTCATTTCCTTTTCTATAGCATCCACGTCTTCATCGGAAAGCATCTTATCGCCCAGATCCATATCATAATAAAAGCCCTCTTCTACGACGGGGCCTACCCAGAATTTTGCTTCCGGGAATAAATGCTTTACTGCCTGTGCCATCAGATGTGCGCAGGAATGATTGAGTGTGTTTAATTCTTCATTTTCTTTAAAGTTGACCATTTTTATACTCCTCCTGAAAGATAGATTTTACCACATTTTTCAAGCGGTGACAATAGTACGTCCACTCCTGTTTTGCTACATTTCACGACTCGTTTTGTTTCTTTTCGCAGGAATGCATGCTATAATAATTTCTGGCAAAATGAGTTGATTTTCCGACATAAAAGGGGATTTGACATGAGAATCGCAATTTGCGACGACGAAGAAAGATTTCGCGTTCAGGAAAAGAATGTAATTGACAAGTGCATCGGCAGCATCGATGTGATCACGGACACGTTCGAAGACGGAAAAGCATTGCTGGACCGTTTTGAGAAGACGCCCTATGACATCGTTTTTCTGGACATTGAAATGCCAAAAATGGATGGCATCACGCTTGCCCGTAAGCTCCGTGCCATCAGCGAGAAGGTCTGGATTGTTTTCCTGACCGGCCACGTGGAGTATGCCGTGGAAGGCTACGAAGTCAATGCCCTGCGGTATTTGACCAAACCCGTACAGGAGGACAAATTGAAAGACGTCCTTCGCTTTGTCATGGAGAAAAGCACATCCGGCAAACAGCTTGTTTTGCGTGAGGACGGCGAGGACATCATTCTTCCCTTATCCGACATCCTCTATTTCGAAGCACAGAACCAGTACGTGCAGATCTACACCACCTCCGGTGAACATCTGGTCAGAGCCAACATCGGCGACTACGAAGAACAGCTCAAAAACGACGGCTTCTTCCGCATCCACCGCGGCTATCTGGTTTCCCTCTCGAGAGTGAAAAAACTCTTAAAAGGCGAAGTCATTGTCGGTGACAAGGAAAACACCACTACCCTTCCTGTCAGCCGTTCCAATATAAAACCCCTGAAAGATGCACTTTACGCTTACGTGGAAAACGAGGCATTTTGATTTTTGAAAGGATAACCATTCTTTATGATTACGGATTCTCTCCCTTACACAATAATCAGCTGGCTCATATCCAATCTCACATTCATCCTTGCCATGCTGCTGGTCGTACTGATTGCCGCATGCTTTCTGGGACGTTATGTCGTTTTCTCCAAAAAAATGATTTTCATCAGCCTCGGCTCCATTGTGATCGAGGGAATTCTTGCCATTTTTGTGCAGGTGAACTATACAAGGCTTTTGAACTATCTCACACCCTTCGTTGAAGTGGAGGACGGGATCTCGGCAGAGCTGATCACTTCCTCACTGACTTCCCTTGGCGTCAATCTGGTTGCCTTCTCCTACGCATTCGTATTCTATATGCTTACTTATCGAGAGAAGCGTTTTCTGCGTTCTCTTGCATCCGTCGCGTGTCTCTACGGTTATTACATGTACCTGCAGACCATAATCATCTACACCTATGCCTACATCACAGGCGGTGATATCAACCTTTTCATGCAGTTAAACGGACTGGAGGAAGGTCCCGGACAGAATTTCTTTATTGTATATCTGGGAATCGCCCTGGCTATAACCGCGGGACTGATTCTCTACCTGTATCTTCATTTTTATCGCAAAAAAAGATTCTATTTCGTCCGCGTTCGAAACCGCTGGTTATTCATTATCTGGCTGCTTTTATTCACCACCTTTGTTTCGATTCCGTTTGCCTTCGATGAACTCACTGACCGCTATCGCGCTCTGAGTACGATTCTCGGCGCCATACTTCCGATCCTGGGAATTCTGGCTCCCATCCTCGTTGTTATGACTGCTGCGGAAAGAAATATGAAGGAGCGCTACAATTATCAGGAGAACTATTTGAAAGCGGAGCTGGATTATATAGAGCAGTATAAGGAAAACCAGACCGAAACCCGGGCGTTTCGTCACGATATCATCAATAACTTAAGCATGCTCGACATGATGATGAATGAAGGCAAAACAGAGGAGGCCTCCCAGCACTTGAAAGAGCTTCTCGGAAGAATCTCCGCTCTGACGCCGAAATATGTTACCGGTGATGAAATGCTGGACTGCATCGTTTCCATGAAGGCTGAACGAATGGAATCACTCTCCATTCCCTTTACCACCGACGGAGTTGTGGATGGTGGTCTCGGCATGAAGCCGATGGATATCTGCGGCATTTTTGCCAATGCACTTGACAACGCTATCGAGGCAGCGGAGCAGACCCTCCCCAATGCCTTTGTTTCCATGAATATCAAACGTACGGAGCAGTTTTTTGTCATTCGTATCTCCAATTCCGTTAAGGAAAAGGTCAATGTTGAAAAACTGGCTTCCGTTTCCAGCTACACTTCCAAATCCGATACGGAGCATCACGGCTTCGGACTTCGCAACATTAAGGATACCGCCGCAAAATACGACGGCCTTGTAAAATGCGAGTCCAAAGACACCGAATTCACGCTCTCCGTTATGATTCCCCGAACCTAAAATACAATCTACGACATTATTTTTACCATTCGCAACGAAGATGACGTTTCCACTTCGAAGATGCTGTATGCTCAAATCAGTTAATCAACAGGGGTATCATCCCACGCAACAGTAGAGGTAATACTTATGAAAAAAGTATGGAAACAAATCTTAAGAGCAGCAGGATTTTTCGGAATCTTCTTTGGTGCTGAAATCAGCGGTTATGTAATTCTTTCCGTGGTTCTCAGTTTTATCGTTTCATTCCGACTTGCGGCACAAAGTGGCGGTTCGTTTGACATAACACAGTATACAAATGAAGTGACTGCTTTATACACCAATAACATGACAGTCGGATTGCTGATTAGTTTGGTTCTCGGAATCGGCATCCTGTTCATTATTTTCGGAGCCAGAAAAGTCAATCCCTTCCAACAGGTAGATGCCAAGAAAACACCCGGAGTCTTCTATCTTCTGGCAATAATCGGTGCCCTCGGATGTTTCTTTTTCCTGGAATATGTAATGTATGTTATTCCCTTTCCGGAGAGCCTTATGAATAGTTTAAACGATTCCCTGCTCTCTACAACCGCAAGCGGACCGTTCCTCTTATCTTTCCTTGCAAATGTAATTGCCGCACCGATTCTTGAGGAAGTTTTCTTCCGTGGTCTGATTTTCGGCCGCTTAAATCGTGCAATGCCCACCGTCGTTGCTATGATCATCACTTCCTTACTCTTCGGACTTATGCATGGCCATCCCGTATGGATTATCTGGGCTTTCTGCTTCGGTATGATCATTAACTACATTCGCGTACAGAGCGGTTCCATCATTCCGGGCCTGATTATACATATGATATTGAATGCCATCGGTGTGGTGGCAAATAATACAAACATCTTAAGCAATTTGACAATGCTTCATGTCATTCTGTTTATCATAATCGGAGCCCTGCTGCTTATCGCATATTTCATTCTTTGCACGATCTTCGGCAAAAAAGCAAAAGCCGAAGGCAAGGTTGCGGAGCCTGTTCTCGAGGAAGAAGAGATTCTCTACTCCAGAAAGAAAAGACCGGTTGATGAAGTTGTTTTATAACACATCCTCATTTGTTTCATTGTATAAAAAAAGAACCTTCGGTATTTCGCCGGAGGCTCTTTTTGTTTTATCATTACATTAACTTGATTCCCTTTACAGGCACCGATTATTGTACACACGGATAATAATATGTACTCATTCCTCCATGTTCACCAATCATTATTGCATCACCCAGTTGAGACCATGTTTCGTGAACTTCCTCACTGATTGCATTAATGGATACTCCTTCACTCTTTGAAATCAGAATACCATTCGTCACATCAATTCCGCATTTTCCCATTTCATCCATTTCATTTGGTGAAACAAAGGTAACACTCTTGTAGTTACTTACCTCGTAAAACGAAGTGTTGGCGTCATAGGGACGCTCCGGAATGATGATGCAGTTAACCTCTCCATATTTTTTAGCTTCATCCAAAAACGGCTGTGTTGAGCGATACAGATAATGGATATTGGCTTTAAAATGGATAAAGGAACAAACCGCAAAGACTACGCAGGCAATGATAATTGCATATTTTGGGAAAACCTTACTTACCGCATTTTTGACCGCAAAAAGTGCCAGCGCGACCGTTACCGCATAAATCGGATAGAAATATCTTGTTGTCGTATATACGGTTATGATTGATACAATCACAAAATACCCTGTAATTCCGATTGCCGGAATTAAATAGGTGAACAACCTGTCAGGGCAAATCCTCATTTTATTCTTAGTTTTCTGTTCTCCGTTTTCTTTTTGGTTCTTGATGATACCCCACACACCAAAAACGATTATTACAATTAACGGCAACAGGATCAGACGCCCAAAAATCTGCATATTGCAAATCGAAAAGCAGGTTTTAATCTTATTGAAATATACGGGGAAATATCCCAGATTATCAAGCGCTTCCTGTCCTCTTCCGCCACCTCCGAAGACATGGTTTATCGCTGCAGGATACAGCAATAGAAACACAGCTGCTGAGGCAGCCAGTGTACCGAAACTGATTGCCAGTGATTTATACTCTTTCTTGACTATCAAATATACTACAAAGGTGAGTGTGGAAAACAGATAATAAATTGCAATATAATAGTGTGTCATAACTCCCAGTAATGCAAGAATTCCGAGGAGTATGTAAAATGCCGCGTTTCGCTTTTTGATTCCCTTCATAAGAACCAACGTATACACTAAAACCATAAACATTCCGAGATGATACATTCTGAAGTAGGTTGCGCTGGACAGTATTCCCGGACACAGAATCAGAAACGCCGATGCAACCGTTGCAAACACTTTATCCTCGGTCGCAAACTCCAGTATTCCGGAAAACGCAAATAGCATTAACAGTGAAGCCGCTATATTGATTACGCCGGCATACCATTTTGAATAAGTCCCCGGGAAAAAGGAACAAACCGTGTGTAAAAGTGTGAAATACAGGGGCGGATGAACATCTCCGGAGTTAATTAAGAATACATTCTTATAATCAAATCTTCCGTCTTCCTTAACACACATCTGATCCATCCAGGGCTTTGCAGGATCCTCATATGTGTGATTGTATTGCACGGAGATGCTTATATTTTGGTTGATGGAATTGTTCGCTCCGATATAGGAAGATACTTCGTCCATATGAAGATTCTTCTTCTCGCGAATCATGAGAATCAAAAGCATCAGAAAAAGAACATAACTGATAATTCTGACTATAATGATCCACTTTTTCCCCGTCTCTTTTGCTTTCAAATCTATTCCTTCAAACATAAATAAATAGTCCTTATTCGTTCAGTGCAGCCAGGTCCGAGCGTTCATAGCGGTTGTGTCCGGCGAGACTTTTCTTGTACTTCCAGCAGGCAATGGCATCTTCCAGGCTCTTGTCCTTGTTATCATCAAAAAAATCACGGATATAGGTGTTGTACTCAAACTGT
Source organism: Lachnospiraceae bacterium (assembly GCA_017518735.1). GTDB lineage: Bacteria > Bacillota > Clostridia > Lachnospirales > Lachnospiraceae > UBA3766. Next base: position 9,907 of record JAFWTY010000014.1, on the reverse strand, counting down.
TTGTCGATTACCGTCCGGCCGTTTTTCTTTTCTTCAAGGATTTTGTAATAGGCTTCTATCGCATCCCTGTATGTCTTTCCGGCATTTGCTTTTAGCCAGCGCTGGAACAGGATGTTAAAAGAGAAGCCCTTTCCGATTTTCTCTTTGAAGAACGCACGGTGCTTTTCCGAGCAGACGAAGTTTTCTTCAATCAGGATATCCTCGGTGATTTCTCCGACAGTTGTCACTTTCTTAGTTTTGGATTCAGGCTTAATTACTTCTCCCGTATTCAGAAATGTGGCAATTCTTTCCGTAAGTTCAACTTTCCCGCCCGACGTCGGAAGGTGATTTTCTCTGCAGAATTCCACCAGTTCTTCTTTCAGGTAGTGGTAATTTCGAAATGTATTTCCCGCTAAACCGATCTTTAATTCAGGTCTGTCACTCATAGTTTTTGTCATTCCCAATAAATCAGAATTTATTCCAATGAATCTGCTCATCCAAATTGATTTCAATCTGTTTGGTGCGTACTGCATTTTCCGCCGGACGTCCGATTCCGATGAAGCAGGGAATCAGGTATTCATCAAGGAATTCCTTAATGATAGTTCCGCACTTCTGCAGTTTATCATTTGTATCCTAATGAGTTTCTGTCATAGGCACCTTTCCGTTTAACAGTTCGTCACCTGTATTTTTCAGAATGGCAACAAATTCATTTGCATGTTCATCGCTTAAGTTTTTCCTGTCATACTGGAACTTGAATACCATTTGTCCGTCTTCATGTCTTATCGACACAAGCGGTGCGGGTTCCAAGTCACCGGTAACATTCCGGTTTTCAAGAGGCAACTCCTTACCGAAAGAGCGCATCTTGGAATCGGAAGCAAACCAGTCAACGACATAGGATGTACCCAAACTTTTACTGTCACCCCCACGCTCAAACTGTGCTTCAAAGTTATAGTAGGTGAATCTTAATGTCTGAACCATCTGCTCATTAATATCCATAAACAGATCCGCAAGCGTTCTTCTCGTGGTTGTGATACCTACTGCTCCTGTCGTGAAACGCATACCCGCGATATTTTCGTTCGGCGAGCGGTTTTCCATGATGTTTTCCACATAAGACGGCTTTTTGTTATATTGTTCCATCGCCAGGCAGACAAGCAGATGGATAAAGCCCGCAGGTGTGGAATCGTATTTCGAAACAAGGCTTTCGACCTTAGCAAGCGGGAACGAAATTTCTTCCGCGATTCCCGCACCGGACTGTCCTGTCTGTTCCTTGATCAGATTGCACATTCTGGATTTCGGATCCAGTTTCCGGCTGTAATACTCTACTGCTGCGTTAACCATGTCATCCGGTGTCGGGATTGCACTGTCATAAACATTTGCAAAATAATAGGCCGGACGTATGGTACCTCCGTTATATAAAGTTGCAATATCCTGAATAAACAGTCTCATTCCGGCGCCGTCTGTAATCACGTGCGACATCTGTAAGAAAAGATACTTGTGCAAACCTGCCCGGATCAGACGTATTCTGATCAGAGGCTCTCCGTATTTGAAAGGACGAATGAACGTTTTTTGAAGCTCCTTTACCTCTTTTTCCGTCAATGTCTCGATCTCGTACTGAGGAGTTTCCGGCTTATAAACCTGGACGGGTTCCCCGTTATCGTCTTCGATTACGAGGTTAAAAGAAGAGTTCAGGCCTGCATATATATTCAGCATATTTTTAAGTTTCTCAAAGTTTACCGGCGGTGCCAGTCTGCAGGCAGCGGCAAAATCATTGATTCCGTTAGCACCGAACCAGATCCACTTTTGAAAATAAGTAAGCGGATTGCGCTTTAATCTGCAGTCCATCTCCTTTTCCTCTTCACTCATTCCGGTGCTGCCCTCGGCAACATAAAGATCGGAGATGTTCTCTATCGTACGGCCTTTGTATATGAGTTTTGCACTGAGATCCTCAATGCCGACATTTGCCAGAACTTCCATTGTACGTATGGAATTACCGCCGAGTTTGAAGAAATTATCTTTGATGCCGATTCTTTCCAATCCCAGGACCTCAGCCATCGCCTCGGCCAGCTTGCTTTCAAACTCGTTTCGCGGTGCCACATACTCTTCCAGCATAGCGGTGAGTGGAAGCTTAAGGGCCCTTCGGTTCATCTTTCCTGAGGTAGTCAGAGGTATACTGTCAATTTGAACGAAATACGAAGGAATCATGTAATAAGGCAAAAGGCTTGCCAGCTTGTCACGCACCTTGATCTCATCAATTGTCACCTTGTCCGTATAATAAAGTGCGACGGTCGCTTCTTCTTCAAATCCCCTTGCGGCGCACCAGGAAAGACCAAGTACTTTTTTACATGCCGCTTCTATCTCGGCCGGTTCGATACGGTTGCCGTTAATCTTGACCATATCGTCGTTACGGCCCTTCAAAACATACTGTCCATCCTGATAAACGGCCAAGTCTCCCGTATAATAGAATCCGTCTTTATAGTGTTTGCGGTTTTCCTCATCGTTGTTGATGTAACCGCGGCAATACGGATTATAAAAGCATACTTCTCCGGTCTCACCCTCTGCCACGGTATTGCCCTCTTCGTCTACAAGACGGATATCCAGATCAAAAAGCGGCTTTCCAATCGGAACAACATCGTACGGATGTGTGATCACAAATTCCGATACGGTAAAAAAGGATTCCGACATCGTATAGGTGTTGATCAATTCGCTTTTTTTCAAAGAAATGTGATTTGCCGGTTCCGCACCTGTATAAACGAACTTCATGAACGGTCCCGCTTCATCGCCTGACATACGCAAAAGTGACGGTGTAAGGAAGGTCTCATTGATGCGGTGCATCAGAAGGAAGGCTTTGAGTTTGAACGGATTCTTGGAAGTGTCATAGTCTATGATATAGAGATGTCCGCCGCTGTACATGAAGTGAACGATGATCTTAAGAGCAGCAACGGTACCAAAAGGCGCAATAAGTCCCCATCTTGTCTGTGTGTTTTCACGCCATGATCCGTCTTCTCTCATCTCCGAGATCATTTCAAGCTTCAGCTGCCCGTATTCATGCATAACACATTTTGGCATACCACTGGTTCCGGATGTATAAACGCATAAGGCAAGAGCATGATCGTCAGCGATGGCATATTCCCGCTCAGGCTCACATGAAACTGCCTCATCCCAGTTTTCTTCATCCAAGTCAAATTTGGCGTTGCAGTTTTTGCGGATGTAATTTACGCGTTCCGTAGCGGCTCCGGCTTCCACCAAAACAAAGGCTGCACCGGTCTTTATTACACCCATAACGGCAATGACCGATCTGGCGCTTCTTTTTAGGTTAATCAGCACCACATCATCTTTTCCGATATCGTGTTTCATTAAATACGCATGGACGTGGTCTGACATCTCATCCGCCTCAAGACGGCTGTAGTAATGTCCCGAATTGTCCGTAAGAGCAAACGCACCCGGATCAGCCTTTAAATGGTCTTTCCACGCGTCAAGAATATATTTGAAAGATTCTACCGTTTTTTCCATGTTTTCGCCCTTTCTTCATATGTGTATGTAAGGCTGGCCGCCCTATTCGATACTCAAATCCCGTCGATTTCCGTCATTTGGTCAATTAACCGAACGCTCCAGAAGCGCTATTGTCTCGACGTCGTTTTCGTTGATTAACCAAAAATGCTTTTTACAACTCTTTTATACCGTCTTTGTCGAAATAATAGATGTTTTCCCTTTTATATCCATACTTTGATCCGCTGACACTAATGTGGGGCTCAAATGTAAAAAAGTGAACATCCCCCAGTTTCGCACTATTCCCTTTTTCAATATAAATCCGATCTTCTTTCTTGCAGACAATGGAGTGACCGAGATTGCCCATGAAATCGAGGTTGATATATCCCTCTTCGCAAATATACTCATTCATCTGATAATATAGTTCTTCAAACGTCATCTCGGGGCTCACGATTTCTGTCATTCTCTTATGCAACTTCTTCTCCGCTTCAAGTCCCGCATGCCACTCTGCATTTAGTACTTCTTCATCTGATTGAACCGCTTCCCCATTTTGAATGATGACCGTTCTTGCGTAATCTCCCCAAGTATTCCCAACCTGCGGGCTGAGGTCTATCGTAATAATATCATCCAAAGCAATCATCCGATCTGATGTGGAATACTCCCGTCCCGATACCGATAGGGTAGTTTCATCTCCTGAGAAAACAAATGCCCCGATATCATAGTACCAAAACGAATCTGCTCCAAGTTCACGCATCTTATTTTCACATAGACTTCGTACTTCTATTAAAGACATCCCGGATCTTATTTCTGCTTTTATATAATTGATCGTATCCTTTGCAATCTTTTGAACAGCCTGATAATCCATCAAATCCATCACTTTTCAGTCCTTTTCATAAAATACAATATCCATTCGATCGTTGATACGTTCTATCTTGCCGGTTTGATGATAACCCATTTTCTCATACATTAACCAAAACTATAATCCCCATTCATTCCAAGATACATACCTTACTCCATTAATCTCGCAAGTTACATCTCCTAAATAAAATACACTTCCCTGTACACTATCCGTTCTTAAACCAACATATGTCCTTACGCCGGAAGATAATTTCTTTTCAAGATCAGCTTTACTTTTAACTTCTATTGCGAAATTTTTCTTCCAGTCGGTAATAATATCTACCTCAAAGCCATTCTTATCCCTGTAATAAGTCAGATTAGCCTTTTTCGCATCATTATATCTTTTTTTCAACAATTCGGATAAAAGCGGATCATCTTCGCCATATCTTCAACAAGTATCCCAAAACCATCTAATCTCATATTCTTCCCTCTGTATAAGTTCCGCCAGATTGCTGTTTAGCCTCACTGTTTTTCCTTGTTGCAAAACGCATCCATCTCTTTTTCCAGCAGGCGGAATACCCCTTTCCTGTCCTTATGAATGAACAAGCGTCTATTGCTTTACTATCGCATACATTTTCATATCAACGATGTTACCGTTCTTATATGCATTTCTTTTAAGTATCCCCTCGCAAACAAACCCGGCTTTTTCAAGCACACGGCAGGAGGCAGTATTATATGCGAACGGCTCAGCATAGATCCTGATGATGTCTGTGTTTTCAAACACATAGTTGCATGCCATTTTCACTGCTTCCGTCATATATCCGTTGCCCCAGTATTTTTCACCAATGTAGTAACCCATTTCCGCTGTACGGTAATGAATGTTCTCCTGTCGGAATACTCCTATGCTTCCGATAACTTTATCATCCAACGTTATCGCAAATGCGAAGGTATTATCCTTGTCCGCCGACAGCATTGCCCTTATAAATTTCTCTGCATCAGCTTCCGTATAGGGATAGGGCAATCCATCCCGCAGATTGTTCAGTATATTCATATTATTCAGATTTCCTGCCAGCTCCGATTTATCTTCGATTTTCCATTCCCGTATTTTTATATCTATTTTTATTTCCTTCCTTAATTCTTGTACCGATACATTTGAATAATCAGATTGACATTTTTCCTTTACCATAGTATCATCCTTGTAAAAGAAATGGGTTTTTTGTCGTGTACAGCCATACGGCTCAATCGGGTTGCTCGTTTCTTTTTTTATGTCTAAAATATCATACAAATATAGTTTTTTATCTTCGGAATGTCTTACAATTAACGATGCATGAAACACATTATATCTTTCTATCTCTCCAGTTTCATTGTATACAGGCAATGCAAATCGTGAATCATATCGATACCAACCATACTTTGCATTTCTCCAATGCTTTTCTTCATTATTTTCTCGAAAATGTTTACCAACAGCTATTTCTATAAGTTCAGGTATTCCCTGTGCAGCATTTGCTTTCGCCTTAGCATTTGCACCTTTAATACTATGAGTATATTTTGAACCGGAATATTCATTCGGCAAATCTAATCCAATATAAATAACATCTCCTGTTGCTGCAATCGTATAGAATTCCCCCACATACTCTTTTAAATACTCTCTAACATCTTTCCAATCTATGGAACGTTTTCCCTTAAACCTTATATCATTAATAATAACGATGTTGTTTCCATCAACATCCTGTATAACCGATACACTCCTCTTACCTTTTACCTCCCCTTTTGAAGAGAAACCCTTCTCAATTTTGATCTGATACGCCAACAGCCTCGGAATATATTCCGGCGGCGTTCTTCTTCCTGCCTCCCAGTCTTCCAATGTACGAACAGGGATACCCGTATGCTCTGAAAACTCTTTACGTGACATCCCTGTGCTTTCTCGTAATTCTTTTATTGTTTTTGCTGTATCCATATCATCACCTCGCATTGCGTGCTTGCAGCCATAATATACCACAATTTTACGCCGTTCGCAATGCGTGGTTTCTGTATTAGTTTTCCTCGTCTTTGATTCTGTAATATTCTTCCGCATCGATACCTATCTGCACAAAATCCTTCGCATTTCTGACCCGTTCGATCAATACGATGGTCTCGACTGTTGTCCACTTGAGCAACCGAATTTCATAATATCCTCTGATGCATCTGCGATTTAAGTCTATTATTTCTTATGAATAACTGAATTTATCCCGCACGGCTTGAAGCCGATGCTGAGTGCCGTTTTCTGTGAACCTGTATTTGTTTCAGCATGGGCCCACACAGGTTTCTTACCTTGCTGTATGATTTTATCGTATGTCCTGTACGCAAGGTAGGATGCCAGTCCACGGTGTCTATATGCTTCAGCGGTCTCGACTCCTATATCAACTTCTTCCGGACTGACTGCACTTGAAAATGCCACCGCAGCAAAATTGCCATCTTCCTTACTTCTGGTCATAAATCCAAATCCATTCTGAAGAAACATATCGCTGGTCTTCCAGGAAAAAGATTGAGTGATTCTTCCCTGAATTTCACCTATATTACTTTGACTACTCCGAATTGCCTAATGTGGATCAACTTATCGCTGACTTCTTTGTTTTAAATGATACCGCTCGTAGTGATCTGTTTGAATATATAAAAATTATAAAAAGAAGTCACACGGATTCCGGGCGTCAAAAGATATTAAACAAAATACAATAACTCCGCCACATCTGAAAATCATTTCTTCCTTTTCTTCTCCGGCAGTTCCTCCCACATGCTCTCAATCAACTTGCACAGGAACTCGCGGTTATCAACATCATCTACCAAAATCATCTCTTTTGCCCCATCATAAGGAAGTTCCATTGATGCATCCGGCATCAGCTTCACCGCCACCGGAACCCGCTTTACCAATAGCCTGTCATCGTATATCCCACCAAACACCTTTCCGCGATAATAAAGGATATATTCACCCATCATCGCCCGGAAACTGACTTCATTAAGCCCTGATAGCTGCTCCAAGACAAAATCCAGATACTCCTTCGTCGATGCCATACCGTTTCCTCCTATCCGTTTACAAGCTTCAGGAACTTTTTATCGTTCATCTGCTCATTTGTAACGTATTCCCCATCGTGAAACAAAGCATAATTCGTAATCGGAGTCGGAGCATTCTGTGCTTCCTCTCTGCTTTCGATATGGATCGCATGAAACGGTATATCATTTTCTCTGGCAGTCTGCTCCAGCACCGGAACATACTTCGCATTGAACGGGCACTGGCTTGTGTAATACAGAACATATCCCATCTCATCTATATGCGGATGCTTAGCACATTCTTTGAATCGTGGCACATTTGCTTTCTCATCAAGCGGCAAATACCAGAGCCCGATACCGTTATCTGCTTCATCCGCAATGGCAAAGCCTTTGTACTTCAGGAACTTCGGATCAGCCAGAAACGGCTTCTTCTTTGCAGCGCACAGAATGCATAACCCGTTTCGTCCCTTTTCCTTGCTATCCTCTATACAGGCATTCAACAAATCTGAAGAGTATCCATGTCCTTTGAAGGACCCGGATACCCACAGACAGTCAATATACATATACCTATCCGCTTCGATTGGAACCCATGCTCTTTCTGCCGGGATATATTCGATAAAGCACTTACCGTGTTCCACACTCTTCAAAAAAACAAGCCCCTCATCAAATCTGTCTGTCAACCAGGCCTTCTTAGAGGAAACCTGCACATCCTTATTATTGGAAATAGCACAGCAAATGTGCTCCTTTTCCAGATTTTCCTTTGTAACTCTGATGTACTCCATATGTTCAGCCCCTTCTTTACAGGTCAAATATAGTCATCTGCGGATATTTTTCCGGCAATTCACTCATAAATCGGAAACAATCCTCCGGACTTGACATAATCCCGTGTGCTTTACAGATTCTTTGAAATATCTCAGTCAGTTCCCTGGCTTTGGGACTTGGCAGTTCATACGCATTTCCATACCGTTTGATGTAGCGTTCCTTCATCCCCGGGAAAAAAATGTCAAGTGCTGCATAATAGTATTCCCTGTCTCCTTCCCGAAGCGTCAGCCCCATGCCGAAATCAATAATGCCCTTTACCCCGACTCTTACACACTCATTCAGAATCGCTGTGATGTTATCCTCAGTATCATTGATAAACGGCAGAATCGGCGTAAGCCAGACAATCGTTGGAATGCCCTTCTTACGCATTTCTTCCAGAACCTCAATCCGCCTTTTTGTATTGCAGACATTTGGCTCCAATATCCGGCACAGGTCATCATCGTAAGTAGTAAGAGTCATCTGCACCACACACTTTGCGGAGCGATTTATCTCATCCAGCAAATTGATATCCTGAAGGATACGATCCGATTTCGTCTGTATTGCGGCTCCAAAACCATATTGCAGTATGATTTCAAGGCACTTCCTTGTCAGCCGTAACTCTTCTTCACAATGCATATACGGATCCGACATTGCACCAGTCCCGATCATGCACTTTCGTCTTTTTGATTTCAGTGCTTTCTCCAACAATTCCGGCGCGTTCTGTTTTACTTCTATATCCTCAAAGGGATGTGTGAACTGATAACACCGGCTTCTGCTGTCACAGTAAACACACCCATGACTACATCCCCGATAGATATTCATTCCGTAATGATCGCCACTACCAGTCAATATTCCTTTTGCATCAACAAAATGCATCTTATCAGCTCCCTCTTTCTTTTATCGGATGCCTGATCACGGTCTTCAGCTTCTCAGGAGCAACCTTCCTGGCATCACTCAGATAAATCTCATGATGGAGGCGCTTATCCGTAATATCCAGCTCATAACCCTGCTGTTCCATGAACTCATGCATCATGGCAACCGTAGCAGGCTCATCATCATAAGATCCGATGTGCATGCATTGAACACACAGGCCTTCATCATAGGTAAAGAACTCGACTTTAGAAAAATCCTGTTTCTTCTTTGCCGTTGCTTCTCTAACAGCCCAGTCAAAATCTTCTTTCGTTACAAAGTCAGGCAGGCGGATGACGGAGATTCACTGAAAAAAATCCTTATGTGCATAATCCACTCCGATCACTCCATCCTGCCACCAGAACCCTTCCAGCGGCGGAACAACATAATCGAAATAACCATCAATCCGATAGTCGCCCTTCTTGCTCATCTTGATGGTGAAGGCAATTCCATACAGCAATCCGATAGACTTCTTATATTCTCCATCCTCCTGATTCGGATCTCCCGTTCCGCGCACGGCTATATAATTCATGCTCGGCACCGTAACGATACCGGGCTTATTCTTCGGCATATAAAATTCTTTATATTCCTTTTTGAAATCAAACGCCACTGTAACCTAACTAACTATTGCTCAACTTTAGCATCCTTGAACTTATAGTAATCCTCCATCTTCACGTTCAGTTTCACATAAGAATCCGCTTTTCGGTTGCTCACACGCTCAAGGAGCACACAGGTTTCGACTGTATTTTCTTTGTCCCAACGGATTTCCTCTATCGTCTGACCGTTATAGAAGACCGGGAACTTAAACTTCATTGACTTCAGAACCTGCCCATTTTCCTGCTGTTCCGGGTATAACTGAATCTCCTGAATG
>JAFWTY010000013.1 GCA_017518735.1 Lachnospiraceae bacterium | reverse complement strand
TTCTGGGTGGGAGTGGTTTCGCCGCTCATGATTTCATTCATGACGGTGTATGCTTCGTCGTAGGTTAAGTCTTCTTTGTTAACGATTTTTACGATGGCTTCTTTAATCATGGAAGGATCCTCCTAATAGTGTAGTTTATTTGCTTTGTTTTTTTAATGGTTTTTCTTGTTTTTATTTGTTTTTCTCAATGGAGAGAAAGTTTTTTAAAATCTGCTTTCCGTCGGGAGTCAGTATGGATTCCGGATGGAACTGAACGCCGTATACAGGATATTCCTTATGCTGTACACCCATCACTTCTCCGTCGGCTGTTTGTGCAATGACCTTTAAGCAGTCCGGAAAGGTGCTTTCGTCAGCAGCCAGAGAGTGATATCTTGCAACCGGTGTCTCGTTACCGAGACCCGCAAAAAGCTCGGAACCGGTATCCAAGTTTGCAACGGACTGTTTACCGTGCATCAGCTTCTTGGCATAGGTTACGGTTGCACCGTAGGCTGCGCAGATGGCCTGATGACCGAGGCAGACACCGAGAATCGGATACTCACTGCCGAGTGCCTGAACAACCGGAATGATGACACCGGCGTCCTCCGGTCTTCCGGGACCGGGTGAGAGGATGATGCGGGAGGGGTTACATTCCTTGATTTTCTCAACGGTCATGGCATCGTTACGGATGACTTTCAGTTCTTCGTCACCGGCTAGTTCGCCGAGATACTGATACAGGTTGTATGAAAAGCTGTCATAGTTGTCGATCAGTAAAATCATGTGGCCACCTCCTTAAGATTCGTTTGCGATTTCAAGAGCCTTGATGGCAGCTCTCGCTTTATTTAAGCATTCCTGATATTCCATCTCGGGTACGGAGTCCGCTACAATTCCGGCACCGCTTCTTACAAAAACTTTTCCGTTCTTCTTATATACGATGCGGATGGCAATGCAGGTATCCATGTTTCCGGTGAAATCGATGTAGCCGATTGCTCCGCCGTAAATTCCGCGTTTGTTGTTTTCAAGTTCACCGATCAACTGGCAGGCACGAAGTTTCGGGGCACCGGAGAGGGTTCCTGCCGGCAAGACCGCTTCCACGGCACTTAAGGCATCCTTATCGTCCCGGATTTCTCCACGAACCGTGGAACCGATGTGCATAACGTGGGAGAATCTTTCCACGCTTCTGAGTTTTTCCACCTGAACGGTTCCGAACTTACTGATTCTGCCAAGGTCGTTTCGACCGAGATCAACGAGCATGTTGTGTTCGGCCAGTTCTTTTTCATCGGCCAGAAGCTCGGTTTCCAGCGCCTTGTCTTCTTCCTCGGTGGCTCCGCGCTTTCTGGTTCCCGCAAGAGGGATGTGTGGAGAACGCCGTTTTCCAGTTTTACCAGCGTTTCGGGAGAAGCACCCGCTACTTCGACATCCGTGCCGGAGAAGTAGAACATATACGGCGAAGGATTGATGGTGCGAAGTACGCGGTAGGTGTTAAACAGGCTTCCTTCGAAAGGAGCGCTTAAGCGGTTGGAAAGGACAATCTGGAAAATGTCTCCTTCGTGGATGTGGTGTTTTGCTTTCTCCACCATGGAGCAGAATTCCTCTTTTCCGAAAAGCGGTGTGATTTCACCGGTAAGCCGTCCCGCGGGTTCTTTGGATTTTTCTCCGTTCATCAGAAGGTCCGCCATGCGTGAGAGTTCCAGGACCGCTTTATTGTAGTTTACTTCGATATCCTTTAAGGACATGTTGGCGATCAGGACAATCTTCTGCGTGGTATTGTCAAAGGCAATGACCTTGTCAAAAAGCATCAGATCCACGTCTTTAAAGTGTTCCGAATCCTCCACGTCGCATTTGACGGTGGGTTCGCTGTAGGTTAAGTAATCGTAGGAGAAGTATCCTACCAGTCCTCCGGTAAAGGGAGGAAGACCGGGGAATCTGGGGCTCTTATAATCTGCCAGGATCTGGCGGAGGGTTTCGGAAGGGTTGTCGGTTTGAACCTTCAAACTTCCGGCCGTCAGTTCCCCGTTAATACAAGTGATTTCAAGTTTCGGATCGTACCCCAGGAAGGTGTAACGACCCCAGGTTTCATTGGCCTGTGCGGATTCCAGCAGATAGCAGTGCGTGGAAACGTTTTTCAAAATGCGCATGGCCTCGATTGGCGTGATAAAGTCCGATAAGATTTCGGTGCTTACGGGAAGCACGTTATATTGATTCATTTCCGCAAATTTCTTGACTTCTTCGAGAGACGGTGTGATTTTCATGTCGTAATCCTTTCTGTCTGATCAAAAACCGTTGCCTGATCCCTCACGCTCGGACTGTTATTATGTAACAAAAAAGTCCTTGACGGGAGGAAAACCCATCAAGGACGAATAAACTGATCCGCGGTGCCACCTTGATTCGCGATAATTCGCGCGCTTAGCGAGATACCAACATATCTCCGGCAATTGACGTCTGCCATACGTCGCAGAATACTCTGTGCAAGCACATTTGACTGCGCCCTCAGCGGTCCATTTGACAACTTGTTTCTCACCTGTTCTCAGCTCCCCAGGCTCTCTGTAAAGGCATGATTGCCGTTATCTCCGCTTCAACGGTTTAGTGGATTAAATTTGAGCTGAATTTAGCACACTTTTTTTGCCTCGTCAATTCCTTTCACAAAAAAAACATTTTTTCTTTCAAAAATGCCGAAGTAAGAATAAAGAAGAATGTGGACTTTTTTGGCACGGAATGTTAAAATTTTTTCTGTATGGAATAGCAGAAAGAATAGAAAATTCCGTAACGGAAAGGATTGATTTACAATGAAAAAGTTATTTGGATTGGCAGCTCTTTTGATGCTGGTTTGCGCAATGTGCGCCTGCAATGCAAAAGGAAATAATGCGGACAACACTTCCGAAGAAGTCGCCACACAGAGTGCAGTGGCAGCGGAAGATGCAAGTGGATTTATAGGAAGCTGGGAACACGGAAGACTTACTTTAAGCATTATCCCGACGGAAGATACATATAAATGTACGATTTCCTGGCCGACCAGCAGCACGGAAACGACAGAGTGGGTCTACAACTGTAGTTTTGAAGAAGGTGCCCTGGTTGGAACCGGATCCAAGAAAACAACCGTGAACGGCGGAAGTACCGAGACCGCTTACGAAGACGGTGAAGTGAAGTTTGAACTTACCTTAAACGGAATGCTTCTTTGGGAAGATGCAAAAGAGAATGCCGGTGACGGACTTGCTTTTGAGAAGAAAACAGCAGCGGAATAAGAAATAAAAAGAATCGCATAGATTGCGAAATTTCGAACAGAAGGAGGATTAGGTTATGGAAAAAGAAGTTTTGAAAGAACCGAATGTACAGGAAGAATTGCTGGCGATCCTCCGAAGTCCGCTATCAAAAGACGAACTGAGCGATTCCCTTCGTGATTACCATGAGAAGGATATCGCGGATGCTCTGGAGATGCTTACTCCGGAAGAACGTCAGAAATTGTACCCGCTTCTGGGTGCGGAATATGTTTCCGAAATTTTTGCATATGTAGAAGATCCGGACAAGTACTTTGCGGAATTGAATATCGAAAGTGCCGCAAAGATTTTGTCCAACATGGACTCCGATGACGCGGTCGACGTTTTGGAAGAACTCGATGACGACGTTCAGAAACAGATTGTTGACCTCCTCGACGAAGATGCCAGCCGTGATGTGCAATTGATTTTGTCATACGAAGATGACGAGATTGGTAGTATCATGACCACGAACTTTATCCAGATTCACTACAAACTGACGGTACGTCAGGCAATGAGAGAACTGGTAAAGCAGGCCGGCGAAAATGACAACATTTCCATTCTGTATGCCGTGGATGATGACAATCACTTCTACGGTGCAATGGACTTAAAAGATTTGATTATCGCAAGAGAAGGAACAAAGCTGGAAGATCTGATTTCCACCTCCTTCCCTACGGTAGGCGACCACGATAAGATCAGCGAATCTTTAGAGCGAATCAAGGACTACGCCGAAGATTCCATCCCCGTCGTTTCGGACGAGGGAATCATCCTCGGAGTCATCACCTCTCAGGACATCGTCGAAGTTGTCGATGATGAGATGGGTGATGATTACGCAAAGCTGGCAGGTTTGACTGCAGAGGAAGATTTAAAGGAAACCACCGGGCAGAGCATGAAAAAACGCCTTCCCTGGCTGCTTGCTCTTCTGGTTCTCGGAATCATCGTATCCAGTGTCGTGGGTGTTTTTGAAACGGTAGTAGCGGTTTTGCCGATTGTTATGTGTTTCCAGTCCCTGATCCTAGACATGGCAGGAAACGTTGGAACCCAGTCGCTGGCTGTAACCATTCGTGTTTTGATGGATGAAGAATTAACCACCGGACAGAAATTCGGACTGGTATGGAAGGAAATGCGAGTCGGTTTCTGCAACGGATTGTTCTTGGGAAGTATCACCTTTGTTTTTGTCGGATTGTATATCTGGTTACTGAAAAAACAGCCCGTGGAGGTATCCTTCCTGATTTCCGGATGCGTCGGCGTTTCCCTGCTTGCATCTATGATTATTTCTTCTTTGGTCGGAACGCTGATTCCGCTGTTCTTCCATAAGATTAAGGTGGATCCCGCGGTAGCGAGCGGCCCGTTGATCACAACCGTGAACGACCTCGTGGCAGTGGTTACTTACTATGGTCTTTCCTGGATTCTTTTGCTGGAAGTATTCAGACACTTTACGGAACCGATCATGACAACGATTTAGTTTAAGATTTGGATTATTTCACGGTGCGCGGCACCGGTCAAAAATAATAAAAATACAGGAGGGTTTATTAATGGCAGAAATCAGAAGACCGGACGATATGGTCCGCATCACAACGCCGGAACTTGCGGATGCGTTCATCGCAGAGCAGATTAAACTGGTACAGGAACAGGTTGGAGACAAGAAGGTTCTCTTAGCTCTTTCCGGAGGCGTGGATTCCTCCGTAGTGGCAGCGCTTTTAATCAAAGCAATCGGACAGCAGCTGACCTGCGTTCATGTAAACCACGGACTTCTTCGTAAGGGAGAGCCGGAGCAGGTAATCGAAGTTTTCCGCAATCAGATGAAGGCAAACTTGATCTATGTGGATGCAACCGATCGTTTCTTAGATAAACTTGCCGGTGTAACCGAACCGGAAGAGAAGAGAAAAATCATCGGCGGCGAATTCATCGAAGTATTCGCGGAAGAAGCAAGAAAATTGGACGGCGTGGAATTCCTTGCACAGGGAACCATCTGGCCGGATATTCTCGAGAGCGAGAACGGAATCAAGGCTCATCACAATGCGGGCGGACTTCCCGAGGATTTGAATTTTGAGCTGGTAGAGCCGGTCAAGATTCTTTTCAAGGATGAAGTTCGTATGGTAGGTGTTCAGTTAGGCCTTCCCGAAGGAATGGTTTATCGTCAGCCCTTCCCAGGACCGGGACTTGGCGTTCGTTGCCCCGGTGCAATCACCAGAGACAGACTGGAAGCAGTCAGAGAGTCCGATGCGATTCTTCGCGAAGAATTTGCAAAGAATGGTCTGGAAGGAAAAGTATGGCAGTATTTCACCGTAGTGCCCGATTTCAAATCCACCGGTATCAAAGACGGAAAGCGTGCATTTGAGTGGTGCGTCATCATCCGTGCAGTCAATACCAAGGATGCAATGAGTGCAACGGTTGAGAATCTTCCCTTCGAGCTGATGCAGCATCTTGTAAACAGAATCACAAGTGAGGTTAAGGGTGTGAACAGAGTTCTTTATGACTTTACCCCGAAGCCTACCGGAACAATCGAGTACGAATAATTGATTTTTTGATATTTCCAGCGATGCCCCGCCTTTGGGTGGGGCATCAATTTTCTTGAATTTTCTTAATTCTGATGCCTTAAGCAAGCCGCTGAGGCTGCCAAAGCATCAAAATCCCTCAAATTATCCAATTCTGATGCTTTAGACAAGCGGTCGGCGCTGCCAAAGCATCAAAAACCCTCAAATTATCCAATTCTGATGCTTTAGACAAGTGGTCGGCGCTGCCAAAGCATCAAAATCCCTCAAATTATCCAATTCTGATGCTTTAGACAAGCGGTCGGCGCTGCCAAAGCATCAAAATCCCTCAAATTATCTAATTCTGATGCTTTAGACAAGCGGTCGGCGCTGCCAAAGCATCAAAATCCCTCAAATTATCCAATTCTGATGCCTTAAGCAAGCTGCTAGCGCTGAAGGAGCATCAAAATTCCCATACATTTCAAATAAAGATGAAAAGAAAGGAAAATCAAATGAGACATAACATGGATTCAAACAAACTCAAACCCACTTTTTTATACGAAGAGGCCGGTAGGCGTTATCAGGAATTAAAGGAATGCGCAGAAAAGATAGAAAGCGAAATACAAAAAGCTCCCTCCGGGATTATTCATATCGTAAATTCAGGGAAAAGAGTTCAATTCTATCTTCGTGAGGATAAATCCGATACAGGTGGAAAATATATTCGTAAAACCGATGCACAGACGATTAGAGTTTTCCTTCGGAAATCCTATTATGAGAAAGTGTTGAAACTTCTGAAGGTGGAAATCAAAAACCTCGGAAATTTCCTGAAAAAATCGGATAATACAATAAAAAAGATACAACAATTGTATTCGCAGTTTCCGTTGGAAATCAAGCAGTATATCGACCCAATAGACTCATCGGATGATGACTATATTGCAGCATGGCGCCAAATTCCTTACCAAGGGAAAACAATCCCGGAATATATTCCGGTGTACCAAACCAATAACGGAGAACTGGTACGTTCCAAATCGGAATTGACCATTGCGAATAAGCTTGCTGATAAAGGGATTCCATACAAGTATGAGTGTCCTCTGACTCTTTCTAACGGTACAATCATTTATCCGGACTTTACAATCCTGGATGTCAGGACGCGTAAAGAAATCTACTGGGAACACCGGGGAATGATGGATGACAGAGAGTACGCCAGACAAGCAGTATTCAAAATGAAATCCATGATGAAAGAAGGGATTATTCTTGGGAAAAATCTGATCATTACAGAGGAGACGACAACGAATCCGCTTGGAACAAATGAGATCGATGCGGTTATAGGGAGTTTTTTATGATGGTTAGAGAATCAAAATTGAAAAAATGACATTTTCCATACGGAAAAATATTGAAGAAATGACGTTATTTTGTAAAAATGTAAATAAAGAATTATACCCTGTATAAAGTTCCAGAATTATATGGAGAGCGATTATGAGAAGAAATAAACTTAAAACATCCAAAGGATTATATTATGAAAATATTATTGGTTGAAGATGATGATGCAATAGGTATGGGACTTAAGTATTCTCTGGAAAAAGAAGGATATGAAGTCACGCATATAAAAACAGCCGCTGAAGCCAAAGCAGCCTGGAAAAATAATGAATACGACTTAAGTATTCTGGATATCAATCTTCCGGACGGAAGCGGGTATGATATCTGCAGATTTTTAAAAGAATCGGAAGATATCCCGGTTATTTTTTTGACTGCCGTCGATGCGGAAGTAAATGTTGTTATGGGCTTGGAACTTGGTGCAGATGATTATATCTGCAAGCCGTTCAGGGTTAACGAACTGATGGCCAGAATCAAAAGCGTTCTTCGAAGAGCAGGAAAGGGCGACAAAGGAAGCGATGCGGCATCGGGTACCGAAATACTCGGAAACCTTTGTATTTATACCAACGAGGCAAAGGTTACGATTAAGGACGAGAATACGGGCAAAGAAGAAAGTATCGAGCTTACGGCACTTGAGTACCGTCTTCTTTTAACATTTTTAAACAACCGGGGTGTCGTGCTTACAAGAAATCAACTGTTATCCTGCATGTGGGATATAAGCGGAGATTTTGTAAACGACAATACGCTTACGGTATATATTAAAAGACTGCGGGATAAAATTGAAAATGATCCCTCAGACCCGAAACTTATCAAAACGGTTCGAGGCATGGGATATATCGTAGACAAATAGGAATGGAAGAGTCGGAGCAGGTGCCGGATACAGACTGAGAATAAAAATGAAAAACAAAGAATTTCGCAATATGATAATAATCGGAGCTGCCTTCACCACGCTTGTTACGGTATTTAGCGCCGTTTTTTCGGGACTGATTCCTGCTGTTACGGTGCTTGTGACGGGCCTTGTTTTGATGGCGGTTTATATCTTTTATACGAATAAAAGATATAAAGATATCGGGAAATTAAACGATTATCTTGTACGTGTGCTCGAAGATAATGAGGACAATGAATTGTTGGATCAGGAAGAGGGCGAACTGTCGATCTTAAAGACAAATATTTACAAGACGACTTCGACTTTAAAGTATCAGAAGGAACTTATTTCAGACGATAAAAAGAACCTTGCTGCGGCCATTGCCGATATCAGCCATCAGTTAAAAACTCCGCTCACATCCATGATGGTTATGAATGATCTTCTGGTGGATGAGCAGGATGAAAGCAAAAGATGTGAGTTTCTTCAGACGCAGTCTTCGCAGCTTAACAGAATGAACTGGTTGATACAAACACTGCTGAAACTCTCCAAGCTTGACGCTGGTACCATCGTACTGAAAAAAGAAGATGTTTCATCCATAGAACTTATCAAAGAAGCGGTAAAACCATTCGGTATTCAGTTTGAAATAAGAAATATCCGATTTAAATCCGATGTTTCCGACATTACTGTTCGATGCGATAAAAACTGGACCGTTGAAGCGATTCAGAATATCATCAAAAACTGCATTGAGCATATGGACGACGGTGGGGAATTGTCCGTGTCCACGGTCGATACCAATATATACACACAGCTTACCGTAAAAGACACGGGCTGTGGCATTGCCGTGGAAGATATTCCCCACATTTTTGAACGGTTCTACAAAGGAAAGAATGCCGGCAAAGACAGCGTGGGAATCGGCCTTGCTCTTTCGAAGTCCATTATCGAGGGCGAGCAGGGAGAGATTTCCGTGGAAAGCACAGAGGGAGTCGGAACGAAATTCATCATCAGGTTTTACAAAACACTGATTTAGTAAAGATGGACTTTCAGCAGATGTCCTCTTTCAGTACGTCTACGATTGATTCGTTATTTGTCTTTCCTGCAGATAAAAGCATACTGATTCCGACGATTGCAAATACTCCGAGAGAGACGAGAATATACGCTAAGTAGTTAAGCTCGAATGCGGATGACGGAGCAGAAACGGTTTTATAAATTGCGAAACAAAGCAGTGCGGAGATCGGAAGACCGAATAAAAGCGCTCTTAATCCATAAAGGAAAGTCTCGAGGAAAAGCATTTTCTTAAAACAAAATCCGGTCATTCCAATCGATTTAAACATCGCAAATTCTTTTCGCCTTAAATGAACTCCCGTCGTGATTGTGTTTAAGATATTTGCAATTACGATAAGTGAGATCAAAATGATAAATCCGTACATTATGGTCTTAAACAGCGTCATAAGTGTTTTCATTATGACAAGGCTGTCTTCGATATCGGAAGCGGTAGTATTGGTATAACCGTCATATGTTAATATATCCGATATTTTCGCGTGCACCTCTTCATGGTTTTTACATTTTATTCCGTATGTGCATGTAAGGTCTTTTTCATCCACACATTTAACATATTCACGGTCCATGATCGATGAAGGAACGTAAACCGAGATGCTTCCTTTGGGGGATAGTCTGTATTCTTCAATTGACTTGTCCCATTTGACAAAATCGGTGATCACGATAGCGGGCGGATTGCCTTTTGCTTTATCGTAAAAGAGTTTCTGCCCCAGGATTTTGTCGTTAAAGACGGCTTTTCTCGAAGGTTTATGCGTGTAATTGTTCAGCAAAACTCCGCGAAGCTCGTCCCCGAAATATTTGGTATAATCGATGCCGTTTTTCTCACAAATCTTTATAAAATCCTTATCTTCAAGAGGTACAACCCAGATATCATCTGTCTTGTCAAAAAGATACCGGTATTCTTTGGTCAGAAATTCCGGATTCCTGATTGCGGTATTGGGAATTTCACGCATCACTCCGTCTTTATCCTTCGGATTGTAATTATAGGAAATCATTTCCGCCACAAATACTTTTTCCACACCTTCGATTTGTAAAATATCCTCTCTTAACTTTTCGCGCTCGCCAAGGGAAGCGGAAGCGAAAACCTGGAAAGGAATTTCGATTTCATAACTGTTTTCCCTGTTAAAAAGGTCTGCCAGATACATAAAACACAGCAAAATTACAATCGAAACCGCCATGGAAACGGTTATTACCACACCCTTTGCGCCGTTTCTTTTTATATTCTTTGAAGCAAGTTCGCCTTCATATCCGAAGATCCATTTTACAAAAGGAAGAACCTTCAGTTTACGTGCGCGAAGTTTGATGGTGTTGCTCTGCCTTATTGCCTCGATTGCCGAGATCCGGCTTGCCTTTAAGGCAGGGATAAACGACGATATAAAAATGGTCAGCACGGAAAACAGAATGATTGCAAGAACGACGAGGGGGTGCGTTTTTACAGGGATGTGTCCCATCATGGAGGTATTAATTCCGTAAAGCATTTTGGAATTAAGAATAAGAGAGCCGGTAAAACGAAGTGTGACAATACAGCCGAGTATTCCGAACAAATAGCCCAGAGGAATGCCTACGATTCCGAGAAGGAGACCTTCGTAGTATACGCTTGCCTTTTTCTGCCTTCCGGTTGCACCGACGCTTGAGAGCATTCCGAGATATTTCATTCGTTCCGTAAGAGACATTGCAAATGCATTGTAAATCATAATCGAAGAAGCAATGATGATGATTACAAGTGCGGTTGCCAAAAGTTTGTAGATTGAGTTCACCGGATTGGAGGGTATGTTTTTAACGAATAAAGTCATCAGATATTCAGTATTTATTTCGTTAAGTTTAAGATTATGGGAAGCGGCGATGCTCCTTAAGGTATTTACCGAGTTTCTGTCGGTTTTTTTCAGTGTTATATAGACCAGGTTTTTCGCAGGAAAGCCGTCCGTTCCGCGAAGAATGTCAAAGGATTTGGTGGGCTCGTTATGGTGAAGAATCGCAGTAACAGTGCATGTCTCATCACTTAAGACGCAGAAATCCTCGGCTGATCTGTAACTTCCGCCATAGTAGACAAGTTCGTCGCCTTCGTACCCATAGCGGTATCCCTGATGAAAAGAAAGAGTATCGCCGGGGTGAAGATTAAGATGATTGTCTTTTAGAAATTCCTCCTCGACAGCAATTTCACCGGCATTTTCCGGCAGTCGTCCCTCATATTCGCAGGTTACCATCTGGGAAAGAACGTCGGAATCACCGTGGTAAACATTTCCCGTTCGGAATCTTTTTTCGGTGTCGGCGTCAATATAAAACCCTGTTTTCTCATTGTCGGTATCACAGACACCGACAAATTCAAGCAGCGGATCGTTTTTAAGCTGATTGTAATCTTCCTCGGTTAAATGATAGAAATTCGCATGATGGTTTCCGCCGGCATAAAGAGTAACCTCACCCGTGAACTGAAAGGCCGAATAAACTCCCGTTAACATCGCGGTAATCAGAGCGGTTGATGCAATGATTCCGAATATGGTGACAATGGTTCTTTTCAGATTGGATTTTAAATGTTGCAAGGTTGATTTCATAATAATGTTCATTATTTTTTCGCCTCATCTTTTGTAATCTGACCGTCTTCAATGGTAATTACACGGTCTGCGCTTAAGGCAATGCGTTCATCATGGGTGATAATGATAACCGTCTGATTGTTTTCGCGGTTAAATTTTCTGAGCAGTGAAATGATTTCCTTACTGTTTTTGGAATCCAGGTTACCGGTGGGTTCATCGGCCAGAAGCAATGCGGGATGGTTGATCAGTGCCCTGCCGATGGAAACTCTCTGCTGTTGACCGCCGGATAACTGGTTCGGAAGGTGTTTCAGTCTGTCGTTCAGTCCGAGCTTGTCTACGAGAGACTTTAAAAGTTTTTTATCGGGTTTCTTTCCGTCCAGCAGAATAGGAAGAGTCATGTTTTCTTCGACGTTTAATATGGGGATAAGATTATAGAACTGATAAATCAGTCCAATCTGTCTTCTTCTGA
Organism: Lachnospiraceae bacterium; assembly: GCA_017518735.1. GTDB lineage: Bacteria > Bacillota > Clostridia > Lachnospirales > Lachnospiraceae > UBA3766. The sequence goes on along the minus strand of JAFWTY010000013.1, from coordinate 8,458 downwards.
AAATCGCCAGATTGTTTTCGTCCAACTTTCCGATATCCGTTCCCGAAATAATCACTTCACCGGATGTGGGTGTGTCCACACCGCCGAGTATATGTAAAAGAGTGGATTTGCCGCTTCCGGAAGGACCGACGATGGCGACGAACTCGCCCTGTTCGACATTAAAGGAAACATCTTTTAAAGCCTCGACTTTGATTTCGCCTTTTCCGTATTCCTTACATAAATTTTTGATTTCCAGTATTTTCATTATGTGCTCCCTTCGTTTGGTGTAAAACCATTCCGGTATTCGTTTTTATCTTTTATGAAATCATCATAAAAAAGCTGTCTTACAAACAGGTGACTCTTATATTACAGTTTTGTAATATTCCGGATTTTCAACGCACCGTCCTGTTTTGCCTTGATTTCTCCGCGATGGAAGAGTATGAGTGATTGATTTTTGATATTTCTTGCGATGCTCCGCCTTTGGGCGGGCATCGATTTTTTTGAATTTTCTAATTCTGATGCTTTTTGCAGGCGCCCCTGTGCGGAAAAGCATCAAAAGTCGTCAAGTTTCTCAAATTAGATGCTTTAAGCAAGCAGTTGGCGCTGCCAAAGCATCAAAATCCCTCAAATTATCTAATTCTGATGCTTTAAGCAAGCAGTTGGCGCTGCCAAAGCATCAAAATTCCTCAAATGATCCAATTCTGATGCATTTTGCAAGCTGCCGGCGCTGCCAAAACATCAAAATTCCTCAAATGATCCAATTCTGATGCTTTTTGCTACTGCCCGTCTGCGGAAAAGCATCAAAAGTCGTCAATTTTCTCAAATTAGATGCTTTTTGCTAATGTCCGTCTGCGAAAAAGCATCAAAAACCCCGCACATATCAAATAAAAGATGAACAGAAAGATAATTAAAAGAAAACACAGGAAAGAGCCCGCAACCGTAGAATACGAATAAAAAGAGTAAGAAAGCCGGAAACGGTTGCACAAGATGAAACAAGGAAACATCCGCCATGCATGCAAGAGCGGATGTTTTTGAAAGGAACGGATATGAAAAGAAATATATTTAAAACATCTAAGGATTAAATCATGAAAGTATTATTGGTTGGAGATGTTGACGCAAATGACATTTCCGCCGGTTTTAAAAATTGATAATTTGCGCGTAAGGAATTAAAATAGAAATATAAACTTGTCTTAAGAATTGTCAGCGGAAAGGATAAAAATATGAACTTTCATTTTACTGTCACGCCGGCTAACATGATTAATATTCTGATTATTGCAGTCGGAATCGGAATCTGCGAAATGAGTATTCTGCAGATTGCATTCGGTACGAAATTCCAGAAACGGGTTAAAACGTATTTTCTGTTATTTTTTGAATCTCTGCTTGTCTACATTACCAACCACCTTTTCAGGATGTTGCTGGAAGGCTTCCCGGGAGATGTAGTCAGTGTTTTGATTCACTTTGTGACAGCTGTTGAATTCATCGCCTCCGGTGTTATGGCATGGCTGTTTTCTATGCTGGTTATTTATGCTGCGAAGACGGGAAAGGCAGAAAAAACCTTTACAGGGATTATTCATGCACTTTTGGGGATCAATACGGTTATTATTCTTGTGTCCCAGTTTACCGATTTTTGTTACTACTTCGATGAAATGAATGTTTATCACCGGTCGGGGACATATATTTTCTCCAATCTTTCAATTATGCTCATGCTGTTTATCGATGTTTTTCTTCTGTTTCATTATCGAAAAAATATCAGCAAGCGCATAAAACTGGCATTCTGGGTTTATATTCTTTTGCCTCTTTTAGCCATCGCCATTCAGGCGTTTACCAATGATGTCCAGCTGATTATTCTGGCGACGGTGCTTTCGGCAAATTTCTTAACCGGTGTGATTATCGGAGATCTTTTGGAAAAATACGAAAAACAGCAGGAAAAGTCCTCACGGATTGAAACGGAACTGAACATGGCAACGGACATTCAGGCAAGTCAGCTGCCCAGACTTTTCCCGGCTTTCCCACAAAGAGACGAATTCGACATTTACGCACAGATGGTTCCCGCGAAAGAAGTGGGCGGGGATTTTTATGATTTCTTTTTGACGGATGAGGACCACATGGTTTTAGTTATGGCCGATGTATCCGGAAAAGGTGTTCCAGCGGCGCTTTTTATGATGGTTGCCAGAGTGCTTATAAAAACGCATATGCAAAACGGCGAAAGCCCGGCTGAGACGCTAAGGAAGGTAAACGACCAGCTATGTGAGGGAAATGAAGCGGATTTATTCGTTACGGTATGGCTGGCTGTTGTTGAAATATCAACGGGAAAAGGAATCGCTACGAATGCGGGACATGAGCATCCGGCAATCTGCCGTGCGGACGGTACATTTGAACTGATTACATATCGTCATTCTCCGGCAGTTGCAACCATGGAGGGAATCAATTTTAAAGAACACGAATTTAAATTGTCTCCCGGGGACAGTCTGTTTGTCTATACGGACGGAGTTGCAGAAGCCACAAATTCCAAAAACGTTCTCTTTGGAACGGAACGCATGTTAAATACATTAAACCGTAATCCCGGCGCTTCCCCGAAAGATGTCTTATTAAACGTGATGGACGGAATTAACGAATTCGTCGGTGATGCAGAGCAGTTTGACGATATTACGATGCTTTGCATGAAATACTACGGTCCGCAATAACCACTCAAAACATAAATTGACAATCCGCGCTATTGCGCATATAATAATTCTATAATATCCTTGGCAAAATAATCGAAAGGTTATGACGCAAAGCTTTAGGACCTAAACTCATTTTAAGAGAATGGTAGCCAGCTGCAAATTAAGACAAGCATCGCTGGTAACAGCGGATGCTTTTTTATTTTTCTCTGGTACTTCTCCGAAGTCCTTATGAAACATATACTTCGCGCAGGTCATCAAAAGGAGAGAGTATGATCGAGAACTATATTACCGTAAAAGAAGCAGGGGAAAAATGGAATCTGAAAGTTCGCACGATTCAGGAAATGTGTGGAAGCGGACGGATAAAGGGCGCGGTAAAATTCGGAAAAAGCTGGGCTATTCCCGCGGACGCCGATCAACCGAAGGACAGACGTATTACTTCGGGAAAATATAAGAATTTCCGGAAGCGGACTCAGGATTTTGATTGCGTTTAAAATCGTCCGGAGATTATTCGTATTTGGAAGGAAAAGCAGACATAATAATATACTGTCTGACGCAAGGAGAAAATGAATGGGAACACTGATCACATTTGAAAATGTGGGTAAAATCTATCATACCGGTGACATCATATACGAAGCACTGCATGATGTGAATCTGACCATTGACGAAGGCGAAATGGTGGTCATTCTTGGCCCCTCCGGAGCGGGTAAGAGTACCCTTTTAAACATGCTCGGCGGACTGGATGCGGCTACATCCGGAAGGATTATTTTCGGAGAGAAAGAAGTGACCGCACTGAATGATAAGGAACTCGGAGATTTCCGGGCGGTGGACGTAGGCATCATCTTTCAGTTTTATAATCTGATTCCGACACTTACTGCTGTAGAGAATGTTTCCTTAATGAGTGAACTCGGTATCGATATTATGGATCCGAAAGAAGCACTGGAGCGAGTGGGATTGGGGGACAGACTCAATAATTTCCCATCTCAGATGTCGGGAGGGCAGCAGCAGAGAGTGTCGATAGCAAGAGCCATTGCCAAAAGGCCGAGACTTTTACTTTGCGACGAGCCCACCGGGGCATTGGATACCAACACCGGTAAGGAAATACTGAAACTTCTGCAGTCCCAGAGCAGGGATGACGGAAGGACGGTGGTTATGGTTACTCATAATGCATTGTTTGCCGATATAGCGGATAAAGTGATTTATGTAAAAAACGGAACCGTTGAAGATATCTTTTTAAACGAGCATCCGAAGGATGCGGATGAAATTAACTGGTAAGGAGACGGAGAGAATGAAGATTGAGAATGCTGGAAAGAAAAAGAAGAAAGGGCTGATCGTGGGAATCATAATCGGAGCCCTTGTACTGATTGTTGCCGCAGTGGCATGCGTGCTGTTCCTTTTTCCCAAATCGGTTGAAGTGGCAAAGGTCACAAAAGGCAGCATAAGCCAGAATGTCAGCGAGGTCGGTATTATAGCTGCGGACGATACCATAACCGTTTACTCGCCTATATCCGGTAAAATTTCCGAAGTGGAAGGGATGAAGAGTCAGTATGTCTCTTCCGATGAAATTCTTGTCAAATTCGAACTTCAGTCTTTCGAAGAAAGTGTAAAGCAGGCAGAACTGAATAAGAAATATGCACAGGACGGATTCGATGCGGCAGTTAAGCAGAATAACGAATACATTCAGATGATGAACACCGCCAAAGCAGAAGAGGAAGCAAACAGGAATGCTTATAAAGAACTTGCGGACCGCAGAGATCAGCTTGTGGCAAAGCAGGAAAACAACAACCGGGATATTGCGTTTTCCTTACAGAGTCTGGATGCCAACCTGACTTCGCTTACCACACAATTGCAGACGGCGCAGGCACGCCTCGAAGCGCTGGATCCCACAGATGAAGAAGCCGTGAAAAAAGTAAAAGCGGAAGTGGAGGATTTGGAAAAGAAGATCAAAGAGAATCGTGCCGTTGCGGCGGGATTTAATGTAAGCGCACTTACCGCGGATGAGTACAAACTCTATCTTGCCATAGTAAGAGAAATGGATTTTGTGGATCATTACTGGTCTCAGAATTTTGAACAGTTTTTGGCAGCGAAGCAGGCTGTTCTGCCGCAGGCGGCAATCGATCAGTATGCGGATTCCGTACTGATGGCAGAAATTGAAGAAATGCGTGCGCAGAGAAATTTGGAGATTGCAAAGCGCGGTGTCCCGACGGAAGTCGGCGGAACGATCATCGAGCGCCTTGTAGATGCCGGTGCTACGGTCGAAGCAGGGGAACCTTTATTTGTGATTCAGCCGGACCGCGGTTACAAAGCAACGGTGATGATCTCAAAATATGATATCGGTCTTATTGAAGAAGGCCAGAAAGCAACGATAGCATATGCGGGAGAAACTTACGAAGGTGTTGTGGAAAGCATTGCCGCAGTAGCGGAACCCGATGCATCCGGCAAGCCCAAGGTAAAGGTTACGGTTGTTTTCAGTGACAAAGAGTTTAAACCCATCATCGGACTGGAGGCGGAGGTTTCGATTCAGACAGGCGCCAAAGATGATGCACTGGTTGTTGACAGCAAAGGCATATATACGGACGATGAAGGCGATTATGTTTATGTGTTAAATAACGGCCTGGTGGAACGAAAGAATATCAAAGTCGGACTGAAGGGAAACGGCAAAGCCGAAATCCTGTCCGGTCTTAATGAGGGAGAGGAAGTCATTACTTCCCCGATTACGGAGGATGAAATCGGAACTCGTAAGAGCGCTAAATAAACCGGAGAGAATATGCTGTTTCGTAAAGTTTTAAGAGATTTAAAACAGAATGCGGTTCAGTTCCTTGCAATTTTCGTTATGACGTTCTTTGCACTCTTCGTGGTAGGCGGTTTTGACGGGGATTCAACCGGTGAAAGATATTCGATTGACGAGTATTTTGCCGATACGAATTTTAAGGATCTGGATATTCAGGGAGACATTTTCAATGCCTCCGTGATTTCGATGCTTGAGAACACGGAAGGGGTAAAAAGCGTAAACGGAATCCGTCATGGTACAGGAAAGGTGAATCCAAACGGAACCGATTATCTTGCCGTGATCAGTTATATCGACAAAAACGATGTCAGTTCGATGCTGATTTCCGAGGGTGAGGAATTCATTCCGGGTGCGGAAGGAGTCTGGGTGGAAGAGCAGTTTGCCAAACCGCTTGGGATCCACGTCGGCGATGTTATTACCATACAAACGGAAAATGTGAATTTCAAGGAAACGGTAAGGGGCATAGGATACTGCCCGGAATATCTTTACTATGTTCCGAACGATACCTATCCGGAGCCGGTTTACGGGGAGCATGCTTTCTTAATTATGGATATTTCCCAGGCCCCCGGAGAGGTATATTTCGATCAGATGATTGTGGACCTTACCGATGTAAAGGGACAGAGTGAAAGTCTGACCGATGCGGATATCCGTACCATGGAAATCATGCGGGATGAAGTGGCGAAGAAAATCGACAACCGGAATGTTGTGGTTAAGACCAAAACGGAAGATGAGCTGTATCATCTTTACGTCGGAGCACTGAATTCCAGCGACGTTCTTGCAACCGTATTTCCGACGATTTTCCTTGCCGTGGCCTGCCTCGGAATTGTCAGTACCATGACCAGACTGACCTCGAAACAAAGAACGCAGATCGGAACCTTAAAGGCCCTCGGTTTTTCCAGAAAAACCATTACCCTGCATTATCTTTCGTACTCGTTCGTGATTTCCGCGGTGGCTGCAATCCTCGGAGTTTTTCTGGGAGATTACCTGCTCGGTTCGTATTTAACCGATCTGACACTGTACTATTACCAGAATCCCTACATGCGTATCCAGCTTTCGTTTACGAGCGTATATATGGCTTTGATTGCTGTCGGATTGTGCGTATTGATTACATTTTACTGTACAAGGCGGTTACTTAAGGAAAATGCGTCCGATATTTTAAGACCGGAAGCACCCAAAGGTGTGGGAAGCGGTTTTTTCGAAAAGACACCAATCTGGAAAATGCTTGCTTTCGGAACGAGATGGAATATCAGGGATATCAGAAAGAATAAGTTAAGGACAATTCTTTCCGTATTCGGTGTAACGGTTTGTTCGATGTTACTCTTCGCGGCAGTAGGATTCTATGAATGCATGGAAGAACAGGTTGACTGGATGTATGATGACCTGATTCTGGCAAACAGCAAGATTACCTTCGAAGACAGTGTCGGATACGGAACGGTCAGTGATTATGCCAAAGAGTATCACGGACAGATGGTTCAGTTTGATAACGTAACCATATATACCAAAGATCAGGAGTATATCCGTTTCTTAATGGTTGTGGACGAGGGAAATCTGTATCGCATCATGGATGAAAAGCTATCTTATATGGAGATTCCGAAAAGCGGAGTTCTGGTTACCACAAAAACGGCGGAAAATCTGAACCTTCAGATTGGTGATGAGATTTCCTGGAGAATTCCGGGAGACAGGGAAACATATACCGCCAGGGTTTCGGGCTTTATCAGACAGGCAACGGATCAGGGAATCCTTTTAAGCCGTGCCGCGTTCGAAGAAGTCAGGGGAGAGTTTCGCCCTAGCATTGTTTACACCATGATGAGTGTGCCGAAAGAGCTTCAGTCAAGACCGGAAATCGTGGCCGTAAATGACAGGCAGAGTCTGAAGGATATCCTGATTGCTTCCCATTCGACCGGATATGCGATTACGGGTATTTTGATCGTGATGGCGGTCATTATGGGAGTCGTGGTATTATATAATCTCGGTGTTCTTTCCTATGCAGAGAAGATCCGCGAAATTGCCACCATGAAGGTGTTGGGATTCCAGTCCATGAAAATTCGAATGATTCTGATGCAGCAAAACCTGACGATTACCGGAATCGGTGCGGTTTTGGGAATTCCGGCAGGATTGGCAGCGCTTAATACCCTCGTTGACGGATTTACACTCGAAGACGGAGACATGGTGATTCGTCTTTCCGCAATTCCTTACCTCGGTGCGGTTGTGGGAGCCATTCTGGTTTCCGTACTTGTAAACCTGTATGTTACATCGAAAGTAAATAAAATCGATATGGTGGAAGCATTAAAAGGAGTAGAATAAAGAGAAGAATATAAGGAGCAGGATAAAAAGGAGGTTTGGCCTATGAAAAAACTGAATAAAATTCTGACTTTCATGTTGTGCGGTCTGCTGGCATTTTTGCCGGTTTTAGTGGCGCTGCCTGTGGAGGCGGAATCAGCGACAACCAGCAAGGTAGGTTTTCCCTGGTATAATATGGATATTTTTGATCCGGAGGACGAGGATGCCAGCATAACCGATGTTACGTCCTTAGAGATTATTACATCGAATTCTGATTTTGAATTAAATGACGCATATTCGCTTTACGCTCCGAATTTCATTTATATGCTTTTTGTTGAAACGACCGCTTACCCCAGCAGTTTTATGGAAAATGACAAGGTTATCATTACCCTGCCTTTTCCGGCATCGAGAATTAATCGTGATAAAACGTCCATAAAGAATAACAGCTGGGATGTGGAGTATTCCGGAAATTCCTTATGCTGCACCTGTAAAAAGTCTGATGATATTATAATAACCTTTGTGCTGAATAAGGAGATTCCTTTGGAGGATCAGTTCTGGTTTAAACCCATGAAAACACAGCTTGCGATCGCAGCGGATATTGTCGCAACGTAAGGCGGAACGGCTGTGGCAGAGGCTTCCGGAGATTTTGCCTTATCGTATGAGATCATGAAATATCTGGATGACCATCCCGGTGTTACGCTGAAATACACATTGACCTACAAGGGAGAGGAGCATCTGATTGTCATTCCCG
>JAFWTY010000012.1 GCA_017518735.1 Lachnospiraceae bacterium | reverse complement strand
GTATACCTTATCCGGTCCGTAGCCGCAACGGAGCATGTAGTATAAGAAAAAGTCATGCAACTCGTAAGGTCCCACCACATCTTCCGTAATCTGCGCAATCTCTCCGTCCTTCGGCGGCAAAAGTTCCGGACTTACCGGCGTATTTAAAACATCCTCCAAAACCTCACGAAGCTTCTCATTCGAAGTCTCCTCACTGTAAAAACGCACGAGATGGCGCACCAGCGTCTTCGGAACGCCCGCATTCACGCCGTACATCGACATATGATCTCCGTTATAGGTCGCCCAGCCGAGCGCAAGCTCCGACATATCACCCGTGCCTACAACGATTGCATTTTCCTTATTTGCAACATCCATGAGAATCTGCGTACGCTCTCTCGCCTGGCTGTTTTCATAAGTTACATCATGGACATTCGCATCCTGACCGATATCTTCAAAATGCACCTCCACCGCTTTCTTTATGCTGATTTCACGTAATGTCGCGCCGACGCATCTTGCCATTTCACACGCATTCTGATACGTTCTTCCGGTGGTGCCGAAGCCCGGCATCGTAATTGCAATCATTCCGGACGGATCCAACTTCAGTTCTTCAAATGCCTTTACGCAGACCAAAAGCGCCAGCGTGGAATCCAGACCACCCGAAAGTCCGAGCACGATTTTCTTTCCGTTAATATGACGAAGGCGCTGCTTTAAGCCTTCCGCCTGCATGGAAAGAATCAGCTCACAACGTTCTTTTTTCAAAGTCTCGCTCGCCGGCACGAAAGGCTGACGGTAGAATTTTCTCTCTAAGGGCGTTTCCTTCTTCTCCAGCGCAAACGGAAGAATCAGATAATCCGCGCTCTCCTTCATCACGAAGGTATTCACTCTTCTGCGCTCCATGCGGATCCGCTCGATATCGACATCCGCATACACGATTTCATTTCCGAAAACCGCACCCTCGTTTAAAATACTTCCGTACTCCGCAATCATGTTCTGCGAGCCGAATACGAGATCCTGACTGGATTCACCTTCGCCTGCGGTCGCATAGACATATCCGCAAACCAGACGGCCGGATAGGGATTTGATTAACATCTTGCGATACTCTGCTTTGCCGATGGTTTCGGTGGAAGCCGAAAGATTCACGATTAGTGTTGCGCCTGCCAGCGCATGTGCTGTGGACGGCGTGTCGGGAACCCACGCATCCTCGCAGATTTCCGCACCGATTACAAGTCCCGGTACGGCATTGCACTCCAGTAAAATATTCGAACCGAAAGGTACCACACCGTCACGAAGTACGATTTCTACCGGCTCCGTAATCCCTTCGGTAAACTGTCTGATTTCATAGAATTCGTTATAGGTCGGAAGATTTCTCTTCGGAATCAGTGCAAGAATTTCGCCACGGCAAACCGCTGCTGCCACGTTGTAGAGTTTTCCGTCCACCTCAAGAGGAAGACCGACAAAAATCAGGGCATCAATGTCCTTTGTATAATCCGCGATCTCAAAAAGAGCATTTTTAGCGGCATCCAGAAGGGTGCCCTGATAAAACAGATCCTGACAGGTATATCCGGTGATACAAAGTTCCTGACATACTATGACAGAAGCATGATGTTCTGCCGCTTCTCTGATTTTTTTCTTAATTGATTCCGCATTGGTTTTCGGATCCGCAACATTAACCGGAACCGTTACCGCAGCCACTTTTACAAACCCATGCTTCATTTATTAGTCCTCTCTTTTTTCGTAATGAGGTCAGGCACCATTACATTTCCTTAATGGGGTCCGGCACCACTGTGGTCAACTTAAGCTGCAAAGCCAGTATTTATAAGGCTTTGCAGCTTTCTTTTTTTGTAAAAAATCAAATATTTTTCAGGAAAACACTTGACAAATCGCCTAAAATTTGCGGCCGCTTCGCGGCCTATTAATTAAGAAGTGTTGCTTCGCCGCCCCGCGAATCACCATCTTAACCACGCAAATTTTAGGAGGTCATTCAAATGGAAAAACACGAAATCTGCAAACTTATTATCCAACGAATCAAAGACTACATTTTTTCTCCGGACTGCCTGGAAGCTCACCGCGGAAAAAACAGTTTCATTCGCAAGCGTAAACTTTCAATGCTCCACCTGATAACATATTTATTGTACACCTCAAAAGCGTCTATGTTGAGTAATATTTCTTCCATTCAAGAAGAATTAGGAAACGAATGGTTCCCAAATGTATCTAAACAAGCCGTTTCAAAAGCCAGACAAAATATCGATCCAAGTCTTTTTCGAGAATTATTCAATATTTCGGTAGATCTCTTCTACTCAAATATCGACAAACGAAAGCGTTGGCATGGCTATCACGTCTTTGCAATTGATGGTTCTAAAATTGAAGTACCAAACGGCAAATCCACTTTCGAATTCTTTGGTGAAATGTTTACCCATCCTGATCATGAACGGAAATATACCGCCGGTCTAGCTTCCGTTGTTTATGATGTTCTCGACGACTACATCGTTCATGCTTCTCTTCATCGCTTTCTTGCGTCAGAAAGATCGGCTGCAATTGAGCATATGAAAAACCTTCAGGCTCTCGATATTTACACAGATTCCATCATTATCTTTGACCGCGGTTATTATTCTGAAGAAATGTTCCGCTACTGTGTTGCCAATGGTTACCTTTGTTTAATGCGTTTAAAAGAAAGTATTAAACTAACCCGTTCCTGTAACGGCGAAAAAATCGATAAACTTCCCGGCAACAAAAAGAAGCACATAGAAGATATTCCCATCCGAGTCATTGAAGTTATCTTGGACGATGGTTCAAAAGAATACCTTGCTACTAATATTTTTGATCCGTCTATTACAAGAGAGATGTTCAAGGAATTATACTTTCTTCGCTGGCCGATTGAACTCAAGTATTATGAATTAAAGGAACGTCTCCTTATGGAAGAATACAGCGGAAAAACCAAAACGTCAGTTTTCCAGGATTTTTATATCAATCTGCTTTTGGCAAATCTTACATCACTTATAAAAAATAAAGTAGATGAAGATATTGATAGAAATCTCAATCCAGCAAATAAATACCGCTATCAGGCCAATCGTACTTTCATCATTGGAAAAATGAAAAAACTATTGCCTAAAATACTCTGTAACATCAAGGATTTGATATGCATTGATGCTCTTGTGAAGGATGCATTCAGAGCCCGATCACAAATCCAACCGAGAAGAAAGTGTAAACGAAAAAATCGTAAATTGGTTTGCCGAAAACACTTCCCGAATCAAAAATATACCTTCTAAGAATTTCTTTCTTTTGCCTTACTTCAGGCCAGTTTCCTTACCGGCTTTTTTGTGATGCAATAAAGTCAAAATCAGCACACATAATAACTTCTTTTCCTTAGTACCTGTGCCGCAGATTATTGCCACAAGCCATAATCCCACTGGTTTAAGCTATAACTATTCGTTATGAAGTCGCTTAAGTTGACAAAATATTGACCACAGTGGGGTCAGGCCCCCGGTTTCCTTTGTAACAATTCTATAAAGGAGGCCAGGTTACCGATTCTAAATTAATGCATTCGATCTGTATTAATCTTTGAATTGGTATAAATTACGTAATCCGAATCTGTACTCTTTGTTTCGAGATTCTCATCCTGTATGCCTTCTGCAGCATCAAAATCCTTTAACAGAGTCGTGGTAAGTTTAATCTTATAATTACCATACAGCAAACTGGAATTCTCCAAATCACTACCATTAATTACCCAGAAATCGATAGGAATACGATATACTTTAT
>JAFWTY010000011.1 GCA_017518735.1 Lachnospiraceae bacterium | reverse complement strand
TGCGGACACGGATTTATTGAAGAAATACAATAATGCCGAACTGTATGTTAAGTGATAATAATCGTTTTTTAAGCAGAGGACAAAACAATGGCAGACATATCAATTCAAATGGGCGTTAACGGACCTGAAGATGATGTTGATGGAATCATGAGTATTTTTAATTATGTATTCCAACAAGATCCGAAAACGGATGAAACGGACTTTGTATTTGAAGCACATGAGTCAGACTTTGGTAATGGTGCTGTTGGTATTCTTTCCAGTATGACTTTTATTCTGAATTATATTGGAAGTGACAATACGAGGAAGACCTATACTTCTCACGTCCTGAAAAGTTTCGAAAGAGTCTTGATAGAAGGTGAAAAATCTGTACGCGTTGTGATTCCCTCGGAGAGCAGAAAACTTCTGCGATTGATTTTTGAACAAAGAGACTTTCAGGGTGATGAAAAAGCGCTTAGTGATTTTATCCAAGGAAAAGTTGAAGAATACGGATTTATATAGTGGTTATTGAGCAAAAGATTAAGGGGGAATCAATATGTCACATATAAACTTACTTCACGCATCCTGTGCGGATCAAAATGTAGATTTGGTTGTTAATGCAGCAAATAGTATGCCTAATACTTATAAGCTTTACGGAACTGACTCTTCGGCCGCCGAGATAGAGGCGGAAGTGAATAAGTTAAAGGAGAATGCTTGCCAAATTGTAACATACCATTATTCAGATTATTGTTCAGATGTCCCTATGTGGACAGATGCAGTTGGTTTTGTTCAATCTAAACCTTGTTTACATATGACCTATGATGAAGCGGTAGCGTATCTGCAGAATAAGATAGCGGAACTGAGCAAATAAGATCTTGAAATGACAAAGCGGGCAACGATGTTGTCCGCTTTTGATATTGATTATCTTGCATGCTATGCTTTCTTTTGATTTTTTGGGGTATATACTGTCTTCAAAAAAATCCGGTTGCGAACTTACAAACTGAACCACTTCGGAACTTAAAACAGTAGGATGGTTCTTTATTCATTTTCGCTTTCCTCCATATTCAAAACTGCATAAAAGTTGTAATCATTATAACCGCGCCTTAATCTCACTTACTATTTTAGCATATTCCGCCGTCGGAATATATTAGCTATTTGAGTTTTTTCTCACGGTTCTCGAGAAGATGAAGGAGACGTCGAACTTCCATGATTTTTCGCCCGTTTTCCTCGAGCACAACATAGTAGATGACGTAATTTTTGATATAGATTCGATAATAGGGATGTGCTCTCTCTTGACGAGACGGGACTTGTTCGAAGGATTCCGGACCTTGTTCCAGTCTGGTTAAAATGGCACTTTCGATGATATCGATAAGATTGTCAGCCGCTTCCGGATTACACAGGTTGAATGCAATGTAGGAAACGGCATGGTTAAGTTCTTCGTAGAAAAGCGGAAGATACCGTAACTCATAAGAGGAATGAATCATTTCTTGGTTTTGCTCCTTATAGATCCGAAAACCTGATCATGCGTAAGTCGTTTATTTGTGGATTTGGCCGCCTCGTCAGCAACGTCCATGATGTGTTCTTCAGACTCGATGAGGCGGGAATATGCCTCAATGCTTAGAACAACCATGGTTCCGTAACCATTTTTGGTGAGGTAAACGGGTGCTCCGCTCTGAACGGTTTTCTCGATTTCGGTGAATTTGTTTCTTAAATCTGATATAGGTCTGATCTGTACCATACTCTACCTCCATACATGTATAACATTATCATTACTCTATCATTACTGTATCATAATAATGATTATAACAAGGAGATAAAAATATAGCAACGGATACGGGGTTAATTGTTTGCCAGTGAAAAAACTATCCGAAAAATGGACAGGAATTTAAGAATAATCAGATTAAATCAAGTATAATTGATTAAAAGGAATTGCGCAAGGAATAATCGAGGAATTGATATCCGCAGGAGCCAATATTTATTAGCGCGACTTGTGGCGGCTTGTGATAAAATAAGCATAAGATTTGAAATGGAAAGGTAAGAATCATGGACAACAATATGATCAGCAATCTGTAATAGGGTCATGTCACAAGAAATTATTGAAAAGCGCAATCAAATAGTAAACAACAGTAATGAGCCGAACAACATCAGCAGGCAAAACAGATTCGTGCCGCCCAAAACAATCGATGTGATCCATTTTCCTTTGGGCAGTTCCATACCCGTCTGCTTACTGCGGTTTCTGGCGACGATACAGAGAATGTTCAGGATCAAAGACGCAATCGCGGTTGCAATTGTTGCGACCAGGAAGAAAAACATTAATGTCGAAGCCAGTCTCTGGTCTGCAGCTCCGTCCACGCCGGAAAAAGCAAACAACATAGCGCCCATCAAAAGCAGGCCGGCACCAAACATAAATCCCAATATGATTTCTATTCCGCTCATCACAATAAATACGATATTCAAAGCATTATTCTTCATAATTACAAAGACTCCCTTTGTTGTGTGAAATTTAGTTCGGTCATAATATAGCACGTTTTGGGGGATTAGGGAAGAAGATAGAGGATATTGCAAACAACACGGAATTCTTCCCACGAAATGCAACCATTCCCAGTCTAAAGTGGGATTCCATTGTGTATTACGGAAAATAAAGTAAAGCGGACAATGCTTGTTGTATGAAAACAGTACGGATTTATATAGTGGTTATTGAGCAAAAGATTAAGGGGGAATCAATATGTCACATATAAACTTACTTCACGCATCCTGTGCGGATCAAAATGCCGATGTCATTGTTAATGCAGCTAAGAAAGCGTTCGTGTATTAAGCCAAGATATGACAATGAAAGTGTCTCCCGCCGGGAGACCTTTTTTGCAGATTAATGTTTTATGATTAAGTTGCAAAGGAGGTGCGCTTATGGGATACGGAAAAGAGTATAAATGCAGCAAATGCGGTAATGAATACGGTTACGGAGTAGGTGCCGGTTTTTTATTTCCGATGGTATATCAAGAATTACTTGCCTCTGTAAAGGAAGGGAAAAGTAATTATATCCTTTTTTCAAAAATGGCAAGCCTTATTTATCCGCCTTATATTCCGTCACAGTGACCGCTTCATTGCTTTCAAAGCATGGGCGGTCTTTTGTTTTTCTGAAGTATGCTTCAAAAAATTCAAGATGAAGTTTGCGGATGTTCTCAAATGCAATGTCGGCATCAAGCTTTCCGATGAGCGCCTTAATCGGCATCATATGCTTCATGTCGGTAAAACCTAAATGTTGCATGTTCTCAAACTTAGCCAGATATGCGGGCGCGGAGTGATCAACCAAACTCTTTGTTTCCGCATTGAAATTGCCCTTGCAGCAAATCTGCAAAAACGGCTTCGTCATGATCATATCTTTGTAATCGCCGAGCAACATGCCGTCCAAATTGACGCCGCAGACATATTCGGGATAGCGTTGGCAGAGGGCGTATGCAGCTGCTCCGCCGAAGGAATGACCGGTCGCTGCGATGCCCGGTTCGAAGTCAATCAAATCCGCATAATGCTCTTTCGCATACGCAACCGCGGAGAGTGTATCTTTCTCCCATTCGGGAACTCTGCCCATCAAAAACTTACAATACTTCCGCTGTAATGCATCGAACTGTTCCGTGACTTCGCGTTCGGTGCCTTTTTTGTTTTTTGTCAGTTTCATGGCCTGGATGACTCCGCCGAGGAAGGGCTCGTACTGCTTATTGCTTAAGCCCTTAAGCGAGAAAATGAAACTGCCGTCGTCGAACTCCGTGCAGGCGGCTTCGAGAGCGTGACCGATGCAAAGAACGACATATCCGTGCGACGCCAGATCGATGCAGAGAAACGAGTTGGATTCACGGTAAGCAAAGTAGCCGTGACTGAAAACGACCAGCGGGAATTTCGCGCCTTCCATTCTCGGCGCATTCGTGTAGCACTCGGAGACGTTATCGCCTTCGGCTTCGCTTTTATCATAGTTGATTGGGGCATGTATGGCTTTGGCCAGGCCTTTTGCCATGTTTCTGGACATATAGCGCGTCATCTCCATGCCTTCGACGGATTCTTTGGACACGGGATAGTAGAGCCTGGCCGAGATGTTTCGCATCGTGCCCGGCTGCAAGACTTCTTCTCTGTCGTTATAGACGGTAAACGTGCAGGTTCCGACTGCATATTCTCCGGTGGGAGAGGGTCTTTTTGTCATTTCGATTTTCTCCTTTACCACTTCTATTATTTTTTCGGAAAGCCGCGTTGTCAATAATGATTTTACATCGCTTTTATGATAAAATAGTAATGTTAAATTCCGTGTGGAATTACGAGCGCGGAAATTTGGAAAGGTAGCAAAAATGGCAAGAATTACGGAGAACACCACAATAGGAGAACTGCTTCGTTCCAACCCGGAAGCAAAGGATATTTTGCAGTCTATGGGAATGCATTGTTCTTCCTGCCCGAGCGCACAAAGAGAGACTCTCGGACAGGCAGCGATGGTTCATGGTATGGATGTGGATGATATGCTTGAGGATCTGAAGGGTTTCCTGGAGACGATGAATTAAGGTTATTTGTATAAACGATAAGCTGGGGGGACAGACAATGACCGTTGATTACGAAGAAAAGATCATACAGGATGCATCGGGTTTTGTATTGCTTGCGGATTTCATTCCGGGAATCGTGCAGGAAATCCGGTACTATTCCACTTATAACTTTGTCGGAGAGCGTGTGGACGGCTACGAAGAGCCCTGTGCCCTCCTGACAAAAGAAGCAGCACGTGCTTTGAAGATGGTCGCAAATGAGGCGAATGTGCAAGGGTACAGGCTGAAGATTTTTGATGCCTATCGTCCCGCGAGAGCGGTGCATCATTTTGTGCTTTGGGGCATTGAAGATCTGGATCTTCGCATGAAACCGTACTTCTATCCGGAACTTGAAAAGCAGGAGCTTTTCAGGAAAGGATATATCGCAAAAATGTCCAGCCACAGTCGCGGCAGCACGGTGGACTTAACGCTTCTGGATATGCGTACCGGCAAGGAAATCGACATGGGCAGTCCCTTCGATTATTTCGGAGAATTATCCCATCCGGATTATCCGAACGTGACAAAAGAGCAGCATGACAACAGAATGCTTCTTCAGTCGATGATGGTGCGTGCGGGCTTTGTACCGATTGATTGCGAGTGGTGGCACTTCACTTTGAAGAACGAACCCTACCCGGATATCTATTATGATTTCCCGGTGACAAAAGATGTCATCAGCGGATAGGGGTTATGAGTTGAACCCGTTTTGCCGGGATGAATGTAAGAAGAATACGGATGAAATAAAGGAGAACGCAGGATGGAGTCGCAGCTGAAAGATGCGGATCTTATGTGGGAAGAGGTTTCCACGGAACACATTGTAAATGACGGATACATCGATTTTCGTAAGCAGGAATTCCGCTTCCCGAACGGAAAAATCTACGGACCGTACTACACATATAGTCGGAGAGATTACTGTATCATCGTGGCAAGCGATGAGGAAGGAAAGTTCATCTGCGTCAGACAATTTCGTCAGGGCGTCCGCAAGATCACGACCGAATTTCCTGCCGGCGGAATCGAAAGAAAAGACGGCAAGCAGTATGGAGACAAGCGTGACGAAACGTGTGCGGAAGATGCCCTTGAAGCCGCCAAAAGAGAACTTCGCGAGGAGACCGGACACGAGTCCGATGACTGGACACATCTGATTACAATCGCTTCGAATGCAACGATTGCGGATAACTATGCACACATTTATCTTGCCAGAAACTGTCGCAAAGTCTGCGGTCAGGATTTGGATGAAATGGAGTTTTTAAATGTCTTTAAATACAGTGCGGACGAAATCGAAACGATGATTTCGGAAGGCCGTTTCGAGCAGGCTTCGCACGTAATGTCCTGGCTTTTGGCATGCAGGGAAATGCATAAATAAATCATCAAGTTATAAATAATATGGTTACTGGAAAGGTGGGGTATTATGGATAATCGTTCTTATGTATCTTGGGAGTTAATGAATGCGTTTTTGATCGATGCATTTGCAGGTTACGGTGTACCGAAAGAAGAGGCTGCAATCTGCGCGGACGTTTTACTTGAGTCCGACAGAAGAGGAATTGAAAGCCACGGCTGCAACCGCTTCAAACCAATCTATATCGATCGTATCAAGAAAGGCACTCTGCTTCCGACAACCGAAATCGAAATCTTAAAAGAAACACCTACAACTGTAGTTATGGACGCTCATGACGGCATGGGTATGGTGGCAAGCCATAAGATGATGGAAATGCTGATTGAGAAGGCTAAGAAAAACGGCATGGCCGGTGGTGCCATCCGCAATTCCACACACTATGGTATTGCAGGTTACTGGACCAGCATGGCCAGCAAGGAAGGTCTGATCGGACTTACCGGAACCAATGCAAGACCTTCGATTGCACCGACCTTCGGTGTTGAGAATATGATGGGTACCAACCCTCTTACCTTCTCCCTTCCTACGGATGAAGAGTTCCCGTTCTGCCTGGACTGCGCAACCTCCATCGTTCAGAGAGGCCGTATTGAATACTACGCAAGAGAAGGAAAGGACACTCCTGCGGGAACCGTTATTTCCGAAGAAGGAAAGCCCTTAACCGATAGTGCGGAAATCTTAAAGGCATTGGTGGACGGAACCGCTGCACTGGCTCCTCTCGGCGGAATCGGTGAGGAACTGGCAGGATATAAGGGATACGGATATGCGGCAGTTGTGGAAATCCTTTCCGCAGCACTTTCCGGCGGACAGTTTATGAAGGCATTGACCGGTGTTTCCGAAGACGGAAAACCGCAGATGTATCACCTCGGACATTTCTTCTTCGTAGTGGATCCGGACGCTTTCATGGGCAAGGAAACCTTCAAAAAGATCGCAGGCGATATCTGCAGAGCCCTTCGTGCTTCGAAGAAGGCACCGGGAGAGAGCAGGATCTATACCGCAGGCGAGAAGGAATACCTGGTATGGCTTGAAAGAAAAGACAAGGGTGTCCCGGTCAGCAAGGCTGTACAGAAAGAAATCATTGCGGTACGCGACGAACTGAACCTTCCGTACAAGTTTGATTTTGAGAATGAATAAATTACAGATGTAGTACAATTGCGAGAGGCACATAAAAAAGGCGCTGCAGAAAACCTGCAACGCCTTTTTGTTGGGGGATATATAACTTATAAATCTTTGGCTACTTCAAAATCCATTTCTTTGTAATTCCATACGGCACGTCCGACGGAATACTTATCCATTACGGCATGGAAATCATGGAACCATTCTGCAGCATCTTTCTTGTCTGCTCTGTCGATGACACCGTACTCTCCGCAGTAGAGCGGTACGTTGCGTTCTTCCGCAACGGCAACGGCTTCTTTCAGCATGTTTTCAAAATACTGTTCATCCGGGCAGTTGTTCGGATCAAAATCTTCAAATCCTGCATATGCCTGGCAGAGCTGTTTTTCACTTAATTCCTCGTAGCTGCGATACGGCATTTTGTAATGGCAGCGGAAGGAGGTGTCCATGGTTGCGATCCAGTAAGCACCCTGGTGCGTGAAGAGCAGAGGCTCATAGCAGTGGAAGTTATATACGATCTTGTTATCGTAGGGCATCTCCAAGTCTTTCAATGCCTCGATGCTGTTGTTGTAATAACCGCCAAGCAGGATGTATGCGTCCGGTGCATTGACACGGATTCTCTTGATGCATTCCGTGGAAATACGGTTCCAGGCTTCGCAGTACTCCTTCTTCGTTACTTCGTTTAAGATTTCAAAAGCAAGGATATCGGAGTCTTTTCCATAGCGCTTTGAGAGCATATCCCAAATCTGATAGAAGTAATTCTGATAGGTTTCGTTCTCGAAGAAACCGCTCTTGTTGTGACCCGGATCAAAGGAGAATCCGATGGTTCTGTGTAAATCGAGAACCATGTTGAGGCCGTTTTTGCGGCAGTTTTCAATTGCCATTTCGATGTAGGCAAAACCATCTTCGTTTACGTTCATATCATCGTCTACGATGAGCTCATAGTCGATGGGAACACGAACGTGGTCATATCCGCGGGACTTCACTTCTGCGAAGTCTTTTTCCGTGATAAACGTATCGTAGCGCTCCTTTGTGTGATCGCACTGGGAAAGCCATCCACCGAAGTTAATTCCTTTTCTGTAACCGGGAAAATCTCTCATATTCATTTCCTTTCTTATTCAACTTCTTCAAGACGAACGTTCTGGATGTAGATGGTTGCCTTTGAACCCTTGTTACCCATGTTGAATTCCAGACGACCTTTGTTGTCATCCTTTTCGGTCATGGTGAAATCAAAGGTGAAAGTCTGAGGCTTTGTGGTTGCCTTAAAGGTGGTGTCTTCCAGGTAGCGGATCCAGCCTGCATTCGGTGCGGATACGCAGGTGATCAACTCACGTTCTTCATCTGCCCAGCAGTCAAAGGTAAGACGATAGTTATGACCTTTTAACATCGGGATATCCGGCTGTACAAGCTGTACGGAATAATCTACGGTACCTTCTGCATCTGTCTTGATGATCATAGTGTTGTCTTCAATTATAGCACTTCCTGCGCCGCCTTCAAATAAGAGGAAGGTCCAGTCTTTTCCTTCTGCAAGATCGGTTCCGAGCTGGGAAGGATCGGAGAAGTCACCATTGGTGATGAAGTTACCGGTTGCATCAGCTTCCTTGAATACCTTTGCAGGCTTCTGAACGTTGGTGTCATATTCCGGTTTCTGATATACACGTACATAGTCGATTAAGAATTCTGCGTTGTCGAAATCGGTGGTTTCATCCGGGTTTCCGGGCCAGGTTCCGCCGACTGCAAGGTTCAACTGAACGAAGAAGGTCTGGTTGAACGGTGCGGGATATTCTTTCTCATCTTCGCCTGCAACTGCGGTGAACCAGTCATTTACGGTTAAGTATAAGTTGCCGTCGATGTACCATCTCATTTCGCCGGGTTCCCATTCTACGGAATATTCATGGAAATCTTCCGCAAAAGATCCGGAATCCAGTGTTACAATACCCTGCTGTTCAGCGTGAGGCTCACCGTAGTGAACGGTTCCGTAAGCGGTGGTAACGTCGCTTCCGAGTACTTCCATGATGTCAATCTCGCCGCATTTCGGCCACTGTCCGTAGTAGCTTTCATCGGTGGGCATCATCCAGATTGCGGGCCAGAGTCCCTGTCCTTCGGGAACCTTTGCGCTTACAACGATTTTTCCGTACATGAAATCTTCTTTGTTCTGAGATTTGATCTTTCCGGAAGTATAGTAGTCGTTTCCGTTTTCATCTGTAGTTTTGATTGCTTTTAATACCATCTTACCGTCTCTTGTGAAGACATTCTCGGTAGAGGTGGTGTATTCCTGAAGTTCCTCGTTGGTCCAGCCGGGTTCGTGAGGATCATAGCTCCAGATGGATTCATCCATTGCAGCACCGGAGAATTCATCGTGCCAAAGAAGGGTGTAGCCTTCCAGTTCCGGTACCTCAACGACTTCCACAGGTGCAGCGGACTCGCTGGGATTTTCTTCTGCGGACTTCTTGTTGCATGCCATAGCCGTTACGGTCATTGCGGCAAATGCTCCGAGGAGTACGCGGGATAACATTTTTTTACTTTTTCTCATACTTGATAACCTCCCGTATGTTTGCGCTTTTTCCGTTTTTTTCGGAAAAAATTTGTGATTCTTGATATCAGCATAAAGGAAAGTTATAAAAACCTATATAAAAATAATGACATTTATGATAAAATTATGATATATAATCTTGGCGCGAAAACACCATTATAATAAGAGGGAAAAACATGGCCGGTATCGAAAAAGAACTTGCATATCGTGAATATGTTATGCGTGAGGAACTGGAATATCACGCTCCGTACAATCCGGAGCGGGAGTTCTATGATCTGGTCCGCGCAGGCGATGAAAAAAGAATTGAAAAATCATTAAAAGAGGACTTCTGCGATAAGAAGGGACTCGGTGTATTATCCGGCAGTAAGCTTCAGAATTTCAAATATCATTTCGTGATTACGGCAGCCATGCTTTCCCGTGTCTGCATTTCCGGCGGAATGGAGCATGAGCAGGCCTATACCATCAGTGACCTTTATATCCGTCAGATGGACGAGGCGAGAAATCTTCCGGAGATTTCCAGACTTCACAAGCAGATGGTAAGAGATTACACGAAGCGTATGAAACGGATTGTGACGTCGAAGGTTTATTCCAGACATGTGGTCCGTGCCATTCATTATATCTACGATCATTTGCATGAGAGAATCTATTTGTCGGATCTTGCGGAGGAGGCCGGTATCAATGAGAACTATCTTTCCAGGCTTTTTAAAAAGGAAACCGGTATGTCGGTGAGCCGTTATATCATGGCCAAGAAGATTGAGACGGCCAAGAACATGATGGAATACTCCGAATATACGCCTGCGGAAATCGCCAACATTCTGGCCTTTCCCAGTCAGAGTTATTTCGTGAAGGTCTTTCATGCGGAGTGTGAGATGACACCGGGACAGTATTATACAAAGTTCTGTGCAAAGTAGTGGCATCGCAGGTATACTTATGATAAGAAGTTCATTTGGGATTGGATGATTATGGAGAAGAAAAAATTGACAGGTGTTCAGATTGGTTTTACGGTTCTGTTTCTGCTTTTGGGTATCTTATGTGTTATCTACGGAATTACGGTTTATCTGGTAAACAGCGGAAGCAGGTTTTATATGGTATGGTTTGGTCTTGCGGTTTGTATGTGGATTCTTTCCGCTTTTACCTATTTCAGGGTCTTTTCCAAGATTCCCAAGCCTCTGCTCATTATTCTTATTGTAATTGTGACGCTCTGTGTTGCGTTTTTTGCGTTTGTAGAGGCAAGAATCCTAAAACACTTCCATGATAACGGCCCTGAGGGCCTCGATTATATTATCGTGCTCGGAGCGCAGATGAGAGACTCCGGGCCCAGTCTCGTCCTGCAATTTCGCCTTGATACGGCCATTGAATATTTGGAAAACAACCCTGACACCATCTGTATCGTTTCGGGTGGTCAGGGCAGAAATGAGTCCGCTCCCGAGGCCGACGGTATGAAAAAATATCTTCTTGAGCATGGTATTTCAAAAGAGCGGATCATGGTCGAGAATCAATCTTCGAACACAATTGAAAATATTTTGTATTCGAAAAAATTAATAAATTCCGAAGAGGCTTCCATCGGAATCGTGACAAATAATTTTCATGTTTACCGCGGTCTTGCCCTCGCAAGGAAGCAGGGACTTGCCACAACATATGGGATTTCAGCCCCTTCCACGGCGACCTATTTACCGAACAATATGTTGAGAGAGTTTGTCGGAGTTATGAAAGATACCCTCCTCGGAAATATGTCATTCAAATCGCTCAAATAAAATCAAAAACGGCAAAAATGACCGAAATAGTCACAAAAATAAATAAAACTAAATCACAATATAATTTTCTAAATCGTCGATTTATAACACAAAAAGGCTGATACAAGATATCGAAAGAAGGAATACGGAGTGTGTTCCTTCTTTTTTTGTCGGATCCGTGAGGCAATCGAATCAACTTGACAGTTTTTGCTCCTTCATAGTATTATTCAGTTAATAATTTGTTTATAAAAATTTAAAATTTATTTTATGAAATCTTATCAAATGGTTTATTAATTTTTAGTATTCTCTTTATAAAATCTTTGTAAAGAAATAAGAACAGGAGAACACATGGAAAAAATCGCAGTATTAACCGATACCAACAGCAGTATTACAACCAAGGAAGCTGCAGAACGTGGTATCTACCTTACCAAGATGCCGTTTACGATTGACGGGGAAGAATATGTGGAAGACGTAAACTGTACTTATGAAGAGTTCTGTGAGCGCCTTGAGGCCGGAGCGGATGTTTCTACGGCACAGCCGGTACTGGGAGATTTGCTGGATCAGTGGGAAGAGCTTCTCGAAACCTACGATAAAGTTCTTTATATTCCTATGTCTTCCGCACTCAGCGGATCCTGTGAAACCGCAATGGGTATGGCACAGGACTACGACGGAAGAATCCTCGTGGTGGATAATAAGAGAATTTCCATTTCCCAGAGACGTTCCGTAATCGATGCTCTGGTTATGATCGAGCATGGTCTTTCCGCGGAAGAAATCAAGACATATCTGGAGAACGATTCCTATAACGCAAGTATCTATCTTGCGGTAAATACACTGGAATTACTGAAGAAGAGCGGACGTGTTACGTCTGCTGCCGCAGCGATTGCAACCATCATGAACATCAAGCCCGTCCTTACGATTCAGGGCGGAAAGCTCGATTCCTATTCCAAGGAACGTGGCATGAAAAAAGCAGAAAAAATCCTGCTTCGTGCAATCGAGCAGGATAAAGAGAAACGCTTTTCCCAGGGAAACAGCGTAATCTATGCAGCTTACTCCGGAAACAGAGAAGAAGGCGAAGAGTGGTTAAACACCGTAAGAGAGTACTTCAAGGATCCGACGATTGAATTATATCGTCTGCCGATCAGTATCGTCTGCCACGTAAGCACGGGCGTACGCGGAATCGGCGTTATGGGATACTTAAGCTAAATACTTCTCGACGAAAGATATCAGTTCCGGATAGGATTTTTTGACGCAG
This sequence comes from Lachnospiraceae bacterium, assembly GCA_017518735.1. Taxonomy (GTDB): domain Bacteria; phylum Bacillota; class Clostridia; order Lachnospirales; family Lachnospiraceae; genus UBA3766. The sequence continues at coordinate 39,387 of JAFWTY010000011.1, read as the reverse complement.
GTAAGATCGTCGAGTTCCACATCGGTCTTTAAGATCACGGCAAGTAAGATGGCACACATTGCCATGCGGTGATCGTGATAGGAAGAGAGTTTTATCGGCGTGGCAAGAGTTGAAGAAATGACTTCCGCAGAGGAGCCATATACCGTAAGGGTAGTATCGGTCTCCTCTGTTTTTATGCCTACGGCGGATAACTGTTCGCGAACCGCTTTTACGCGGTCGGACTCCTTGATGCGGAGCCTGTCGATATCATGAAACTCGGTCTTGCGATAAATGAATGCGGCGGTAATCGCCATATACGGAACGATGTCGGGGATATCTTTGCATTCCCACATGGAATCCGCTGCAAGGTGGTTTACGCGGACTTCTTCGGCTGACTGCAGGAAGTTCAGGATTGCCTTGTCGCCCTGTGCGGAGTCCGGATTTAAGTTTGTTACGTCAATGTCACTGAACTGCTGTAAGCAGAGCAGGAAAGCACCGTTGCTCCAGTCCCCTTCCACATGGAATTCGGGAAGAGAAGTGACGGTTTCGTAACCGGCCTGTTTCGGAAGGAAAGTATTTCCTTCTACAACGGTAGGACAATTATATTTCTTTAACGCATTCAGCGTCAGATTCAGATAGTGTACGGATTTCATTTCGCCCATGACTTCTATGCTGCAGGCTTCTTTCATGAGCGGCAGCGCCATCAAAAGTCCGGAAATATACTGTGAGGAAACGCTTCCGTCGATTACATATTTTCCGGCACGCATTGTACCCTTTGCATGAATCGTTCGGGTTTCTTCTTCCTTTGTGATGGTAATTCCGTGAGGGCTTAACGCATCTGCCAGTTCTTTGATGGGACGGTCAAAGAGACGTCCTTTTGTTTCAAAAATCAATTCCGTTACATTTCCTTCGGCACCTTCTCTTAACAGGTATGCGCAAGCGACCGGAATCATAAAGCGAAGAGTGGAGCCGCTTTCATTGCAGAAAAGGCGCACGTTCGTAAGGCCTGAAGCTTCATTTAGGGAGCGCAGACAGCTCTTCGTGGCAAGGATGTCTTCGTTGTCCTCTTCGCTGTCGGCGAGATAAGAGGTATCGCCGCAGAGAAAACGGATAATCAGTTCTCTGTGACAGACGGACTTGGAAGGCGGTGCTTCGATAGTAAGTTTTCCGGTGAAATTTTTGCCTGAAAGAATCATGCTGGAAATCCTTTTTCTGTGTGCCTATGTAACATGGAAATTATACGAAAAAAGGATTTCAATTTCAATTGAAATCCTTTTATTTCGCAATTTGAATCAGAAAAAACTTGAGAAAAAACGGTTTGCGTGAGATAATACCGTTTACTTATGCAGAAGTAAGTTACAGGTATTGTTATGGCAGTTAGATTTTTTACAAAAGAAGATAAAAAACTTTATAACAGGGCGCTGGCGCTTGCGGTTCCGATGATGATCCAGAACGGCATCACGAATGCGGTCGGTCTTGTGGACAGCCTGATGGTGGGAAAACTGGGAACGGAGAGCTTTACCGGAGTTTCCATCTGCGGACAGCTGATATTCATCTTTAACCTGGCTATTTTCGGAGCAATCTCCGGGCCGGGTATTTTTGGTGCGCAGTATTTCGGAAATAAGGATGTGGAAGGTATAAGAAAGACATTCCGTATTAAAATATGGTTTGTGCTTTTATGTCTGGCACTCGGAATTACGATTTTTGTATTCGGCGATGAATGGCTGATCAACCTTTATATGAGGGGAGAAAGTGCGGAACTCGATCCCGTTCTTGCCATGACAAAAGCGAAGGAGTATCTGCACATCATGCTGATCGGACTGGCTCCTTTCGGAATTACGCAGATTTATGCTTCGTCTCTTCGAGAGAATAATGAAAGTACGATGCCGATGGTAGCCGGCTTAACAAGCGTGGTTACGGACGTTGTATTAAACTATTTTTTAATCTTCGGGAAGTTCGGATTTCCTGCCCTCGGCGTGGAGGGCGCGGCGATTGCCACGGTGATTGCACGTTTTGTGGAAATGACGGTGATCATCGTCTGGGCGCATGCCAGAAGGAAACGCTTTCCCTTCCTTCAGGGAGTGTATCGTACCCTGCTTGTGGAAAAAGAAGTTTTTGTTCCGGTCATCCGCAAGTCCCTGCCGATTTTTATCAATGAATTTCTCTGGGCAGCAGGCATCGCAAAACTGACGCAGTTGTACTCTAACCGCGGTCTTGCGGTAGTTCCGGCAATCGGAATTTCCAATGCACTGACCAACCTCTTAAACGTTGTTTTCGTGGCGATGGGCAGTGCCGTGGGTATTGTCGTCGGACAGATGCTGGGAGCGGGCGAAACGGAAGGGATCAAGAAAAAAGCGTTGTCGCTTATGATGTTTACGGCATTCCTTTCTCTGGGACTGACTGCGATTTTGCTGGTTGCGGCGCCGTATTTCCCGAGGGCCTATCAGACCCAGGAAGAAGTCAAAAGCATGGCGACGATGTTTATCATGATTACCGCGTTTTACTTCCCGCTTTGGGGATTTTTGAATGCGCAGTATTTCATCATTCGTTCCGGCGGAAAAACGCTGATTACGTTTATTATGGACAGCGGCTTCACCTGGGCGGTTTGCGTACTCGGTGTGTTTATAGTGATCCGGTTTACCGATCTGCCGATTTTTGCCGTTTATGTGATCGCACAGAGCCTGGATTTTCTGAAGGTATTGTTCGGACTATATTTGATCAACAAGGGAGTCTGGATTACCAATCTGGTCCGCAAAGAAGAAGCATAAAGCATGTAATTGCATTCGACGTGCATCTTTGCTATAATGCTGTTTGTTAGTACGTTCTAACCCAAACGGGTTTGAATCAAAGTTTCGTCGGGAAAAGCCCGATAAAGTATAAATGGAGGAGGTTTTACAATGGATAAACCTGTAGTATTAGTTGTAATGGACGGTGTCGGTGAAACACCGGAAGAACTCGGAAACATGGTCCTTCGCGCAAACACCCCGACGCTGGATGAATTCAAAGCAACCTGCCCCTGGCAGACAATCAAGGCTCACGGCGGTGCCGTAGGTCTTCCCAGTGATGATGACATGGGTAACAGTGAAGTTGGTCACAACGCACTCGGATGCGGACAGATTTACTCTCAGGGCGCAAAGCTCGTAAACGAGTCCATCGAATCCGGAAGCATTTACGGAAGCGAAACCTGGAAGGATCTGGTAAGCTCCGTAGTTGCAAATGACAAGACCTTACATTTCATCGGACTTCTTTCCGATGGTAACGTACATTCCAACATCAGCCACCTTCTTGCAATGCTTAAAGAAGCTAAGAAGGAAGGCGTTAAGAAAGTAAGAGTTCACATCCTTCTCGACGGACGTGATGTTCCCGCAACCAGCGCTCCCGAGTATATCGCAATGCTTGAGGATACCCTTGCTGAACTGAATGATGCAAGTTTTGACGGACGCATCGCTTCCGGCGGCGGACGTATGAAGATTACCATGGACCGTTATCAGGCTAACTGGCAGATGGTTAAAGACGGTTGGGAAGTTCACGTACACGGCGAAGGACGTCAGTTCGCAAATGCCAAAGAAGCAGTGGATACCCTTCGTGCAGAGACCGGAGCAATCGACCAGGATCTTGGTTCTTTCGTTATTGCAGAGAACGGCAAGCCCGTTGGTGCAATGGAAGACGGCGACAGCGTAATCCTCTTCAACTTCCGTGGCGACCGTGCACTTGAGATTTCCATGGCATTCGACGGAGATGCTTCCTTCGATAAATTCGATCGTGGAGCAATCCCCAATGTGAAGTATGCCGGAATGCTTGAATATGACGGAGACTTAAAGATTCCTCACAAATATCTTGTAAATCCGCCTCAGATCAAGGACACCCTTACCGAGCTTCTTGTTGCTCAGGGTATTAAAGAATATGCCGTTTCCGAGACTCAAAAGTACGGACATGTAACCTATTTCTGGAATGGTAACCGTTCCGGTAAGGTTTCCGAAGAACTCGAAGATTACTGCGAGATTCCTTCCGATGTTCGTTCCTTCGACGAGGCGCCCTGGATGAAGGCTACCGAGATTGCAGACTGCGTTATGGATGCAATGAAGAGCCACAAGTACGGATTCATCCGTTGCAACTTCCCCAACGGTGACATGGTTGGTCATACCGGAAGCCTTGACGCTACCGAAATCGCTGTAGAAAGCGTTGATCTTCAGCTTGCACGTATTAAGAAAGTTTGCGATGCAGAGGGTTACATCCTCGTTGTTACCGCTGACCACGGAAACTCCGATCAGATGCTTGAGAAGAATAAAAAAGGAAACATTGAAGTTCGTACCGCTCACAGCTTAAATCCCGTTCCTTTCATCATCTACGACAAAGATGCCCGTCATGAGATGAAGGAAGGTGCATTCGGACTTGCAAACGTAGCTCCTACCGTAGCAGGTCTGCTTGGCATCAAGCCTTTTGACAGCTGGGAAGAGAGCATGCTGAAGTAATAATATGGGATGAATCGCCCCCGGAGAAGGCTCCGGGGGCTTGATTTTTATCTTTCGTTTGTTTGGATGACAGACTTCGGAGGAAGAATGAAAAGAGTACTTAAAGCAATTGGGTTTTTGATAATTGAATTTTTGGTGCTGATTGTTCTGTACATAGCATTACTGACAATTGCCAATATAAAAACAAGCAATAAATCCCTGGACAATATGACACTTTCGGTCGGATTGATTGATGAGGAAGGGGACTATCCTTCGGTTTACGGAGATGATGCAAGTAAGCTGGATAATTTTACGGATCGTCTTATGATTCAAAAATGTATGCTTAGTGACGATAATCCGTTTCTCTCGGCATTGAATATGGGCGGATATCAGCGTTATTGGCATGGTTATGTAGTATTTTTAAAACCATTGTTTTCGTTTGCCAATATATTGCAGATTCGGAAATTACTGTCACTGGCATTGTTCATTTTGGCCACCGTTTGTATTACGTTGTTGTATCGAAGAACCGGCTGGCCGGGCGCCCTGGCTTTTTCCGTTATGTGGGCGGAATATTATCTCCATGTAGTTTCGGGTAGTTTACAGTATTTTTGGTGTTGTTTTGTATGCTGTCTGCTCGTGGCCGTTATCTGTTTGATTCCGGAAGATAAGAGAAGAATCCTTCCGTTTTTGTTTTTTGGAACAGGCTCATTTGTTAGCTTTGTGGACTTGCTTACCTTCCCGTTAATTACACTCACTGTTCCGTTAATCGTGATGGCCTTTACGGATAAAAAGAAGAACGGACAAATAAAAAAGATTGGAATTTACAGCGTTCTTTGGGGAATCGGATATATGGCAACATGGGCAACAAAATGGTTACTCGGATATTGTTTCCTTGGAAAGGGAATAGTATCGGATGTTTCGGATACCATAGTTTTCCGGATGATCGGCGATGCCAGTCATGAGATTAATCGTCTTCTGGTATTACAAGCCAATTTGCAGCATCCGTATTTATTACATCATTTTGTATTCCTATTGGGCGTAACTTTGGTTAGCATAATACCCTTTGTGATTCTTACCGTAAAAGAAAACAAAGAAGAGATAAAAAGAATGGCGGTAATCACTCCGATTCTTCTTTATCCCTATTGTTGGTACGAGGTTGTTTGCAGCCATTCATTAATACATCATTTCTTTACATACAGGACACAAATGGGAACTTCATTTGGCTTGTACCTAGTTATATTTATGGCATGGAAGGGCATACTTGCTCAAATAAGAAAGCAGCATTTGCAGCGTAAAATAGAAGAATAGGGCCGGTCAACGGGAAAAAAGTTATTGACAGATTCCGTGTTTTAGGTTTATTCTTATCTACGAACACTTTGCCACACTAAAGCGGCGAAAGGGAGACGACATGACAAGCAAGAGAAATGCACAACTGAATAACGCATCTGCTTTTGCATTTACCTTTTTCCAGGTTAGCGATTTTTTTGCTGGCCTTTATTGGCGTTGGTACTTTAAGAATACGTCTGCGAGTTTGGGATGAAGGTAAGGAATGTCGAAGAGTGAGTAAAAAATGCGGCCCTGTCCTTTATCGGACAGGGCCTTTTTTGATAGGACGAGATAATGGATAACAACAAATTACAAATTGCATACAGCGGAGTTCAGGGAGCGTACGCCGGAATCGTGGCGAGCAAGATTTTCCCCGAAGGGGAATTGGTTTCCTACTCCTCTTTCCGTCAGGCCTACGAGGCGGTAGAGAAGAAGGAATGCGACTACGCGGTACTCCCGATTGAGAACAGCTTCGCCGGTGAGGTTGCCCAGGTAACCGACTTGCTTTATTCCGGGAGCTTAACCATCGCAGGGATTTTTGAACTTCCCATCGTCCATAACATTCTCGGAATCGAGGGAACGGATTTAAGCCGGATCAAAACGGTCTACAGCCATCCTCAGGCTCTGGACCAGTGTAGTGAATATATATACCTCCACGGATTTGAAAAAAGGGTTGCCACCAACACGGCGATGGCTGCAAAAGAGGTGGCACTCTTGGAAGATCCGACCATGGCGGCAATCGCCAGCAAAGAGACCGCGCAGATTTACGGACTTAAGATACTGGAAAGTGCGATCAACGAAAGCGAGAGCAACACGACAAGATTTGTCGTTTTGAAACTGGATAAAGAAACGTCGAACATCGAGCAGAAAGAGATATTTAAGCGCAAGGAAGCCTTTACGATGATCTTAATCGTAAAAAACGAGGCCGGAGCAGTAGCAAGGGCCATCACCACCATCGGTGATTTCGGCTTCAACATGAGAACCTTAAGGAGCCGGCCGCAGAAGACATTACTTTGGAACTATTATTTCTACATCGAAGGCGAGGGCGACTTAAGCACCGTAAAAGGAGTGAAGATGCTCGAGATGTTAAAGGAAAACTGCGAGATGGTAAAGGTGTTAGGCAATTACCCCGCGGATGTGGTTTTTGAAGACTGAGATAGAACAATACAGATAAAAAGAGGATAAAGACATGGCAATGGAATTTGAACGTAAACTGGCAATCCCGGCAGAAGTGAAGGAGATGCATCCTTTGACCGGAAAAATGAGAGAGACCGTTGAGAAGCGTAATGCGCAGATTAAGCGGATTTTTGAAGGCGCTGACAAGAGACTCCTTCTCATCATCGGACCCTGCTCCGCGGACAATGAGGACAGCGTCATCGACTACACCTTACGTCTTCGTAAGATGCAGGAAAAAGTAGAGGAAAAAATCCTCATTGTTCCGAGAATCTACACCAATAAGCCCAGAACCACGGGCGCAGGCTACAAGGGAATGCTGCATCAGCCGAACCCCAATGAAAAGCCCGATATGTTCAAGGGCATCCTTGCAACCCGTCATCTTCACATGCGTGCGGTGGAAGAAACCGGTTTCTCCTGCGCGGATGAAATGCTGTATCCCGAGAATTACCAGTACCTTGATGACGTACTCGGATATGTAGCAGTAGGTGCAAGAAGCGTGGAAGACCAGCAGCACAGACTCGTGGCTTCCGGTATTTCCGTACCTGTCGGTATGAAGAACCCGACCTCCGGCGATTACTCCGTTATGATGAACGCAATCTATGCAGCTCAGCACGGACACACCTTCATCTACAGAGGATGGGAAGTGCATTCCGAAGGCAACCCGCACTGCCATTCCATTCTTCGCGGATACACCAACAAGCACGGACAGAGCCTGCCGAACTATCACTACGAGGATTTGATGCGTCTGTATGAGGATTATCAGCAGGGCGAGTATTTAAATCCTTCCGTAATCATCGACTGCAACCATGCAAACTCCGGAAAGAACCCGTTCGAGCAGCCGAGAATCATCTCAGAAGTCCTTCATGCCTGCCGTCACAACGAGGAAATCGGCAAGATGGTCAAAGGCTTCATGGTGGAAAGCTACATCGAAGACGGCAACCAGAAAATCGGCGAAGGCGTGTACGGAAAGTCCATTACCGATGCCTGCTTAGGCTGGGAAAAGACCGAGAAACTCATCTATAACATTGCGGAAAGTTTATAAAAATCAATGGTGCAAAGCACCGTTAAGTTTATAAGAAAGGAGACATGATATGTCTAAAGAAATCCCTTACAAAATCTACCTGGAAGAGAGCGAGATGCCGAAAGAATGGTATAACGTCCGTGCCGACATGAAGAACAAGCCGGCTCCTCTTCTTAACCCCGGAACCGGAAAACCGATGACGGCTGAGGAACTCGGAGGCGTATTTTGCGACGAACTCGTGAAGCAGGAACTCGACAACGATACCGCTTACATTCCCATTCCCGACGAGATCAGAAACTTCTACAAGATGTATCGTCCCTCTCCCTTGGTACGTGCATATTGCTTAGAGGAGAAGCTTCAGACTCCGGCTAAGATCTACTACAAATTCGAAGGAAACAACACCAGCGGATCTCACAAATTAAACTCCGCAATCGCTCAGGCTTACTATGCTAAGAAGCAGGGCTTAAAGGGTGTTACCACCGAGACCGGTGCAGGTCAGTGGGGTACCGCACTTTCCATGGCTTGCTCCTATTTAGGCCTTGACTGCAAGGTTTACATGGTTAAGGTTTCCTATGAGCAGAAGCCTTTCCGTCGTGAAGTTATGAGAACTTACGGCGCATCCGTAACTCCTTCTCCTTCCATGGAGACCGAAGTAGGAAGAAAGATTCTCGAAGAGTTCCCCGGAACCAACGGAAGCCTTGGCTGTGCAATCTCCGAAGCAGTGGAAGTTGCAGTAAAGAGCGAAGGTTATCGTTATGTTCTCGGCTCCGTATTGAATCAGGTTCTTTTACATCAGTCCGTTATCGGTCTTGAGACCATGGCGGCACTGAAAAAATACGACATCAAGCCCGACATCATCATCGGCTGCGCAGGCGGCGGATCCAACCTGGGCGGTCTGATTTCCCCATTCATGGGCGAGAAACTCCGCGGCGAAGCAGATTACAGAATCATCGCAGTTGAGCCTGCAAGCTGCCCGAGCTTTACCAGAGGTAAATATGCATATGACTTCTGCGATACCGGTAAGGTTTGTCCTTTGGCAAAAATGTATACCTTAGGTTCCGGCTTCATTCCGGCACCGAACCACGCAGGCGGACTTCGCTATCACGGCATGAGCTCCATTCTTTCCCAGCTGTATGATGACGGCTTAATGGAAGCAAGAAGCGTACGTCAGACTGACGTTTTTGCGGCAGCGGAAGAGTTTGCAAGAGTGGAAGGTATCCTTCCCGCTCCCGAAAGTTCTCATGCAATCCGTGCAGCCATCGATGAAGCTCTTAAGTGCAAAGAGACCGGCGAAGAGAAAACCATCGTCTTCGGTTTAACCGGTACCGGCTACTTCGATATGTATGCATACGAAGCATTCCACGACGGAAAGATGACCAACTACATCCCTTCCGACGAAGAGATTGCAGCTTCCCTTGCAAAGCTTCCCAAGGTAGAAGGATAATCCCTTTGACAGATTGAATAATTGCAAAAAGAAAACCCTGCGACAGAGTACGAAAACACTGTCGCGGGGCTTTTTATTTTTGATGAATTATGATACACTAAATAGATACGGAAGTACTTCTTCTAAGATGGGAGATTTGGGTTGGAAAAAATCATCTATTTCGATTATGCCGCTGTGGCAACATTCGGTCTGCTGATCATTTCCTGTGCAGTCCGGAAAATGCTGAAAGGTCGCTTAAACCGCGATTTCTTCGCGCTGGTTTTGGTGGGCTTTATTTCCACGTTTGCGGATATCATGGCAATCACCTTCGATGCCGTCGGTCCCGGATTCACTTTTTGGAAATATACGTTCCATACCCTGTATTTGTTCTTCCACACTGCAACGATGCCGTTGTACATGATCTATATTATCGATCTTACCGGAACCAGACATTTAACGCTTGAGAAACCGGCCTTTAAGGTTTTGATGTTCCTGCCGATTGAATTCGAAGCATTTGCACTGATCTTAAACCTCGTAAAACATTACGTATTCTACTTCAACGAAAGCGGGGAATACGTTCGTGGTATTCTGTTCGGCGTGAACTATCTTGTTGCCGGATTTTACGGGGTTGTCTGTATTGTTCACCTTTTCCGTTTCAGAAAAACACTGGATCGAGGAAAACTGTTGTCTATTTTTGCTCTCTTCCCTGCAATCAGCGTAGCAATTCTGGTACAGTATTTCCTCCCGAATGTCATTCTGGAGATGTTTGCTTGCTCCATCTGCTATCTCTATGTCGGACTGATCGTCATGAGACCGGAGGAAATGCTCGATTCCGAAACGGGACTTATGAAGATTTCGGTTTATTCCGATCGCTTGAGAAGAGCGCATATTACGAAGAACAACTTTTCCATCGTCATGGTGGATATTTCCAACTTCCGTTCCCTTCAGCATTCCCTGGGCTATCTGGCATCCAAGGATTTGCTGGAACTTCTTGCGGACAAGCTGGGAGCATTCTGTAAAGCACAGAATCTGAAGCGTTCGGATCTGTACCATCTCGGAAACGGACGTTTCCGTATCGTGACAAGTCCCGAAGATCGACCGATTCTTCTGCAGGCCGCAAAAGATATTCAGAGAATTCTTTCGGAAGGATTCTTATTCCGTAACGTGGAGATTTCCATGCAGGCTAATATTTGTATTCTTCACTGGCCGGATGATATCGGAGATCCGCAGAACATGATGCTGTTTGACAGCCAGTTCCTGGAGACTCCTTACAAAAACAGTGTTTTGTTTGCCAAGGAAATCATGAAGCAGAACAATTTCGAGATTCAGCAGTCCATCGACGGAATCCTCGAAGATGCCCTGAACAACAAAAGATTCGAAGTTTATTATCAGCCGATTTATTCCATAAAGGACAAACGTTTTACTTCCGCCGAAGCACTGCTTCGTTTGAAAACCGAAGAATTCGGTTTTATCTCGCCTGAGATTTTTATCCCGGCAGCAGAGCGTAACGGAGCCATCCATCGTATCGGACACTATGTGCTTGAGGAAGTATGTCGCTTTATTGATGAAGATGTATTCAAAGAACTGGATATCGACTGCATCGACGTCAACCTTTCCGCAATCCAGTGTCTGGAGAAGAACCTTGCCCGTGAGATTTCACAGATTCTCAGTGATTATCATGTATCTCCTTCCCAGATCAACTTGGAGATTACCGAGACGGCAACCGCGTTCGGACAGAACGAAATGGTAACGAATATCGAGAACTTAAGTGCCAGAGGTTTTTCCTTCTCGCTGGATGACTACGGAACCGGGTATTCGAACTTAAGCCGTGCAATCAACATGCCGCTGTCCGTAATCAAACTGGACAAGTCCATTACCAAGGTGGAGAAGAATACGAAGCTTTACGCAATCGGCGAGAACACCATCCGCATGATTAAGGACATGAACATGCAGATCGTAGCGGAAGGTATCGAGGATGAAAAAACGCTACTCATTTTTGAGGAAATGGGTTGTGATTACGTACAGGGCTTCTACTTCTCAAAACCTTTGCCCAAGGATGAATTTATTAAGTTCATTATGGAGCAAAAAGGAAAAGAGCCGAAAGGAAAAGATTACGTGGAGACACCGGCCGGCTGATCGAGGACTCTTCGCGGATTGATTTTTGTATGGTAAGTACCCACCGAAAGTGGTACAATAATATAGATGGGGAAATATTTCAGTAAGTATTTAGTAGCATAACAAAGGATGGGAAAAATGGCAGAGAATGTTTCAAAGGAGTTTGGAAAAGAACAGGTAACAAAGATCATTCAGATGTTCGGGGAACGCAGAAAAAGTCGTTTCGGATGCGAAGATTATTACACCCTTTGCGGATACCGCAAATCCGACGGCTCTTTAATTCACTATGACGGAACGCTCTTAAGCTCCAGGAATCTGGACATTCCGGAGAAGATTGAAGATTTTTCAAAGCTCTCCCAAAAGTGGCCGATCGAGCCGAAGTTACTTGCTTCCGCGAAAGAATATTTCTCTCATCTTTCCGCAGGAAACCTTGATTCCAAAACAGATTTGAGCAACCTGGATATTTTGGTAAAAGAAAACGAAGAGGATTGCTGGATTAACGTCTCCTCCATCGAGACCGTTGTAGACGGCGAGGATCTTGTGGAAGTTCTTTTCATCAACGAAGACGGCGAGAAAGTGCTTCTTAAGAAAGCCATCTACGGAAGCGAGACCGATGACCTGACCGGTATCTTAAACCGTAACGGTGTCATGCGTGCCCTTTCCCAGATGACTTCGGACGGCAGCATTCACACCTACATTCTTCTCGATATTGATACATTCAAGGAAGTAAACTTAACGTTCGGATACAAAATGGGCGACCAGGTGCTTGTGAATGTGGTAAACATTCTTCGTAAGCATCTTCGTGCGGACGATATCTTAGGCCGAATCGGCGATGATGAATTCTTCATCTGCCTTTACGATGTTACCGAGAAGGAAGTCGCTGAGCGTATCGCAGCAGGCATCGTCAAAAATACAAGACTGGAGCTTCCGAACGGACTGAACATTACGTCGAGCGTCGGCGTTGTTATGAGCCCGCAGGACGGAAACAGTGCGGCTGAGATTTACGGCTACGCGGATCTTGCCATGCTGAGCGCAAGAAAGAAGGGTGGAGACACTTATTCCTTCTACGAGAATGCGTAAAATTTGATTGCAAATGAAAAGCTTTTGCCGGGGGGCGAAAGCTTTTTCGAATAAACAGGGGTATAACAAGGGGGTATTTGCATGAATGTAGCATTAATTACGGGAGCATCTTCCGGAATCGGCTTGGAAGCAGCGCTTGAAATTGATCACAGATTCACAAGCCTTGACGAAGTCTGGATTATCGGAAGAAATGAAGAAAAGCTCAGAATTCTCTCCAAAAGACTGCGCCACAACAACCGCATCATTATCATGGATCTTACGGATTCCGACGATATGGATGCTTTTGAAGGCGTATTAAAAGAGTTAAAGCCCAACATCCGTATGCTCTTCCAGAGCGCCGGAGAGGGACTTCATCAGCGTTTTGATGAAATGAACCGTGCGGAAGCGAAGAATATGCTTCGTTTAAACTGCGAGGCACTTACCAATATGACATCTATTTGTCTGCCTTATATGAAGGCCGGAAGCAGAATCATTCAGATTGCCTCCAGCGCAGCATATGTACATATTCCATCCTTTGGTCTGTACTCTGCTACGAAGGCCTTTGTCTTATCATTCACCAAGTCTCTTCGCAAAGAATTAAAGAAGAGAAAAATCTATGTCACCGCTGTGTGCCCGGGACCCGTGGATACGCCGTTCTTTGAAAAGAGCGAACGTTACACCAACGGTGTGATTCCTCTGAAAAAACTCATAATGAACTCGCCCAGAAATGTGGCAATCAAAGCAATCTGCGATGCCGGATTCAAACGCAAGGTATCGTATGATACGCCGTTGATTGCTATTCTCAGTTTTTTTGCAAAATGGTTCATGTAGGATGATTTCCCTAAGGGAGGATTCGTGATGAAACTAACATTTGTCGGAGCGGACCATGAGGTTACCGGAAGCTGTCACTGTATCGAAGTAGGTAACAAGAAAGTCCTGGTGGATTACGGAATGGAGCAGGGCATTAATGTTTTTGAAAATGCCGAACTGCCCTTTGATGAAGCGAGCATTGATTATGTGTTCTTAACCCATGCGCATGTCGATCATTCCGGTATGTTACCGCTTTTATTTGCGAGAGGTTTTCGCGGAAAAGTACTGATGACGGATGCCACTGCGGATCTTTGTTCCATCATGCTTCGTGACTGTGCACACATTCAGATGCAGGAAGCGGAGTGGAAGCAGAGAAAGAAAAAACGTGGCGCCAACATCGACTCCGGAGAACCGGTTTATACGATGGAAGATGCGGACGGTGTCATCCGTTTAATCGTGCCGTTCCACTATGATAAAATCTATGAACTCTGCGATGAGATCTCCTTCCGTTTTACGGATATCGGACATCTCCTCGGTTCCGCAAGTATCGAACTTTGGTTAAAGGAAAAAGGGCAGGAGAGAAAGATTGTTTTCTCCGGCGATATCGGAAATACGAACCAGCCTCTGCTTCGCAATCCGATTCCGACAACGGAAGCCGACTATGTCGTAATGGAATCTACCTACGGAAACAGGGTGCATTCCACGGAACGTATCGACTATGTTGCAGAACTTACCAAGATTTTAAAAGAGACCTTCGACCGTGGCGGAAACGTTGTCATTCCTTCTTTTGCAGTCGGCAGAACGCAGGAAATGCTGTACTTCCTTCGTAAGATCAAGGTGGAACGTATGGTGGAAGGATGGGAGAATTTTGATGTCTACGTAGACAGCCCTCTGGCCGTGGAAGCAACGGAAATCTTCAGCCAGAACATTTCCGAATGCTATGATGAAGAAGCGATGGAATTGATCCGTCAGGGCATCAATCCCTTAACATTCCCCGGACTTCACTTATCGATTACCAGTGACGAATCCAAAGCCATCAACTTTGATACGGCGCCGAAGGTTATCCTTTCCGCTTCCGGTATGTGCGAAGCCGGACGTATTCGTCACCACTTAAAGCATAATCTCTGGAGACAGGAATGTACGATCCTCTTCGTAGGATATCAGGCAATCGGAACGCTCGGACGTGCCCTCGTGGACGGAGTCGAAGATGTCAAACTCTTCGGAGAATTGATCGAAGTCAATGCACATATTGAAATCCTCGCCGGTATTTCCGGACATGCGGATATGAACGGACTTACCGACTGGGTGAACTGTTTTGAAAAACAGCCGGAGCGCGTTTTCCTCGTTCACGGCGAAGACGAAACCATCAAATCATTCTGCGATTATCTGCACAACGAATACGGACACAACACCTACGCGCCTTACAGCGGAACCGTATTCGATATGATTGCGGACGAGTTCCTCTACGAAGCGGAACCTGTCGCTGTCAAGAAAGAAACCGCAGGACAGAAGCGCGTCACCGAAGTATTTGCACGCCTCCTCGCCGCAGGAAACCGCCTCTTACAGGTTATTGCGCATAACGAAGGCGGCACCAACAAGGATCTCGCGAAATTCGCGGACCAGATTAATTCACTTTGTGATAAGTGGGACAGATAGAATCATAGTGGCAAGACGCTCCGATAAAAAGATGTCCTCAGAGCGGACGCACTCTCGGCTCGGTCGCCTCGTGTAGCGGTACTAGGGTTCGAAAGAACCGAACCCAAGGACCGACACTCGTGCAAACGCCCCTCTTCGGACATTTTTATCGTCGCAGCCACTCTATGAAAAGAATATTGACAGGATTTAAAAGGCTCCGGGAAACCGGAGCCTTGAATTTAGTCTATTTCTTCTGTTGATAAACCGGATCGGCGGGATAGCCACCCTTGAGTTTCTGCATACCGCGCTGGATCGCATCCTTGGAGGTCTTCCAGTCGGCATCTTTGTTGCGATGATCGAATTTTTCGATCATCCAGTTGACGTCCTCCTGGAGTCTGTCCATGTTTTCTTTCATGAGAGGGAAGATGATTCCAAAAAGTTCTTCCTTCTCTTTTTCATTTAACTTGTTCTCCGCAGCTTCACAAAGATCACCGAAATGCGCCAGACAGAATCCTTTGGATGTTTTGATCTTTTCTTTGAAGGCCGGATCGTTTTTCCAGAGATATACGAAGGTGTCGAGGTATCTTGCGTAGGTTTCTTTGAACTGATTGCAGATGTAACAGGAGTCTGTTTTTTCCTTGACCCAGGCAGCCACGGAGTTGCGCATTCCGCCGTCGGCGGGCTTTTTGGCAAAGAGTCCGGGCTTTGCGCCGGGCTTGTAGGAGTCCATTGCTTTCTCCATCTGCTTGCGAACCGCCATGTAATGCGTTTTTAACATCCAGGCGTTGCCTAAGGTGTTTCCGTAGTCAAACATCTTTTTATAGTGGACGCGGCAGAAGCCTTCTTTATCGGTAATGTCGCGGATTTCGCTGACCATGTAGGAGGAACCGGAGCCTAAGCAGAAGTCCAAAAGTCCCTGTTCCACTTCGCGTTCCGCAAAACAGAATGGACATTCATCGTGTGCATTTACGGCATCGTTCAGAGGAATGGTATAGAGTTTTTCTTTCATGCGAAGCTCCTTTCGTATCCGCGTTAAGGGCGATTCAACAGTTCGTAGCTTTTTTCCACCATTTCCGTATCGGAGGAGGAGTTTAATATTTCCACGTGTCCTTCCCAGCCGGTATTGGATTTTAAGAGATCTTTTTCGGCAAGTCTGCGCCGAAGTTCACGGGCGGTTCCGTAACTGCCGTCCAGAAGGGCGATGTCTTCTCTGCCGTGTTCCGTCTTTAAATACTGGCGAATGTTTTCTTTTAAGAACGGATAGTGCGTGCAGCCGAGCACAATACTTTCCGTATTGTCTGTCACGAAGGGACCTAAGTTTTTGCGGAAGTAAACATCCAGAAGGTCCTGATCGAACATGAAGCTTTCGACGAAACCGACGAGACCGTCACAGGGGACGGAAACCACTTCGTGGCCTTCTCCGTACTGCTCCAGAAGATGACGGAATTTTTCCTGACGAATCGTCATCGGCGTTGCCATCACGAGGATGCGTCCGCCTCTGCTTTGCTCAATCGCGGGTTTGATGGCCGGTTCGATTCCGACCAACGGAAGGTCAGGATACATGATGCGAAGGTCCTTTACGGCTGCGCTGGTTGCGGTATTGCATGCAATCGCAAGACCTTTGATGCCCTGGGCAAGAAGGATGTCCACTACATGAAAGGTGAGGCGCTTGATCTCTTCGCGTTTCTTGTTTCCGTACGGAACGTTCGCGGAATCTCCGTAGTAAAGGAAATTCTCTTCCGGCATTAATTTGACTGCTTCTTTTAATACGCTGATGCCACCGAGTCCGGAATCCATGAATCCGATTGGCATGCTTTTATCCAGTATCATTCTGTTTCCTCCGCACAGGCAGGATAATCAAATAGATATTCCAAAAAATCAACGGCCACATCGATACGCGTAGAGTAGCTTGTTACGATGCCGGCAACCGGATCGATTCCGGTCTCTTCCGGATAGAGGTTGATTTCATCCATTCTTTTTGCATCTTTGAGATAAACGCCGATGGCGTAAACCTCATCATTTTTGTCTGTGTAATAGTAAAGGTAATCGTTTTCTTTCAAAAACTGATAGAAATCCGCAGGCATGTAGTCTGCAAGATCACCGGCATAGAAAGCGTTCTTGGTGTAGGTTTCCACCAGTTCTCCGGAACCCATGATGACATCCAGTTCGTGGCTTTCGGCTGTTACGATTAAGTTGGAGTCGTTTGCAAGATCCAGTGTATCAGCACGTTCCAGGTCAATCGTAATGTCGTGATTGAAATCGATGCGGTAGGTATTTAAATCGATGTTTTCATATTCGGCGAATTTACGCGCAAATTCCTCGGCCGGAGTTTCCGCATCCATGAGTACGTCTTTTACGTAGTAACAGTTAATCGCGTAGACGGAAAAGGCGAGTTTTTTGGCACGGAATACGGTGAAGTGCAGTACCAGATAGATAATGACGCCGAGAACGGCAAGCGCGATGAAGAAGTGGATCTTATGGTAGAACCAGAAATTCTTCATCTTCTTTTTAAAAGGCATGTCGGAGTATTTTTCCCGCTGCTCCTTTACGGCATCCTTTATGGCACCGGAAGTTTCTTCCTTTACGGAAGGCTCCGCGGTTTCTTCTTTTTTCTCTTTCTCAAGATCTTCTATGGTAAGTCTCATTCATCTTTCCTATCTTTAATAAAACGATATTTGTATTATCGTACTTTTTCCGGGCTTGGTCAATATTACGAAAACGGTAGGAAAATATAAATACAATTAAAATACGGAGCGCTATCTATTGAATGGGATATGAGGTTGTGATAGAATTTTTGTGGATAAACGGAATAGAAGAGAGATTCTGTTTGTGTGTAGAATAAGGAGGGATGAATTCATGAAATTGATCTATCAGGTAAGCGACAAACCCAAATTGGGACCGCTTATTATTTTTGCGCTTCAGCAGCTTCTTGCAATAATGACGGCAACTCTGGTTGTCCCCATTATCATCAACACCAACCCCGTTCTTGTTGAAAAATACGGAGAGGGTGCAATCGGAATGAGTTCCGCGGCAGCACTTTTCGGTGCAGGTGTCGGTACTTTGGTATATGTACTTTTCACCAAGAAGAAGAGCCCGGTATTTTTGGGATCTTCCTTCGCGTTCATCGGTTCCATGGTTTCGGCTTTTGCAGGCGCGGTCAGCGTCAGCGTTGGATTTGTCGGACTTATCATCGGTGCCTTTGCGGCAGGTCTTGTATATGTGGTAATTGCTGTTTTTGTTAAACTGCTCGGAGTAAAGTGGATTAACATCCTGATGCCTGCGGTTGTTATCGGACCTACGGTTTCCATTATCGGTTTAAGCCTTGCAGGAAATGCAATCGGCGATCTTACTTCCGGAGCATTCCCGACCACCAGCGTTTATGCAGCACTTGGCTGCGGCCTTCTGTGTCTGTTTGTTACAATCCTTTGTTCCGTTTACGGAAGAAAGACCGGAAAACTGATTCCGTTTATTTTCGGTATTTTTGCCGGTTATGTTTTCGCATTTATGCTTACGTTCTTCGGCTCCAAAACCGGTGCGGACGAACTTCTCGTGCTGGACTTCTCTCCGTTCGGAGATCTTGTAAAGGACGGCGTTACGTTAAAGACCTTCTTCCAGGTTCCGGAATTTACGTTTATGAAAGCCTTCGGCGGATTTGAAGGAGTGGACGGTTCCTATATCGGAACCATTCTTGCTGCATACATTCCCGTGGCATTTGTAGTATTTGCAGAGCATATTGCTGACCATAAGAATATTTCTTCCATTATTGAAAAAGATCTTCTTGTAGATCCCGGTCTTCATCGTACCCTTATGGGTGATGGTGTCGGATCCATGGTCGGCGCTTTCTTCGGTGGCTGCCCGAACACCACATACGGCGAGTCAATCGGTTGCGTGGCAATTACAAAGAACGCTTCCGTATGGACAATCATTGCAGCTGCAATCGGCGCAATTCTCATTTCGTTCTTTGCACCGTTCGTTGCATTCGTTAATTCCATCCCGTCCTGCGTCATGGGCGGTGTCTGCATGGCTCTTTACGGATTCATCGCGGTATCCGGTCTGAAGATGATTCAGAATGTTGACTTAAATAAGAACAAAAACCTTTTCGTTGTTTCGGTAATCTTTATTGCCGGTATCGGCGGTCTGACAGTTAACTTCGGTGATGTACAGATTACGGAAGTTGCCTGCGCTTTGATTCTCGGTATCATTACCAACCTGATTTTGAAGAAGGGCAAAGACGAGGAAGGCCTGGCTTCGGGCGTTGATAACAAGCAAGAATAAGCGATTTATGGGGGATTGAAAAATCCCCCATTTTCATTATTGACTTAGTGCGATAAGTGTAATAGAATGGAAAAAATCGTTTTTTAGAAAAGAACAGGACAGAGACTTAAAATGACCAATACTTATCAGGAACTGCTAATCAGACAGGATGAGAATAAGGCAAATAAATTCCTTGGTTTTGCCTTCATCGGTCTTGCGGTGCTGTCCGTTGTCAGTGCCATTTTTATTAATAAATGGTATTTTTTATTAGGTGCCGTGCTTTGCGGCATTCTTTCTTATATAGTTTATTTTCGCCGCAGAGTTGTGGAGTATGCCTATACATATCTGGATAAGGAAATCCGCGTGGACCGTATTTACAATCTGGAGAAACGCAAGAAGGTCGAAGTTTTTGACCTGGAGAAAGCGGAGATTGTAGCGATTGCAGATTCCTCCTCTCTGGATAATTACAAAAATCGCCAGGCGGCTGAAACGGATTATTCCACTCTGTTACCCGATACGGATGAACTGAAACTATATGTGATGTATTATGAAGGAAAGAGGAAAGTGTATTTTTCCTTTAACGAAGACATGATTCAGGCAATCCGGACCGGAATTCCGAGCAAGGTTAAGTTAAGATAATAATTAAAAATATATAGAATAAAGAATGGAGGTAGAGAAAATGGCTCAGATTGTTGCAGAAGGCATTACCTTTGATGACGTATTACTGATTCCCGGGTATTCCAATGTAATTCCCAACCAGGTGGATTTAACGACCCATCTGACCAAGTCCATCGTATTGAACATTCCTATGATGAGTGCGGGCATGGATACGGTTACGGAGCATCGTATGGCGATTGCCATGGCTCGTCAGGGAGGAATCGGAATCATTCATAAAAATATGTCGATTGAGGAACAGGCAGAAGAGGTGGACAAGGTTAAACGATCTGAGAACGGCGTTATTACCGATCCTTTCTCTCTTACCGCAGAACATACACTGGCAGACGCCGATAATCTGATGGGCAAATTCAGAATTTCCGGTGTTCCCATTACCGAAGGAAGAAAGCTTGTCGGCATCATTACAAACCGCGATCTGAAGTTCGAAACAGACATGACCAAGAAAATCAAAGAGTGCATGACCAGCGAAGGTCTTGTTACCGCAAAGGCAGGCATCTCTTTGGAAGAGGCAAAAACAATTCTTGCCAAGTCCCGCAAGGAAAAACTTCCCATCGTGGATGACGATTTCAATCTTGTCGGACTCATTACCATTAAAGATATTGAAAAGACCATCAAGTATCCGTTAAGTGCAAAGGATTCCCAGGGACGTCTTCTCTGCGGTGCCGGTGTCGGAATTACCGCAAACGTACTCGACAGAGTAAAAGAACTCGTTCAGGCAAAAGTCGATGTCATCGTACTTGACTCCGCACACGGACATTCCGAGAACGTTCTTCGTTGCTTACGCATGATCCGTGAAGCATTCCCGGATATTCAGATCATCGCAGGAAACATTGCAACCGGCGAAGCTTGCAAGGCTTTAATCGAAGCAGGCGCAGATGCCGTTAAGGTTGGTATCGGACCCGGATCCATCTGTACGACACGTATCGTAGCTGGTATCGGTGTTCCGCAGATTTCCGCTATTATGGACTGCTACGAAGTGGCAAAAGAGTATAATATTCCTGTTATCGCCGACGGCGGTATCAAGTTCTCCGGTGATATGACCAAGGCTCTGGCAGCAGGCGCAGATGTCTGCATGATGGGTTCCATCTTCGCAGGATGCGACGAAAGCCCGGGACAGTTCGAACTCTTCCAGGGAAGAAAATACAAAGTATACCGTGGCATGGGCTCCATCGCAGCTATGGAGAACGGAAGCAAGGATCGTTACTTCCAGTCCGATGCAAAGAAGCTCGTTCCCGAAGGTGTGGAAGGCCGTGTAGCTTATAAGGGAACCGTAGAGGATACCGTATTCCAGTTGATCGGTGGTATGCGTTCCGGTATGGGTTATTGCGGAGCTCACAACATCGCCGAACTTAAGGAAGGCAGCAAGTTCGTTAAGATTTCCGCTGCAGCACTTCGCGAAAGCCATCCTCATGATATTCAGATTACGAAGGAAGCGCCCAACTACAGCGTTGACAACAACAAATAAGGCAGGGAAAGCCTTGAGAATAGAGAAAAGCAGGAGTGAAAACTCCTGCTTTTTTTGTTCCGTTTACGACGGGTGAAACACAACTTGCGACAATTTATGTTCCATTTGCGACAAATTATTAACATACTTTTGGCGAATCGGTTATGCTGGGTATGGCAGATGTGAAATACTGCATTTTTTGAGTTTAAGAGGAAAGATACATGGGCGAATTAATCAGAATTGAAGACATGTGCAAAATCTATAACCCCGGAGAGAACGAGGTAAGAGCACTGGACCACATTTCCTTAACCATCGGAGAGAAGGAATTCGTGGCAATCATCGGACAGTCCGGTAGCGGTAAGTCCACTTTGATGAACATGCTCGGCTGCCTGGATGTTCCGACATCGGGAACCTACCTCCTTCACGGACAGGATGTTGCGGAAATGCTGGACGACGAATTATCGGATATCCGAAACCGTGAAATCGGATTTATCTTCCAGGGATTTAACTTAATTGCTTCGCTTACCGCGAAAGAAAACGTGGAACTCCCGTTAATCTACAGAGGACTTCCGAAAAAGCAGAGAAGCGAACTTGCGATAGAGGCACTTAGAAAGGTCGGACTGGAAGAGCGTATGCATCACAAGCCTTCCGAGATGTCCGGTGGTCAGCAACAGCGTGTGGCGATCGCAAGAGCAATCGCACAGGCACCGCCGATTATCTTAGCCGATGAGCCGACCGGTAACCTGGACTCCCACTCCAGTGTGGAAATCATGGAAATACTAAAAACACTCCATGACGAGGGCAGAACGGTAATCGTCATCACCCACGATCCGGGAATTGCGGCAAAGGCCGGACGAATCGTTCACATCATGGACGGAAAGATATACAAAGACGAAATAAACGAAGGAAAGAGCGAAAGCACAATTCGAGCAGAAGTCGCCGAAGCGCAGGAACATGTAACCACAAAGGTGAAGGGCGGCAGTACAAATAACGAATCGGGAATGGATTTACACATCAAGGAGGACAGTGACGATGGCGAAGAATAAGGATATCTCTTTAAACGGCGGACAGGAACTTACCGCACAACAGAGACTTGAAATGAAAAAGAAAAAGAAAAAAAGAAAAGTAGTTCGCATTGTTGTTTTGAGCATCGTCGGAACGCTGCTCCTTCTGCTGGGAAGCTGCATCTTCTATGTTTCCAGAACGATGAAGAAGATGGCGGGATCTTCCGTAACGCTCGGACAGGCGGAGGTTGGAGACATTGATGCAAACGTTGTATTAAACGGAACGCTGGCCAGCGATAAGACCATGAATTATTCGGCACCTGCAAGCGTGAAAGTTGCAATGGTAGTTCCTGCGGGAACATACGTAAAGAAGGGTGAGCTGATTCTTCAGTTTGATGAAGAGGAACTGGGACAGGCACTCCACATTGCGGAACTGAACGAAGAGATTGCCATGAACAATTATAAATCTCAGCTTGCAAGCATCAGTAACGCCAGAAAGAAACTTGCGGACGCAAGATCCAGATATGCAAAGTATGCCGAACTCGTACTTGCGCAGCAGGCGGTTGTAGATCAGGTTACAGCAGATGCGGATAACAGAAGCGTAAGACAGATGGAGATTCAGTCGGCCATCACTTCCCTCAACAACATGCTTGGTAATTTAAACAGTAAGGATCCGGACGATTTGAAAAAGGCAGAAGAGATTCAGAAGCAGATTTCATCTCTTCAGGCTGAATTGGCAAACCTGACTTCCTCCAAGGATTCCTATTACTTCAGCAAAAATCAGCAGGCTCAGATTGAGTCCCTGGCAGAGCATAAAGCAAACAGAGATCTTGCCGAAAGCGAGATCAAGACTTACGAAGCACAGTTAACCGATACCTATGCAATCGCAAACATCGATTTAAACGGTGAACTTGCACAGATTCAGGCAAAGGAAAACATCGATGCGATCGCTGAATATGTAGGCGGTCTGAGAGCTCCTTTTGACGGTGTTGTAACCATGGTCGGTTTCACCGAAGGAGACAAGGCAATGATGGGAAGCCCCGTTATTTCCTTCTCCAGTCTGGAAGATGTACACATTGAATTAAGTGTTGGTAAATCTGATCTTGAGAAGATTGCGGAGGGTCAGGAAGTTTCCATTACCATGCTGAAAAACGAATATCACGGAAAGATTACGACAATCAATCATGCCGCTATGCAGACCGGAACCGCCGGTGCACAGGTAAAGGTTACGGTATCCGTTGACGATCCGGATGAAAACATCTATCTGGGTCTGGATGCAAAATGCAGTATTCTTACCGCATCCGTGAAAGATGTTTTAATTCTGCCCGTGGAGGCGGTTAACGTAGACAGTATCGGCGAATTTGTATTTACCTATGATACAACTACAATGATCGTCGGAAAGAAGTATGTAACAACAGGTGCAAGTTCCGAACTTTATGTTGAAATCAAGGACGGCATCGATTCGAACGATGTTATCGTAATCAGCTACACCGGTGTGGTTGAAGAAGGTAAGATGGCTACTCCTTCCGCAGAATCCATGGGATATGTAAACGGAGCTTTGACAAATTAAACAGTAGATCAATAGGAACGATTATTCGGAATGGGACAGTTTTTTGAATATATCAAAATTTCATTAAAGAGCATCCGCGACAATAAGATGCGTTCCGTACTTACCATGTTCGGTATCGTAGTGGGAATCTCTTCCGTAATCACGGTAGTAAGCCTTGGAAATGGTGTTAAGGGAACTATCACGGGCGAGATGAACTCCATGTTCTCCGCACAGACATACATCAAAGCAGGTACCGCTACCGAGTCTTATGAGGAGGCGGTCATGAACCGCGAGGATATCGAAGCCGTACGCGAAAACGTGGAAGGGATTGCAGTGTTTTCCATGGATGACAGCTATGGTGTGGAGATTGTAAACGGCAAGGAAGAAGCTTATACGTACGTTGTCGGCTGCAACGAGGACTATGTAAAGACGGAAAATGAGGGATTCTTATGCGGCCGGTTCTTTAACAAGGAAGAATACGAGGACGGAAAAAGAGTCTGCGTAATCAATGAATCCGGAGCAAAGCAGATATTCGGACATACCAGTGTTGTAGGACAGAGTATCACCTTCCGTATGATGGATGGAAAAGAAGTGGACTATTTCATAGTGGGTGTCAGAAAAGCCAAGGAGTCTGCACTTTATTCCATGGGTGCAGGAGAAGGAATCGATATTAAAGTTCCGTATACGGCGATTGCAAATGATTATGGAATTGGACCCGAGGATGACAATTTTTACAGTGTTATGCTGATGCCGGAAAATGCGAACGATGCCAAAACCGTAATCCGCAGTGCGATTAAGCTTCTGGAAATCCGGAAAGGAATCCGCGGACAGAAGAAACTGACTTACACCAGCTTTACGTCGGTTATGGACAAGGTAAATATGATCATAAATGCCGTAACGATATTCATTTCCTTTATTGCCGCAATATCGCTTGTGGTAGGTGGTGTGGGCGTTATGAATATCATGCTTGTGTCCGTTACCGAACGTACGCAGGAGATTGGTATCCGAAAGGCGCTCGGAGCAAGAACGTCATCGATTATGATCCAGTTTTTGGCAGAGTCGGCGGTTCTTACGGCGGTCGGCGGTATTTTCGGAATTATCATCGGATATCTCGGCGCGGAACTGTTGTGTTTTATTGCAAGTAAGATTATCAAAATGAATGTGGTCGCAACCATCTCTCCGCTGGTGGTACTGCTGGTTGTGGGATTCTCGGCAGCAATCGGTATTTTCTTCGGATTGCATCCTGCAAAAAAAGCAGCGCGTTTAAATCCGATTGAAGCACTCAGACAGGAATAATACAGGTAATTTGGGAGAAAGCAAATCCAAATGGGCAAGTTCTTAGAATACTGGAAAATGGCATATTTTAACATCCGGATGAATAAGGTAAGATCCTTCCTTACCATGCTCGGAATTATCATCGGAATCTCTTCCGTTGTGGGAATTCTTTCTATCGGAAACGGCTTTTCCAACTGGGTTTCCGGCTCACTAAACGGACTTGTGGGCAGTTATTTTAACATATATGCCACGGGAGAGGATAAGATTCCGAGAAGCGTAATGGATTCGCTTGTGGAAAAGTACCCGCAGATTACGGGATATTCGGAAGATATCGGAATAAGCGGCGTGGCAGAGACATTCCGGAAAGGGGAAGAAGATATAACCCTGAATGCCGGAACTCCGGATAGACAGCAGACCAATCAGAATGAAATCGTATACGGAAGATTGTACGACCAAAAAGATTTTGAGGAAGGAGCACATGTCTGCGTCATTGATACCTATGCTTCCAAGAAACTGTTCGGCAGAGAAGACGCCGTCGGCGAAATCCTTCAGTTCCATACAAGAGGAGGAAAGGAAATTCCGTTAAAAGTTATCGGAATCCGTGAATCCACGCAGACTGACAAGAAGCAAGAAGATAACATAGCCGACGATGGAGAGGATACGACCGTAATCGTGATTCAGTTCGAGGATCCCGGACTCAAGGCGGAGATTCCAAGTACCGTTTTATACAACGATTTCGGTTTGGAAAGTGATTCCTTCTGGGGCGTGTTTGTTTTCGTGGATGAACCGTCTCATGCCGTAGAAATGAGTGAAAAGGGAAGAAGATATATTGAAGCGGCAACAAACACCAGAGGAGAGGACAAGTTTTTTGTATTTGAGTTATCCTCCTCAATTTCCTCCATCAAGTCGGTTCTTGGCGGAATCACGGCATTTGTCATGCTGGTAGCCGGAATCTCCCTCTTTGTAGGCGGTGTCGGAGTCATGAACATCATGCTCGTATCCGTTACCGAGAGAACCCGCGAGATTGGTATTCGAAAATCCCTCGGTGCAAGAACGTCTTCGATTCTTTGGCAGTTTTTGATCGAAGCCGGAATGATCTCCCTGATGGGTGGTATCATCGGAATTTTGCTGGGATACGCGTTCTCCGGTCTGGCTTGTATAATCGCACATTTAGTCAAAAATACCATCACGATGACACCGGACTTCAATCCGCTTTTCATCCTGGGTACGGCTGCTTTTTCAATGGCTATCGGAATTGTGTTTGGACTTCATCCCGCAAGAAAAGCGGCTAAAATGACACCGATCGACGCATTGCGTCACAGATAAAGAAGTGATTAAGACTCCGGAGATGTTTCGGAAGAAACCAATTCGGAATGCGAAGGCGCAACGAATTTAAGACCTGCCGGAACCAGTCTGATATCCAGAGTGGTATCGGACGGAGAGAAGGAATCGCCATCGCAGTTTAACAGCATATGTTTGTGATCTTTTCTGGAGATGATTAAGCGGCGCCCCTTTATGTGGGTGCTGCTTTCTTTTACCACATCATTGTTTCCGAACATGTATTTTAAGATCATCGTTCCCTGCGTTGCAGGATTCATTTCCTTGAACAACAGAATATTCATGATGCCGTCGGTCGGGCATGCCTCTTCCGTCGGAACGTATTTTCCGCCCAGAGTTTTTCCGTTTAAGCAAAGAATGAAAGCGTATTTTCCGGAATAGTCTTTTCCGTCCACGGAGATTTCATAGTCCACCGCGGTAGTACGGAAGAGATCGTAGGAAATCGCAAAACCGTATCCGACATTGAAATTGTCTCTGGTCGTAAAGTCAGATAAAGAATCGGAATCGGAAAGGGAATTTCCAAGTCCGATGCAGATTAAGTCAAGTGACTTGCAGTGTCCCATAACTTTTATATAGTCCAGTTCATCGACTCTTCCGTCCAGCAACGCTTCGATATTGTGGAATTCGCGGACGGAGCCTTTGTAGCTTTTCAAAAAGTCGTTGGTCAGGCCGGCGGGATAGCAGGTGATCTGCCTGTTTGCGCCGTCGTCTAAGCCGGAGAGCGTCTGAAAAAGCGTTCCGGAACCGCCGATGCAATAAAAACGAATGTCCTCGTCTGTGAAAAGAGAGCACATTTTTTCGGCGATGAAACGCTCGTAACCGTTGTATTCGGAGATGAAAATCAGCGGATTGATGCCTCGTCTGGCGCAAACCGACTCGATTTCATTGCGGACACGTTCGGTAATATTCTTTTTGCCCGAAACCGGATTAATAATAAAAATATGTCGCATGCGATTATTATAGCAGATTGGTTCATGTATGGCAAAACAAAGAAAAATATGATAAAATGGTAAATTGTGAGAAAAGGTTTTGTGAGGGAAAATAGTGAAACAATTTACGGAACAAACTGAATTCGGAAGAACAAATCGCAGGATTGCCAGACTGGTTTATGGATTGAGCTGGCTGTTTGCGGTGCTTTTTCTGTTGGAAAATATCTATGCACATAATCCGACACAGCTTGTAGTGTACGTTATTGCCGTTCCGGTCGTCATGACGTTCCCGACTTTTTACAAGAAATTCTCTTTGCGTGCACATGGCATCATGATGGTTCTTTTGTGGCTCGGTTTTGTTACGATGTACGGATATGCGTACCAATGCATCGGGCAGATTGCGGATGCCATTATCGCAATTATGATTATCGTTGCCATCTATCTGGATACCGCAATTATCATGGCCGGTACGATTTATATCGCCATCATGTACTGGGTGACCGTCCTGTTCAAGTCGGAATACATCTTAAACGGTCTGGCAACGAAAGATACGGCCGGCGACTTTGTTTTACAGCTCGTAGTAATCGGTGTTGCAATTACGGGTATTATGTTCCTGCTTGGACGAATCAGGGCACAGAGAATTGCCCTTCAGCAGCGTAACATGAATATGACCAACCTGCTTCGTGTTCTGGAAATCAAGCACGATGAGGCACAGGCTGCAACTAAGGCTAAAACCGATTTCTTAGCGAATATGTCCCATGAAATCCGTACGCCCATGAACGCAATTACCGGTATGAGCGAGCTTCTGTCCAAGGAGGAGCTGACTCCCGAAGCACAGGAATACGTCAAGACCATTCAGTCTTCGTCCGGTATCATGCTGGAGTTAATCAATGACGTTTTGGATTATTCCAAGATGGATGCGGGACGTATGGAACTGATCAGCGAAGTATATAATCTCGAGGATCTGTTGCAGGATATTTCCCGCCTGATCCGTGCGAGACTCTACGGAAAAGAAGTGGAGTTTGTTGTGGAAGGACAGGGCGATGTTCCTTGTTCGCTTTTCGGAGATTCCCTTCGTATCAAGCAGATTCTTTTAAACCTTCTCGGTAACTCCGTGAAGTTTACGAAAGAAGGATATATCAAACTGGTTGTCTTCGCGACCCCGGGAAAAGAAGAAGTGGTGGTGCTTCATTTCGATGTTATTGATACCGGAATCGGAATCAAGAAAGAAGACGCCGCACGTCTTTTCAATGAGTTTACGCAGGTTGACAACCGCAAAAACAGAAAGATCCAGGGTACCGGCCTCGGCCTTGCCATTTCGCAGAAGTTCTCCAGAATGATGCACGGCGATATTACGCTGGAAAGCGAGTATGGAAAGGGCAGTACCTTTCACGTAACCATCGACCAGAAGGTAGTGGATGAAGGATTCTGTGATTTTGAAAAACTGAATCGGAAGGAAGAAGAAACAGCCGGAGAAGAAGGCGGTGCAAAGAGCATCAACGAGTTTGCCTGCCCGGCAGCAAAAATTCTGATCGTGGATGACAATACCGTCAACTTAAAGGTTGCAAAAGGTATTATCGGTTCCTACGGCTGTCAGATCGAGCTTTCCGAGTCCGGCGAAGATGCACTTCGTCGTCTGCAGAATGATGAACGTTACGACATGCTTTTTGTCGATCATATGATGCCCGGAATGGACGGCGTGGAAACCGTTCAGAGAATTCGTTCCATGAATTCGGACTATACCAGAACCGTGCCGATCATTGCGCTTACCGCAAATGCCGCACAAAGCGATAAGGAACTTTTTGTAAATGCCGGAATGAACGATCTGCTCGGAAAACCCATCGATACACACTCCCTGGCAAGAATCCTTCGTACCTATCTTCCGAAGAGACTGCAGGTTGAAATCGAGGGCGGCGGAGAGATCGGAATGAAGGGTGTTGTATCCGGTGTGGGCGCGTCCGGCGAGAAGGACAGCAAGGGAGTTTTTGAGACGAAAGACTTTACCTTCCCGATGAAGGGCATTGATTATCGTTATGCATACGATATCTTCTCCGGCAACAGAGATGCTTACATCGAAATCTTACGTTGCATTCAGGAAGAAGGAAAGACAAAACCGGACTACATCAGTAGTTTGTTAGAGAAGAAGGATTACACCAACTACACCATAGAGGTGCATGCATTAAAGAGTGCCTTCTTAAGTATCGGTGCCATGACACTTTCCGATCATTTCAGAGAGCACGAGATGAACGGTAAGGCCGGCAATAAGAAAGATATTAAAGACGATTTCCCGAAACTGATGACAGAGTACCGGGATATGCTGAAGCAGGTGGATGACTTTTTTGATTCGGAGGAAAAGATGGAGCCTTCCAAGAAAGAGGCCGGAAGCCGTATCTCTCTTCGTGAATACAAGAAGACTCTGGAATTCATTGCGAGAAATATCGAATACTTTGAAATCGACCGCGCTACGGAAGAGATGCAAAGTCTGATTGGCTGTAAACTCGACGACAAGTCGGAGAAAAGACTTGCCGAAGCAAAACAGCATATGGATAACTTTATGTACGAAGAGGCGAAGGAAGACATTATGGTATTGCTTTCCATGGCAGAGGCGATGGAGCAGTAAGGGGGTTACATGAAGCACATTCTGATTGTGGACGACAGCAAAACAAATCTGATTATGGCACGTCAGGAACTGAAGGAGGATTATGAGGTTACGCCCGTAATCTCCGGCGAGCAGGCTCTGCAGTTTCTGGAAAAAAGAATACCGGATTTGATTTTACTTGATATCAATATGCCGGTGATGGACGGAAAAGAGACTCTTACAAAAATCCGTCAGAATCCCGCATGGAGCACGATTCCGGTTATCTTCCTTACATCGGATGAATCGACGGAGACCGAAGCGGAATGTCTGCGACTCGGTGCAGAGGACTACATCCGTAAGCCATTCGTGGCAAAGGTTATGAAGAGCCGTATCGAGCGCGTGATCAGCATGCGCAGTACGACGAACGACTTTATCGATCTGGCAAGACGTGATGCGCTTACAGGTCTTTTCAATCGTAAATACACCGAGGAGATGATTCAGCAGTCCATCAAAGAAGGAACTCCCGGCATGATGTTTATGATCGACCTGGATAACTTCAAGCTGATCAACGATCAGAAGGGACATGCGGAAGGCGATAAAGTCATTCGTATGTTTGCCGATATCTTAAGACAATATGCAAGAAGCAACGATATCGTTTGTCGTCTCGGCGGCGATGAGTTCATTCTCTATCTGGTCGGTGTAAACGATCGTAAGATTGCCGCAGACAGAGCAAAGAGTATTCTCTCCACCATGACGGAGCGTTTAGAGGAAATCGAGTTTGCGGAAAACTGTTCCGTTTCACTCGGTATTGCGATTTACCCGCAGGACGGAAGCGATTTCCAGTCTCTATACAGCAACGCGGATAAAGCACTTTATCTTGTGAAGAAGAACGGAAAAAAATCGTTCCGTTTCTACAGCGATGAAGAAGACGGTGATGAGATTCTTCCTTCCTCACTTGCAAACATCTGCTTCCTAATCGAGGGCAGACAGGATTATTCGGAGGGCGTTTACAACGTTCTCTATGATGAGTTTCGTTATATCTACAACTTCATTGCACGTTATGCAGCAAGAAATAAACGACCGGTTCAGCTTTTGCTGTTTACACTTCAGTGTGACCCCGGTGACAGCAGGGAGAGGATTATCCGCTGCATGGATGCCGTAGAATCGGCAGCTGCCGTATGCCTTCGTATGATGGATGTCGGCAATCGTTTTTCCGACAGACAGTACATTGTAATCCTTTTGGATGCGGATAAGGAAAGCGCAACTCATGTTGCCATGCGTGTCATCTCCAAGTATGACATCATCAAACCGAAGGACGGATTCCGTCTCTTCTACGAGACCTGCCCGCTTCATTTGAAGGAAGTGCAGAAGTATTCGAATGAGCATAAGGACTAAAAACAACTGAAGGATTTGTGTTTTTCATGGAAGCAGAATTTGATGTAAAGATCACAACGGGAATATTATACGACTACAAGATGCAGACGCTTTATAAGCAGCCTGTTACCATTATCATGACGGCAATCGGCTGTCTGATGATTTATGGTTTTTTTACCTTGCAGAAATGGTATTTTCCGTTGATCGCGGCAATCCTCATTCTCTATCCGCCGATCGATATGTTACGCCTTTCCGTTTTACAGGCCAAACTTGTTCCGGCATTTAAGAACGGATTGCACTATCGTTTAAGCCCGGAAGGAATCTATGTAAAGTCCGGCGAGGAAGAGCAGACGGTACCGTGGGAAAACTGCATCAAGGCAACCGGTACGAGAAGCAGTTATTTTGTTTACACCGGAAAAAAGACTGCATTCATTTTTCCGAAGGAATGCATGAAAGAGAAATCAGAAGACGTGCTCCGAATCATCAGCGCGAACATGTCACCCGATAAAGTAAAGATCCGTTTCTAAACGGTTGGAAAGAACTACAAGAATGAAATCCATTGAAAGAATTGAATCGAATAGTGCAAACGAGACGTTCGCCCTTGGCGAATCCATAGGCAAAAACGCAAGGCCGGGTGAAGTGTATGCGCTGATCGGCGATTTGGGCGTCGGCAAAACGGTATTGATTCAGGGCGTTGCAAAAGGCCTTGGGATTGACGGACCGGTGAATTCGCCGACGTTTACGATTGTCCAGGTTTATGAAGAAGGCAGGCTTCCGTTTTATCATTTTGACGTATATCGTATCGGCGATATCGAAGAGATGGATGAAATCGGATATGAGGAATATTTCTACGGAGACGGTGTCTGCTTTGTGGAGTGGGCGAATCTCGTGGAGGAGATTATGCCGAAGAATACGGTGACCATTACCATTTCCAAGGTTTTGGAAAAAGGATTCGATTATCGCGAAATTACGATAGAAAAGGAACAGGAATAATATGAAAATTCTTGCGCTGGATTCCTCCGGCAATGTTGCAACCGTTGCCATTGTCGAGGATGAAGTTTTAAAAGCAGAATATACCATCGATTATAAGAAGACACATTCGCAGACCCTTCTTCCGATGTTGAATGAAATTCAGAAGATGACGGAAACGGATTTGTCTACAATCGATGCAATTGCGGTTGCCGCAGGCCCGGGTTCTTTTACCGGACTTCGTATTGGATCCGCTACCGCAAAAGGATTGGGACTTGCTTTAAACAAACCCATCATTTCCGTACCGACGACGGAAGGACTTGCATATAATCTTTACGGACATGACGGACTGATCTGTCCGATTATGGATGCCAGAAGAAATCAGGTTTACACCGGTCTTTACGGTTTTATTTCAGCCGGAGAGGAATGCGAAACCTGTGACGGAAAAGAAATGCAGTATGAATTTGTCCGCATCGCGGAAACTTCCGCAATGGGCGTGGATGAATTATGCGGCATCCTGAATGAGAGAGGAGAGGCTGTTATTTTCCTTGGAGATGCCGTTCCGGTTTATGCAGCAAGAATCAAAGAGCTTTTAAAGGTTCCGTATTCATTTGCACCGGCTCATCTTTGCAGACAGCATGCAGGCAGTATCGCATCACTCGGCATGGAGTATTATGCGGCCGGAAAAGTACAGTCAGCTGCGGAGCATTCCCCGAATTATTATCGTACTTCCCAGGCAGAGCGTGAACGCAGAGAAAAAGCAGTCGTTCGCCTGATGAAGGAAGAGGACTTAGAGTCCGTAATCCGAATGGAAGAGAATTCCTATCCGGATCCCTGGAAGAGAGAAGGGTTTATAGAGGAAATCAACGCAGACCATGCACTTGCTCTTGTAATGGAAGATACTACAGGTGTAGTTGGATATGCGGTTTCGATTTTGACCGGAGAAGATGCAGACCTGGTAAAGATTACCATCGACGAAAAAGAACGTCGCAAAGGATACGGAAGAAAACTTTTGGATGAAGTTTTGAAAGAACTTCGAAACAGGGGAATTCAGGCAACAACCCTTGAGGTACGTGCGTCAAACGAACCTGCGATTACACTTTACGAAAGAACCGGTTTCGTGTCGGAGGGAATCCGCCCGAACTTTTATGCGAATCCAACAGAGGATGCCGTAATATATTGGTTAAGAGGATAGACAATGCTGGATGTATGTTTACTCGGAACTGGAGGAATGATGCCGCTGCCTTATCGTTGGCTTACATCTCTTCATGTTCGTTACAATGGACATAGTGTTTTGATCGACTGCGGAGAAGGAACACAGATTGCCATGCGCGAGAAGGGGTTAAGCCCCAATCCCGTGGATGTGATCTGCTTTACCCACTATCATGCCGATCATATCAGCGGTCTTCCCGGTATGCTTCTTAACATCGGAAATGCGGATCGCACGGAACCGCTTACACTGATAGGACCAAAAGGACTGGAACGTGTCGTGAACGCGCTTCGCGTAATCGCTCCGGAATTGCCTTTTGAGATTCGGTTTATCGAACTTACCGACGCCGAAGAGTGCCTGGAATTACCGCAACTCGGCGGACTTCGTATTGAAGCCTTTAAGGTGCGTCATAATGTAACATGCTACGGCTATTCGTTAAGCATAGATCGTGCCGGCCGTTTTGATGCCAACAGAGCGAAAGAAATGAATATTCCGCTTAAGATGTGGAATCGTCTTCAGAAAGGCGAGACCATTGAAGAAGATGGTGTGACCTATACTCCGGATATGGTACTCGGTCCCGCGAGAAAGGGATTGAAGGTTACCTACACGACGGACACCAGACCCTGCGATGCCATTGTTTCGCACGCGAAAGGATCGGATCTCTTCATCTGCGAAGGCATGTACGGGGAACCCGATATGGAAAAGAAGGCAATGGAACATCGCCATATGACGTTCTACGAAGCAGCTGCTCTTGCAAAAGAAGCGGATGTTCCGGAACTTTGGCTGACTCACTTCAGCCCTTCGTTAAACTATCCGGAAGAATACAAAAACGAAGTGCGTAAGGTTTTTGAAAATACGGTGGTTGCACGTGACGGAAGAAGTGTGGAGCTTAGGTTTACCGAAGAATAAGAAACGAAAGAGACTGAATGAAACTACATGGATAATTCAATGAAGAAAGAAATATTAATACTTGGTATCGAAACTTCCTGCGATGAGACCGCTGCAGCGGTCATCAAAAACGGCAGGGAGATTCTTTCTAATGTGATTTATTCCCAGATTGATCTGCATACTCTCTACGGAGGCGTTGTGCCGGAGATTGCATCCAGAAAACACATCGATAAGATCAATCAGGTAATTGAAAGTGCATTAAAAGAAGCAAATGTCACCTTGCAGGATTTAGATGCAATTGCCGTAACCTACGGCCCCGGTCTTGTCGGTGCATTGCTTGTCGGTGTTGCGGAAGCAAAAGCGATTGCGTTCGGTGCAAATCTTCCTTTAATCGGGGTTCATCATATTGAAGGACATATCTGCGCAAACTTCCTTGCGGCACCGGAACTGGAACCGCCTTTTATGTGCCTTGTGGTATCGGGCGGACATACACATCTTGTGAATGTAAAAGAGTATGGTGAATATGAAATCCTCGGACGTACATTTGATGATGCGGCCGGAGAAGCATTCGATAAAGTTGCGAGAGCCATCGGACTCGGTTACCCGGGTGGTCCGAAGGTCGATAAGATTTCACTGGAAGGAAATCCGGAAGCGATTCATTTTCCGCGTGCAAAAGTCGGAGAAGGTGGTTACGATTTCTCCTTCAGCGGTTTGAAGAGTGCGGTATTGAACTATTTGAACAGTTGTGAGATGAAGGGTGAGGAAATCAATCGTGCCGATGTTGCAGCGTCTTTCCAGCAGGCTGTTATTGATGTGCTGGTCGGCAACTCGATGGATGCCGTGGAAAAATACGGCGCAAAGAAATTTGCAATTGCCGGAGGTGTGGCAAGCAACAAACATCTTCGTGCTGCTTTTGAGGAAGCATGCAAGAAACGTAATGTGGAATTCTTTCTTCCGCCCCCGATTCTTTGTACCGATAATGCGGCCATGATCGGCTGTGCCGGATACTACGAGTATATCAAGGGTGTACGTGACGGTCTGGATCTGAATGCAATTCCAAACTTAAGACTTGGTGAAAGATAAAACGACAGTTGTAGGACGATATGTCCGGAGAAACGAATGGATATTACGATGACGAAAAAACCGAATCGAACGACAGCGATCGTACTTGCCGCAGGCAGCGGGAAGCGAATGCAGTCGGATGTGGCGAAACAGTTTCTCATGCTTGGTGAGAAACCGGTACTTTGCTACAGCCTGGATGCGTTCGAACAATCCAACTACATCGATGAGATCATTCTGGTTACAAGCGAAGACGGACTTGCAACCTGCGAAGAGATTGTGAAAAGCGGCGGATATCATAAGGTTTCCGCCATTACACTCGGCGGAAAGGAACGTTACCATTCCGTTTACAACGGATTAAAGGCTGCGCTTTACGAGGAGGATTCCACGAAAGAGAATGCACCGAAGCTTGTCTTTATTCATGACGGCGCAAGACCTTTTGTGACGGAGGACATCATTCGAAGAAATATTGAGGCTCTTGAAAAGGACCGGGCGTGTGTAACAGCGGTTCCTTCAAAGGATACCGTAAAGATTGCGGACGAGAACGGATATGTGGCAACTACGCCGAACAGAGAACTTGTCTGGAATATGCAGACACCGCAGTCTTTTGATTTTTCCCTGATTTACGACGCCTACCGGAAACTGATCCGGGAAGAGGCAAACGTCCTGGAAAAGGGAATTAAGATTACGGATGATGCCATGGTGGCAGAACTTTTTGAAAATGTGAAGATCAAGCTCGTTGAGGGCTCTTATGAGAACATCAAAATCACTACACCGGACGATCTGCCGGTAGCAATGCAGATACTTCAAAACAGATTATAAAAAAGAGGGAATGTTATGAGTGCTGAAAAAACAAGAGATTTCGGAACAGCCTTTTTTGTGACGGCGTTATTGTTGTTGCTTGCGTTTTTTGTCGGAAATGTAATCGGCGCGCCGAAGCGCCCGATGCGTTTTTTGGAAAAGTATGAAAAACTCTGCGCGGAAAAGAATACGGAAAAAATCGCAAAAATGTATGCGAAGTCCGAAAATATGAATTCCGGCAACGTGACGATTCCTTTTGAGGGATTGAATGCGGAATTCTTATATGAAGATATGCAACAGGTTGCGGACAAGACGTATTGCATAACGTATACGGCATACTATGAAATGCAGGGAAACGACAACTCCGGAAAGAAGACGAAAACGGTGATGAATCCTTATACGTATTCGGATAACAAGATCTACGTAAAGAAGTCGTTGTTCGGTTATAAGATGTTGAATTATCAGGAAGCGACGGAATAGGAGGGAGATGCAGATGAAAAAAGTATTTACGATTGCAATGCTGTGTCTAACCATGATGTTCCTCACAGCCTGCGGATGCAAATTGAATTCCGATCTTACGATCAACCGCG
This sequence comes from Lachnospiraceae bacterium, assembly GCA_017518735.1. Lineage (GTDB taxonomy): Bacteria > Bacillota > Clostridia > Lachnospirales > Lachnospiraceae > UBA3766. The sequence continues at coordinate 2,455 of JAFWTY010000011.1, read as the reverse complement.
ACGGAAGTGGTGAACGCGTGTATACGCTCACGGCTCCGGAATCGTTGTTAAGAGATACCGGAAAAAAGAGCTTTGATGAGGTGGATGCCGCCATCACGGAATCCTGCCCGGATTGCATGGAGTATTCCTATGTAAAGGAAAAGAACGATTATGTGGCGACCTTCGTTCTTGCCTTTGATTCACTTGATGATTATGAGACAAAACTGAATTCTTTCTGCTCGGGAAGAGTGGAAGTGAACGGTTCTCTGTCCGATTCTCCTTTTGCGGCGGAACTTGATTATTCCGAAAGCATTACCACAAGAGAATCCATGGACTGGCTTACCAAGGCGCTGGTTTCCAAGAACGTTGTCCCGCCTCAGTATCGCAACAATATTATTGAAGAAGTAACTTCCAAGGTAAACTACGCCGGACGTGAATACGAGTTTAGCGAAGAACTGATTCAGATTCATGATCAGGTTTACTGCAATATTAACAGTATCGATATTTATACGCTTCCTGCCGAAGAAGGAAAGTTTTCCAGAACCATAAAGATCAATATGGCGAGCGAGGAACTTGCCAAAAATGAGGCGTCCATTCAGTCATTTTTGCAGGATCATGTTCCGACCGGCGCAACTGGCGAGTGGGAAAGCGATGACAAGGCAAAAACGAAGACATTCGTCATTACCATAAACAATCTCAACGTGGAAGAGATGCAGAAGGCTATGCAGGAGTTTACGGGCTCTGCCGACTGTACGTTTGCGGAAGAGGACTCCGAAGAAGCTGTAGGTGTGTTCTGCAAGGATTTTGCATTCCGTGAGTCGTTGGACTTAAAGAACTACGCATGTAATTCATCCGGAACCGTGAATGTGAATTATGTTGTGGACGGAAGACAGACGCAGGGTGAGATCTATGATGCTGACAGATCGGATTATAAGTATACCTCTTCGGCAATGGAGGGTAACGAAGATTATCGTGTCTATCCGGTCGGAAGCGTTTCAAAAACGAACGTTTACGCCGATTTAATCAGTTATTATCATTTCGTCGGTATTACATATGTACTGGATGCAAAGGATTTAAAGAACCTGAATCGTAAGATTGTGTTCTATTTTGATCAGAACGGAACGAATGAAGTCGGCGACGTATACGATAAAATCCGCACATTAAGCCAGACAGACGAAACTGTTGCCAAGATTCAGACGTCTCTTAACGATAATGCACTGGAACTCGTTTTTGAAGGAACGGCGAGCGAGATCAATCATATGGTAAGTGCGATCACCGGATCGGAGAACGCATCGTCCATCTCAGTTTCTTATAAGAAAAAATGGTTTTCGCCGACCATGAAATGCGTCATTACCGACAGAATTGATTTCAGCGGAATGGTTTACAAGGATCCCGAGAAATCGGAGTATTGGGATATTCCGATCTCCTACGAGGCAAATATCTACGGTACTTCCAAGAAGATGCTGATTGACCAGCCGGCCATCAAGAAAAAAGGAAAAGGCTTTAAGGGCGTTATCAGCACCGGTTCGGCGCTCAAAGTGATTTATCAGACGAATCGACTGGATAAAGTTACAGCTGTTTCCTATCTGTGCCTGGTACTCTGCTTTATTATGTTTGTTCTCGGAATAATCTGTAAGGTGGATGCAAAGAGACAGGATAAAGGAAAAGAGTCCTGGTCCAAGAAAGTGGATATTCGCAAAAAGTTTAAAAAGAACGGAAAAGAAGAATCCAGGAAAGAAAAAGAGGCGAAATCAAAAGATTCCAAAAAGAATAAAGGAAAGAATATTAGTGCATCCTCGGCAGATTATGTGGAAGATATATCCGCTCCGAAAGCAGTATCCGCAAGCTCTTCCGACGCTGAAAAAACGGATAAAAAACCCGAAGAAGAGCGTAAAGTTAAAATCGACGACGGAATGTCGGATGATCCGATTGACGATATGGATGTATAGTCCGTACAAAAACTGAATAAATATGCAGAAAAGATGGGGTTACGAACCCAAAAAAGTTGTTGACATCGATTCCTCTATTTGTTAAAATGAATTTCGCGCTGACGAAAAAGGCGTATCCACTGGAGAGGTATCGAAGTGGTCATAACGAGGCGGTCTTGAAAACCGTTTGTCCGCAAGGGCGCATGGGTTCGAATCCCATCCTCTCCGCTTATCCCTCACCTCTTTCGGGATCCAATAATCAAATACGAAAATATCGATTTGGCTTAACTTTGGAGAAGTACCCAAGAGGCCGAAGGGGCTCCCCTGGAAAGGGAGTAGGTCGTTAATAGCGGCGCGAGGGTTCAAATCCCTCCTTCTCCGTTCTTTCTTCTATAATATAAAAAGAAGAACGAAATGAACCTTGACAAATGAACAGCAATGCAACCCTGAAAATTCCAAGTTAGCAATGAGCAATGCCGGATTCGGGGATGACACAGACAGCGCAAGTTTACTTGCAGATGGATGTGGCAGAAACGAAGACGATAGTG
>JAFWTY010000010.1 GCA_017518735.1 Lachnospiraceae bacterium | reverse complement strand
GGAAGCTGAAATGCAGGCCGAAAGAGAGGCTCGTTTCACACTTGCCATGGCAAAGACCAGCGACTATGTAAATGTTCGCAGCGAAGCTTCGATTGAAGCACAGCGTGTCGGCGTTTTATATAAGGATTGCGGCGGAACGATTGTAGAGCGTGGAGAAGGCTGGACAAAAATTCAGTCCGGTTCCGTACTCGGATGGGTTTCCAACGATTTCCTTTACTTAGACGAAGAAGCGGAAGCGTATGCAGAGCAGGTTTGCAAAACATATGCGAATGTGGATACACAGGCGCTTCGTGTTCGTACCAGTCCCAGTGAGGATGCGGGAATCATCGGACTTTTGGAGGTCGGAACCGACCTGGAATGTGTAAAGACCGATCTTGAGACTCCCGGATGGGTAATGGTTCTGTATCAGGGCAAGACCGGATATGTTTCCGCAGACTATGTTTCCCTTTCCCTTTCCATCAACGAAGGCGAAACCCTTGAGGAGATCGAAGAGAGAGAACGTCTTGCGGCTCTTGAGAAAGCAAAACTGGTTACCACTTATAAGTCGGTACCCGCAGATGTGGATGATATCACCTTACTTGCCGCACTGATTCAGTGTGAGGCAGGAAACCAGTCTTACGAAGGAAAGCTTGCGGTTGGTGCGGTTGTATGTAACCGTGTAAGAAGCGCGGCATATCCGAATACGATTCGTGAAGTCATCTATGCGAAAGGCCAGTTTGGACCGGCCAGCAGCGGCAGCCTTGCAAAGGCACTCGAGAAGGGCGTAAGCGACAGCTGCAGACAGGCTGCGGCAGAAGCTTTAAGCGGTGCGACCAACGTAGGAAACGCAATGCACTTCAGACGCGCCGGCGGAAGAGACGGTGTCATCATCGGAGACCATGTATTCTACTAATTTTGAATAAGCATAAATGCGAACCCGGGAGAGCATTCCCGGGTTCTTTTTATGTTGTATTTCCCGACGGAAGTGTGATAGAATGGTAATACATTTTTCCTCGATTTGAAATCAGACCGAAGAAGAAAGAAAATGCGGAGCATTTGCAAACTCTTTTTCACAAATAGGAGACAAAAACCATGGCAATCAGTTTAAAAGGAAGAGATTTTCTGACACTGAAGGATTTTTCCAAAGAAGAGATTGAATACATGCTGAATCTGGCTGCAGATTTAAAGGCTAAAAAGAAGGCCGGCATATTAACGAAGGATGCTCTTCACGGAAAGAATATTGTATTGATTTTTGAAAAAACATCCACGAGAACCCGCTGCTCCTTTGAAGTGGCAGGCCATGACCTTGGTATGGAAGTAACCTACCTCGATCCCGCGGGAAGCCAGATCGGAAGAAAGGAATCCATCGCGGATACCGCACGTGTTCTGGGCCGTATGTACGACGGAATCGAATACCGCGGATTCGGTCAGGAAATCGTGGAAGAACTTGCAAAATATGCAGACGTTCCCGTATGGAACGGACTGACCAACGAATATCATCCGACACAGATGCTGGCGGATTTACTGACCATCAGAGAACAACTGGGCCGTCTGGAGGGTGTAAAACTGACCTACATGGGCGATGCGCGTTACAACATGGGCAACTCCCTCATGGTAGCCCGCGCAAAAATGGGTATGCACTTTACCGCCTGCGCACCGAAGGAATACTTCCCGAATCAAAAACTGATTGAGGAATGTCAGGAATTTGCCAAGATCAGCGGCGCAACGCTTACGTTTGAAGAGGATGTGAAAAAGGGAACCGAAGGCGCCGATGTTATCTATACCGATATCTGGGTGTCCATGGGAGAACCCGATGAAGTATGGAAAGAGAGAATAGAGGCCCTGCTTCCCTATCGTGTGACCATGGACGTAATGAAGAACGGCGCGGATGACGTCATCTTCTTACACTGCCTGCCTTCCTACCATGACCTGAATACGACGATCGGACAGAAGGTCGGAGAGAAGTTTGGTCTGACCGAGCTGGAAGTAACGGATGAAGTTTTTGAGTCCGAATATTCGAGAGTCTTTGACGAGGCGGAAAACAGAATGCACACGATCAAAGCCATGATGGCTGCTACACTGGGTGCCTTCGAAGAATAAGAAGTAAGCAAAGAGGGTAGAATGGAAAAAGTAGTAATCTGTGGCGCAAACGCGTACGAGAAAAAATACTATTTCAATAAAGAATTTGATAAGATTCCGCAGTCCATACAGGACGATCTGCACATCATGTGTGTGCTTTTTACCGAGGAAACGGGCGGAATTCTAACCGTCGGTTTTGATGAGGACGGCGAGCTGATGCTTGAAACCATGGCGGAAGAGGACGATATCTACTACGATGAAATCGCGGCAGGGATGCTCGTAAAGAAGGTTCGCGAAAGCCGTCAGGAAGTGTTTGAGGCACTGCAGCTTTACTATCGTGCCATTATAAAGAAAGAGCCGATCGAAGACATTATCAAAGAGGCGGAGCAGTCCGGCCTGAATGAATAAAAATTGAATGGTGCTTCGCACCGTTCACAAAGGAGACCTTATGATTCTGGTTGTGGATGTAGGAAATACGAATATCAATTTCGGTGTGTATGAAGGCGAAAAAATGCTCGTCATGTTCAAACTCACCTCTAAGGTTGACCGTACTTCCGACGAGTTCGGATTAAACATCCGTGAACTGTTGGACTTAAACAACATCGACAAGGATGCCATCACCGGCGTTGCCATCGCAAGCGTTGTTCCCAATGTAATGCATTCGCTCATCACCGCAATCGAAAGATACATCGGCTGTAAGCCGCTGATTGTCGGACCGGGAACAAAAACCGGCATCAAGGTAGCTACCGAGAACCCCAAGGAAATGGGCCCGGACCGTATCGTAGATGCCGTTGCAGCATATGATAAATACGGCGGCCCCGTACTTGTGCTGGATTTCGGAACCGCAACCACCTACGACCTGGTAACCGAAGACGGTTCCTTATCCGTGGGCATCACCGCACCGGGAATCCGCATTTCCGCCAGAGCCCTCTGGGAAGATACCGCAAAACTTCCCGAGATCGAGATCAAAAAACCCGCCTCCATCCTTGCACGTGAAACCGTTTCTTCGATGCAGGCCGGCTTGATTTACGGTCAGATCGGACAGACCGAATACATCATCGAAAAGGTGAAAGAAGAGAGCGGATTAAAGGATCTGAAGGTCATTGCGACCGGTGGTCTGGGCAGCATCATCAGCAAAGAGACCGACAAGATAGAGGTTTACGATAAGTTCCTGACCCTTGACGGACTCCGTTTGGTTTATGAGAAAAACAAAAGATGAAGATAGGCAAGATTGCTCTTCCAAATCCCTATATTCTGGCTCCGATGGCAGGTGTAACAGACCTGCCTTTTCGCGTTCTTTGTGCCGAAATGGGAGCGGGAATGGTCTGTACGGAAATGATTTCCGCCAAGGCACTTTCCTTCAAAAACAAGGCCACGTACGGCATGCTGAAAACTGCGCCGGAAGAGGGAATCGTATCGCTGCAGATTTTTGGTTCCGAGCCGGAACTGATGGGAGAAGTTGCGGCGACATTAAATGAATATCCGTTCCAAATTCTGGACATCAATATGGGCTGTCCCGTGCCGAAGGTGGCGGGAAACGGAGAAGGAAGTGCTCTGTTAAAGGACCCCGAACTTGCCGGACGAATTATGAAATGTGTCTCTTGCGCATCGGAAAAGCCCGTCACGGCCAAGATCCGCCTGGGCTTTGATAAAGACCACATCAATGCCGTGGAAGTGGCAAAAATTCTGGAAGGAAACGGAGCGGCTGCAATCACGGTGCATGGCAGAACGAGGGAGCAGTTTTATTCGGGCGAAGCCGACTGGGAGATGATTGCGAAGGTCAAGGAGGCTGTAACGATTCCGGTCATCGGAAACGGAGATGTAAAGGACAGCGAGAGTGCACATAAGATGTTTGAGGTGACAGGCTGTGATGCAATTGCCGTCGGAAGGGCCGCCAGAGGAAACCCGTGGATCTTCCGGGAACTGGCAGGAGGGGAAGGAAAACCCGGATGGGACGAAGTCTGTCCGATGATCAAACGTCACGCCGAAATGCTTGTTGCCGAGAAGGGAGAGTATACCGCAATCCGGGAAATGCGCCAGCACATCGCCTGGTACAGTGCCGGATTTAAGGGAGCGGCATCCTTAAGGAGAAAGGTCTGTGAAGCACAGAGTTTGAAGGAATTGTATGAGAAATTAGAGTTTTAGCTTAATTAAAAAAGGAATATAAGTATAAAGAAAACCCACCGGATACGGCGGGATTTTGTTGACACCACGCATATATATAGGTATAATCAAACAATGCGCGGGGGAAGACTGTCGCGTGATTGTTTTATGCAGTATGTGAAATGCAGGGGGAGGATTTTAAACCATGGCAGAAGAGAAGAAGAACTTGTTAACTCGTGAGGGACTTCAGAAATACGAAGAAGAACTCCATAACTTAAAGGTAAATAAACGTAAAGAAGTATCCGAGAAATTAAAGGAAGCGAGAGCACAGGGCGACTTATCCGAGAATGCGGAATATGATGCAGCAAAGGATGAGCAGCGTGACATCGAGGCAAGAATTTTTGAGCTGGAGCAGCTCTTAAAGGATGCCGAAATCGCAGACGAAGAAGAAATCGATGAGAAGAAGATTTCCTTTGGTACTACAGTTGTAATTCTTGATAAGGAAACCAAGGAAGAACTTACCTACACCATCAAGGGCGCAACCGAAGCAAACAGCTTAAAGGGAATCATCTCCAACGAGTCTCCTCTCGGAAAAGCCTTAATCGGTGCTAAGAAGGGCCAGACCGTTGAAGTAGAGTGCCCCGCAGGAACCTTAAAGTATAAGGTTGTAAGCTTCAGCCGTGAGAAATAAGAATCCGCTGAAACTTGATGAAGCATGCAGATAAAAGGATTCCCGAGGGAATCCTTTTTCTAAGAGAAACCATACATAATTCACAGAAAAGAGTACGAAAAAATGGCAGAGAACACGCAGAACGCAAACAATGCACAGAACACACAGGAACAGGACATCGGACAGCTTTTGAAGGTTCGTCGCGAAAAGTTAGCGAACTTACAGGCAGCAGGCAAGGATCCCTTCGTCATTACCAAATACAACCAGACCCATCATTCCTCTGACGCAAAGGCAGAGTATGAAGAACTGGAGAAGAAACTGGTCGGTGACCGTCCCGCGGTAAACACCGAGGGTATGGAAGAAGCAGATGCAAGAGCAGCCGTAAAAGCGGACTATGAAGAGAAGCGTGCCATCATGGACGCAAGCCCGATCCATGTAAGCATTGCAGGACGTCTGATGAGCAAGCGTGTTATGGGAAAAGCTTCTTTCGGAAACGTTCAGGACAAACTCGGAAACATCCAGATTTACGTATCCCGTGATGCGCTCGGCGAAGAGTCCTACGGCGATTTCAAGAAATACGACGTCGGCGATATCGTCGGAGTGGAAGGATATGTTTTCCGTACCATGATGGGAGAAATCTCCATCCATGCGGAGAAGGTAACCCTGCTTTGCAAATCCTTACAGATTCTGCCTGAGAAATACCACGGACTGACCAACACGGACGTACGTTATCGTCAGAGATACGTAGACCTGATCATGAACGAGGAGGCCAAAAATACCTTCATTAAGCGTTCCAAGATCATCTCCTCCATCCGTCGCTACCTGGACGAGCAGGGCTTCATGGAAGTGGAGACCCCGATGCTTGTTGCAAATCCCGGCGGTGCTGCGGCAAGACCTTTCGAGACACACTTCAATGCACTGGATGAGGACTTAAAGCTTCGTATTTCCCTGGAACTTTACTTAAAGAGATTGATCGTCGGCGGACTTGAGAGAGTATATGAGATCGGCCGCGTTTTCCGTAACGAAGGTCTGGACACCAGACACAATCCGGAATTTACCTTAATGGAACTCTATCAGGCATATACCGATTACTACGGAATGATGGACTTGACCGAGAACATGTTCCGTCATGTCACTCAGGAAGTGCTTGGAACCACAACCTTCAAGTATGGCGACATCGAACTTGACTTCGGAAAGCCGTTCGAGAGACTGACCATGACCGAGGCTGTAAAGAAGTATGCAGGCATCGACTTCGACGAAGTGCCCGATACTGAGGCAGCAAAGAAGTTAGCCAAAGAGCATCATATTGAATTTGAAGATTTTCATACCAAGGGACATATCTTAAATCTCTTCTTCGAAGAGTATTGTGAAGACAAGCTCTTACAGCCTACCTTCATTATGGACCATCCGATCGAGATTTCTCCGTTGACCAAGAAAAAACCCGACGATCCTTCCAAGGTGGAAAGATTCGAGTTATTCATCAACGGCTGGGAGATGTGCAACGCATATTCCGAGTTGAACGATCCGATTGACCAGCGCGAGCGTTTTGCACTTCAGGATGCAAATGCGGCAGCGGGCGATGAGGAAGCAGAGCATACCGATGAGGACTTCTTAAATGCCCTCGAAGTCGGCATGGCACCCACCGGCGGTATCGGATACGGCATCGACAGACTGACGATGCTCTTAACCAACAGCCCCGCCATTCGCGATGTTTTGCTCTTCCCGACGCTCCGCTCGACGACTTGACGTAGCAGGACGCATTAAGACGCTACGTGTCGTGGTACAACGGTTACAGTCGTATCAGGACGGAACGATGCAAAACGTTTCGATTTCTGAGGACTAAAGTGGACGAGAGCGGAACGGGATGTCAGAGTGAGAAAATGCATCGAGGAATATCACGGAACGCGGTGTAAACCTCGAATTTAGCTGAAAACAGAACAACTAACCAATCAATAGGAACAGCTTTTGAATGGTTTAACAGGCACTTACTTTAGTGAAAACTAGGGTAGGTGCCTTTTTTGTGCTTGGGTGTAACTGCTAACTAGTGGTTTTATTGGAAAGGAGATCAAAATGCCAAAGAGAACCAAAGAAGAAATTGCTGCTGAAAAAGAGAAAGAGAAGCTTCGGGCATTACGTAAGGGGCCGGATCTTGATCGTTTTCTCGAAGGGAAAAAGCGCACT
>JAFWTY010000009.1 GCA_017518735.1 Lachnospiraceae bacterium | reverse complement strand
GAGAGTCCAGAAGATACTCAAAAAAATAAACCATGCAAAACACATCAAGGCTGTCATGAGAAAATAAATATCCTTGCTGATGAGGTTCGACCATTTGGAATACGGCAGGAAATGCTCCTCCGTCAATGCCCAGAATGTGTCCGAGGCAAAGAAAACCATTGTGGTATCTATGGCAACCGAAAAGTTTCTCTGCGCTACCATTTTGGATAAGCCCAGAGTCCGGATTCGGATCATCAGTACCAGTGCCATGGCAAACAGATTGATCTCCAGATACAGAATGGAATACAGCTGCTCAATCGTCATTTTCTTTCCTCACCGCAAAGAAATAATAACGCTATTATTATACCCTCAAAACGTCCGTCTTGCAACGTAAAACGGGGCTTTGAAAGCCTTGAAAACATAAAAAAGAGTTCCGCCGAAGCGAAACTCTTTATGATTATTTCAATGCATTATTTATCTTTTCTTAAATCCACACGTCTTACCTTACCGGAAATGGTCTTCGGAAGCTCGTCCACGAAATCCACGATTCTCGGATACTTGTAAGGAGCGGTATGGCTCTTTACGTAGGTCTGGATTTCCTTCTTTAACTCATCCGAACCTTTGGTGCCCTTGGTCAGTACGATGATGGCACGAACCACCTGTCCGCGGATCTCATCGGGAGCTGCGACAACCGCACACTCGAGTACGTAAGGAAGCTCCATGATAACGCTCTCGATCTCGAACGGTCCGATACGGTAACCGGAAGACTTGATCAGATCGTCTACACGGCCGACATACCAGAAGAATCCGTCCTCATCTTTCCAAGCCGTATCACCGGTATGATAATATCCATCGTGCCATACGCTCTTGGTCTTTTCGTCGTTTAAGTAGTATCCCTGGAAGAGGCCGTTCGGTACGCCGTCCTCGGTCTTGATGACGATCTCACCGGTCTCACCGACGGGAGCCAAGCTTCCGTCCGCTGCCATGATATCCACCTGATACTGCGGGGAAGGACGTCCCATGGATCCGACTTTATTGTTCTCGCCAACATAGTTTGCGATGGTAAGTGTGGTCTCGGTCTGTCCGAAACCTTCCATGATTCGTACGCCGGTAGCCTTCAGGAACTGGGAATATACTTCCGGGTTCATTGCTTCGCCTGCAACCGTTGCATACTTGATGGAGCTTAAATCGTACTTCGCAAGATCTTCCTTGATGAAGAAACGATACATCGTAGTCGGTGCACAGAATGTCGTGATCTTATATTTGGCAAACATCGGAAGGATGTCTTCTGCCTTGAATTTCTCAAAGTCATATACGAAGGTTGCTGCTTCGCAGAGCCATTGACCATATAATTTACCCCACAAAGCCTTGCCCCAGCCGGTATCCGCAATGGTAAAATGTAAGCCGTTGGGATCTACATTATGCCAGTACTTCGCGGTAAGGAAATGTCCCAGCGGATATTTGTAGCTGTGGGCCGCGATATTCGGATAGCCCGTGGTTCCGGAGGTAAAGAGCATCAGCATTGTATCGTCTCCGCCGGGTGTGGCTTCCGTCCGGGGAAATTCATCCGGGAATTTCTCAAATTCTTTATCGAAATTATGCCAGCCTTCCTTCTCTCCGTTAACCATTACCTTGATCTTTAAAGTAGGGCTCTTCTTCTGTGCCATATCCACCTGATCCGCCACATCACCGGTACCGGTGCAGACGATGGCGGAAATACCGGCTGCATTAAAACGATATTCAAAATCGTGGTCTTTCAGAAGATGAGTGGCCGGAATCACGATCGCGCCCAGTTTGTGAAGACCGAGAATCGTAAACCAGAACTGATAATGTCTTTTTTCTACCAGCAGAACTCTGTCGCCTTTTTTGATTCCGATGGATGCAAAATAGTTTGCTGCCATATTGGAATACTTCTTCATGTCTCCGAACGTGAATCTTCTGGATTCCTTCTCATTGGAAACATAGATCATTGCGGTCTTTCCCGGAACCTTCTTGGCGAGTTCGTCTACCACATCATATGCAAAATTGAAATGCTCGTCGTTCTTGAATTTAACATCATTTACAACACCGTACTCGTCAACCTTGGTTTCCACGAAACGCTCGTAGATGGGATTCTTAAGGTTTGCTTTGTCCACATTGGTCTTAACGAATTTCTGAACTTTATTCTCAACCTTGGAAGGTCCCTTTGCATCGGGGTTCATAACGACTGCGTAGATTTCGCAGTCTTCGCCGCCAAGAGCGATCTCGTTATGAGGGATTGCGGAATTGTAATAAATGGAATCGCCCTCATGAAGGATTTCGACCACATCGCCGACAACCATCTTCAAGCTTCCCTTGATGACGATATCCAGCTCCTGTCCCACATGTGTGGAATATTCGTAAGGCGGATTCAGGGCTTCCTGGGAATAGGGAATTCTTACGAAGAAAGGCTCGGCCAGTTTATTTTTAAACTTCGGAGCAAGGCGATAGTATTCAAAACCTTCACGTCTTACAATCTGGTCTCCCTCGCCCTTTCTGGTTACGGTTACTTCCGAAAGTGCGGGGCTTTCACCTTCCATAAGGTCCGTCATTTCCACGTTGCAGACCTGTGCAATCTTGTAGATGAAGGTGAAGGAAAAGTCTTCCTCTCCGGACTCATACTTTGCATACTCTTCCGGGGTAAGACCGATCTTCTTTGCAAGTGCCTCCTGGGATAAGTTCATATCCTCACGAAGGGCCTTGATACGTCTTGCGACTTCCTGGATCTCTGTTTCCAACTGTCTTTGATTTGTCATTTCTGACCTCCTGTAAAAAATAGAATTCTGCTCACTTTGGAGATGAAGTAACTCGGAAAAATAAATAAACCCGCCTCAAGTTTCCTTGAGACGGGTTGTTATTCAATCCGCGGTACCACTCAATTTCATCCTTACAGGATGCCCTCAGTAAGCTCCAACAAGCTCTTTGCCTTAACGCGGCGACTACGTGAACATCTACTCAAGCTTTTGCTCTTTGGTGTTCCGGCTCGGAAGGGATAACCATCATGCCATCAACTGTTGTCTCACACCAACCGACAACTCTCTGAAAATTGAAATTGCATGTGTCTTCTTCGTCACAGCCTTTCACTATTTGTAACCATAGCACTTGGATTTTCAAATGTCAATCGTTTTTTATTTTTTTACGGTCATTCCGATCGCCTTTACGTCATCGTCAATCTTTGTCTTCTCGCCTTCCGCATATACATAAAGATCTCCGGTTCCGCGATAAGTGGAATAATCATAGATGAAGAAGATGGTTCCGTCATCTTTCAACTCACAATTGTAGACTTCATCCGATACCAAACGTTTTCCGGTCTTCTTGTTGTATACATTTAAGGAGTAATTGGATTTCTCGTAACTGTAATCGGTGATATAGTAAACATCTTCCGACATATCATTTCTGTAGTTGATGATTCCGTATACATCCGAATCCACGAACATATCGTCAATGTAGAGGCTTCCGCTTCCGGAGCTGCTTCCTTCAAATTCACAATCCTGGATGGTTAAGAGTCTGCCTTTTCCATCAAAGACAATATCGCTCACATCATAGATTTCTCTTTCACGAACCAAAGTATTTCCTTCCACGTTGAGAACATATGCGGTATTTCCGTAATCGTCGTCATAGGAGGAACTGTTGGTTTTTACCAGTACAATTTTGGTTCCTTCGTTGTTTACTACCATATAGTAAGAACGGTCCTCATTTGCGATATAAGAATCCAAAGGAATCTGAACACCGTTTACAAGAAGAATTTTGTCATCATCTTCGTTGCAATAAAGCATAAGTGCGTTCTCCGCGGTATTTCTAGCGTAAGACCCCGGATAGTACTGACCCTGTGCGGTTCCCGCAACGCTGACATCCTGACCGTTATAGTAATAAATATCCGTGGTTCCGCTGTCCGGATTGTAGCAGAGGAAATATGCCTTTCCATTTTTATAAACCTCTATATCCAAAATGATACCGTCAAGAAGTTTTCTGCTGTTTCCGTTCTGATAGGAATAGATGGAATAGTTATCATAGTAGTTGTACATATTTCCGTCTTCCCACTCGATACCTTCTTCTTTCTGCATATAGATAATCTGTGAAGATGCGGAAAGATCTCCTACTACATATAATTCTGATACATCATTCGCAATCTTTTCCTTATCTGCTGCGCCAAACTTCACGTAAAGACGCTCTTCATCATCAATGAATGCAATATTGTTTAAATCTTCACTGAAAGCATAGTCAACTCCGTAATAATCTACGGATCCGATTTTTTCTTTCTCTTTTAATGCAAAGTTGTAGCGATATAAAACACTGCCTTTGAAATAAAGGAGCCTGCTTAAATCAGGATCTGTATAAACAAGATGAATGTTCACATCGGAGTCAATCTTTGTTTCGGAATTCGGAACGCCCAACATAGCGGTATAAAGGCTACCATAGGCTCCGTCATACACATTCTTCGGATAAACAATCTTGTTACCGCTCTGATAGATACTTCCGATATTGGAATACAACATACCACTGAAGTATCCGTCAGTAATCTCTTTCGATGCTACTCTTCCTTCAACTACATAAAGGCTGTTTTCTTTCACATAAACGCAGTTTTGATCAAAATTGGATTTGTTCTTGTTCTTGTTGATCAGCACGATTGCTACAACAACAGCTGCAATCAAAAGAGCTGCGCCGCATGCAATTCCGATAATGAGCGGAAGTTTCTTATTGCCCTGTTTTTTCGGTTTTGCGGCAGGTGCTGCTGCAGGAGCCTGTGCAACTGCAGGAACCGGAGCCGGTACAGGTGCCGGGGTCGGAACCGGTGCAGGTGTCGGAATCGGCGCAGGGGTAGGAATCGGTGCAGGTGCCGGCATGGGAGCCGGTGCAGGATTCATTGCCGGAGCCTGTGCTCCGTAAGGATTGTTATTTGCAGGTACATATCCACCCTGCATCTGCGGATTATATGCAGGTGCGGGATTCACCATATAATTCTGATTCATTGCCGGAACCGGATTGACTGCGGGAGCCGGTACAGGTGCCGGAGTCGGAACCGGTGCGGGGGTAGGCATAGGAGTCGGTGCCGGTGCAGGTATAGGTGCGGGGGTAGGCATAGGAGTCGGTGCCGGTGCAGGTATAGGTGCAGGTGTCGGCACGGGAGTCGGCGTTGCTACGGGTGCGGGCACCACTTCGGGAACCGGTGCTGCTATGGGTGCAGGTACAACTTCAGGAACAGGTGCTGCTACAGGTGCAGGTGCTACCACGGGTGCGGGCGCCACTTCGGGAACCGGTGCTGCTGCTACGGGTGCAGGTACAACTTCAGGAACAGGTGCTGCTACAGGTGCAGGTGCCACTTCGGGAACAGGTGCTGCTACTACGGGTGCAGGTGCAACTTCAGGAACAGGTGCTGCTGCTACGGGTGCAGGTGCAACCTCAGGAACAGGTGCTGCTGCTACGGGTGCAGGTGCAACTTCAGGAACAGGTGCTGCTGCTACGGGTGCAGGTGCTGCCTCAGGAACCGGTGCTGCTACAGGTGCAGGTGCTGCCTGTTCAACTTTTGCCCCACATGAATAACAGAAAATAGAATCATCTTCCAATTCCATATTACATTTTGGACATCTAATCATCTTATGCCTCCTCTTTGTAACCTTTTATTTCATAGTATTGCTTAATAAACTATTATTTCTCATCCGAATCCCGGGCTTCGGCTTCTTCAGTTTCCGCTCCGCCATTCGTAACCGGTTCGGTGTTTTCTCTCATATAGTTCTTTTTGAAAAGTCGTTCTTCTTCATCCAGTTGTTCTACTTCCGGTTTGTCATATTCAATGATATAACCGCACTTAATTGAATCGTCCAAATCGTTATCCTGGATTACCCATTTCCATTCTCCGCCGATATTGTAAAGCATCGCGTAACTTCCGCTGTAGCTTCCGATATATGCATCATATACCGCTCCGTTATACCAGTTCGAATAGTTCATTTCTTCACCGGTTACCCAGTATGCCTGACCCTGAGATAAGTATCCGCCCATCCAGACTCCGTTAAGAGAATGCTTCTCTGCGATTCTGCTGACACGCTGCATCTCAAGTTCCGAAGTAATGGTAACCAAGTGACCGCCTCTTTGAAGGGCAATCGCATTTGCTTCTCTCCAGGAATAGTTTCCTACTATTACTTCATATCCGGAAGCTGCTTTTACTTCCACATCTTTTCCGATCGGTTCAAATGTTTCCTCTGTCGTTCCGACATAGGTTTCATCACCGATGGTAAGAACTACGTCACGAATATCAAACTGGGAAAAATCTTCCTGATCACAGTAGTACTCAAGCACATACATATCTTTCTGCTCGGTATAGATGGTATCAAGCATATCGCCCATATTGTCGAGATCGTTAATGTACCAGTATTTTCCACCTGTGGAAGATGCAATATATTCCAGATTATCATTCGAATAATTTGTGCCGATAATGTAGATGGGAACGCTTAACTCGTTTGCCAGATTAATTACGTCCTCTATGGTATAGTCGCTGGCATTATCCGCACCGTCCGTAAACGCGATTACGCATTTTGCACCGCTCTGATATCCGGCACTGTTTACCGCCTCATACAGCGCGTCATACATTGCCGTATTACCGGTTGCATAAAGACTGTCGATACCGTTGCACAGATAGGCAAGATCGCTTGTTCTGGTACACATAAACGTTACATCGCTGCTGAAGGAAATCAGTTCCACTGCATCTCCTACGCCGTAATCCAGACTGTTTACGAACTCTGTCATGATGTCTTTCACATGTTCAATATCGCCACTCATACTACCGGACTTGTCTGCTACAAGCTCGATGGATAAGCCTTCACGACCTTCCATACGTTCAAGACGTTTGATTTTTCTTTCCAGATATTCTCCGCCTTTTAATTCTCCCACGCTGGCCAAAGGTGCATCCAGTACAACCTGGTTGCCGTCTTTGTCATAAGCTGCAACATAGAAACGAATCAGCGGATAATCCGTTACATCCGTGGAAACAATCTTTAAGGTAAGCTTATCGTGATCTTCGTCTGCAAGTAGTTCCTCGATTTCGTCTTTCTTTAAAGCCTTCTTCTTTTCTTTCAGCTCCTCCAGACGTTTCTTGATATCATCGGAATCCGTATTGGAATAACCTCTTTTCAAAGCGCGGATACCCTTGTCGATGTATTCAATTGACTTCTTATAACCGCCTTCGTCTTCCCTCGTGTTGTCCGCCAATGCTTCGTATGCATCTGCAATGGAAAGATATGCTTCTTCACATTTCGGATCGATGGCAATTACGTCTTCATAAGCTAAGATTGCGTTCTCATAATCCAGATTGGTCAGATATTTGTTTGCAATATCCAACTGTTTTTTTGCTTTTCTCGAATCCGCACCGGATACGAAAATCATAACAAAAACCGCAACACCGATTGCTAACACCAGTCCCGCGGAAACTCCTGCGATCAGACCGGGAAGCCATTTTTTCTTTTTTGAAACTACATTTTCAGACATATTTTTATCCTCTGACTGTATATAATAACAACAATGCAACTCATACACATCTTACCGGCAATATATACCGATTCGTCCAAAAACTGACGAAATGCACGTAAAATGTGATGAGTTGCTTATTTTTTCAAAAAATATTAATCGACGATGTATACTAAAACTTCGAAAGTATCAGCGGTTTCGGAGTTTGTAAACTTAAATACCGTTTTTCCTTCGTCGTATCCTGCGGTAAAAGTAAGCGTACAGGACTTGTTGTTGTTAAACCAGTCATTGTTCCACTTTGCGGAGCAAAGCTTGTTGTCCGAATCAAATCTAATGGTAAAGCTCGTTGCCTTATCCAGCGTAACCATAATGCTTGCAGTCTGTCCTTTTCCGAGAACGATGACGTTACGGTTGCTGTAATAGGTATTGTTGGGGCGCTTCATATTGCGAATGTCATTGATCATTTCCTCGTATAATTCAGCACTTACGGAATACTCTTCCATCTCTGCCTGCAGATTGTCTCTTTCCTGTGTCAGACTGGAAACATTGGACTTGAGGTTTGAAATCTCACTGTCCTTTGAAGAAATCGTTGACTCAAGAGAGCTGTTTTCAGACTGAAGATTGCTGTTCTCATTCTGCAAATTCTTATATTTCGGTGAGAAGAAGAGGAATAAGAATGCAATTCCTCCGAGTGCAAGCAAGAGGCATGCTCCCAATGCAATTACCGGAATCATAAGTTTGTTGAAGCCGGATTTTGCCGGTGCTGCTGCCGGTGCAGGCGTTGCCGCCGGTACTCCCTGCTGCGTATTTCCCACATTTCCGTTTGCCTGGCTGAAATCAGCCGTCATACCTGCTGCTACGGTACTTCCGATCTGGCCGTAATCTGCTGTGCCCATACCTGCTGCAACAGTGCTTCCTACCTGGCTGTAATCAGCAGTCATTCCTGCTGCCACAGTGCTTCCCACCTGGTTGTAATCGGTACCCATTCCTGCTGCTACGGTACTTCCTACCTGGTTGTAATCGGTACCCATTCCTGCCGCAACGGTACTTCCGATCTGATTATAATCAGGAACCGTCGGAGTAAACTGCGCACCACAAACTACACAAAATGTGCTTCCATCCGGAATTTCTCTTCCACACGAACTACAAATCATAGTTTTGTTCTCCTTTTTCTTTTCTGGTTTATGGTTTCACCCACAATAACCTATACCATACATTATAACACTTTTTTTCAAAAATCCAAAGAAACCTTTACATTTTTAATGTTCTTCGTAATTCTTGTAGATTTTTTCGATCATGCGCTTTTTGGTTCCGCTGAAAACGATCGTCAGAACGATCTCCGCAATCAGGGAAGCGGCAGCAATTCCGATCCCGGCATAAATCAATGTCTGTCCTATCATATTGATACCCCTTTCCTATTCACTCAACCAGTTTCCGTCAATTAACATGCGATAATCTTCGCTTAAAAGATCCATTTCCGGATCCACTTTCTCACCGCTTTGTGCCTGGTATTTATCCAAAGCTTCATGATAATACTTCGCAAAATCGGAATAATCCCGGATTGACTCGTCCTTCTTTCCCTGAATCTCAAGTTCCAGGAAGGCTCTGCGCTTAAATACGTTGTAGTTATCCGGGTAACGCTCCTCCATCTTATCAAGATAGGTAATGGCTTCCGCGTATTTTCCCTGCTTGGTACAGAGGATCACGATGTTGTTATAGGTACTGAATCCGGCCCATCCGCTGTCAATCTGTTCGCTTAAACATCCGATGGCTTCCGAAGCATATTCTTCGGAACCGGTCATACTGTAAGCGCTGATATAGGTTTCGGAAAGAAGGCCGAACAGGTAATCTTTGTATTCGATTCCAACATCGGATACACCTTTCTTGAGGAAATCGATACACTCTTTTAAGTCTTCCTCTGTTCCGCCTGCCGAAATACATTTTCCGCAGGTAATATAAGCGCACATTTTTCTGTAATCATCTGTGGTTGTGCGGATACATTCTTTTAGATATTCTTCAGCTGTATCATAGTTTCCTTTTGCATACTCGATTTCGCCGCGGATCAGGCTGAGGTGCGCATTGTTGATTCCCAAATCTTCCGCTTTCGTTGCCGCATCGGTCGCCTCCTCCAGGTTTCCGGTTTTTGCAAGGGAAATCGCAAGGTCTCCGTAGTAATCGGCCTTCTGGCCGTCATAACTGATTGCACGACGGAAACTGTCCGAAGCATCATCGTATTCTTCCAGTGCATAATATGCATTTCCCTGGACATAATAGATTTCCGCCACATCGATAACATCGTAGGCGGAGGAATTCTTTACCACTTCATCGGAGAACCGAATGGTTTCCTCATAATCCCTTCTGGAAAAGAGATAAAAAACTTTCTGCCTGTATGCATCTATGGTTTCGGGCTCCAAATCAACCGCCACCTGATAAATTTCTTCAAATTCGTTGATATCTCCGTCAACCGGGAATTCACTCAACTGCTCGATATAGCTTTGATATAACTCCTTCAGTTCCACTCTTCTGCGCTGGAAACCGTAGGATGCAAGTCCGAGTCCTGCAATGAACAGGAACAAAAGAACCAGGCGGGCAACTGTCTGTCCCGCTACCATTTTCCGGTATACTTTTTCTTTCTGGTGAATCGTACTTAATGCCTTCAGCATATCTCCGGCAGATGAAAAACGACTCTGCGGATTCTCCTGAAGTGCTTTATTCAAGATATACAGATATCCTTCTGTAGTACCGGACTTTAGAACCTTTTGACCCGCGCGGTCAATCCTTGTTCCTGTATATAAATGGAACAGTGTTGCACCGATACTGTATACGTCACATCGTTTGTCGATGGGGATTTTCGGAAGGTTCGCATTTGAGTTCGCACTTGGCACCGGATTTTGTTTTGCCGCACCGGAATTGAAAATCAGTTCCGTTCCGCTTGCTGTCTGCACGGAAGGCTGACCCGGAATGTTCTGCACAGGGTAATTTTGGACAGGAACACTCTGAATAGGTACACTCTGAACAGGTACATTCTGTGCAGGCGCGTTCTGTACATTCAAAATGACGGTTCCGTCTCTTCCCTGCATGGGTTGTTGCATCGGAACCTGCTGAACCGGAACACTTTGCTGTACCGGTATTGGTTGTGCCGGATTGTTCTGTTGCATGGGCTGCCCATACAAAACCTCTGTCCCACCACTCTGAACAGGTGTCTGATATGCCTGAGGTTGAGGCTGTGGTTGAACCTGTGGATGATACTGTAGCTGCGGTTGTTGCTGTATTTGGGGCTGATACTGCAGCTGCGGTTGAACCTGGGGCTGCGGAGTACTGTTCGAACTTGCCGCCGCAAGTTGTCCGGCAATTCTGTTATATGCCTCAATCTGCTCCGGAGCGCTGTATCCTTTGGAATAACCCGTAGTATATGCCTTATTTCCCTCGGAAATACCGGAAATGTTAAAGTCGATTAAGCAGATATCATCCGTAGGTGTAAGGATGATATTATCAGGTTTGATATCACCGTGAATAACGGGGATTTCGCGAGAATGCAGGTACTGTACCGCTTCACAAAGCTGTTTTCCGTATTTGATAACCTGGCTTTCACGAAACTTCACACCACGATCCAGCAAGGACTGGAAGGACTCCCCTTCGATGAAGTCCATGACTGTATATGCCACTCCGTCCACCACAAAAAAGTCCAAAACCTGCGGAATATACGAATGACGAAGATTCTTTAAAACGTCTACCTCGTTTCTCTGCTCATTCTCATTGATGTAATCATGGATCTTCTTGATTACAACAGGTTTCTGAAGTCTTTTATGGAACGCCTTAAAGACGGTGCCGCCACCGCCTTTTCCGATTGTTCCCTGTATTTCATATATATCAAGTGGTGAATTATATTCAGCCATACGAATTCCTGCCGTTTCCGCTTTTTCCTTAATCTACCGTAATCGGATATGCTCCGTATCTGCCTTTCCTGCCGGTGGAGTCGGAATACTGAATTCTAACTTCTACCGAATAACCGGAAATCCTAAACTGCATTCCGCTTGCTCTTCCACCGAGGTAAGAGGATTTAAGGTAGCTTTCTGCGTATGCAGGATCAAATCCTACAATTTCCTGGATTGCTCCGCAGAATGTATAACTATCCGTACTTCCTCCAAGTTCGGATATATCATGCCAGCCTCCGTCGGAAAAATAATAAATCGACCAATAATCATTATTAATTACACTGGGATCCATCATAGCGGTCGTGATGGCGGTTTTAAAAGTATCGCAAAACTGCGTATCACTTGAAACTCTCGTTTTTTCGTTATATTTAACCATATTAGGTATCAAAACAGCAAACATAAGTATCCAAACAACCGACAATATCGACGAAACGATAATTGCTGCCGTTGCAAGGCCTTTTCTTTTTCCATCTCTCTTTGCACGTGCAACGATACCCAGAATCAAGCCAACCGGTGCAACAAAAAACGAAAGAATAAAAGCAGCAACTCCAAGACCACTCTGAGGTGCCGCAGCGACCTGACTGCCGTTTCCCTGATTGGAATATGCATAACCATTCTGCATTTCGTTCATTGCAGAATTCTGACCATAATAATTCTGTTGATAATTCTGATCATAATACGGCTGCTGATATCCCTGCTGGTAATTCTGCTGTGCATTCATATCCATGTTGGCCTGGTAGTTCTGCTGCATATTCATGTCCATGCTCGGCTGATAGTTCTGCTGCATACCCATATCCATGTTGCCTTGATAATTCTGCTGTGTTGTAAACTGATATCCGCAGTTTCCGCAAAACATCACGCTGTCGTCTACCTGATTTCCGCACTGGTTACATATTTTCATTTTGGTTCTCCTTAGTTCATTTGTTTTGTTTGTTTATAACGTATATTATCAATTCATATACGGACTATTTCCAAAGGTTCACGTCCATGAGGATGAGGGTGTTATCTGTACCAGAGTGTGCAAAAACTGTATATACTATTTTTACATACTCCGCTCCGGTAATGTCCACTTCGAAACTAAAAGAGTCTGTTTTCCTGTTTACTACAGGAGAAGTATATACCAATTTGTCATCTGCATATACCTGTATCTGCCCTTTACCTGCTACCACTATATCTGCTTGCGGTGCTATGGAAGCAGACAATGTCTTGTAATCACCATACAGACGATATTCCTCATATCCGCCTTGATCCGTCCAAGAATACGTACTTTTAAAAATAGCATAATTACTTACATCCGAATAAGTATTTCCAAACGGATCCGTCGGATCTCCTTCATTCCAATCAAATCCGCCATTTAACGGAGTAAGCGTTGTGATGGAAACCGGCTTACTGTTCTCAATCTCCACCTTCTTATCATTTAATGTCTGATTTCCGGGTAATGTGGTAAGCGCATCCTCCACAATACGAATTGCTTCCGAATACTTTCTTTCTGCCATTGCCGCATCTGCCTGCGTAAGTGCATCGGATACAATCTTATTCTCGTATTCGGTCATTTTACCGTCAACATCGCTGTCCTGACCGATTTCTTTGGAAGCTTCCTTCAAAGCCTTGTATGCATTCACATAATCACCGGCTTCTTCATATTCCGTTGCCTTTGTCAAAGCTTCAGCCTTTACTTCGGCAACATACTTTTTATTGTATTCGTCATACTTTTTGGTGTATTCGTCGTCTTCTCCGTACTCATCCATTGCTTCTTTGATACGGTCTCTTGCACCTTTGTAATCTCCGTTTGCCGCAAGATCCGCAGCTTCATTCATTGCAATGGTCTTCTGCTGTTTTGCAAGGGCTTCCGTATACTCCGCCAGTCTGTTTTTGATCAGCTCGGAGTCCGGATAAGTTTTCTGTGCCCCCTCTAAGATTTCAATTGCTTTCTTATAGTCATCCTTAGAAGCATATTCTTCCGCCTCATCCAGTTTAGCCTGGATTGCTTCCTTTTCCTCGTCGGAGACATCGGAATCCGATATCTCTTCTGCACTTTCCTCTTCGGAAACGGATGCTATTTCCTTTTCATTCTTCTTGGAATTCTCATTCTTACCGGCGAAAAACTTTGCAGCAAAGAATCCTCCCACTCCGAAAATCAATAAGCCGGCTACGATACCGATGATAATAGGCAGCGGTGATTTCTTTTTTGCAGGAGCCTGTCCGAATGTGCTATTAACCGGTGCGGCATTCATGTTGTTTGCAAGTGCTACGGTTTTATCATCCGGGGAAGGTAAAATCACTTCCGTCTTATCATCTGCCACAATCGGTATGGAAACATAGGAACCCGTCATAACCGCAAGCAATGCGTTTTTCATATCTGTTGCCGTCGGGAAACGGTTGTTGCGATTAAAAGAGCAGGCTCTTAAAATCAGATTTGCCATCGCGGGAGATGCTTTGGTCGGGACAGGAAGTGCCTCTCCTTTTAATCTTCTTTCTACCGCAATCTTTCTCTCGTTCGGATTCATCAGTTTTGCATCCGTATCCAGGAAAGGAAGACGGTTTTCGTTCAGGAGACGATACAATACAATACCAAGCGAGTAGATGTCCACTCTCGCATCATATTCTCCGCCGCTTGCAACCTCGGGTGCCATGTAATTGAAGGTTCCCTTCTGAGAAAGGCCACCTGTAGTGTTTTCCAATTTTCTGGCAATTCCGAAATCACCAAGTTTATAGTTTCCGTATTCATTTAAGAAAATGTTTTCCGGCTTGATATCTCTATGGATGATTCCTTTTTGACCACAGATTTCCAATGCGGAACAGATATCGATACCGAGACGGATTACATCTTTTTCCATCAGGGAATGATCCTGAATAAATTCATTAAACGGAGTCAAAAGCTCCATACGAATCAGAATATCCCAGCCGATTCCCTCCTGCCTCGGAACAACCTTATAGTCTTCCACGCTGACAATATTCGGAACGCCTTTTAAGGACTCCATCATTTTGATTTCATTTACGAAATCATCGACGATATTCTGGAAATAATGCTTTGTGTTGTCTAAATCGAATCCATCTGCTTTTAAGGATTCCACTTCGGATTCATCATTCGGAATGGTAATTACCTTAATCGCCGCATAACTGTCAACATTACTGTCATGACGACCGACTTTGTAAACCTCACCGTATGCTCCCTTTCCGAGTCTTTTTTCGATTTCCCAATCAGGCCATACACTCTTTAAGAATTCATTATCCATTTTTCGTCTCCTTCCGCTTCTTGGATTTACCGATTACTTTGCAAACGATTACGGTAGTGTTATCTCTTCCGCCATTCTCAAGGGCTTTTTCAATTAATACCGATGCACAATTCTGTGTTTCTTCCTGAAGAACGATTTCTTTGATTTCCTCCAAAGGAACCATATCCGTCAAACCATCCGAGCAGATCAGGAATACATCTCCTTCCCGGTATGTGCCGGACGAAAAGAAAGGATCCAGAACCAATTCCTCTTCCCTTATTCCGAGTTTCTGAGTAAGGGGCGGTTTGGCATACTGGGTTCCCAGAAGTACATGATCGTAAGAAATCTGCTCCATCTTATCCTCTGAAAAGAAGTAG
Source organism: Lachnospiraceae bacterium (assembly GCA_017518735.1). GTDB lineage: Bacteria > Bacillota > Clostridia > Lachnospirales > Lachnospiraceae > UBA3766. The sequence goes on along the minus strand of JAFWTY010000009.1, from coordinate 110,033 downwards.
ATTCTGCTGTCTCCGATATTGCAAAGAAGAATCTCTTTCTTTGCAAAAACCAGAAAAGCAGCCGTTGTTCCCATCGCAAAGATTTCATTCTCATCCGCATAATCGCAGATGGCTTTGTTTGCCTCCACACAATACGCGGAAGCTTTCTCTTTCAGTTTTCTGTCAAAAACAGTATTGCGGATTCTTTTTGCTGCGATTAGGGATGCAATCTCTCCGAACTCTTCTCCTCCAAGTCCGTCAAAAACACCAAAAACACACTCCTTGCCTATAGGAGTGGTTCCGGTCAGGATTTCCGTGATATCGGTTTCCAGATCACGATACTGTCCCAAACATATATAATTGTCCTGATTATTCTTGCGACAGAGACCGATGTTGCTGCCGCAGGAATACTCAATTTGGTAGGTCGCCATATGGCCCCCTTATCATACTAATAGTTTTATTACTATTTCTTATGCAACAAAGAATAATGATTCCATGTTGCATAGGGGATGTAAAAATACTCGTCAATATACTAAAGAGCTACACTCTTTACTTCCTCATATTTATTCTCTACCAGATTTTCTGCTGCGGAATATTTATTGGCAGATAATAAACATAAATACCCAGCCGATTTAGATTTTTCAGAATACTCTTCAACCTTTGATGCGCATGAATGAATTCTGTTCTTAATATAGTTACTTATGATGTCTCCATTAAGTCCGTCACCGGCCGCTTTGATAATTTCTGCATCCTTCAATAAACTTGCGGAGATATCATCCAATTCTTCTGAGACCAGCTTCAGTTTATCCAGTTCTACATAAATCTTATCAACTTTTATTTTTTCAGCACATCTCCTGAAAAAATTAATTATAAATACATAGTTCAATGCCTTAGCTATATCAAATTTTAAAGCACCCATAAACAGTTTGGCAAAAAAATCCAACTGAGGTGGTATTTTAATATTAAATTTAGTATATGCCTGAATAAGATTGTTATAAAAGTCTGCAGGATTGTTTAAGTATCCGTAGAGTGCATTATAGAAAATCGCAAATAGGACAATTGATTGAATTCCATTCGAATCCTTATTGTCAAAACCATGCTTTAAATTATCAACCAGTTGCTTATAAAAATCTGCCGGATTCTCAAATACCTTTACACTGTTTCCATTCTTAGAAAAATACTTGAAAATAGGATGCATACCAAACTCTATTCCAAACACCGAAACCCCTTCAGAGTCCAAGAATACTTCATTACCTTCTTTAATCGGTGGGCAATTGCCAAAAACAGAGATATTGCTTGCGTGATAAACGCAGTATTTTCCGTTATCATTCAAATAATTAAAACCATCTGCATTATTTTCATAAAACTCGTCATATCCGGATGGGCCATCTATTTTTAACAGCACCCCAAAGTGTTTTTTAAGATCACTCTGTATTTCCGGATCCATCCCATAAGTGTTACTGCCGCAAATGGTTAATGCCGCAACCTCCGCATCAAATGCACCAAGTGAATGACCGGTTGTAGATATTGTATAATCTGTACCTTGATATCTCTTCCCGATATCATTCATAATAGCAGGAATGTATTTCATTTGTTCCGTGGAATACCCATCTATCAAACCAATCGCCGCATCTTCGGTTACGGCTTCCATTCCGGCATTTGTTCCTCTGAATGAAGCAATCACCTCCTTGGGTTCCCTGTCACCGATTTCAATTAAATTACAGTAAACACCATTTCCATCTGCGGTTTCATAGTTATATGCTTTTACAATTTTGGAATCCATTAATTCATTTACTTTTGCAATTAAATCAGGATCTCCTGATTGATTTGCCATTTCGACATATTTATTAATAGTCAAGGCTTTTTCGGCAACATTAATGGTTCCCTTCTTTAAATCTGGAATATCATCAAATTCTGTTGCTCCGGAATCATACATATCCACAACTTCTTGAATTGTCATTCCATCCATCGCATCAAGATATGCTGCATCATTTATGATTGCCCATACTAATTCATCTTCTGTAAGATAACACTGATTCATATTATTCTCTCACCATTCTTAGTGTACTGTTCCATTTGAAAATGCTTTACGATATACCAATCTATCCTTATACTCTATTGTAAAATCCGAATAAATTCGGGTCCTCGTGCTCAAGTATTGAAGAACCTCTTTCTCTTTTGATTCAGGGATAGAATACAGATTAAAATAACCTGAAAACTGTGGGATTTTTTTAAAGAGATTGTCGATAATATCATCTCCAACTGTTTTTTCTATTCCATCTTTTGAAATTAAAAATAAATAAATACTATATTTATTCTTAGGAAACTCCTCCGCCAATTTCTTAAAATCCATCTTATAATCTTTTGTTGGAAGAATAACCGGCAAAGATTCAACATAGAAATAAAAAAATGATTCTTTATAATCAATCTGCTCTTCAAGATAATTTGCCATGTTATGACATATACACTTTGAAGCATATGAATCATCTACATAATCTTCTACATCTCCTATAATTGCTTCAAAAGTAATATCCGGGTGATTCTTTTCATATGCAAAAACTCTATATGCTTCGTACGATTCAAAATGTCCACAGTACTGAGATATTTCAAAATTTAAATTATATTTTTCGTTTAGCAATTCCTCAGCTCTGGTTGTCTTTAACTCAGGATCAAACCTTTCTTTTATAAAGCTGTTGATTTCATCCTCTGACACATTCATTTTCTCAAAAAATGCATTATTACCATCCATAAACTAGTCCCTTAATGTCCTGTAATTTTTTGTGCGTTTTCTAGCAATTTTCTCCTTGCTTCCATTAACTCTTGTGCTCTTTTTTCTGCTTCATACCATGCTGTAGATATAACACGAATGGAATTAGCTATGCTTCTGGCATTACTTTGCTTATCATTTAGCAAATCTATCATTTTTGTTACTTTCTTTTGCATCTCATCAGCAGAAGAACCTTCCCAGCAAGATAGTAAATTACTTTGAACAAGTTCAAGTCTTTCTATCTTTTTTTTGAGTCTATCTGCGCTGTCTTCCAGTTCCTGTGCCCTATTCAACGCCGCCTGATAATCATGATCAATGTTCGTACTCATCTATAACTCCCTTTGTTGCTAAACGTTACCCTACCGTCTTAACCTGTCCGTACAGACCTTCCACTCTTCCTTCCAGCTGATGATAATCACCGGCACAGTCGATGAAGAGATTTGCTGAGAATCCGAATTTCTGTGCTTCGTCATGAACATCATCAAGAATGCCTTTGATATGGTTTACAAGAATCCACATATCCGCGGTTTTACTCTGGATACTGCTTGCAATATTGTTTGCATCCTTTTCCACACAGTACAGTTCGGAGGAGATGGTTTCCATATCTTCCGACAGCTTGCGAAGAGCTGCTAAGTCTGTCTCGTAGGTTCCGCTTACCTGCTTCTTGGTAATTGCATCCCAAAGAGCCTTGATTCCGTTTACCAGTAAAAGGCATGCACCTGCAACAATCGCCACCGTAACCAGGGTAGGAAGAAGGTATTTAATCGTAAGATACAGGGTTGCTGCAGTAAGTATTTTGTTAAGAATACCTTCGTTTGACCAGTCGGCAATTCTGGAAATCGTACCTGCTACCTCTGCGGTAGGATCTTTTTCTCCTTCGATAAAGTTTCCGTTCTCATCCACCTTCAGACTGTTTAAATCATGACGTCCAATTCCAAGAACATCCCAGTCCTGATTGTAAGTATCCGCTGCTTCCAGATATTTATTCTTTACACCATCCGGCTGGTTAAGCATATCACCTACCAGGCTCCACTGATAGTGTTCCATCTTTCCCTTATCCGTAAGAGATGCGATTTCAGCAGCATGCACATCCAGATATTCCTGAGAAAAACCAGGGCCATCCAAACTTACAACGCGATCGATTCGATCCTGGTTACCGGATGTAATTGCCGCATGCATAGCAAGTTCTCCGCCGAGAGAATGTCCCATGATTGTAAAGTTATACTGATCATATTTCGGATCATTCATTATGGATTCCAGATACTCTCTTGCAGCTCTCTGCTCTGCTGTTTCTTCTGCTCCTCTGTTTAAAAGGGCCAGGTCTTCCGTAACCCATTCATGACCTTCGTTGGTTCCACGGAATACAATTGCGGCATGGTGATCATCTGTCTCCACAACCATGGCATACATACCATTCGGAAAGCCTTCCATATCGCACACATCGAGAACTTTATAATCACCGCAACCAGATGTTGCAGGATTATCAAGTCTTGCCATCTGACGCATTGCGGTATCTGCATTTCCGTCTCCATGACCTGATGCATCATAATGATTCTGAACGTTTTCGCCTATGGTAAGACCTTCTTCCATATCCGAATAAACAAGTTCCGAAAGAAATCTCAATTCTGAATCGTTTAAATTAGCTGCCATCTTAAACCTCTTATCTTTCAACCCTTAGAAAAACTCTTCCAGTTTCTTTCCAAGCGTATTGTCATCATCAACAATCTGTCCGTTCTTTATCATATAGCTTCCCACCAGACCGGGTTTCATCATTTCGGTAAAATCATGATAGATCCTGGGGAATGAATTTAAATACTCTTCTGCTTTTCGATACTGTTCCAAATCCGTGCTGTAGATATTCAGTTTTCCTGAAAAAGCTTCAAAACCTTTGAATAATTCTTTTACGGTTTCAGCCGTAATTCCGGTTTTTTCACTTCCGGGAACCACAAACAGGGATACATTATATCTATTCCCGGGGAATTTCTGCGGAAGCTCCGTATAAGACATCTCTACGTCTGTCAAATATGAAATCTTTATACTGGACTCAACGTAAATTCTATAACGATCGGGATGGAACAATGCATTCTCCGTTAACGCATCTTCCATTTTCTTACAGATTCTTCTCATAACATAAGAATCATCCAGAATATCTTCATAGATTCCGACTTTTGCTTCAAAAACGATTTCCGGGAATTCTGTATTATATGCATTCACGGTGAAGAACCTGTCCGCAATCTGCTGTCCGCGGTAAACCATGATTTTGAATTCTCCGTCGTATTTGCTCTCCAGAAGGTTTTTCGCTCTCTCGACACGAACCTTTGGATCAAACTTTTCGCCAAGTACCGCCATCTGCTCATTCACATAAGCTTGTGCTTCTTCCGGAATCTCTCCGGCCTTTAACTTTTCAATTAATTCTTCCTGCGTATATTCCGCCATTCTTTTATGCTCCAACTCTATTAATCAAACGGATTCAGTGAACTGATAAACTGTCCCGTCCTGTTCGCTGCCTCTTCCATAGCTCTTCTGGCCGCTTCTTCGGCCTCTCTGGCTCTTCGTAAAGCCTCCTGTGCAGCCTTTTCTGCCTGATACCATGCCCAGGCAGCATTACGCATTTTCTGTGCTTCCGAACGGAGTCTTCTTTCTTCGCTGCAGACTTTGTCATTTAAACGGGAAATCTTAGCAAGCATCTCCAAAGATGCATCTCCCTGCCACTTTCCCTGGATCTCGGTAAGCGCTGCTTCAATTCTGCTTGAACGAATATTGCTTAACCGGTCTGCCTGTTCGTCGAGTCGGTCGGCCTTGCGGACGGTATCTTCATAATCCTGATAAATGTCGCTCATCCTTCTTCCTCCTTACGAAATTACATCGTCCGGCAAAACACTGATATCACTTATATTCTGTTTTTCTGCCGTCTCATAAATGCCAGCCACCTGCAAAAGGCTGTCTACCATATTGTAGAAAGAATCCAAGATGGGCTCCACGCTGTCTGCACTCTTCTGAAAACATGCCATATGCGCGGTTTCTCCTCTTCCTTCCCAATATGTATTAACCTTGGTCGCAGTTTTTTCCAAATTGGTAAAAACATCTTTTGCTTTATCAATTGATGCTCTGGTGCTGTCCGCAATCTCTTTTAACTGCACTGTATTTACTTTCAGATTGTATGTATCTGCCATTTTCCTATCCTCTATACGCGAAATGAGTGAATGCTCTCATATACTTTCTGTTCCGAATTCTTGTAGTCTTCCGCAGACTTTTGAAATGCTTCTGCAAATGCCGCGTAGAAATCCAGCAATTCCTGTAACTTTTCAAAATCTATCGACATCTGTTCCTGGAATGCTGCCCATCCGGCACCGTCCCAGCAGGAACTCAAGCGATCCATTGAAGCCTTTACTTCATCCAAAATTGCCGGAACTTTGTCCATCTGATTCTTCATGCTGCTGAAGTCTTTTTCCATCTGTTCTGTTGATACTCTCAGTATTTCCGCCATATTCTACCTCTAAATACCTTTTCGTATAATGCCAAACTATATACTTCATCTCGCGGCGAATAGGATCGCCGCGAGATAACAAATTCTTTTACACATTTCTATTAGATTACATCGCTGGGTAAAGCGTTTGCTTCGTCAACGTTCTTAGCTTCTGCCTGCTGGAAGATGCCTGCGATTTCCATCAATTCCTGCTCATGTCCCTGGATCATGAGTTTAATCTGGTTCATATCGTTTTCAAGGGAAAGTGCCTTTGCGATGAATGCTTCTGCTGCTTCACCTTCATAGATGGAGTGAAGACCTTTTACTAAAGAAAGCATATCGTTGGTGAGATTGTTAACATCTCCGTAAATTCTGTTAAATTCGCCTGAAGTTCTCTCTAATTCGGACGTGTTGACTTTTAATACTGCTGCCATGTTTTTATTCTCCTTTTCTTGTAGTCTGAGTTAATTGTTCCGGTTATGATCAATTAGTAGTTCTTTGCTCTTACGATATCTGCACTGTCGCTGTCAGCCTGAGCATATCTCTGTGCTGCCTGTTCCATGGTCTCGCAGTAGCGCTCTACCAGCTGGATGAACTCGGTCATCTTGTTAACGTGATCGGTAACTTCCTTCTGGAACATGCTTGCGGTATCACCTTCGAAGCTGGAAGCAAGTGCTCCGCCCTTGTCGTAATACTCACCGCATTTAGCCTGAAGATTGTCCTTTAAGCTTCTTAATTCGCTGGCCTTTGCTGCCAAATCCTGTGCCTGTACCCTAAAATCTGCCATTTTTTTGTCCTCCTATGGTTTTGTTTTTGGTTTATGTTTTTAGTTCTTTATCATCATACGGCCTATTCCGTATAATTACGTTTTCAGTCTGATCCGAATCATCCCAAGTTCGATTCTTCGATCAGTTCAAGTGCGGTAATTTCCGCCTGCTTGTAATTCTCTGCAGCTTCCCGGATGGACCTTGCATTTGCAAGAAGTCTTTCTCTTACCTCGTCCATTCTCAGTCTGCGTTCCGCTGACTTTGCCTGAAACAGTGCTGCGTTTTCTCCTTCCCAGGCTCCTTTGAGTGTTCCGTCGAAATCCGCTTCTTCATTCCGGTTCAGGTTATCCAGTCTTCCGGCTGTTTCCTCAAGGATTTCTGCCTGATGGATCATGTTTTCGTAGTTTATATTGATTGTCGATAAGTCCGTCATCTTCAAATCCTTCCTTCTTATTCAATCACTGTTCCGACCAGGGCGTTCATATCCGATGCAATCTTCGTTTCCGCCTGCATATATAATTCTGCGATCGTTCTTAAGTTCACGATATGGTTCTTCAGGCGAACGATCATCTCTTCGGATTCTCGAATCTGTCTTTTATACATGTCCACATACATTTCCGATGCATTTCCAATCCAGAACTCTTCTGTTTTGGTAACATACTCTCTGATCTTTGAGATGCTCTGCTCCAGTTCCTTCACATAGGCTTCCACTTCATTCGCTTTTTCATGAATCATTGTGGTTGAAGCTTTGATTGTTACTGCACTTGCACTTAATTCCATTTCTTTTCTCCTGTTTATGAAAGACTCTGAACCAGTTCGTTTACTTCTTCATCGCTTTTTCTGTAATCGTCTTTGGATTCCTGCATGGACTGTGTGATCTCTTCGATGGTCTCACATAATTCGTACATTCCTTCCTGGTCTCTGGCGAATGCGGTTCGGAATGCTTCGTTTGCTATTCCTTCCCACATCGCATCGAGCTCTCCCATTGCCACATAGGTTTTCTCGATCATCGTTCTTGCGACTTCCAGTTCGTCCCGGATGTTCTTCACTTCGTTATTCATGATATCGGTATCAAATCCAATTTCTCTCATCTTTGTTCTCCGCTTTCTTCTTTAAAAAACGATTCCTGTTTCGTAGCTCGGTACGGTAAGTTCCACGAGGTGTGTTATTTTTTTCGTCACCACCTGATTTCCTTCCGCTCTTGCGATCGCTCTTTGGTCGCTTCCTAAATAAAGATCGGTAACTTCCACCAGGACATCTGCGTATCGTTTGCTTTGTTCGATTTCGGTATGAAGAATCTCTGCCGTATTCTCGAGTGCGTGGATCTGTGCGTCCAGGCCCTTCATCTGTCTTAACTGTCTGATGCATTCAACGATAATGTCGTACTGGTTAAGACCTTCTGAATATCTTCGAAGCATTTCATCGGCAACTTCATTTACGATTGTCGGATTTATCTTCATCATTGTTGTCAGCTCCTTTATAAGCTCATTATATGCATGGCTTTATAAACAATTTCAAAAATTGACGAATGGTAACTTAAATCGGACGAATGACACTTTTTATACCAAAAGGAGTTTTTCGCCGGTTTTTACGCCCTGTTTTTCAAGCGTGGATTCCTTGTCCAAAACGCGCTTTTTACTGTATTCGCACAGTACAAACTCCGATGTTTTGCCGACTACCTGCGAATGTTCCTTCTGTCCGATCATCTCTGCGATTTCATCGATTACAATGCTGATTCTCGACTTTTCGTTCAGATGAAAGTCATAAACCTTATCAACACTCGGTACATAAATATCAACCAATATCATCTGTCTTCTCCTCCATGAATGCTTCTATGCCTTTCCACAGGCTTTCTGCGGAATACGTTCCCTTTACTTCATTTCTGATCAGTTCACGCGGAATACCGTTTCGTTTCAGGATTTCCGCTTCATAAACCATTTTTCCGTTCTGTGCATCGTACAGTTCCACGCGATCGGTACCTTCCGGCTCCGCATCGTTTCCGACCTCCTCTTTTCCGGAAAGAAGGATTCCCGCTTCGGATAAGTACTCCTTTAGCTTTTTTCCTTCATAATAGGAAACGCGGATGTAATCACTGCGCATTCCCCCGGATACCGCAATCGTAAAACAGTCGTCTGCTTTGATGTAAACGCATTGTGCACTTTTTGCTTTTTCCGAAGGATAATACATAAGAACCGATCTGCAATCTTTGATAGCTCGAATCAGGCTCTTTACTTCCTCTTTTACCAGATAATGCTCGTCTTCGATTTCAAGCACACCGGACTGTACCAGAGAAAGAATTGCCTCATTGCACTCTCTTTTTCCAAGCTCGGAAAACTGCTTCTTTCCGTTCTCCAGATCAAAACAGATAATCCTTGAAATCCCTGCGGCGGAGAGCAGAATGGAGAATTCATTCTCCGTAAAACAATATGCTTTTTCTTCTATTACATGTGTATTCATTATTTTCTCATCCTGTTCTTTAGAGCAGCCTTATAGGATCTGGAAAGCGGAATCATGAAGTCCTGCGTAAGCTCGATTAAGTTTTCCGCAGCGATGATTCGCTTAATTTTTGCCGTGTTGATAATATAACTTCTGTGACAGCGGACAAACTGTTCCGGCAATTCGTTCTGCAATTCCTCCAGGCCTTTGTAGAATCCGTATTCTTCCTGAAGGGTACGCACATATACCTTTTTCTCTCTGGCTTCAAAATAGTAAATATTGTGGAAATCCAGATGAGTCTGTCCCTCTTTGTTTTCAATCAAAAATGTCTTCTCGCGGCTGTTCTCCCGAAGCCTCTCCATACCGGACGAAATAAACTCCTCCATGGAATCCTTCAGTTCCGGATCTTTGAAAGGACGAAGCAAAAGCAAGTCCGGCCGGATTCCGGGCTTTAAGTATTTGCAAGGCGAAACCATGCTGTCTGCGATCAACATCAGCATCATCTGCTCGTACTCTTTTCGAATTCCGACCGTCACGTCAAGTTTGGGATCGGCATCGGTATCAAAACAACAAAACTGCAGCTCCGGCTTACTCTTCAAATAATTCTCGCATTCGGGAAGTTTGGAAAAATAATTAAAATTCCAGTTCTCCTCGGTAAGCTTTGCGGCCGCGTCATGTGCCGTTTTTTCGATCCGGTCTCCCTCTTCTTTAATTGTGTCCACCAGCAAAAGATTCAGCAAAACTCTTTCCTCCGAAAACTAAGCTCTGTAAAAAGGAATGACTACCACCTTGGTATCGTCCTCGTCGTGTGTCGGTAATACGCCGACACCTGCAGGATATTTCTTCGACTGTTCCGTATACTTCAGGTATTCGTACGACAACAGTTTCTGATTCTGTACACTGCCGCCGAGGTGGATACCTGCTTTGTCACGTACAAACATATTGAAGACGTCGTTTGCAAGTACATCCATGGACTGTTCCTGATTGTAGCAGGCAAACCAGAATACGTTGTGCATGGCACCCTTATCCAGCAGATTGATTACAGTCGGTGCGGATTTGCCAACACCCTCGGAAGGATTCTTTAATACCTTGGAGAACTGTACCAGATCGCCGATAAAGATGAAGAGTTTCCGGAACTGCTGCATCTTTCCGTAAAGTTCATTGTCGTTAAGTCCCTGCTCCATCGCCTGTTTCTTAAGCTTGTTGCGCGCCTGGAAATCGGGAATCAGGTTCTTGAAGAACTGGAAGATTTCCTCTTCGGATCCTACATATTCCGCATTTACGGTTTCCGCAAACTTCTTCAGTTCGCTTGCAAGATCTATGATGACAAGCTTTCCGCCAAGCATCTGTGCGGAAAGTGCAAGCACCTTCAATGCATTCGTCTTACCCATACGCGCTTTTCCGGAAAGGATATAGGTATATGTATTCTTCAAATTGATACCATATACGGAAGCTGTACGCTGATCATAACCGAGAGGCAGATAGTTTCCGGTTCCTGCCAGGTACTTCACATCGTCTAACTCGCCGAATTCCTTCCAAACCGGTTCGTCCGGAATCGTAGGAATCTTTCTGGCTTTCTTTCCGGTCCATGCAGCTGCCATTTCTTCGGAAATCTGACGGAGTTTTTCTCCTCTTGAGAAATCGTCCTCTGCTTCGACACAGAGTGCTGTCTGATACTCAAGCACTGCTTCGCCGACTTTTGCAAGACCGCGTCCCTTGACACCCTCTTCGGGGAATACATCCAGATGCATAACACGAAGCACTTCCGAATAACCGTAACGATCGGTCATCTCGAGCGTGAACGTATTCTTGAACAATTCCGCCATACGGTTCGGAATCTCGCTTGTAGAAAATCCGCCTGCCGAGAATACGAAGAAGATTCCGTATGAGTTGGCCTCTTTCAAAAGTGCAAGGAGCATGTCATCAAAACGGTTTTCTGTTTTTGTACGGAAGGAACCGTAGTTATCGATCATAACGATAATAGCCGGCACCTTTCTTCCGTTTGCGCGAACGTACTGTGCAAAGTTACCGCCCTGCAGAAGGTCTTTTCTTTCCTGTAACAGACGATTTAAGAACGTAAAGAACTTGTCCACCTTCTCCAGATCATCTTCGTACATAATGTCGCCGACATGAGGCATCTTGGAAATTGCACCGAGCATCTTGCTGGAGAAATCCAGAATGTAGAAGTTGACTGCTTCGGGGCTGTACTTATTTGCAAGTGCATACGCATAGGTAAGCAAAAATGTCGATTTGCCGGACATTGCGGTACCCGCAACTGCAAAGTTACCGCACTCTGCAAGATCGATGGTAAGCGGATTCTGTGCCTGGTTTTCGGGATCGTCGTACAGACCGATCATGACTTCAAGCGTAAAGTGCTTTCCGCCTTCCGGCCAGGTCTTTCCGTCATAAAGGTTATTGGAGTAACCCTCAAGATCGGTAAGATATAATTCTTCGGGAAGTACCGGAAGCCACAGACGAAGGTTATGCGTGTAGTTGTTCTCTTCCGCAACTTTTGCAAGGTATTCGACAACCGCATCCAGCTGTGTCTTCTCTTTTTCTTCCGGCAGTTTCTTATGCTGCATGGCAGCCATATTGTTGATCATGCCGGCAAGGTCGCCTCCGCCTTCTTCTTTTCTTTGCTGCAAACATGCCGCATAAACTCCGATGAAGTCCTGCACACGGTGCGCATTGTAATCGGATTCGGGATATTCCACTCCCATCTTCTCCGCGGAGACAAAAAACTTCTTCGTAAACGATGCCATAAGATCTTTGTCTTTCTGTGCTTCTTCGATGGTACAGCCGGCTCTCTTTGCGGCATCGTCCGCAATCTGGATCAACTTGGAAGTCCAGATTCTCTTCGCTTTTTCTTTCTGCTGGAACTGCGCATGGCTACCAACCAGCGCTGCCTTTCCGTTATCGCCGAGCATTCTTGCGATATCGGTCTGAATGACGCCGTCCTCGCTGTAAGGCGCACCGCTCCAGCCGGACTGGAAGAGTTCATATAACTCGTCATTGCCGACCTGCATGTAGCAGCGACCTGCCTGTGTAATGTAGGCAGCGTCCGGTTTATGAAGCATATCCATACTGTCCTGACGGTCCTGCACACGTAAGCAGAGACGGAATTTGGAGTTACTCCAGATATTGTCGTCTACGGTTCCGGCAGGTTTCTGCGTTGCAAGAATCAGGTGAACGCCGAGGGAACGACCGACCTGTGCAACGGAAATCAGCTCACGCATGAATTCCGGCTCTTCTCTCTTCAACTCCGCAAACTCATCGATGATGATGAATAAGTGCGGAATGGGAATCGTTGCCTCGTTGTTCTTATAAAGTCTCGTATAGAGGTTGATGTTGTTGACACCGTGCTCGTTGAAAATACGCTGTCTGCGCATGTTCTCACTCTTGATGGAAACCATTGCACGACGTACCTGGTTTCCGGAAAGGTTGGAAATCTGTCCCAGGATGTGAGGTAAGCCGTTAAAGAGGTTTGCCATACCACCGCCCTTATAATCGATGATAAAGAAGCCGACATCGTCAGGGCTGTAGTTTAATGCAAGAGAAAGCATATAGGTCTGCAGTGTTTCGGATTTACCGGAACCTGTAGTACCTGCAACCAGACCATGAGGTCCGTGATATTTTTCATGTACGTCAAGGTAGCAGTCCGTGCCGCCGGCCTTCTGTCCGACAAGAGCACGAAGGGTTTCATAGGTACGGTTTTTGCGCCATCTGTCCATTACGCAGAGTTCTTCGAGCTTACTGATTCCATACATATCAAAAAACGTAAGCGCATTCGGAATCTCTCCTCCGGAACTTTCTTCCTTCACCTTGATAGAGGAAAGTCTTCTGCCCATCGTTTCCAGAGTATTGGCCGAAAGCTGATCGTACTGAATGCCGATCTTGTCATCCGTACCGTCCGTTACGTAATAAACACCCTGGTATTCTTCCGTATTCTCGATGATGTATTCGCAGGAGTTCGGAAGCTCATCGTAACGCTGCGCAAGAAGAATTGTGGTAATGCCGTAGTTGTTGTCCTTGTCGTAAACATACTTGGCAAGTAACTCACCTTCCAGCCACTCCGGGTTCTCCAGGAAGAGCACAAAATGAGGAAGATACATCTGGCCTTTTCCGTTGTTCTTATCGCCCTCTTCCGCACGGAATCGAAGGACATTCGTAATCTCGTAAAAAATGTCACTTGCATTGTTGCGATTTGTTGCAAGGAAACGAACTTTGCCGTCCGAGTTCCATGCATGGGGAAGCCATCTTGCAAAGGACCAGTTTGATCCGTTCAGGGTCTCATCGTAAACAAATGCCATTTTGACATCCGTGTAGCAGTCCGATGCGGCAATCTGTGCAACCAGATTGTGAACCACCTGATAGCAGCCCTTGTACTGCTCTCCGCCAATCAGACCGATGAGGCGGTTTTTCAATAGATCCACACAAACCGGTACATTCTGAAGCATCTTATAGCTGTCGCGAATCATACGAGGGCGTTCGTTCAACGTATCGTTAATCATGGAGAAACGTTCCTTGGGAACCTTAATCTCCACCTGGAACGGAATCTGTCCGGTTCCGAGTCTGTGCGTCAAGAAATCCTCATGTCTTGTATTGCGGTTCCACAATTCAATGTTATTTCGGTCGATTGCGGCGCAAGTCTCGGAAGAATGATAAATCGCATTCATCGCTTCCGTGTTGTTTTCGTATTTTTCCTTGATTTCGTTTGAGCAGCGAATCAGGTATTCGCTGTACATTTCGAATCTTTTTAATTCATCCTGGCGGTTCTTCTTTTTGGTATTCTTCATATTCTTGATGGACCAGAAGGTACCGACTGCAGAGGAACCGATTGCGGTTGCGATACCGGTGAACATCATCGGTCCCATTGCACGACCGCTCTGGTTTGCCGCCCAGATGGTGATACCGGAGCCAAGCATCATCGGGAGTGCCATGGTAAGGGACGGTCCGATGGCTGCAAGAGACGGATTCTGGCTGCTGTCTTTTGCCTGAGGAGCAGCTTCGATCTCCACTTCTTCGGTTTCGATTTTGGGAATGTTTCTGGGGGATCTGTGGAAGAGTTCGTCTTTTACCGGCTCATATACATCCACTCCCTGGATATTGTCGGGCGGCATATACTCCGTAAGAGAATACGGTCTGATACGAAGACCGTTGATTGTGGTATTGATTGCAAGCATGTCTTCGAGGAAGATGATTTTCAGTCCGTAAATATTAATCAGGTCACCGTAATTTAGCACAACCGGTCCGCCGATGACTCTTTTTTCATTTAAAAACGTTCCGTTTGAAGAGGTGTCTTCCAACACAAAAGAAGTCCCCTGCCGCTTGATGGCTGCATGGAAATGGGAAATCAGATTATGCTGATTGATCAGGCGATTGTATTGAAGAACACTTTCCGGGATGGTACCGATTGTGATTTCATTGATACCTGCAAGAGAGTATTTTGAATAGACAACAAAAGAAGAATTCGTCTGACGAACTACAATGAAGATGTTTTTGTTTCCGGACAAAGGAACGGAATACATATCCTCATTCTTGATGACACGTCCTACGCAATTGGCTTTGGTATCGGGATCTAAAACCATGTAGTCCTCGGATTCGACAAAACGCCATTCTCCGCCCATGACTTCCAGTTTCAGTGTGTAGTCCTGATCAAAACCAAACAGATCCTTGTCAATTTCCAATTCGTAATCCGAATCGTCAATAGCGGGCAACAGTACTTCCTTGTATGCTGCCACGCTGTAAATAGAAAGGACATAGCTCATATTTATTATCCCCCAATGCAAAATTTAAGCTACTTTCAAAATATTTATGGTGAGTTTTACGCCACCGATTTTTAATTGATCGCTCTTCTTTAAAACGACCGCTTCGCCTCCGACCGGAATGCTCTTCTTCCCGCGAAGGACACTGACCAAATCCGTTGTACCGAGATTCTTTACATAGACCTGATTGTTCTCGGTAAGTCCCAGTTCACACTGTTTGGACTCGATTGTCATATCCGTCAGTACTATGGAGTTTCCGGTACCGGAACCGATTGTAATGGCAGGAACCGGATTTACCATGTATTTACGCTTGGAAATCTCGCTGATTTCTTCAATCTGAAGCATGATTCCGCTTCTGGTGGCAGATGCTGCTGCCGCCGTGGAATAACGCATCTCATACGGTTTTTCCGAAACATTTCTGGACGGGTCCGGTGCGGCATTCGGATTCAAAATCTGCTGATCCAGGTTTGCCTCACGAAGCTTGTCTTCCGCAACGCGAAGCAGCGCTTCCTTTTTCTTTCGTTTGGTCGAAAGGATGATCAGCACAACAATCAGAATCACGGCTGCGCCAATACAGCCAAAAACAATATATAAAGGATTCATAAAGTATTATTCCTCTTCAATCACTACAATGTAATCACCGCGGCCGAGTCTTAAAGTATCACCGAGCTTGACAGGTACTTCCGTGGTAACGGCGTTTCCGTTTAAGCAGGTACCGTTGCTGGAACCAAGGTCACGGATAAAGAACTGTGATTCTCTTTTTGTGATTTCACAGTGTCTGGAGGAGATGGAATTGTCTGTGGAAATGACGATGTCTCCTTCTTTTCTGCCGATTACGATGCTGCTGTAAATAGCTGCCTTATACTCGCCCTGTAAAGCGGGATCGTTGCTGCAGGAAACCAGTTTTACGAAAGTGGTCTTTGCCTTCTGCTGCGGGTTAAAAAGCATAACCGTGCTGTCTCCGCCACCCTGTGCTGCCAGAGTGGAATATAAAGACATCGTACGGTCTACATCCGGCGTAACCTGTGCTGCCGACTGAGCAGGTGCTGCAGGAGTTACTGCGGGAGCTACGACTTCTTCCCTTCTCGGGATTTCCGGTACACTGTTATTTGCAGCCTCTGCACGGAACTTTGCATTTGCCTTTGCATTGAGAATGAAAAATACAATACCGAGAATTAAGAAAATCAATCCCAGTGCGCCCGCTGCAATACTTGCGATTAAAATAAGTGGCATGTTCATAAACATTTTTGTTTCCTCCTAAATCTTTATCTCCAACTTATGTTCATATGTTTTGTGATTAATAAATTCCGATCGGTTTTGCTCCGTCCGCTCCTTTTTTGCCGGTATAATCGGAGTTTTCAATTTCAATGCGTATCCTGCTGCCGTCTACGCAAAAACGCATACCGTTTGCTTTTCCGCCGTTGAAATGTGATACGATACGGCTGTCAATGTCGGCGGGGTCAAATCCTATGATTTCATAGACTGCAGCTTTGAAAGCCGAACCCGTCCAATCCTTTACGCCGCCAAGTTCCGTAATATAATGCCATTCTCCGTCGCTGAAATAATCTATCGTACCCTTGTCGGCATCGATTACGGCTGGATCCAGCATTGAAGTTAAAATTGCCGTTCTCATGGAATCACATAACTGCATATCACTCTGCACATTCTGCTTTTCCACTACCTCTTCGCTGATAACAGACAGATCCATGCCTTCTCCATCGATCGGAACACAGATCAGATAAGGTTCAAAATCAAGTGCATAGTAAATGTTCTCTCCGGATATGCCGTAAAACTGAATAATATCTTCCGTTCCGGTCTTTTCGTAGATTTTCTGTGCGCTCGGGATTACCCTGTCATTCTTTCCTTCGATCGTACACTGTCTGCAGACTCCGTCTTCGGTTTCGTAATAAATCATGCCATCGTCTTCGATATAGGGGATGATTGCATCTACCAATACTTCTTCGCAGATCATGGTTTTATCGCCGGTTTCCAGATCCACACGGTAAAGGGTCCAGTCATAATCCGTGTAATAGAAGCCTCCGGCATAGATGTTTTTGCAGCCTTCCCAGAATTCATCCAAATCCAGATCCAGCGCACAAACTTTCGCTTCCGTTCCTTCCTCCAGATCATAAGAATAGAGAATGATCTGCTCGCTTCCGTCCGAAGCTTCCTTTTCCGTCAGCTTTGTATAATACACTTTGTTTTGGAAGATTCCGACGGAAATATAGTAATAATTCTGCTTCTCCGGGAAGTTGATCGGCTCAATGGTATTCTCTTCCAGGTTGATTAAGAACGTGGAATCAAAAAGCAGCCACTTTCCTTCGCAGTAGGAATTCAGATAATACTCGTAAACACTTGCCTGATAGGAAATGCCTTCCGCCAGACTCGGCACGGGACCTTCGTAGTAGTAATACAGTGATTTGGCGGCCTCTCCTTTTTCTGCCAAACCTTTATAGTCTTTCAGTATTGTGCCCGGAAGACTGCCCTTTTCTTTTCCGTCCTTGCTGATCCACTTAATCGCCAGGTCGTCTCCCTGCTCATTCAAATCCGTATAGAATACCTTTTCTTCTACCAATACCAGACCAAATCCGTATAAAACAGCCTCCTGATCGACATCTTTCACAAGCACTTCCGCCTGATCAAGGGATTGATCTTTTGCCTTTTTCACAAGGTTTAATTTTTCAACATCATCCCCTTCGACAACCGGAACAAGCAGATAATCAAAATCTCCGTCACTTGTCACAAATGCGTTTTTCATACCGATTTCCGGTTTCAGTTTTTCTTCCAGTTCGGTAATACGTGTTTGGAACTCCTCGTTGCCGGTATTATCATAACCTCGCTGAAGGATTTCGATTTCCTTCTGCCAGTACTCTTTTGCTTCTTTCTTGTTACCTGCTTCCAGAGACTCTTCCGCAAGAGTATCGTAGATATTTGCAATTGCAAAATAAGAGTCTTCGTTTGACGCATCAATTTCAAGTGCGCTTTCATAGGACGCAATCGCATTATCGTAATCACCGTCCACAACATAATCCTGCGCTTCTTTGATCAGTTTTTTCACTTTCGCTTCGTCGGAAAGGAAGAAATGATAATATGCTGCCAGACCGCCTGCCGCAAAACAAAGCAATGCAAGGATTAAGAAAATCAACCCTCCGATCCACTTCTTGCTCTTCTTCGGTTTTACATCCTTCGATGCAATAGTTGCGGGCTGAGCAGGAGCCGTAGTCTCTGCGGATGCTTCCGGCCTTACTGCTGCCGTAGTCTCTCCGATTGCAGGAGCAGGAGAAGAAACCGTCGGTGTTATCACAGATTCGGGTGCGGGTGCCGCGGGCTGCTGCGGCAACGGATTGCTGTAGGGATTCATCTCGGGAACTGCAGCAGTCGTAGGAATCGTACTCATGCCGGGTGCCGTCGGAGTAACCGGTGAAGCAGGAGTCGAAGCTACAGGCTGTGAAGGAGCAGCCGGAGTTGATGCAGTTGTCAGCGTTTTACCGCAATAAGCGCAAAAGACAGACCCATCCATGATTTGTTGTCCGCAGTACTTACAAAACATACACACACCCTCTTTTCTTTCGTTTTCTTGTTTTTGTACACTTTTTACGAGAAATCATAAAAATATGAATACACACGCATCATATTATACAAAAAAATGGCCGTTTTTGCAATCATTTCAGCCGTTTTCGGAGCGTAATAATCTGTTAAAATTCTGTGTTGTTTTCAAGAAAAAAAGAGCCATATGAACTCCCTTTTCAGAGTTCATATGGCTTACGTTTTTTCATGTGAAATTACGGTAATTCATCAATCGGTTTTGCGTCCGGAATCAAAGGACCTTCTTCGCCGCCGGGTTCCGGTAAATCCTTATCGTCCGGTTTCTCGGTTCCGCCCGGTACAGGAGGTTTCTTGTCGCCGGGTTCCTCTACGCTCGGCTCTTCGCTGGGCAGTTCACTCGGATTTTCGATTTCGGAAATCTCTTCCGATGTGATCTCGCTTTCCTGAACGGATGTCTCTTCCTTCGTCTGTTTTTTGTTTTTCGCATCCGGAGAAAGGAAGAAGTAATAAACCGCTCCGAAGCCGCCACCTAAAATAAGCAATACGGCAACAATGATGCAAATCAGCGCAATGATCCACTTTTTGCTCTTCTTTGCGGGAGCTGCAGGTGCTACCGCCAGCTGAATCTGTGCCCCGCTTGCGGTCGGCTGGATTACATCAGCCGGAACGGGCGGCATTGCGTTCACCGCAAGTGTTGCCGGTTCTGCGGGCTGCGGTGCCGGATTGCTGTAAGGATTTGCCATGGGCGGTACATTTACGCCGGGCTGTTCCGTACGGAATGCGGATGCCGGAGCGGGGGCTTCGGGAGCAGCCGTTGCCGGTTTCGACTGCTGCATACGGAGTTCTTCCGGACCAGCCAGTTCCACTTCGTTTACTTTAGTCGGCTCGTTTGCCGTTGTTGAATTTCCAAGTGTTTTTCCGCAAAAAGCGCAGAAAACGGATCCATCCATGATTTGCTTTCCACAATACTTACAAAACATAAACACACCTCTTTCTTTACAGTACTTTTTCCAGGAAACTTTGTAATCTCTCGGTCTTCGGATGATTGAAGAACTCATCCGGTGTTCCGGACTCCAGGATTACTCCGTCTGCCATAAATACTACCTTACTTGCTACCTCTTTGGCAAATGCCATTTCATGTGTTACTACCACCATGGTCATTTTTTCTTCTGCAAGGCCTCTCATAACCTGTAAAACTTCACCGACCATTTCCGGATCGAGTGCGGATGTCGGTTCGTCAAAAAGCATAACGTCAGGTTTCATGCAAAGAGCTCTTACAATCGCAATACGCTGCTTTTGTCCGCCGGATAACTGGTTCGGATAAGCGTCCGCGCGGTCTTTTAGACCGACCCGGTCAAGAAGCTGCATTGCCATTTCCGTTGCATCCGCTCTGCTGATTTTTTGCAGTTGCATCGGTGCAATGATCATATTTTGAAGAACCGTCATATGAGGGAATAAGTTGAACTGCTGGAACACCATTCCCATCTTCTGCCTGTGCAGGTTGATATTTACATCCTTGCCGGTAATCTCCACGCCTTCGAAATACACTTCTCCGCCGGAGGGTTCCTCCAGACGATTTAAGCAGCGTAAGAAAGTACTCTTACCGCTTCCGGAAGGACCGACCACAAATACAACGTCTCCCTTGTAAATATCAAGGCTTACACCGTTTAACGCATGCAGTCCTTTAAATTTCTTCTTTAAATCTTTAACGGATATCAGGGGGTCTTTTTCCGGGTCAAAAGCAATTTTAGCATTATTTTTCACTCGAACGTAACCTCCTCTCCAGTAGTTTCAACAACTGGCTTAACAGGATTACGATAGCCAGATAGATGATTGCAACCGCAAGGAGCGGGAATAAAGCCGAATATGTACGGCTTCGAATGATATCACCGCCCTTTGTCAAATCTTCCAGTGCGATATAGCCCGCAACGGAAGTCTCTTTCAAAAGTACAATAAACTCGTTTCCGAGTGCCGGAAGGACATTCTTAAATGTCTGCGGAAGGATGATCAGCATCATGGTTTTGGTAAAGCTGAATCCTAAGGATCTTCCTGCTTCGAACTGTCCCTGGTCGATGGACATGATACCGCCGCGCACGATTTCCGCCACATATGCACCCGAATTGATACCGAATGCGATAATTGCCACAAAACTCTTATCAATACGTACCGATGCAAAAATAACAAAGTAAATGATCAATAGCTGAACCAGTACCGGCGTTCCTCTAATAACGGTCAGATAGACGTTGCAAAGAAAGTTCAAAACGTTCAAAGTTCCTCTTAAAAACTTTGACATCGAACCTGCTTTATCATGCGTGGAACGGATGATTGCCACGACAAAGCCGAGGACTATACCGATAAGAACAGCAAAGAGAGTTACCTTCAAGGTAACTCCCAAGCCATTTACAATGTATCTCCAGCGATCATCTTTTATGAAGTTTAAATAAAAGTCCTTCTGAAACTTATCAGCAAATTCCATAAGGTCTTTCCATATTTCAGAAAAGAAAGCCATATCTACACCTTGGAAATTATTCTGCTACGATATACTTGTCAACGATCTCCTGAAGTTTTCCGCTCTCCTGGAGTTTTTCGATTGCTGCGTTAATCTGGTTTAACAGTTCGGTGTTACCCTTCTTTACAGCAATTGCATACTCTTCATAAGTATAAGCTTCGTCAAGAATCTTGATGCCTTCGTTCTGGGAAACAAAAACCTTAGCAGGCTCGTTATCGATGATAACGGCATCAACCTTGCCCTGGGTAAGTGCCTGAACAGCTTCAAATCCCTTGTTGTACTTTTCAATGCTTGCATTCTCGATTTCTTCCGCATAGATATCACCGGTAGTTCCGAGCTGAACACCGATGGTCTTTCCTGCAAGATCATCAGGGCTTGCGATATCGGAATCATCTTTTACGATGATAACCTGAGCAGCTGTTGCATACGGAGTAGAGAAATCTACGTTCTCAAGACGGTCTTCGGTAATGGTCATTCCGGCAACACCCATGTCAGCCTTTCCGGTCTGTACAGCGGTAATGATGGAATCAAAAGCCATATCTTCGATTACGAGAGTTCTTCCCATTTCATCTGCAATTGCCTGAGCGATTTCAGCATCGATACCTACAATTGCATCGCCGTCATGATACTCATAAGGCGGGAACTCTGCATTGGTAGCCATAACAAGTTCTTTCTTTTCACCGCATCCGGTTCCGACCAAAGCCAGACCGAGTAGAGAAGCGGAAAGTACTACGGATAATAACTTTTTCATGTTTTTTCTCTCCCTAAATCCTGTTAATTCTAAAAACTATTCGGTGCCTGTCGTCCGAAGACGACAAGCACCTTTAAAGTTACCATTTTTTCTCAAAAAATGCAACCTTTCGGGATTAATATCCCATTCCACCCATTCCGCCGCCTGCAGGCATTGCAGGGGTGTCTTCCTTAATGTTTGCAACTGCGCTTTCCGTGGTAAGGAAGGTGGATGCTACACTCGTTGCATTCTGAAGTGCGCTTCTGGTTACCTTTGCAGGATCAAGAATACCTGCATCGATCATCTTAACGTACTCTTCTTTTAATGCATCAAAACCGGTTCCAACTTCACTCTCATAAACCTTGTTGATGATAACGGATCCGTCCAGACCTGCGTTTGCTGCGATGTGGAAAAGAGGAGCCTTTAATGCGGTCAGCACGATCTGTGCACCGGTCTTCTCATCGCCTTCGAGGGTCTCTGCAAGTTTTTCAACTTTCTTGGAAGCATGGATGTATGCGCTTCCGCCACCTGCGATGATACCTTCTTCCACTGCCGCACGGGTAGCTGCCAGAGCGTCTTCCATACGAAGCTTTGCTTCCTTCATCTCGGTCTCGGTTGCTGCACCGACACGGATTACTGCTACGCCGCCTGCAAGTTTTGCAAGTCTTTCCTGTAATTTTTCTTTATCGAATTCAGAAGTGGTTTCTTCAATCTGCTTCTTAATCTGAGCAACTCTTGCCTCGATGGCAGCCTTGTCACCTTCACCGTCAACGATGATGGTGTTCTCTTTCTGAACTTTAACGCTCTTTGCACGTCCGAGATCTTCGAATGTCGTATCCTTCAATTCCAGACCAAGGTCGGAGCTGATCACCTTACCACCGGTAAGAATGGCGATATCTTCGAGCATTGCTTTTCTTCTGTCGCCATATCCGGGTGCCTTAACGGCTACCACATTGAAGGTACCTCTTAACTTGTTAACGATTAAGGTGGTCAGTGCTTCACCTTCCACATCTTCCGCGATGATCAGAAGTTTGGCACCGGATTTCACGCAATCCTCAAGCAGAGGTAAAATATCCTGAATATTGGTGATTTTCTTGTCGGTAATCAAAATGTACGGATTATCGAGAACGGCTTCCATTTTCTCCATATCGGTTGCCATATACGCGGATAAATAACCGCGGTCGAACTGCATACCTTCCACAAGGTCAAGTTCGGTCTGCATGGTCTTGCTTTCCTCGATGGTGATAACACCGTCTTTGGAAACCTTTTCCATGGCATCCGCTACCATGTTTCCGACTTCATCGTCGCCTGCGGAAATTGCGGCAACTCTTGCAATATGCTCTTTACCGTTTACCTTGGAGCTCATCTCTTTGATGGCTTCCACTGCGCACTCGGTAGCTTTCTTCATACCTTTTCTTAAAATGATCGGGTTGGCACCTGCTGCCAGGTTCTTCATACCTGCGTTGATCATTGCCTGTGCAAGTACGGTTGCGGTTGTAGTACCGTCACCAGCTACATCATTTGTCTTGGTAGCAACTTCTTTTACAAGCTGTGCACCCATGTTTTCGAATGCATCTTCAAGCTCGATTTCTTTTGCGATGGTCACACCATCGTTGGTGATTAAAGGAGCGCCGTAGGATTTATCCAGTACTACGTTTCTTCCTTTGGGTCCCAGTGTTACACGGACTGTATCCGCAAGCTTGTTTACGCCGGCCTCTAAGGACGCTCTTGCGTCTGAGCCGTATTTGATTTCTTTTGCCATAGTTATTCGCCTCCGTTTATAGCGTTTTGATTATTTTAAAATTGCAAGAATGTCGGACTGTTTTACGATAATGAATTCCTCGTCCTCAATCTTTACTTCGGTTCCGGTATATTTGGAATAGATTACCTGATCTCCGACTGCTACTTCCATCTTCACTTCTTTTCCGTCGGGAAGGGTTCCGGGTCCTACAGCAACAACTTCTGCCTGCTGAGGTTTTTCCTTATTCTGTCCGGGGAGAACAATTCCGGATGCGGTGGTTTCTTCCGCCTCAAGCTGCTTTAAAACAACCTTGTCTCCAAGTGGTACCAATTTGCTCATGGTAATGCCTCCTTCTATTTTTACTTACATTTTATATTGTTTTTGTCTTTTGATTAGCACTCATTTGACGTGAGTGCTAATCACGTGAATAATAATAGTTCTTTTCTTTCTTTTTTGCAAGTGTTATCTTGCGGTTTTTTTATTATTTCCGTCTTCTTTGCAAAAATGCACCTATTTTTAATTCTTTTTTAATCTTTATTCCTTTTTTTTATTATTCGTGGTAGTATATAGGATGAAGTTTTATGGGCAATCTTTTTTTGATTCCCATCATTTTTCGGAGAACTGTTCATAATGAAGTTTTTTAAAGGAATCTATAACTATATAGCCAGCCTTTCCAGAGGAGAAGAGGTACTTTCCGATCGCAGAAAATTTACTTATATTTTTTCCGCGTTTGCTTTTGTACACACCGTATCCGCTGTCTTTTTCATTATTCTCCACAACAGCCTTTTGATTACGTTTAATATTCTTTCGGTTCTTCTGTATTTCGGACTGATTTCGCTTGCACGCAAAAAACACTACCTCATGGTTAGTCTCATTTCCGAAATCGAAGTGCTGCTTGCCGTTACGCTGATTTCCTTTACGTACGGCTCCATGCTGGGCTACTCGCTCTACTGCTTTGCAATGATTCCGACGATTTTCTACATCACTTCCACCGTGAAGGAAATGAAACATCCGGCGGCTTACTGCTATATTTTCTCGTTTATTACCTTGCTGGTCTTCTTTACAATCATCGTTTCGGAGCCTTTCTTTACGATTCCGGACGTATTGAGCGCAAGACCGATCTTCACTCTGGTTGTTCGTCTGTTTAATGCGGCAGTTGCATTTTTCTTTACGCTAGTCTTCTCTCTTCTGTTCGTATGGGAGATGAAATCCAACAACTCCCAGTTGCTTCGCAGAAACCAGCAGCTCGTGGAAGTGGCAAGAAAAGACCCTCTGACAAAACTTGCAAACCGCAGAAGTATGATGGAACGTTTAAACTTATCCATGCAGAGTTTAAAATCGGATAACCATCCGTTCTCCGTCATCCTTTGCGATATCGACCATTTCAAAAAAGTAAACGATGTATACGGACATGACTGCGGAGACAAAGTTCTTGTCACCGTTGCAAATATGATTTCCTCTCAGCTTCGCGATACCGACTTTGTATGCCGCTGGGGTGGTGAGGAAATCCTGATTGTCATTGACGGACGTCTTCAGACCGCGGCCGCCATTGCGGAACGTATGCGCGGAAACATTGAGGCGACCGAAGTAATGCATGAAGGACAGCCGGTAAAAGTTACGATGACCTTCGGTGTTGCACAGGCAGAACTCTCCTACCGTATTGAAGACTTGATCCAGTTGGCCGACACCAGACTTTACTATGGTAAGGAACACGGCAGAAACCAGGTGGTAAGCCAGGATATGAAAGAATAAACTTTCATTCAAATACAAATGTAGTTGAATAAATAAGCAGGCTTCGGCCTGCTTTTTACGGGAATAGCAAAGCACCATTCAAGAAAGGATTTTGATTTATGATTTCAGCAAACAATGTTTCCTTAAGATTCGGAAAGAAAGCGCTTTTTGAGGAAGTAAACATCAAATTTACGGAAGGCAACTGCTACGGCTTGATCGGAGCCAACGGTGCGGGAAAATCCACCTTCCTTCGTATCCTCTCCGGAGAACTCGAAACCACGACCGGTGATATCGTCATCACACCCGGCCAGCGTCTTTCCGTCCTCGAACAGGACCACTTCAAATATGATGAATACACCGTAATGGATACCGTAATCCTCGGTAACCCCAGATTATATGAGGTTATGAAGGAAAAGGATGCCATTTATGCAAAGGAAGACTTCTCCGATGAAGACGGAATCCGCGCCAGCGAACTCGAAGGCGAATTTGCGGAAATGGATGGTTGGGAAGCCGAATCCAACGCAGCAAACCTTTTGAACGGTCTCGGTGTTGACACCGAGTACCATTACTCCATGATGAAGGACCTCAACGGTAACTTAAAGGTGAAGGTGCTCCTTGCGAAGGCACTTTTCGGTAACCCCGATATCCTTCTTCTCGACGAGCCTACCAACCACTTGGACCTCGATGCTATCGCATGGCTGGAAGAATTCCTCATCAACTTTGAAAATACCGTCATCGTGGTTTCCCACGACCGTTATTTCTTAAATAAAGTCTGCACTCATACCGCGGACATCGACTATGGTAAGATTCAGCTCTATGCCGGCAACTACGATTTCTGGTATGAATCCAGCCAGTTGCTCATTCGTCAGATGAAGGAAGCAAACCGTAAAAAAGAAGAAAAAATCAAAGAGTTACAGGAATTTATCTCCCGTTTCTCCGCGAATGCTTCCAAGTCCAAGCAGGCAACTTCCAGAAAGAGAGCTTTGGAAAAGATCGAGCTCGATACCATCAAGCCCTCCAGCCGTAAGTATCCTTACATCGACTTCAGACCCGACCGTGAAATCGGAAACGAAGTACTTACCGTGGAAGGCATCAGCAAGACGATCAACGGAGAAAAGGTTCTGGACAACATCTCCTTTATCTTAAACCGTGACGATAAAGTAGCTTTCGTAGGAAGCAACGAAATCGCAAAAACCACACTCTTCCAGATTCTCGCAGGAGAGCTGGAACCCGACGAAGGAACATATAAGTGGGGTGTTACTACTTCCTTAGCTTACTTCCCGAAGGATAACACCAAGGAATTCGATAACGACTTAACCATCGCAGACTGGCTCATGGGTTACTCTCCCGTCAAGGACATCACCTATGTCCGCGGATTCTTGGGCCGTATGCTTTTTGCAGGTGAAGACGGAGTCAAGAAAGTACGCATCCTCTCCGGTGGTGAGAAGGTTCGTTGCCTTCTTTCCAAAATGATGATCAGTGGCGCAAACTGCTTAATCTTGGACGAGCCGACCAACCATTTGGATATGGAGTCCATCACCGCTTTGAACAACGGACTTATTAAGTTCCCGGGTGTAGAACTCTTCTCCTGTCATGACCATCAGTTCGTACAGACCACGGCAAACCGCATTATGGAAATCCTGCCGAACGGATCCTTGATCGATAAGATGACCACCTACGACGAATACCTCGAAAGTGATGAAATGGCACGTAAGAGAACCATCTATATCGCAAAGCGCGAGGATGATGAGAACTAAAACAAACGGGGCCTCTGACCGGGGCCCTGTTTATTAATACGGAGATACGAATGAGAGCAATAGATTTACACGTACATTCCACATATTCGGACGGTACCATGACCCCGGCGGAACTTCTGAAACTCGCAGAAGAACGCGGGCTGGCCGCTTTTGCGTTGACCGACCATGATGCCACCAAGGGACTGGATGAGCTCCTTAAGCTCTCTGCGGATTCCCCTGTGGAAGTGGTTCCAGGAATTGAGATTACCACTGCCATCCCGGGCAAAGATATCCACATCCTGGGATACTATATCAACTATCATCGTCCTGAGCTTCAGGACTTCTTATCGGAACTGATCTGGAAACGTGAAGACCGTAATATCAAAATGTGCGAGCGACTTCACGATGCCGGTCTTTCCATTACCTACGAAGCTCTTCGTGCCTCCGTAACTCCGGAAACAATTCTGACACGTGCACACTTTGCACGTTTTCTTGTGGATGCGGGTGACGTCTCTTCCATGCAGGAAGCCTTCAGTCGTTATCTCGGCGACCGCTGCCCTACCTACGTACATCGTGAAAAAGTATTGCCCGAAGATGCCGTGCGGATAATCCGCAAAGTCGGCGGTGTGCCTGTTTTGGCGCATCCTATTATCTATGGTTTCTCCGATGATAAACTTGACCGTCTGGTTGCTTCTTTAAAAGAAGCCGGACTTGCCGGCATTGAAACGGTATACAGCACCTATCAGGGTGCTGATGAAAGACAGATTCGTGCACTGGCAAAGAAGTATGATTTGCTGATGACCGGCGGCTCCGATTTCCACGGAAGCAACAA
This sequence comes from Lachnospiraceae bacterium, assembly GCA_017518735.1. GTDB lineage: Bacteria > Bacillota > Clostridia > Lachnospirales > Lachnospiraceae > UBA3766. The sequence continues at coordinate 82,028 of JAFWTY010000009.1, read as the reverse complement.
GCCGCACATTCAGCTTGGAACCGGTATGGGAAAACTCTTTATTCCGGAAGAATTCCTGGACGGAATCAAGAAAGAATACATGCGTGATTACGAGCCGAAGAATCAGTCTCCCGCCCTTTTGACCTTCGATCTGGACGGCACATTGATCAACGACCAAAAGGTCATCACCCCTGCAACAAAGGCAGAACTTGATAAAGTAAGGGAAAAAGGACATCGCATCACCATTTCCACAGGCCGTCCTTTTTCCAGTGCAAGTAAACTGATCGTAAAACTCGGACTGGATGAATATAAGCCTTTGGTAAGCTGTTTCAACGGAGGTTGTGTCATCGACTGGGCAACCGGCGAAGTCATGCTCAAAAAGACCCTCGACCACGAAACCGCTGCCGGCATCCGTGACATCATCCGCTCCTACGGCAGACATTTTCATACTTACACCGATACGGAAGTTTTGACGGAGAAAGAAACCGAGGAAGTAAAATACTACGGAAACTACGTCAATCTCAGCTACCGCGTGGTAGACGATGTTCTGATAGAGGAGCCGAATCCCTATAAAATCATCATCATGCATTTAACGGAGAAATCCAAACTCGTTCCCATCCAGACGGAGATTCTGGAAAAATACGGGGACAGGGTTCAGTGCGTTTTCAGCGGCGATATGTTTTTGGAAGTCATTCCTTTGTCCTCCGGAAAGGGTGCCGCTCTTCTTTCCATGTGCGAATTGCTAGGCATTCCCAAAGAGAACTCCTATGCGTTTGCAGATGAAGACAACGATATCTCCATGCTTTCCGAAGCCGCCCACGGCGTGGCTTTGGTCAACGGCTCCAAAGGCGCAAAAAAAGCCGCCGATTATATTACCTTTCTGGATAATAATCACGACGGCCTGGTACCGTTTTTAAACAGTCTTTCTTAAATACTATTTTACGGGGCCGGAAGGTTTTACTTTCTTATCCGGTCCTGCGTTTTTCTTGGCAACTTTGGCATTATGCTTCATAAGGTTGTTCACCGATTTATCCAGATCTTTTAACGTATAATTGGTTTTAAGACGCATCAGACGCTTGGTGCTTTCCGGCAAATCCTTGACTGCTTCTTCCTTAGCTCTCTGGTTCTTGACTACCGAATTGAACGTTTCTTTATACCGGTCCGCAGCTTCCGCATAAAGCTTATGAAGTCTGGACTCTTTCGAGAGGATATCGCTGTTCGCATAATAGTCTGTTTTTAGTATTTTTACCTGCGAAAGAAGTTTCGGATGTTTATCCAGTTTATTATATATAGTCTCACAAGTCTTCCACTGAACAAAATCCCTAAAATTACTTTCGTCAATCGGCTTGTTTCCGAACTTCTCCTCCATCTCGTCCATCATGGCTTTCAGATCCTGTTTTGCTTCCACAATTTTGACGGCCTGCTTCACCTGATCGTTCGGTTCAAAGTAAAGCTTCTCAACCAAATCCATATTAAGCGGCTGATCCATCTGATTTTCAAAAATAGTTGAAATCAACGGGTCGTTCTTTAATTTTAACACCGCCTGACCGTTGTTAAGGTTCCGGATCATGGTTCCTTCCGCTTCCGGATTTGCAATCCTGTAGTTGTTCGTCTTTTCCAGAATACTCCTCTCAGCCTGCTTGCACGCAATATACTGAAGCACTTTTTCTCCGACTTCGGGACTGTCTATGGTTTTGCCTTCACATTCGTTTTTCAAAAGCCATGTCGTTGCAAAAAGATTCTTTCTGGTAATCTTATTATTCTCGATCAAATCCGCCACGCCTTCGAGTTTTACTTCCAGGTGATTACGGTATTCTTCCACCTCTTCCTTGTTATAATTCAGTCCGTCGATCTCCTCGTGAACAGCTTCGTCATATCTGGAATATTCGCTTTTCGCCTTCGCAACGCTTTCTTTGAATCGTTTCTGTTCTTCCTTCTTATTTTCGAGGTCCGTTTTCTTTTTTTCAATCTTCTTTGAAATATTATGGTAGTCATCCAAAGAGATTTTCTCTTCTTTTAACTTGTCCTCGAACTCCTTACTTTGCTGTTCGTATGCTTCCTTTCCTCCGGGATATTTTTCTACTGCCTCATTGTATTTTTTCAAATCGGCCTCATAAGTCTTTAAATCTTCCTCATACTGTTTCGACTGCTTTTCGTACTCGTTTGCATCCTTTTCGTACTGCTCTAAGTCAGTCTTAAACTTTACGGAGTCGGCCTGATACTTTTCATAATCCACATCATACTTCGAGGCAGCATCATCGTACTCTTTCATTTTATCAACGTATTCGTTGTATTCTTTCTCCACCGCCTTTCGATCGGCATCATTGAAGAGAGTTTCTTTTTCATAGTTCTTCAGAGCATTCTCGTATTCTTTGGAAGCCGCTTCAAACTTGGTATATTCCTCCTTGTATTGATTGAATTCCTCGTTGTATTTTTCTAAGCTCTCCTGATACGGCTTCAGTTCATTCTCCTCGAAGACCTTGTATTCTTCCTGATAAACCTTCATGTCTGCTTTATACTTTTCCATGGAACGATTGTATATAATCGTAGCATTTCTTTCGGCAAGCAGCTGTTCCCGTTCGTCAAACTCTTTCTTCTTTTGATCGTATTCTTTCTTTTTTTCCGGGAATGCAAGGGTGTCTGCATCAAATGCATTCTTTCTTGCATCATATTCAAGTCTTCTGGTATACGCCTGCGAATCGCGCCCTAAAAACAGCCTGGACAAAAACAGCACGAATTTGGAGTAGCTCGGTGCAGGACCCGGGTCCACCGGTACCTTAAGTTCCGGTTCCGGCAGATATGTTAAATCCTTTGTTGCCTCCAAATCCACCATAACCTCCGGTTTCTTTGGTTCCACCGGTTTGAAAGGAGCCGCCGGTTCACGGGGTTTTAACGGCTCTATGGGTTCGACCGGTTTTTTCGGCAGGTCCTTTAAAAGATCGTTATTAGGCACCTCAATATCCGGTTTTTCCGGCATCTTCGGTGCGACGGGTTCCACCGGAGCTTTCGGCTCCACGGGTTTTACGGGTTCTGTCGGTTTTGTGATTCCACCCTCAAGCGAAGGTTCCTTGGGAAGAGAAGCAATCTTCTGGGCCTGTTTCTCAAGTTTTGAAATTTCAGCGTTAAGATTTGAAATCTCTATTTCATAATCTCTTGTTCTCTCTTTTTCGCTTGAGACCAGTTTCGTAGCATCCGAACGAAGATCCGAATATTTCGTGAAACGATTCGCATTTCCCTGTGCCACAATGTCTTCCGGGAGCGCAGATTTCATCGGTGTAAAACTGCTGCCGGGAAGCTGGTCTTCGGAACTGATCGGTTCATCGGATCTGGTAATATTCCCTTTTGTATTTTTATACGCATAAGGAAGGCCGGTACCGTCAAACACATAAAGCGTGGTCCCGGACTTCTTTAACTCTTTCTTAATGGCAGAAAGATCCGGAAAAACTTTTCCGTCATCATTCACGGCAAAATACGTCAAATCCTCGTCAAAATCCGGCTCGACCTTGATAAATTTGACATTCCTTCTCTTTATTTCCTCTCGGTTCTCACGATTGTTTTCTTCGGCTTTCTGTTTCTCAATTTCACCGATATTCAAAGAATCGTTAATCTCGTCAATCAGAATGTTGCTGTCCATATACGTACTCCTTTTTTCGTCTGCGGGCTTTGTTTTCCGATTTCTTTCGGTTCATCGAAGAGGATGCTCTACAGCTTCCTTCCATTCATCCGCAGGGGATGTTTCTTCCCGCATCTTCCGGTAGATTACATACAGAATACATCACCCTGTCCAACATTTGTCCAACAGAAAAAAGCGCTTTTTGCGCTTTTTTCAAATGCATTCCATATCACTTGTCCAATACCGATTCCGGGTTTTATACTTCGTAATCAAAACAGCTTCTTACCGACACAAACGGACGGACAATGTTGGTCGCAACATCCATGTGTGCGGGATGAATGGTATAGCCGTTTAATGCTGCTTCGCTTTCAAAAGAGGAATCCAGCATCAGATCCATATTGGAGCTTGCAAGACCTTCGGTAATTACCTGAATTTCAATCAGTCCCGGAATAACGCCTTTTAAACCTTCCAGACCCTTTTTGATGTTCTTTTTTACCGCGTCCTTGTCTTCAACTTCCTCGTTTACTTTCCAAAGAATAATATGCTTAACCATTGTTTCTCTCCCTTCTACTTAATCTTCAGGCTTCTCAAATACTCCTTCTGCTCCGGAGTAATACGATAGCTTTCCACAGCCTTCTGAATCGTCTTGTTATGTGTCCATACATCCAGCCTCTTCTCTTCGATAAACGGAAGAATGCTCTCATATTGCTTTGCCAGAGCCGTTGCAAAATACCATGCAATCATCATATTGATGTAGTACTCTTCGCTGCGGATTTTTGCCACCATCTCCGGATATTTTATGTCATAATCCTCATCCAGAAAATGCTCCATTAACATCCCGATGCCGAAGCGAATGGTGTAGGTATATTTTGATTTCAGCCATCCCTTAATCTCTTTTAAGAGTTCTTTTTTATGCTTCTTAAAAATCTTCGGCGACATCTGATCGCAGGTCGCCCAATTATTCACGTATGGAAGAAAGATGTTCAGTCTCTCCATGCACTCATCATAATCCTTCATCCCGGAAATAATGAAGGCATGAAGCTGATTTTCATCAAAAGTCTCATGCGGAAGATCATCCAGAAAAACTCTGATCTCTTCTCGCCCCGCATATTCCTTTGCCATATTTCGAAGAATCGGAGTACGCACGCCAACCATCGCCTCCGGTGCCAGGCCGGGGATGGTTCTTAGCTGCAGTTCACGATACTTTAAATCCTGCTCTTTGAGCAGAGCTTTTTTGATTTCTTTTATTATCATATACTTTCTGTTTCCTAAAATGACCGGTCAAAGTTGTTTTCCAATCCGTAATATGGATTATGCGGAAATACCGACTATCATCGCGATGAGCGCCACAGCAGCTCCGATAATGGAAAGGGTGAAGCCCGTGTCAATTTTCTTGGTCACGATGTCCGCCTGGTCATATACCCTTCTCTTTAGATTTCCTACCACGATAAACAAGGCAATGGTAAATGCCCCATAGAGAAAAAGGCTAAACTTGTAACCTGAATAGTCAGGCTTATAGGAATATGCTCCGAAGGATGAATATATGGTTTTGTATCTGCTGATTACGGAACGAATGCCTATACTGACAAACATGAGAATAACTCCGTCAATCAGGCAGACAATTCCCATAATCAATCCGACAATCTCCTTACCGGGACATCTTTTGAATTCATCCTCCGAATCCTTATACAGGCGTCTGGACGGGAACTGTTTGTCTCCGTAATAGATATCATCCGTGCTCGAACCGTATACAGATGAATAGAAGGATTCTTTGTAGCTGTCGCCGAAGTCGTTACCGTACCCTCCGCCGTAGTTATTTCCATAATTTCCGCCTTGGCTGTTTCCGTAGTTTCCGCCATAGTCATTTCCATAATTTCCGACGTTGCCGTTTCCGAATTCTCGGTCATAACCGCTTCTGTAATTTCCGTCCTGGCTGTTTCCGTAGTCGTTATAGCCACCGTAACCGTTACCGTCTTTTTCGAAACCGCCGCCAAAACTGTTATTGTCCATAGAAATCCCCTTTCACTGTACTATTCCATCTCCAGTTCCACCGGACAGTGATCACTGCCCATAATTTCCGCATGTATTTTTGCGCCCTTTAGACGCTCTTTTAAGGCTTTTGAAACCACAAAGTAGTCAATTCTCCATCCTGCATTTTTTTCGCGCGCATGGAAGCGATAGGACCACCAGGAATAGGCATCCTTAAGATCCGGATAGAAGTAACGGAAGGTGTCGATGAATCCGTTCTCCAAAACCGTCGAAAAACATGCTCTCTCGCGGTCCGTAAATCCTGCATTGTTGTGATTGGTCTTCGGGTTTTTTAAGTCGATCTCTTCATGTGCAACATTTAAGTCGCCGCAGTAGATGACCGGTTTTTTCTTTTCGAGTTTTTTGATGTATTTTAAGAAATCCGCTTCCCAGACTTCTCTGTAATCCAGTCTTTCCAACTCTTGCTTGGAATTGGGTACGTAAACGGTGATGAAATAATAATCCTCGAATTCGGCCGTAATGACTCTGCCTTCGTGGTCGTGCTCTTCTACACCGATCCCATAGGTAACACTGATTGGCTCCTTCTTCGTAAAAAGAGCCGTTCCGGAATAACCTTTTTTCTCGGCGTAGTTCCAGTACTGATGATAGCCCGGCAGATCCAGGTCGTGCTGTCCTTCCTGCAATTTGGTCTCCTGCAGACAGAAGATGTCCGCATCCGCCTCATTGAAAAAATCCATAAAACCCTTGGTTAAGCAGGCTCTGATTCCGTTGACATTCCATGAAATGAATTTCATATGTTTACTCCTAAACTACATAATATTGGTCGCCTGACCGATTGAAACATAATTATCCAAAACCGCTTTTAAGTCGGTTCCTTCGGTCGCTTCCCAATTTCTTTGTCCGTCCACCATGTAAATGGTTTTCCCGTCGGGCCCAGGCGTTTCGGTATAACTGTCTTTATAAAATTCATCGTCCGAAACGGTTCTGTCGGCAAGGATTCCCTTGCATTCGGAGAGCTTACAGCCCGGGAAATTGACATTCCAGATTTTGCCGACGCTCAGCGGTTTGTCGATATATTCTTCCATGATTTCTTTTAAAAAACGGTCCGTCACTTCATGACAGTCGGAATATCCTTCCGAAAAAGCAATGGCGGGGATTTTCTGAAAAACAGCCTCAAATGCTGCTCCGGCCGTAGCGGAATACTGAATGTCCGTTGCCACGTTAAATCCGTTGTTGATTCCGGAAAGAATCACATCCGGCTTTCCGGGAACAATATTGAGAACACCGATTCTGACGCAGTCGGAAGGCATGGCATCACAGGCATATGCCTGCACTCCTTCAATCGGGAAATCCACCTTCCAGGCTTTGAAACTCTCATGCAGTGTCACGGAATGCGAAGCACCGCTTCTCTGCGACTCCGGTGCAACCACCCAGACTTCCCCGAAATCTTTCGCAACTTCGGCGAGCCGGATCAAACCGTCTGCAAAAATTCCGTCATCGTTTGTAATTAAAATCTTTCTTGCCATATCAAACACCAAAAAGGCCTTTCTTTCGAAGAATTTCGCAAAACTCTCCGATCGGAAAGCCTACCACGGTAGCATATTCTCCTTCAATCCGCTTTACAAAAGCACCGCCGAGGCTCTGGATTCCGTAGGAGCCTGCCTTGTCCATCGGGTCTTTTGTCGCGATATATCTTAAAATCTCCGCATCGGAAAGTTCGGCAAAAGTCACCTTTGTCTCCGATGCAAACTGAACGATTTCTTCCTTCGGAAGAATCAAGGTAACGCCCGTAAACACACTGTGTGTCTCGCCGCTTAAGGAGCGGAGCATACGAAACGCATCCTCTTCATCCTTCGGTTTTCCGAGGACGGTTCCGTTATGAAATACAATCGTATCCGAACCGATTACGGCGACATCGCTCATGTCGCGATTTTTCTTACATTCTTCCCAAACCGCACGCGCTTTGATTTCGGACAATGCCTTTACCAGTTCGTCCGGCTTAAGTTCCTCTTCGATATTCTCGTCCGCATCGCTTACGATGACTTCAAAATCAAGTCCGATCCTGGTTAACAGTTCCTTTCTTCTGGGCGATGCGCTTGCTAAAATCCACTTCACTTCTTATCCCTCCGACGGCTTCGTCTCGGGGACAAAGACTCTCGTATTTTTGACATCCTTTACGGATGCTTTGAACTTTTCTTTCGCTTCCTCGCAGAAAGCATCCTGTGATCCGAATATTACCTTTCCTCTGCGGTCAATCTTCGAATATGTTCCGTCCGGCATCAGGAAGTATGCCTTTAAATTATCCTTCAGTTCACAGTCCAGAATGTGCCAGAGTCTTGCGGTCAGATCCGGTGCTTCCACGGGGAAGAGAATCTCCACACGACGCTCCAGGTTTCTCGGCATCCAGTCCGCGGAACTTAAATAATACTCTTCGTTTCCGCCGTTACGGAAATAGTAGATACGGCTGTGCTCCAGGAAGTTTCCGACGATAGAATGAACCGTGATATTTTCACTCAGGCCCGGGATTCCAACCTTAAGACAGCAGATTCCGCGCACGATCAAATCGATCTTTACGCCTGCATTGGAAGCTTCGTATAAGGCCATAATGATATCCTGATCACAGAGGGAATTCATTTTTGCAATGATGCGTCCTTCTTCTCCGTTTACGGCGTACTCCGTCTCCCTTTTGATCAATGCAAGGAATTTATCCTTCATCCAAAGCGGAGCCAGGGAAAGCTTGTTCCAGCCTTCCGGTTCGGAATAACCGGAGAGCATGTTAAAGACTGCCGTAGCATCTTCTCCTATGGCTTCGTTACAGGTAAACAGACCGAGGTCCGTATACAGTTTTGCGGTCGCATCGTTATAGTTTCCGGTCGCAAGATGGACATATCTGCGAATGCCGTCCTCTTCTCTTCGTACTACAAGTGTAATCTTACTGTGGGTCTTTAATCCAACCAGACCATAGATTACGTGACAGCCTGCTTTCTCCAGTTTTCTTGCCCATACGATATTGTTCTCTTCGTCAAAACGTGCCTTCAATTCCACAAGTACGGAAACCTGTTTTCCGTTTTCCGCAGCTTCCGCAAGCGCGGCAATGATCGGTGAATTACCGCTGACACGGTACAAAGTCTGTTTAATCGCCAGAACATCCTCGTCCTTGGCAGCTTCCTTGATGAAATTGACAACCGGTTCGAAACTTTCGTACGGATGGTGCATTAAGATATCTTTTTTGCGAATGGATGCAAAAATATCTTCCTCGGGGTTGATGTCCGAAACCGGAATCGGATTGAATTTTCCGTTCTTATGTTCTTCAAAACCTTCCAGGCCGTAGACTTTCATAAATACCGTGAGATCCACGGTACCGTCGATTTTGAAAATATCCTCGTCTTCAATCTGCAACTCTTCCGTCAGGATCTTTAACAGTTTCTTCGGAATGCTGTCCTGTACTTCCAGACGGATGGCCTTGCCCCACTGACGGCGTTTTACCTGTTTTTCAATTTCCTTTAACAGATCTTCCGCCTCGTCTTCGTCAATCGAAAGGTCGGCATTACGCATGATTCTGAAAGGAGATGCACAGATAATGTCGTAGTTTAAGAACAACTTACTGATGTTTCGCTCAATGACTTCCTCTAAGAAAATGATTTTCTTTCCGCTTTCGCAGGGAATCGGAACCACTCTGTTCAAAACACCCGGAACCTGCACGGTTGCAAACTCCGTCTCGGTTTTCTTATCGCCTTTTCTCTTTACCAAGGCACCGATATTCAGTGACTTATTTCGAATCAAAGGGAAAGGTCTGGACGAATCCACTGCCATCGGCGTTAAAACAGGATAGATGTTCTCTTCAAAATACTCGTCAACGAAAGCACCTTCCTTTTCCGTGAGTTCTTCATGAGAACGCACAACAGTAAGTCCCACCTCCGTAAGAGCAGGAATTAAAGTGCGGTTATACGTACTGTACTGGCTCGCCACGAGTTCATGCGTTCTTACGCTGATTGCGGCAAGCTGCTGCTTGGGAGTCATACCGGCGATGTCTTTCTTCGTATATCCGGCATCCACCATATCCTTTAAGGATGCAACACGCACCATATAGAATTCATCCAGGTTCGAGGATACAATGCTTAAGAATTTCAGGCGTTCAAAAAGAGGAATCGTCTTGTCTTTTGCTTCCCCCAAAATTCGCTCATCAAAACTTAACCAGGACAGTTCCCTGTTTAAGTAATAGTCCGGATTTCTTAAGTTTAATCCTACTTTTGTCGTTTTATTTGCTGCCATTTGATTTCCTTTCAAATGCTGACGGATCAGATTCTTCTTTTCTGTTTCAGTACAGGCTGAACATTGTATACTTCTTCAAAGAACTTAACCTTGGAATCAAAAAGTCCTTTTTCCAGTTCGATGTTTTTGTCCGTATCCACACGAAGAATCAGGTTGTTGTCTTCGAGCGATACCTTTACGTTTGTAAACTTCTGCTTGTGCGAGGAATCCAGTGCGCAGGCAAGTCTTAAGATTGCCGTTAGTTTGGCAATGATTAAGTATTCGTCTCTGTCAATCGCCGTGGAATTTGCCAGTTCGTTGTAATATGTGAATTCTTCATGATTGAACTTCACGATATTGGCAACCATTCCTCTCTCCGCATGAGAAAGTCCGATAATCTCGGTATTCATCACGATGTGGTAGGAACATTCACCTACCTGTGTAAGCGAAACATAACGTCCGCAGTCCTGTAAAATTGCGGCGATACGAAGAAACAGTCTTTCGCGTTTTCCGAGGCCGTGCAGTTTTTTCGTGGCATCAAAAATGCTGATTGCCAGTTTTTCAAGAGCCTCTCCGCGCTTTCTGCTGCCCTGATAACGATTGCTGATATTCTTGGCGCAGGCTGCGATGTCCTGCTCAAAATCATGTTTTGCGCTGATTAGTTTGTTGTTCACCGCATAGTCATATGCAATACCGTCGCAGAGTGTTACGCCGGGCGCCCAGAGATAGCCTGCACCGAGGGTTTCCATCGTACATTTGATCAACTGGGAGGAAATGATCACGGAACCCGTCATCTCCTTCATAAACTTCTCTTCCATCAGTTTTTCGAATGTGTTCCTTGACAGATAACCGGCCGGATTGGAATCTTTTTCACGGTATTTGCAAAGCGTGGTCGAAACATAATCGTCCACGACAATGATGTTGTGAATCTCGCGGTCTTTTACATGCAGTTTCTTAAAAACGGAAAGCTGATCGTTGATCATCTCTTCCAGCAAAGATACCGTGTGGGAAGGTTTTGCGCCGATTTCATTCAACTGATCTTTCAAACGGAACACACCCAGACGGATGTTTTGCGTGGTGATCAGCGTATCTTTATCAAACAAGGATAACTGGATACTGCCGCCGCCGATATCCAGGATTACGGTTCCTTTTTCAATGATTTCTTCAAAGCCGTATCCTGCGGATGCCACGGATTTATAATCCAGATAGCGCTGCTCGGAGTTGCTTAAAACCTCAATATCCAGACCGGTCTGCGTTCTGATCTGATCGAGCACAATCATGGTATTCTTCAGTTCTCTGACCGCGGATGTACCGTAGGCCTTGTAGTCGTCCACGCGGTAGGAATCCATGATACCCTTGAATTCCCTTAAGATGTGGCAGAGTTCCTCCATTCGCTCATAGGAAAGAATACCACGCGAATATGACTCGGTACCGAGGTCGATACGATGACGAATGTAGTCGATTTGCTTCCATTCTTTTCCGCCGGCAATCTCATAAATCTTCATGGAAAGTTCATAGGATCCGACATCAATTGCCGCAAACAGTTTCGGTTTCTTTTTCATCTATTCTTCTTCCTTCATGGTATAGACAAAGCTTGTTTTCAGTCTTGCAAGAAGTTCCAGTGTATTCAGTCCGAGGATCGGATGGCGCTTATACGGCGCGATTTCGCTCAGCGGAAGGAGTACGAAGTCACGGTTGGACATATCCACGTGAGGAATTCGCAAATGGTCTCTTTCCACGATGAGATCGTCATAGTAAATGATATCGAGGTCGAGCGTTCTCGGGCCCCATTTTACAAGTCTTTCCCTGCCTGCTTCTTTTTCCTCTTCCTGCAGTCTCGTCAACAGTTCGATCGGGCTGTAGAGGGTATCGAGGCAGATTACGGAATTGTAATAATCATCCTGCTCCACGCCGCCATAGGGTTTGGAACGGTACACTTTGGATGTTTTGAATACTCTGCAGTTTTCGTCGGCATCCAGATTAGCGATGGCATTGCTGATGATATCCTCGCTGTCGCCCATATTGGAACCGGTCGCAATATAGGTTCTGTGCCAGCTTCTTTCAATCTTTACGGAAACCGTCTCAAAAGGAACCGGGATAGGTGCCTCCGGCTTCATAATCTCTAATTCCACACTCTGTGTCATGGGAAAACGAACCATGATTTTGCGGGCCATCTGATTGGCCACCGCCTCGATCAGATTGAAGCGGTTGATTCGCATAAAATCGTTGATAAAAAGACAGACCTTTGCGTAGTCCACGGAATCCTCCAGGGAATCCGTTGCGCCTGCCTGGGAAGTGTCCAGAGCGAGTCTGGCATTGATGATAAAGTTCTGCCCCTTCTCCTGCTCTTCCTCGTACACTCCGTGCCACGCAAAAACCTTCAGACCGGAAATAATGATTTCGTCCTTCATGTCTTCACCCCCCTGTATTGTTTTATGAAATACCCCTATTTCATTTATGATTTTGCTCTAATAATGTCCGTTCGCATTTAAAATTGCTTCCGCCATTTTTACGGCGCGAATGTTCTCTTTGACATCGTGCACTCTTATGATGCCGCAACCCTTCATCACCCCAATTACGGTTGTGGCAAGTGTGCCTTCCAGTCTTTCATCCACCGGAAGATCCAGCGTTTTTCCGATCACGGATTTTCTGGATGTTCCAAGCAAAACCGGATAGCCGAGTTCACGAATCTTTTCCAGTTTATTGATTGCTTCCAGATTTTGATCCACATCTTTGGCAAATCCGATGCCGGGATCCAAAATAATCTTATCAAGTCCGATTCCTGCTGCCTCGGCAATCCGTACAGACTCTTTTAAGTCCGAGATCAGCTCATTGAAAAAAAGCTTATATTCCGTGTTCTCGCGGTTATGCATCAAAACCACCGGCAATCCGGAATCGGCAACGACTTTGGCCAGGTTTCCGTCTTTTTTCAGTCCCCAGATATCGTTGATCAAATCGCAGCCTGCATCGATGGACGCCTTTGCGACCACTGCATCGGTGGTATCCACGGAAACCGGAATGTCAAAGTTCGCCTTAATCTTTTCGATAACCGGAACCACTCTTTCAATCTGCACATCCGCCGGAACCGGTGTATAGCCGGGCTTGGTGGATTCTCCGCCGACATCGATGATGGAAGCCCCGTCGGCAATCATCTGCTCCGTATGCCGGAGTGCCGCATCCAACGTGTTGAATTTCCCACCGTCGGAAAAAGAATCGGGAGTCACGTTTAAGATTCCCATGATGTATGTTTTATGATTTAAATCAAATTCAAGGTTCCCTATTTTCGTAGTTCTGTCCTCTTCTTCCTAAGCTTCAAAAGAGCCGTCGTCTGCACTTCCCGGACGGTTTAACAACTGGAAGAACAAATCCTGTAAGTCTTTGTTTCCTTCGAATGCACCCTTTGTAACTACGGTTGTCGTTTTACTTCCGGGTTTCTTTACACCGCGCATGGTCATGCAAAGATGCTCCGCTTCCACCAGAATCATCACACCCTTGGGCTGAAGTTCTTTCATAATCGCATCGGCAATTTGTACCGTCATTCTTTCCTGAATCTGCAGTCTTCTTGCATAAACTTCAACGGTTCTGGCAAGTTTGGAAAGGCCTACCACCTTTCCGTTCGGAATATATGCCACATGTGCCTTTCCGTAAAAAGGCATCATATGGTGCTCACACATGGAGTAAAAAACAATGTCTTTTTCCAGTACCATTTCGTTATTCTCGGTCGGGAAGGTTTTGGTCAGATGTACGGCCGGGTCCACGTCATAGCCTGCCATTATCTCCGTATACATTCTGGCAATGCGGTCAGGAGTTTCCACAAGTCCGTTTCTTTCCGGATCCTCGCCGATTCCTTCCAACAGCATTTTCACTGCTTCCCTTACTTTTGCTTCATCCACCATTTTCGGTTTCCTCATTTCTTCTTCGAATATGTTTCATACGCCCTTCTTAATCTTCCCAGATAGGAAAGGGAACCGAACGCTAAGATTACGCCGTTCTCTCCGGCAAACAAAGACGCTACTTCCAGCGCTTCTTCCACCGAATCCGCAGTTGAAACATTTTCGTTAATCTCGCGAATCATTCCGGCCAGTTCAAAGGCCTTCATGCCGCGTTTATTATCGGGCGGAGTCACGGTAATGATAACATTTGCCTTCGCGGCGCTTAACCTTATCATTTCCTTTACATCCTTGTCCTTCAATACTCCCATTATATAGATAATCGGCCGATTTGTAAAATAATAGTCGGCTGTTTTCATAAGCTTCAAAACCGCATCGGGATTGTGTGCTCCGTCCGCAATTACGGCCGGTTTGCTGCCCAATAGTTCGAACCTGCAGGGCCACTCCGTTTTGGCAAGTCCCGCCTTGATTTTTTCGTCCTTTAAGGGCACTTCCCCCCTTAAGGAATCGATGACTTCAAGCGCCACGGCGGCATTCTCAATCTGGCAGTCTCCGACAAGCGCAATTTCCGTATTTTTGTAGGTTTTATAGCTGATCTTAACGCGCTTTAACGTAAACTTTCCGCTTCCGTCCGAAGCCTTCGGATACTTGACGGAAATATCTTCGGGACTGACATAATGAAAATCAACGTTTTTAAGCCCCGTACAGGTATTTTGGATTGCTTCCTTAACGGAATCCCCCTGCGGTGCGATAACGACCTTACAGCCGTCTTTTATGATGCCTGCTTTGGTCTTTGCAATCTCTTCGACGGAGTTTCCGATCATTCCCAAATGATCTTCGCTTATGGATGTAATTACGCAGGTATGCGGAAAATCAAACACATTCGTAGCATCTTCCGCTCCGCCCATACCGACTTCGATGATGCAAAAATCGCACTTTTTCTCTTTTAAGTAAAGAAAGGCCATGGCGGTTTCCACTTCGAAAGATGTGGGATGCGCCAGTCCGTCTCCGACCATCTCCTTACATACCTTAAAAAGCATGGAAAGGTACTCTGCCACTTTGGTTTTGGGAATGTAAGAGCCGTTTACCTGAATCTTTTCGCGATAATCCAGGACCGCCGGAGAGAGATATCGTCCGACACGGTAACCATTTTCACGCAACATGGATGCAACAAAAGAAGACACGCTTCCTTTGCCGTTGGTGCCTGCCACATGAATCACTCTTAAATCGTTTTGCGGATTTCCGATACGGTTTAAAAGTTCTCTGATTCCCTCCAGTCCCAGTACGCTGCCGAGAGGGTTTACGTTTTCACTTAAATACTCCAGAGCTTCTTCGTATTTCAATGAAATGCCTTTCTTAAATCAAAAAGTTTAAAAGGGCACTCTGTCCGAGTGCCCTTCGCGAATTCTTTTTAGTTAAATCCCATTTCTGAGATATCGTTTGCACCGATATTCAGAGTCGTCAATGTTCTTCTCTTTAATCTCGCAACTTCGGAGTTCTTCAGAATGTAGTCCTTAGCCTCCTTGGAGTGCTTGATGTTCTTGATGCGAAGTTCCGGACTCGTCGTGTCACCGGTATAGCAGACTACGGTACCGAGTCCCGACATTCTCTGGAACAGGGAACGTGTCAGCTTTACGTCCTGAATCTTGTACATATAGCAGTCATTTTCCTGCTTTGCAAGAAAACCGGTATTTACGGTAAGCACGTCTTTGCGGATAGTGTATTTGGTGAACGTAAACGGAAGTGCAAAAAACACCCATCGCTTTTTTTCCACGATGACACCGTCCACCGGCTCCATCAGTTCTTCTATTACTTTGTCTGCGGGGCTGAGATCTCTGTCGTGCTCTCTGGCTTTCTCGGCTTCTTTCTCCGCAGCAGCTAATTCATTGTCTCTTTCTTCTAAAATATCTGCCATAAGGGGTCCTCCTTTGGTCCTCGCGTAGTTTCATAGAAACTACACGAGGATTATTGTACCACACTTTTCACTCTTTGAGAATACTTCTCCTCGCAGTATTTGCAACGGTATACTTCTTTTTTTTCGTCTGCGAGTACGAAGATGTGGGGTAATCCCTGCTCAATCGAGGTGATACAGCGGGGATTCTTGCATTTGAAGACGCCCTTAATCTCCTTCGGGAGCACAAGTTCCTTCTTCTCCACGATTTCTCCGTCTTTTACAACATTTACGGTGATATTGTGATCGACTACCGCAAGGATGTCCATGTTCAGGTCGTTGATGTCGCATTCCACCTTGAGGATGTCCTTTTTGCCCATTTTTCCGCTCTTGGCGTTCATGATCATGGCAACGGTACAGTCTTTCTTGTCCAGACCTAAATTATAATACAATGTCAGGCTTTTTCCGGCTTCAATATGGTCAAGCACAAAACCTTCTTCGATTTTTCCTACGTTTAACATGCCCATTCTCCTTTGCTCTCTCATTCTACCGTAATTCCAAGCAGTGTCAGGATCAAAGCCATTCTGACATAGACTCCGTACTGAGCCTGTTTGAAGTAGGCTGCTCTCGGATCATCGTCCACTTCCACGGAGATTTCGTTTACTCTCGGAAGGGGATGGAGTACCAGCATGTCTTCTTTTGCTTTTTCCATTTTTTCGACAGTCAGAATATAGAAATCTTTCAGGCGGACGTAATCTTCTTCGTTGAAGAAACGCTCTCTCTGAACTCTCGTCATATATAACAAATCCAGTTTCGGCATAACCGATTCCAGGCTGATTACTTCTTCATACGTGATATTTGCTTCTTTTAAGCGCTCGGTAATATAGTCGGGAATCTTTAATTCTTCGGGTGAAATGAAGACGAAGTGGATTCCTTCATAGCGCATCAGTGCGTTGATCAAGGAGTGTACCGTACGACCGAACTTCAAATCTCCGCAAAGACCGATGGTGAAGTTTCCGAGTCTTCCCTTCATGGAGCGGATGGTAAGTAAGTCCGTCAAAGTCTGTGTCGGGTGCTGATGTCCGCCGTCTCCGGCATTAATGACCGGGATGGTCGATTTGCTTGCCGCAACCATCGGCGCACCTTCCTTCGGATGACGCATTGCGCAGATATCGGCATAGCAGGATATTACGCGAATGGTATCGGATACGCTCTCTCCTTTTGCTGCAGAAGAGGAATTCGCATCGGAAAATCCCAAAACCTTTCCTCCGAGGTTTAACATCGCCGCCTCAAAAGAAAGTCTGGTGCGGGTGCTGGGTTCATAAAAGCAGGTCGCCAGTTTCAGTCCGTCGCAGGCGTGAGCGTACTTTTTCGGATTTGCCTCGATGTCGTTTGCCAGATCGAATAACGCATCCAGCTCTTCCACCGTGAAATCCAGCGGGCTCATCAAATGTCGCATAAATTGGTACTCCTTTCACACATTTTCTTGATTATATTATATTTCTAGATTCATTACCATAAAAAAATCATCGCATAAAACGATGATTTTTCATTGTCATACCAAATTAATAATTTCCTCCTTCGGAGCAGCCGCAGGAGTAATATCGGAAACATAAAGCACGGGGCCTTCGCCTTTGTAGTCGGCCCAGAATTCATGTTTCACTTTTGCGGTAACGGTATACCACTTGCCGTCTTCGATCTCGGATGCCTTGTCATACTTGGCAACGAAACCAAGGAAGGCGATATCTTCCGCACAACAGGTCATTGCATGACGTCCGGGAACAAAGCAGCCTTCGTGGAATCCGTTCGGCTTTGCCACATGGGCAAGGAATTTCACAATCTTGTCTTCGTAGCGGTCCGGGGTATCAAGCATATCAAAAAACCAAATGCCGTAGGTTGCCTCGGTTAATTCAATCTGTTCTTTCGAAACATCAAAAGGAAGCTCCTCTTCCATCGTAGCGGTTACTTCACCCTTGCTGTCTTCAAAAATGATTTCCGCATCGCGGTTCAACGCTCTCATGTTACGCTTGTAGGAAGCAAGTTCCTTGATGCCGTCGCAACGGTTGAATACGATCAGCTCGGACTTTCTTACCATGTCACCGATCATGGAACGCATATTGGTGTAATACATCGGCCAGGTCGCCGCATTGATGATTGTAATCTGCTGGTTGACTTTCCAGTGCCAGGGAAGCTTTAAGCTGTCCATCGGCCACATTCCGTTGTATTCAATGATGATACGCTCGGGTCTGTGTTTTTTCTCAAGATTGATCAACGTCGATCCGATGAAGTCTTCTTTCTTTTCAATCAATTCAACGACAGTGTTCGTACGATTGAGAAGTTCCTGCTCGTACTCGTTTTCTCCCTCTTCGCAGAGAAGAATCAGGGTCTTACCGTTGGTCTTAAAGTATTCCTGCTGAATTGTGAATTTGATGAATTCGGTTTTTCCGCTTTCGAGAAAACCGTTGATGATAAATACGGGTTTCATACCATATCCCTGTCTTTCGCTAAATTATAATCCGAAAAGTTCTTTCAATTTGTCCTCTTTGATTTTTGCGCCGATTACGACGATCTTGCCGGTTACATCGGGAGAACCTGCGCGCACGTTCTTCTCATCGGGAACATAGTCAAAGTAGATGAATCCGCCTTCCTTGTCGGGAACCATACCCTTGGAACGAAGGACAAATCCGTACTCCTCTTCCTTGGAAAGTTCGTCAAGAATGCCCTCAATCTGCTCTTTGGTAAAGGACTTCGGTGTTTCAAAACCGATGCTGTCAAATACCTCATCCGCATGATGATGTCCCTCATGGTCATGATGATGATGGCATTCGCACTCGGGATCGTCGCATTCTTCGCCGTCGTGATGGTGATGATGCTCATGTTCATCCTCAACATGATCATCGTCGTGATCATGGTGATGGTGATGATGATGCTCATGCTCGTGGAGTCTGTCCTCCTCGCGATGAGCCTTCACTTCTTTCATCAGTTCCTCTTCGAGGGACTTTCCGGCTTCCATATTCTTCAAAATCAAAGCACCGTCAATCTGATCCCACGGAGTGGTGATGATGGTAGCCTTTGCATTATGCTCTCTTAAAAGGTTTACAACCTCTGTTACCTTCTCTTCCGATACGTTCTGGGTACGGCTTAAAATAATGGTTCCGGCGCTCTCTACCTGGTTTACAAAGAATTCGCCGAAGTTCTTTAAATACATTTTTGCCTTGCAGACATCCACAACGGCTACTGCTGTATTTAACTTCACGTCCTTCATCTCTTCGTTTTCAAGTTCGATATCCGCAACCGCCTTGATAACATCGGAGAGTTTTCCGACACCGGAGGGTTCGATTAAGATTCTTTCGGGCTTGTAAGTTGCAATCACTTCTTTTAAAGAGGTTCCGAAATCGCCTACCAGGGAACAGCAGATACATCCGGAGTTCATCTCTTTGATTTCGATTCCGGCTTCCTTTAAAAATCCGCCGTCGATACCGATCTCACCGAATTCATTCTCGATCAGTACAACCTGCTCTCCCGCAAAAGCTTCCTTTAACATTTTTTGGATAAAAGTTGTCTTTCCGGCTCCCAAAAATCCTGACACAATATCAATCTTGGTCATTTATAACACTTCCTTTCAAAACATAAATCTTTCTAAATCTAACGTTTCCGTCATGAACTATTTCAAAAATCCGTTGATGATCTGCTCTTCCGCCTCTTCTTCGGTAAGACCGAGCGTCATTAACTTAATCAACTGCTCACCGGCGATTTTTCCGATGGCAGCCTCGTGAATCAGACTTGCATCGATGTTTGCGGCGGTCAGCTCCGGAATTGCTTCCACGATTGCCTGATCCATAATGATTGCATCGCACTCGCTGTGGCCCTTGCAGGCGCTGGTGCCGATGATGTTGGACTTAAATGTCTGCTTGGAATGATTCTTTGCAACAGATCTGGAAACAATGTCCGCGCTGGAATTCTCTCCGACCAGTTCGGCCTTGAAATCCGTAACGGCAACCTGGTTGTCATGCGTCATAATCTTTTCCTTGATGACGATGCTCGCATTTTCTTCCACTTTCGCGTAGGTTCTGCGATCGGTGGAGTTGATGCCCTCGATCTGAATAGTTTCCATCTCCAGATGGGAACCTTCCTCCATATAGATTTCGGTGGAGGGATTCATAACACGCTCTCCGGTTCCTTCGCCGGTTCCGTAGTGCTTCTCCACATATTTTACTTTGGAATTCTTTCCGACATGGAAGGTATGAATACCGCTGTGCTCACTGCCCTCGTCACCCGCATTGTGAATGCCGCAGCCTGCAACGATGACCACATCGCAGTCCTCGCCGATGAAGAATTCGTTATAGACCATTTCCTTCAGACCGGTCTGCGTGATCAGTACCGGAATGTGAACGCTCTGGTTCTTCGTGCCGGGCTTGATGATGATATCAATGCCGGGCTTATCCGTCTTGGTCACAATGTCGATATTTGCCGTCGTATTTCTGCCGAGCATTCCGCCGTCGGAACGGATGTTGTACGCACCGCTCGGAATTTCATGTAAGTCGGCGATATTTTCCAATAATGTTTTCTGAATTGCTGTTAATTCTGCTGCCATAATCGATCCTCAACTACAGATGGTATTCTCTCAAAAAAGCCAAGCCGTCCGTCTGCTATTTCAGCTTGTCAAGCAGAGTCGGGCATCCGAGCGTGGTATCGTCACTCACTGCACCCGGTGCGGGAACCGCTCCCTTTAAAAGCTCGGGAAGCACTTCATCCTTCGGTCCGTAATGCTTTATTTCACCACCGGCAATCACCACAATCTTATCCGCGATATTTAAGATTCTCTCCTGGTGAGAAATGATGATGATGGATCCGCCCGCATGTTCGTGGATGTTTTCAAAAACGTGAATCAGGTTCTGGAAGCTCCACAGATCAATCCCTGCCTCCGGCTCATCAAAAAGCGTCAGCGGTGTCTTTCTCGCGATTGCCATCGCAATCTCGATACGCTTTAATTCACCGCCGGAAAGGGAAGCGTTCACTTCTCTGTCAATGTATTCTTTGGCGCAAAGACCTACTTCGGAAAGATATCCGCAGGCTTCGTTGATGTTGATGTTCTTTCCTGCGGCAATCTTGATCAAGTCTTTTACCGTAAGTCCCTTAAAGCGAACCGGCTGCTGGAATGCGAATGTGATTCCCTTTTTGGAACGCTCGGTAATGGACATATTCGTGATGTCATCTCCGTTGAAGAGAATCTGGCCTTCGGTCGGTGTATAAATACCTGCAATCAGTTTTGCAAGCGTGGATTTACCGCCACCGTTCGGTCCTGTAATTGCCACAAAACCGTCTTCGATGGTTAAACTGATATTTTTAATGATTTCCTTCTGTTCTCCGGCATCGTCGTCGCTTACCTGATAGGAAACATTGCGTAATTCTAACATAAATCACTTCTCCGTGTTTTTCCAAAAATGATACAATTTACGGCGGTTTCACGCCCCTAACTGGATATTGTAACACAAACGTGATGGAAATTCCACAAAAACAATTGTAAGGTTTCCTTTTTTGATATCTTGATATCATATTAAAATAAGCATATAATATATGTGGTGTTTTTAGGGGAATGAAAACATCTGAAACACGTAGATTTTGTTAGTTGAAAGAAAGAGAATAGCATGAAACTGAATCGTAGACAGAGAAGAATTTTAAGAAGAGTTGCTACCGGCGTTGTTGCAGCACTGGTAATCGGAATCGTTGTTTGGATCGTTATCGTTCAGAAGAACAAGAAGGTATTGAGCGTTCATAACGATCAGAAGCAGAAACAGAATATCGAAGAAACTACCGATACAACAATCGAAAAAGATAACAATCCGGACGGAGCTACCGTAGAGGAGACCGTTTCCGAGGAACAGAAGGAAGAGGTTTCCGAGGAGCCTAAGAAGGAAGAAAAGGATCAAAAGCCTAAGAATACTCCTAAGACAAATCCCAAGAAGGAAACCACAACGGAGAAGACTACCGAAAAGACAACTGAGCAGACGACCGAACAGCAGCCTGCACAGCAGCAGCCCTCTCAGCAGCCGAAGCAGAACCAGCCCAGCGGCGGAAACAAGCAGCCGACATCCGAGCCTTCCAGTGAGCCTTCCAGCGAGCCTTCCAGCGAACCTTCTAGCGAACCTTCCAGCGAACCGTCCAGTGAGCCCAGTAGCGAACCTTCCAGTGAACCGAGCAGTGAGCCTTCCAGTGAACCCTCCAGCGAACCCAGTGGTGGCGGAAATGAAGGCGGCGGCGAACAGGGTGGCGGCGAACAGGAGTAATCACAGGGTTAGCACCCGGTTCTTTCTAACAACAAATATTTAAAAGAGAGTTTTTTCGGAAACTCTCTTTTTTGAAACAAGTAACTGAAACCTCTATTGATACAAACAGAGATTACGCAGAAATTACAATGGTTAACGGTAAAAAACTCATTTCATTATGCACATCAAGAGTATATGATTCGCAGGTTTTCGGTTTCATCAAAACCATGGGTGAAATGCTTCAGAAGGAAAACTGCGCCCTCATGATCTTTACCATTAATTCCGACATCTACTGGGAAGAGGATATAAACCCGGCAGAAACCTACGTTTTTGATATCATCCCTTACGCAGAGACAGACTGTATTCTGATCATGGATGAGAAAATCAAGAGCCACTCCGTCTCCAACCGTATCATCTCCAAAGCCAAAAAAGCCGGCGTACCCGTTGTTGTGGTCGACGGAGAATATGAAGGAACCACCCGCGTAAACTTTGATTACGAGGCAGGTTTTGAGCAGATTACCAGACATATCATCGAAGATCATCACGCAAAACACCCTCATATGATGGCAGGTCTTCGCGACAATGTTTTTTCCGATCGTCGCATCGACATTTTCAAGAAAGTTCTCGCCGAGAACAATATCGCTTTTAATGACACCATGCTCAGTTACGGTGATTTCTGGGCCGATCCCACCAGAACGGCTATGGAGGAAATCATAAAGCGTGACACCCTTCCCGATGCCATCATCTGTGCCAATGACATCATGGCAATCAATGTAAACGACATGCTTCAGCTGGCCGGAATCGACGTGCCCGGACAGGTTATGGTCTCCGGTTTTGATGGTATTGAAGAAGTCTTCTTTACTACACCCAAGATCGCATCCTGCAGCTGCGATACCATTCTTTTGGCGGAAGCTGCCGCAGAATGTGCTATAAAGATTGCAAACGGTGAAACCGTTTCCGATAAATACATTACTCCTCAGTTGATCCCGAACGAATCCTGCGGATGTCCGGAACATCTTTGGAACGTCCACAATCTGATGACCAACTTCAACAACAACTTCTACCGTCATCAGGATGACACCCGAATTCTTTACAATATTGCATCCAACATGGAAATCAGCAAGACTGCCTGGGAGATGGCTTCCAATATCCATAACCACAAGACCAAGCACTCTCTTACCGTGGTTGACCGCAATGTTTTCCGTACCGACAGCAATATCTTCATGAATGAGGCTGCCGAGAGAAATACTCCGGACCTTCATCTCATCAACGATGCCGATTATGCGGAAGAACATCGTTTTGAGAAGCTACCCCTTACCGAGGAGCTCTTCTATGATCCGACGGTAAACACCGAAGAAAACGTACTCTCCGGCAATTTCCGTGCCCGCATTATCGAACTTCTGGATCGGGGCTATCCTTTGATCTTCCATGCATTGGACTACATGAATCGTCCTTTTGGATTCAACTGCTACTACTATCCCGAATACGTGGTAACGGATTATTCCCGTGCTGCCATCGTGACCAATTCCATCAGTATGGGAATCGGCGGTTTCGTCAATCTGCAGTACCAGAAATGCCTTCTTCAGAAGATGGACAACATGTATAAGCACGATGCGTTAACCGGTCTTTACAACCGTATCGGTTTCTTAAAAGTATATGATGAATTACGCGGCATCTCCGACAACCAGGGCAAAGACGTCACGATTATCATGTCCGATTTGGATGGTCTGAAATACATCAACGACAACTTTGGTCATGCGCACGGCGACAAATCCATTACCGCCGTTGCAAACGCACTGAAAAAAGCCTGCCCGTCGGACGCTCTCTGTGCCCGTTTCGGCGGCGATGAATTGTTCTCTGTTATTCTGGGTAAATGTGATGCCGAAGACATCATCAGAAAAATAGATCTCGACCTGGAAGAATACAACCGGAAAGCCAATCTTCCCTACACCGTTTCCACGAGTTGCGGTGCTTATCACTCTTCCTTTGATGCAGGCTTCGATTTCCTCAAGTCCTTAAAGATTGCAGACGAGAGAATGTACGAAGCCAAGAGCAAAAAGGACTATCCTCACGCATAAATCTTATTTTATAATCTCATCTATCGTCGTAACGGTGGTGAAAAGTCCCTTGTGTTTTGCAATAATCTCACGCATCTTCGTCAATTCGAAATAGTTGACGTAGCAGATGATTGTCTTGTTTTCTCCCGCAATCGCTCCATAGGAATCCATAATCGTACAGGTTTTGCGCAAATCCTTCTTGATGGCGGCGACAAGTTCGTCCGCTTCCTTCGTAATGATGGTAACCTGTTTAATGGCCTCAAAACGATCCGTAAAGTGATCGATGATAATTGTTGCGACTACATAAACCAAAAGGCTTAAAAGGGCCGAATTACGATTTAAAAGCAGGAATACTGCGATGTATACACCCGCGTTGAAAACAATCAGAATACTGGTCATACTGAAGTTTTTGCCGGTCTTGTCGGAAAGCAGTTTTACAAAGATGTTTGCAAAAATTTCAGAACCGTCGATACATCCTCCGTTTCGAAGGATCAGGGAAAGGCCGACACCAAGCAATGCGCCGCCGAAGGCAACCGCAAGAAAGTGTTCCGTATTTAACGTAAAAGGGATTTTTTCAAAAAACTCAAGCCCGACCGTATATACGGCAGTTCCGACTGCCGCCTTGAATGCAAAACCTCGTCCGAGGATGAGAACGCCTGCTGCCAGGAAAGGCAGAAATACCGCAAGTACGGTGAGCGACAGATTGATTCCTGTCAGTTTGCTGATAATAATTGCAACACCGGCCGTACCGTAATCGATTGCATCATTCGGAAGCAGAATACAAGCTACCGAAAAACTTGCAAGCAAAGCGCCTAATATGATCATCAAATAGGACATGATTTTCTGAAACACGCGGTTCAGTTTTTTTGTCCATTTTTCCTTTTCCATTTTCACTTCTCTCCCATCAAAAACTTCATCAGTTTTTTTATTATATCACACCTTGTAAAAGATAAGAATTGTTAATATTTTCTTCACAGAAAAGATACAATCTTTTGCAACCTGCATGGTATAATATAGGTGTATTGAGTAGGGATTTTTTCTCTCGATAAATTACAGGAGACGGACTTATAAGTCCGGTAGAAAAATGAAAAGACAAAACAGTGTCGATAAAGCGCTCAGTCAGGCTGCAGCCCTCATGCATGAGGAAGATTTGTTTACCAGCCTTTCCGAATGGCAGGAACTGATGACCAAATACAATTGTGCCATCCGTGAAATCCGCACCAAGTTTGAAGTTTTAAACGACGAGCTTTCCATCAAAAGCAACCGCAATCCCATTCACGCGATCTATTCGCGAATCAAGACACCGCGAAGCATTCTGGATAAGCTTCATCGCAAGGGACTTCCGTTAACACTCGAGAATGTGCGTTCCGAGATCAATGATATTGCAGGTGTTCGTGTCATCTGCGACTTTGCGGACGATATCTACGAAATCGCCGATATGCTCTTAAAGCAGGATGACGTTAAACTCATCAGCTACAAAGACTATATCCGCGCACCGAAGCCCAACGGCTACCGCTCCTATCACATGATTGTGGAAACGCCGGTATTCTTCTCCGAGGGAAAAGAAAATCTGAAGATTGAGGTACAGCTTCGTACGATTGCAATGGACTTCTGGGCAAGTCTCGAACATGAACTGAGATACAAGAAGGATTTAAACCAGGAGACCTTAAATCAGATTTCCAGCGAACTTTTAAACTGTGCCAACACCATTGCGGATGTGGATGTGCAGATGATGAGTATCAAAGATAAGCTTTATCCGAAATATCCGAACATGCCTGATAACGATGAGGAAGATTCCGAAGAATAAAAAAAGCCCTGCGCAACGCGGGGCTTTTTTATTTGTCATTTTGTTATTATCCAAGCAGTTTTCTTACAGCCTCTGTATCATAGACCACCTTGTCTACCTTATCCACCTCAATCTGATACAGTGCATTTGCCGCAATGTGTTCCGCCGCCTGCTCCAGATCACGGATACCCGTGGTATCGGAGTAAAGCTCCACAACGGTCTTTACGGCCTCTTGTGTCACAACGCACTCCTCTTCCTTCATGCTCATACGCTTTAAAATCTTCGGCAGAGCGAACTGACTGAAGATGATCTGTTTCTCTTCGGGTGAATAATCAGGAAGTTCAATCACTGCAAAACGTGACATCAAAGGCGCCGAAATCAGGCTCTTATCGTTGGCCGTTGCAATCGGATAAACACCGAAGGTCGGTACCATACATTCCATGTAGTTATCGGTAAATCCAAGGTTATCTAAAAGTGTTAACAGTACATCCGCAGGGTTTCCGTTGCCTTTTCCGGCATTGGCCTTATCAAGCTCGTTGATGATGAATACCAGATTGGACTGTCCGGAATTTGCAAAGGCCTCCATGATGATACCGGGCTTTGCATTTGCATATACACGGGACGAACCGGTCAACTGTTCCGGATCGTTGATGGAACTCATATCAAGCGTCGTCCAGGGAAGCTTTAAGATTCTTGCTACCGCATAGGCTACCTGCGATTTGCCGGTACCTGCCGGTCCGATGATCAAAAGGCCGTATGCCGGAAGCGTATGGGTACGGTTAATCTGGATAACCGTCTCGATGATTCTCTGCTTTACACTCTCCATACCGTAGAGTTCTTCGTCGAGAATTCTTCTTGCCTCCACAGGATCAATCGATTCAAAATAGTTGCTCTTCCACTGAATATTTAACATCGTGGAAAGTGCACGCTGCGCATGTCTTCTCTCCTCGGGAGAAACTTCGTGGGATCTTGCCACGGCAAGGTTTCTTCTTGCCCAGAGCGCAATATTCTCCGGCAGAGTATCGCCGGCACAGGTCAGAAAATCGGTGATACTCTGAATACTCGTAATCTTCATATCATCGCCGTTTTCGTCGATCTCATCCTCATCATCGGAACGCTTCACGGGTGGATTGCTCTGCAGGAGTCTTTCAATCATAAACTGCAAAAATCCATCCTCGGAAGATAACTTTGTTCCGCCGCCGAATGCCTGCTCGCGGATTTTATAAACCGCATAACCTTCTTCGGTGTTTCTGCCGGAAAGACGCACTTTGATGCGGTTCTCACCAAGCCACTTTAAAAGGTGTACGAATCTGGAATCAATCTTTACGATGTCCGCACTTTTGACGCCGTCTTCCTCTTCAAATTCAAAACTGGTGCGCTTGTTCGGATTCGTAAAGAAACCGGTGGAATGATGCTTCCATTCTTTTACGTGATTGTCGAGTACCATTAAAGGATGCTCGTAATCCGGCACTTCATTGCGGCTGTCAAAAGCCTCATAGGTGCAGACCGCATCTTCCCTGCTTACCGGTTCGTTTTTAAAATCAAATACTGGCATTCTTATTCCTCCCGCCTAGTTATGCTCTTCTTTCCACTTGCGGACGCGCTCCTGCTCCCAGTCAAGTTCCATCAGATCTTCCACGAGTTCGTCCATGTGTACGAGAAGTTCCTTTCCCGTCATATCGGTCACGATATCCATGATCTCGCCCCTGCGGTTAATAAAGATCACCGCCGGATATTTGGATATGCCAAGCGCACTTAACGTATTTTCCGTTTCCGGATCCGCTATATACTGATGATATCGTACATTCCCGCTCTGCGCAATGTCTTTGGCCGATTCAAGTTTTGTCTTGGAGACTTCGCCGTTTTGCTTATTCATGTTGATGCAGACACCCGCAACATAAGAATAGATCTCATCATCTCTGTGCTCGCAGTTTTCCGCGAACATATTCATCTCACTGATGTAACGGATGCAGTCTCCGTTGTCTTCGTCCCAGATTTCGAGGATCGTAAAATCATACTCTGCCATCAGTTCCTCATTCAGGATAGGATCCTCTTCCTTAAAAGGCACCAGTTCGATGGTTTTTAAGGCTGTGACATCGTTCTCCTTGGGCTGTACGATGTTGTTTCGGCCGTACTTCAAATAGCCCAAATACACACCAAAAAGAACAAGCAGTAATCCACCTGCCACAAACCCCACAATCTTTACCATTTTCTTTGCTAATGCTGTAAACTGCATAGGCACACCCTGCAACATGTGCAGAAAAGAGGCGGTAACACGCCTCTTTCCCTATGAGAAACTCCGTTCTCCGATTGTTGTTTTATTCCGTGGGCTGTTCTCCCGACTGCTGTGATGCGGTCATATCAACCAGGCACCATTTTCCTTCGTATTTTACAAAAACATAATCACTGTCCGTTGTATCCACGATATCGGCACCGGTTCTGGTCAAATGCATCGGCTTGTCAAAGTAAATATGACAGGAGAAGCAGTCTTCCGTATAGCGTACGTAATTGGTAACCGCGATATTCTTAAATGCCGGATTTCCTAAAGTATGTGCGGAAGTAAAGGTAATGTCGATACCGCCGGCCCATCCCTTGGCCATCTCATCATACGCGGATCCCGGAATCAGATACTGCTGAACGGTTTTAAGACCGTGGTTTCCGCCGGATAAGTCATCTGTCATGAAAAGACTCCATGTCTTGGCAATTTCCAAAGCGGTCTCTTCCAGATCTGCCGGCATGGTTCCGCCCGCAGAACCGTCTGCGACTCCCGCAATATAGGTATTACCGTCTTTGCTTACGCCGACTTCCTGTCCGCTTTCGTCACGAATTGCAACCACGGGTTCTTCGGTCAGACCGGGAATCATGTATTCCACGGTTTCGGGAATGTTCACATATTCCTTGGCATTTACCAGAAGCTTATTGCTGTCGGAAACTTTTCCGGTCTTGTATTCGCTTCCTACCGGAACACCGTTTACGGTAATTGAATATCCTTCCGGAGCGTTGATGTAGTAATCACTTCCGGTCTCGCCGCCGAGAAGCTTCGCATCTTTAATCTCCCAGTCCATTACGGTCAGGATTGCAAAAACGACTCTCGCGTTGGTTGCCTCCAGCTGAATCTGTGCGATTGGCTGGTCTCCGGCCAAGATGTTATAAATCGGCTCTTCGGTATTGTAACTGGAACCGTCCTTTTCGTAGGTAAGCTCTTTTCCGTTTGCTGCGGCAAGAACACCCTGCAGCTTCTTATCGGCAGGTTCGAATGCACTGGAGCTTCCCATGGAATACTCAGCAGGAAGGGTTCCCGCATCGAGGCTCGCCCTGAAGTTTTTGACATAATCGTCCATGTAATAGGTGGACTGTGACTTTTCGAATTTCTTTAAGGATCTGTCCGCATATCCCAGGAAGATTGCACAGAGAATTAACAGAATCAGTGCATATACGGCAAGTCCGGCAAGGAAATAAAAGGACGATTTAAACCTTCTCTTTTTCTTCTTGTTACCGCCGTTTCCGGAATATCTTCTGTCGCTTGAACGACCATAGTCGGACGATCTTCTTGAAGAAGAACGGGACGACTCATAGGATCTGGATGATGTCCTCTGAGAGCTTCTCGAAGAAGAACCGGAAGAATAAGACGGTCTTCTCTGGGAAGAGGAGGAACTTCTGCGGATAGGGGTTGCATCCGGTAATACCGGTCCACGTCTCTGATCACTCATGACTTAGTTCCCTCCTTTCGGTTTCACCACGAAAGCGGTAGGCAACTTCCATGAAGAGTTCTGATAATAGAAGGTAACGGAAGTCATTTCCCAGTTTCCGTTATATACCATGGTGGAGGAACTTCCACCGTCCAAGTTTGCCGCATTGATGGCACCGTAGTCCTGCATGATCGAAATCAGGTCGGAAGCCGTAGCACCGAGGTGTCCGCTGGTTCCGCGTCCGTCGGTAACGAGCAAAAGCATTGCACCGTCGGAACGCTGTCCGATTACGGTACGGGGATTGGCACCACTACCCTGTCCGCCGAGCTCACGAGGCTCTCCGTTGATGATCAGCGGAACGAAGTGGTTATTGGAATCGGAAGCCTCGTCCTGGAATGCAACCGCATCGCGGATGCCCTTTTCCTGAACGTATTCTTCCACCTGTTTTGCGCTCTTTCCGGTAATCTCTTCGACAATCAGAATGTTGTCGTAGTTCATACCGATGATATAAAGACCTGCAAGTCCGTTCGGATTGTTGTAGGTAATCTTACCGTTCTGTACTACCACACCGAGCGGCTGACCGCCCTTGTTACCGGTAGATACGTACAGACCGCCGTTGATAGCCGCAACACCGCCCGCATCATTTGCAAGATCCATCAGTTCTTTTCCGTATTCCGTCCATCTGGTACCGTCAAAGGTACTTCCGACGATAACCTGGGAAGGATCCTTTACGATCAGCATCTTTGCATAGAAGGAACGGCCGGAGATCTCTTCCAGACGAATGCCGTTTTCATCAAAAACTTCATCCGCAAACGCATCTTTTCCCTCTCCGGATTCTTCCGCTTCCACGGTAATTAAGGAAGCATCCTGCTCCACTTCCATCTTCTTCATGGCATTCGTGGAAACGATTGCTTCAATCTCCTTCTTGGAGCAGACCATTTTGGCCACGAATTTCAACTGACCGCTTTCCATAAGCGTTGTAATCAGTAAGTTTCTTGCCGCTTCGGAACTGTTCTTGATCTTAAACAACGTAAGATAAGCCGCTCCGACTAAGATTACGATTGTAACGAGCAGCACAATTCCGACTCTTCCGAGAATCGTCATAGCTTTCCGGAAGGGCGATTTCTTCTTTCTTTTCTTTTTTCCAGATTTTCTGTATGTTGCCACAGTTTCCTCCATATGTTCCGTCTATGGGAACACCCATTTTTCTCATTTTTCCACAATTATATATTTTACCACAAAATGCAAGATTTTCCAAAGCCTTTTTGCCTATTTACCATATATCGTGGTTTTCCTGTGCGAAAGCCTCTCTCTTTTTCTTTAATTCCTCTTCAAAAATCTCCCTTGCCTTCTGCTCCGCCTCAAGCTGTTCTTCAATCTTCTTTAACTCGCGCTTGTTCGATGCCTTCAGGGCCAGACGGCAGAAAAAGATGAATGCCGCGGCCGCGAGGATGAACCCGAACTTTCCGAAAAGATTGTAATTCGGAACCATCATATAATAGCTGTAAGGCTCTCTTCCCTCTACTCCCAGGGAAGTCTGTGCCGTTGCGCCGGCATGTTCGTGGTCTCTCCAGTCCGCATCACACTTTAAAAAATAATCATATCCGACAACGCCCTTGGACTGATCGTCCCACGTTACGTCGATGTTATACCACTCTCCGTCCAGCATTACCTTATTCCAGGCGTGACTTCCGCCGATCTC
Organism: Lachnospiraceae bacterium; assembly: GCA_017518735.1. Taxonomy (GTDB): domain Bacteria; phylum Bacillota; class Clostridia; order Lachnospirales; family Lachnospiraceae; genus UBA3766. The sequence continues at coordinate 50,915 of JAFWTY010000009.1, read as the reverse complement.
ACAGGTTACGGGGATTCCCATCTCCTGCATGATCAGATAAAAGCTGTAGGCATATCCGTTGCAGGCGGAGCGCCTGAGATATAGGCAACTGTATGCTCCGCCCTTAACAACCGAGTACTTGTTTAACTTAATCAGGTAGTCGTGGACGGCTTTGACTTTTTCATAGTCGTTGTTGAGTCTTCGGTTAAAACACTTCGCAATCTGACGCGCACGAATTTTGGTCATTGCGCTCGCATAAGCGGACGGCTTTTCGAATTTCACCGTCACATAGTAGTGTCCGCCGGATTCGCTGTAACTGTACCAGTAGGAATAAAACTCCGAAGCCGCGTAAGGATCGCTGTTCATGGCTTTTTGAAAGATCTTATCCGTGATGGCTTCGTCCGGTGCCACCGTGCTTTCGAATTTTAAAACCCTCTTGTGGTCCAAAATGGCGGTAATTACCGTAGTTTCAATTTCTTTATTGGAAGTAAGCACCGTACGGACCGTCCGATGCTTTGAGACATTGCTTACGATGATCAGCGTGATGATTATAATCACGACTGCGATAAAGATAAACCGAAATGTTTTTTTCATACAAAAATACTGCAAATATAAAGATTCATTCTGCTTCTCTGTGCTTTATTTTACTTCCCTTACGGGGAACATGCAAGGAAAATGAACTTTCCCTTGACAAAGGTATGACTTTCTATTTATAATGGCTTTTGCAGGTTGAGAAACCCATGCAAAAATATCACCTCGGGGTGTGGCTCAGTTTGGCTAGAGCGCTGCCTTAGGGAGGCAGAGGTCGCAAGTTCGAATCTTGTCACTCCGACTAAGTAAAAGCAAGACTTTGGATTCATTCAGGTCTTGCTTTTTCTGGTTTTTATCAATTTATTCACCGGGATAGAAATCCATGATTTCCATATCGTCTGAATCTTCCTCTTCCGTGTTTTGAGCGGAACCGGGAGCAAGCTGTCCCAGTATTTCGTTTACCTCTCCCGCAACGCTGAAATACTCCGCAAGCAGCCCTTCCACACCTGCATTGATCACATCCGTATTTCTCTCTTTGGAAGCGGTTTCCTGCTCCAATGCAAGTTCGGACAGGCGATCCGCTCCGATGGTACGGGAGGAACTCTTTAAGGCATGTACACGGGTTTTGTATTCATCCCAGTTCTTGCTCTCATAGAATCCCTTAATCTCTTTGGAATTCGATTTCTCGTTTTCCACAAAAGTCTCCAGAAGTTCCTTATAGAAGGTTACATCGTTCATGACATAACCCATGGCTGCTTCCACATGGAACCCTTTGGCCTTCAGTTTTTCTAGCAGTTCTTCATTACGTTTGGTAGTATCCAGGCCCTCATCATTTCCGGGATCTTTCTTTCCTGCGGTCTTTGCGGACGCACTTTCTTCGACATCCGTCTTTCCGTCATCGGTCTCCGCTTTCTTTTCCAGGTATTCGAAGCTTCCTGCCGGCAGATATTTTTCCACCATACCCTCAAGTTCTTCGGGTGCGATCGGCTTGGAAAGATAGTCCTCAAACCCGGCCTCAATATACACTTCTCTGGCTCCCGAAATCGCATTGGCAGTCAGTGCGATCACAGGGGTATTCCGTTCAATCAGTGCACTGTCACGCATTCGTTTTAAGGTCTCAATACCGTCTAAATCCGGCATCATATGATCCATAAAAATCAGATCATAGTGCTTCTTTCCGGCCATCTCCATAGCAATTCTTCCGCTCTCGGCGAGGTCCGGTACGATTCCGAGTCTCTTCATCAGACCTTTCGCAACCTTCAGGTTCATGACATTGTCATCAACCACGAGAATGGATGCATTCAGTACGCGAATACTCTTTTTCTCGTTTTGTTTCCGGTCTGCTTTGTATTTTTGTTTGTATTCTCCGATTGGTGTCGGATCAATTAATTCCTGTCGAATACGGAAGAAGAATTTTGAACCTTCTCCGTAAACACTCTCCACTTCCACTTTACTGTTCATCTTGGAAAGGAGACCTACCACAATCGGCATACCGAGGCCGGTGCCTTCGACGTTACGGTTTCTTCTCTCATCGATTCTGCGGAAGGATTCAAAAAGTTTCTCCATATCCTCTTCGCGGATTCCGATTCCGGTATCCTTCACTTCCACATAAAGCGTACAATCGTTGTCCGTAATCTCCTCCGCCTTCACGGTCAGGATTACCGAACCCTTCTCGGTGTATTTTACGGCATTCGTAAGCAGGTTCGTGACAACCTGTCTGATTCTGACATCGTCACCGTAAAGCACTCGCGGGATTTTTTCATCAATATCAAAAAACAACTCCAGGTTCTTTTTCTCTGCCCGGTCGACTATCATATTTCCGACGCTGTTAATCAGTTCTTTCGTCTTATACTTCACCGGAATGATTTCCATCTTTCCGCTTTCAATCCTGGAAAAGTCGAGCAGTTCGTTAATCAGGGTAAGAAGTGTTTTGCTCGCGCTCTTGATGTCCTGCGCATACTCGGTGATATTCTCCTCTTTTGTCTCACGAAGGATCATTTCATCCAGACCGATTACGGCGTTGATGGGTGTACGGATTTCATGACTCATCTGTGCAAGGAAATCCGATTTGGCCTTGTTGGATGCATCCGCTGCCTCTTTTTCAATCTTTAATGCCTTTGCCTCATAAGCCTGACGCTGCTCCTCAACACGCATCTCCTCGATACGTCCGACATACTTTCTTTCGTTTCGATAACCCAGTAAATGGGAAAGAGCAATCAGGATAAAAATCGCAAAACTGATCGCGATATTGACGAACATCTGCTGCACTACTTCGGAATACAGTTCCGCGTTGCTGATGATGATAACCGAATACCACTGGTCCATGATCTGCTTTACAAAAACGGTACTCTTCTTTCCGTCGATCTCCATTTCAAAATAGCCGTCCTTGACTTCCATGGATTTCGCCATCAATTCAAAATCCTTGGAGTTTGCGGTTAAGAACTGGCCCTTCTTTTTCTCGTCCGGGTGGGCAATGATCAGACCGTCTTCGTTAAAGAAGAAGCCGTAGCCTTTTCCCTTGATCTGGAGTTCCGAAACCAGATCCTGAATATAATTCATGGTAAGGTCGAGGGAGAGAACATCCTCTCCGTTGGAAAGCATTCGGCAGATGGAAATAATAACCGCGTTGGTTTGTGCATCCACGTAGGGAGAAACGATTACCGTCTCGCCGTTTGCCTCGATGGCTGCCTTGTACCAGTCACGCTCGGTGGCTACATATCCTTCATACGGTTCCCAGTTGACACCGTCTAAGTATTCTCCCCGGATATATCCGTAGATACCGGTGTAATTATTATCAAACTGCTTGGACTGTTTATCGGATTCCTCGACAATGTATCGTAAGATATCTTTTGTCGAAGCGCCGTTATTGCACATGTGATCCACGGTGTCCGCGGTAACCCATACAACGCTCTTCGTGGTCTCCAGATAGTTTTCCATCTGCGCCGCCACGCCGGAGATACGGTCTTCACCGACTTCCTTGACGTTACTTACCGCAACCTTTCGGATGACATGTGTAGTATAATACACCATGATCGTCATCAGACAGAAGATCACGACAAGCGGAAAGAGCACATGGAACATGCTCTTTTTTTGTTTTTTCTCTGTACTGTTTTCCATTTCTTTATCTGCCATTCGGCTTACTCCCGGAAATTACTCTTGGTTCTTGATTTCTCTCATCTCAAAATTCTTATCTTCACGAATCATCTGAATCATGATGGTTGCAAAACGCGGGTCGAACTGGGAACCGCTGCAACGCTCGATCTCCGCCTTTACAAAACTCTGTGGCAGAACTTCACGATAGCTTCTGTAACTTGTCATTGCATCGTAGGCATCTGCAACCGCAATGATTCTCGCGGCCTCCGGTATCTCTTCTCCGACGAGTCTGTCCGGATAACCGGTGCCGTCATAACGCTCATGATGCCATCTTGCACCTGTGGCAAGTGTCGGCATCTCCTTGATATTTTTTAAGATCTGATCTCCGATCAACGGATGTTTCTTGATCTCTTCGTATTCTTCGTCGGTCAGTTTTCCGTTCTTGTTGATCACGACGTCGGAAACACCGATTTTACCAACGTCATGTAAAAGTCCCATAATGTAGATATTGGACTGCTCTTCCGCGTTGTAACCGTAGCGTTTTGCAATCTCTCTCGAGTATTCGGCAACACGACCGGAATGACCGTTTGTGTAGGTATCCTTTGCATCGATTGCATCTGCCAGGGAACTTACGACGTGGATAAACAACTCTTCGTTTTCTTTCGTCTTCTTGGCTACTTCTTTGGAAAGGTTTTTCTGAAGACGTCTCATCTCGATAATCTGTTTTACACGCATTACGAGAACTTCCGGCACAATCGGCTTTCTGACAAAGTCAACCGCACCGAGAGCAAGTGCCTTCTTCTCCGATTCTTCGTCGTCGTTTGCGGTTAGGAATACAACCGGAATTGCGGCAATATCCTCTTCCATCATCTTGACTTTCTGAAGGGTTTCGTATCCGTCCATTTCCGGCATGGAAACATCGAGAAGAATTAAGTTCGGACGATTCTCTTTCAAAAATCCAATCAACGCGCGTCCCGATTTCACGGCTGTGACGTGGATGTTGTTTTTGCTTAACAGATGTCCGGCCAGTTTTAAGTTGATGACATCGTCATCGACCACAACCACCCAGGGCTGGTCTTCATCGGCACGGGCACCTTCCTCGGACTCCATAAATTCCGCTTCGTAGGTAATGGTAAGTCTTTCGCCGTAATCCTTTTTCCAGGTACGCAGAATACTTCCGATAACGTGTGAAATGGCATCTTCCTTGATGTCCGTAAGCAGTACGAAAAGCTGGTTTTTGCGATATTGCATTACCAGGTCACTCTTACGCAACAAATCTCTGGCGTGTGTACAGAAAAGATCGCATAGTTCCTCATACTCCGTATCCGAATCCGCCTTCGGCGAAGACAGGGTAAACAGCAATTTGCAGGCATTTCTGTGATAGCGCATGATATAACGCATTGCAAAACGGTATACATGGACAAAAGAATCCATTTCAAGCTGCAATGCGGTATTGGGTATATTTCGTTCGGCCAGGATCATGCTGATGCTCTTTAAGTTCTTCGGCTGATTATCGTCCGTACTGTCAAATTCCTCGTAATTATAGATGAGGTAACCGTGCTTACCGTTTTCTTTCGCACGGTACAAGGCTCTGTCCGCCGAGCGGAAAACATCGGTATAATCGGAACCCATTTCGGAAACAAGCATGGCACCGATGGAAGCACCGAGGGGAATATCCATATCCTCGCCCATCAGTTCCCTGGCAGCCGCAACCAGTTCCGTATTGATTTCAACCGTAAGTCTGCGAATCTCCGCTTCCGATTCAATGCGTGAAGAGAAGGCAGCAAACTCATCACCGCCGATACGGCCGAGAATGGTGTCGGAATGGAAATTCTTCTTCAGGATATCGGAGAAGGCAATCAAAACCTTATCTCCCATATCATGTCCGTGAAGGTCGTTTACCAGTTTGAAGCTGTCGAGGTCGATGATCATGAAGTAGCCTGCGGTCTTTTTGCAGACTTCTTCCATCCTCTCGTTGAGGGATTCCTTGTTCATTAACCCGGTCAAGCCGTCCTTTGCTGCCTCTTCCTGAACACGAAGAAGTTTCTCATGATTTTCAATGATGTTGTCGATTCGCTTTACCAGAATATCCGGATCAAAAGGCTTACGAATGTAGTCCGATACACCGACCGCAAAACCACGGCTTTCCGTGGAAAGATCGGTATCGGCCGTAAGGAAGATTACAGGTGTCTCTTCTGCCTTGTTTTCTTTTTCATAAGCACGCAGTTTTTCAAGGGTTTCAAAACCGTCAATTCCGGGCATGTTAATATCAAGCAAAATGATATTCGGCTCATTTTCCTTCATGAAATCGAGCAGCTCCATACCGGAACTGAGCAGGGAAACTCTTTTCTGGTGTTTGCCCAGAATGTGTCCTGCGATTTTTAAGTTGGTGGGATCGTCATCCACTACTACAATCCAATCCGCCATCTATTTGTACTCCTTAATAAATTTTCGAATAACCTAAAAGTTTCCATCCTTCCAGCGCTATGGATTTCGCCGGGTCACAGTTCGGAATCAGCATTGCCTGAAACGCGTGATATAAGTCCGATTTTCCGGGCCATACCGTGCCCTTTAATTGGTTATGTTCGTCGAGCTGGTGATACCAGGAACCGTACACGTGATCATGTACCTTCTCCTCGAAGTAGGTGAGATAACATGCGTAGTCACGGAGGTAGTCGGATGAAAAACGGGCGAGGATCGCCGACGTGTTGATGGCCTCGGCCAGCGTCCAGTGCATGCGGTCGTGAACAACAGGGGTTCCGTCCCAGTCGGTGGTATACACAAAACCGGGCTCTCCGTCCACATTCCAGCCGTCTGTCTTCGCGCGCTGATAAAGTTTTTCGGCCACCTTGATATATTTCTTTGCTTCTTCTCTTTCCAAACCGTAGGTGGAAAAAGCCCACTGCATGATCAGTCTTGCCCATTCAATTCCATGCCCCGGTGTTGCACCATAAGGCTTGAACGGATCGTCCGGCCGCTCTTTGTTCAGTTCGGGCATAACCGTCCAGTCCTTCGAAAAATGCTCAGGCAGGCGATAGTCAAAATCCTTTGCCCAACCAATCACATGCTCAATAATCCGTCCTGCACGAATGCGGTATTTCTCATCGCCCAAGACATCCGCTGCTGCCAGAAATGCCTCAACGGTGTGCATGTTGGCATTGATTCCGCGATAGTCGTCAAGAACCGTAAATTCCGTATTCCAGGTATCTACGCTAAGGCCGATTTCCTCGTCCCAGAAGTATTTGTCATAAACCGCAAGGGCCTCGTCCAGTAATTCTTTTGCGCCTTCTATTCCCGCATAATATGCACTGCTCGTGGCAAGAATGACAAAAGCGTGTGCGTAGCATTGCTTGCCCGGAAGAATTTCTCCGCTTGCGGTAATTCCGGGGTACCAGCCGCCGTTTTGTACGTCCTTCAGTTCGCCGTACAGTCCGGCCAACGCTTTCTCGGCAAGCTCCTTACAGCCTTCTATGCCGGCTTTTGCACCGATGCTGTATACGTGGAGCATACGGCAGGTAATCCATGTCTCTCTTGCTCTCTCCGTCATCGGAGTGCCGTCGTCCCCCAGATAGTAGGAGCCGCCCTGCGGAGACGGAAACTGTTTTCCAAACTCCAGCAACTCTCTCGCACCTGCGGTGCAGTATTCTATATTCGATTGCGTTCCAGGATTAAATTGAAAAGCGCGGGCAATTTCTTCCTCGTAAGGCAACGCCGGGATTCCTCCAAAACGCTCTACGCAAAGGGCACCGGATACGGCTCCTGTTTTGCCTGCTGTAGTTAAAATCTCACTCGTCAGATCTTCCGTCTTCTTCACGCCCTGCTTCATCAATGACGCCAGGAAGGCTCCCCAGTACGCATCTCCGGCACCGGTCGTATCCACCACGTTGGTTTTTACGCAGGGAATCGTTATAACTTCGTCCCCAAAAAAGATTTCCGATCCGTCTCCGCCCTTGGTTAGTACTACAACTGTAATACCATGGGCCAACATGTATTCCGGAATGCTTCCGTCAATAAAACAGAGTTCTTCCTCGGATATTTTAAGCAAGTCCACATCATCAATCAGCGAATCCACTTCCGCCTTGCACTCTTCCACGGACCAGATATTGCTTCTGTAATTGATATCAAAACTTACGATTTTACCGTTCTCTTTTGCTTTCTTTAACGCAAACCGTACCGCTTCTCTTTCGGGATCCGCGGACTGGCTTACGGAGCCTGCATGGATGATGTCCCATTTCGCAAAATCCACGGCCTCCACATCTGCTTTGGAAAGCAGTAAATCCGCACCGGGTTTTCTGGCAAAGGTGAAGGTTCTTTCCCCGCTCTCCGCCAATGTTACAAAAGCCATCGTCGTAGTGGCATCCTTCGTTTTATCGGGGCAGAGAATATCAACCTTTTCGCCGTCAAGCGTTCTTAAAAGAAGGTCTCCGAAATCGTCGTCACCGACTTTTCCAAGAAACCCCGCTTCCATTCCGTTTCTCCGGACACTCACCGCAACGTTAGCCGGTGCCCCGCCCGGATTGGCGGCATATACATATGACTTCCCCTCGTACGGGGTAAAGTCAATCAATAGCTCTCCTATGCATAAAACTCCCATAAATAATCTCCCTTCTAACGGTTTTTGTTCCCGATCACCCTTATTATGGTTTCAAATCCGGAACGCACTTCTTATCTGTTTTCTATCGATAATTCGTACTTTACTTCTTCTTCGAATGCACCATAAACTTCCGCATAAAGAATTCCACAACCTTATACGGCCACGGTCTTAATGCCTTGTCGGCTTCTTTTAAGCGCTCGCGAATCTGAATCTTCTGCGGGCAGTGTTTCTCGCAAAGTCCGCAACCGATGCACTGAGTCGCAAAGCCCGGTTTCTCACGAATACCGATGGTCTGCGCATACTCCATACGTCCGCTGCTCTTGGATTCTGAGTACATCTTGTTGTAGCAGGAGAACGTTCCCGGAATATCCACACCATGCGGACAAGGCATACAGTATGCACAGCCCGTACAACCTACTTTCTCTTTCTCGCGGATAATCTTCTTGATCTCCTCGTAAACCGCAAAATCCTCTTCCGTCAGGGAATTCGCCTGCATATCGCTTGCGATTCTGGCGTTCTCTTCCACCATCTCAATCGAATTCATACCGGAAAGAACGCAGGTAACCTGCGGCTGGTCCCATAACCAGCGAAGGCCCCATTCCGCATTGGTCCATCCGTGCTCATTTTCCTTAATTAACTTCTTCGCCTTATCCGGAAGCAGATTGACAAGTTTTCCGCCGCGGAGCGGTTCCATGATGATCACGGGAATTCCTTTTTCCGCAGCTGCCATCAGACCTTTTCTTCCGGCCTGTGTATTCTCATCCAGATAGTTATACTGAATCTGGCAAAAATCCCAGTCATAAGCGTCCAATATCTTTAAGAACATATCCGTATCGCCATGGAAGGAAAAACCGATATTGCGGATGGCTCCGGACTGTTTTTTTGCCTCAATCCACTCCAGGATTCCGAGACTTTTCAAATGCTCCCAGTTCTTGTATTCCGTGAACATGTGCATCAGATAATAATCGATGTAATCGGTACGCAGACGCTTCAATTCCTCGTCAAAATACTTATCGATCTGGCTTGCATTTCTTACAAGATACTGTGGAAGCTTCGTCGCAATCTTAATCTTTTCCCTGCAGTTATTCTTCTCCAGAATTCTTCCGAGGGTTTCCTCACTGCCGGGATAAACATAGGCAGTATCATAGTAATTGATTCCAAGCTCGATGCCACGCATGACTTCTTTTTCGGCCTTCTCAAAATCCGTCACAGCACCTTTCTTGGTAAAACGCATACAGCCATAACCGATCATCGAAATGTCGTTTCCGTTCTTATCTTTCCTGTACTGCATACCGCCTCCTTGTTATTTTGCCCTACATTTGTAGTTATTTATCTTACGGTCGTCTTCTGGCGACGCTTGTTCTCATACATCTTCTCGTCCGCGCGACGGAACGTATCATGAACATCCTTATCGTTTTCCGGATTGTATACCGCAACTCCGACCGCAATGCTGGCACGCTCCCACTCTTTCAGGGCTGAGTTGCTCATCTCAATCTGTACCTCGTCAAACTTCTTCAACAGTTCCTTGCGATTCTCCAGATCCTCGTTGATCAAAACAACGGCAAACTCATCTCCGCCGATACGGAATACCGGACAGTGATGGAAGGTCGTGCAGATTAATTTGCAGGAAGCCTTTAAGTATTCGTCTCCTTTTTCATGACCGTGTCTGTCATTGATCTGCTTTAAGTTGTTGCAGTCAAGCACCGCAAGGCCGAACGGATAATCCTCTTTGTTGTCGATTTTTTCCTGAAGGCCATTAAGATAGTTGTCGAACGCGCCCTTGTTTCGAATCGACAGAAGCGCATCATAGTTGACTCTCTTGCTTAAGTCCTCGACCTGGTGTTTCTCCGCATTGGCCTTTTTCTCCAGATGGATTGCACGCACTAGGAGAATGATGATGATCAGCATCACGGTTGCCACAACCGACATCACGATGCCCATATTCTGCCAAATGAATTCGGAGATGGACAGTTTCGCATCTTCGGTCGAATAAAATGTTAATGCCGCATTTGTGGTCGATTCCGGAACGATCTGGGTAATCTTGGAAAGAATCGAATAAAGCTTCGTTTCTCCATCCGTAACCGCAAAACAATAATCCATTCCGACGCCAGTGGAAACCGTGGAAAGTTTCAGTTTCTGGCAGTCTTTGGAAATGTTGTTGTAACGGTAGTTACTGATTAAGATACAGTCCGCCTCGCCCTTGGAGATTGCCGTTAAGCAGGTCGGAGTATCCTTGTAATAAACCGTCTCCCAGTCAGGGAAATTGTCCATCAAAAACAGATCATAGTTCGGATTGCCTTCGTTTACGGCAACCTTTACATCCTTCTTATATGCAAAATCCTTTTGCTCATCGGTTCTTACCACCGCCAGCATTTCCGTACGCATCAGGGCAGGTGTCATGACAACGCCCATCTGTTCCGCGTCGTAGTCGGTGAAGTTTGCCGGGAACATACAGTCAATCTCTCCGGCGGCAAGTGCATCCATACCCTCCTGGGCCGTTGCAAAACAAATCGTTTCAAATTTCAGGTCTGCATTCAGAATCGATGTGGATGCAAACTCCAGATAATCTTTTAACGCGCCGGTAAGATTTCCATCCTTGTCTGCCGCACAGAATGCAAGATAATTATCCTGATATCCGACTTTAATCGAGCCGTGTTTTTCCAGCCATTTTTGCTCGTCCGCACTCAAATACTGGTTGGAACCGGTATTCTGCAGATACTTCTCATACAGCTTTTGATCGTAGTATTTATCCTCGTCCTGGATACGGTTCATTGCGTTTTCCAAGTCGGTCAATAAGTCCGGACGATACTTATTTACAGCAAAATAGAAGTCCGACGAACCGATCTTGCAAACCGGTTCAATGACGGACGGATCCGCATAGGAGTCCACCGTAAGGAAGGCGTCCAATGTTCCGTTTTTGAGCATTTCAATGGATTCCGTCTCCGAACCGGGTGTTTGTACCACAATCGGAGAAACCCCATGCGCTTCGATCCACGCACGGAACTGGTCTTCCTGAATACTGCCCTTGGTTACGCCGACCTTTTTTCCGTTCAGTGTGGAATAGTCGTCCGGCTTAATTGTCGTGTTATCGGGAAGAACATAGATATGATAAGATTCGGAGCCCATCGGAAGCGACGGATACAAGATTTGTTCCGCACGGCTTTCGGTATAGGATACGTCACTTAACAGGTCGATTTCGCCTTTCTTAAGCTTCTCAAGCAGTTCCGGCCAGGTGCCTTCCACATACTCATATTCCCAGCCTGTGTAATCGGCGATCTTACGCTGATATTCATAGGCATATCCGGAGCGGCGGCCGAACTGGTCGATCTCGTTAAATGGCGATACATACCAGCCTACACGCACACTCTTTCGCGGCTCCTTTGCGAAAGACGTACCCGGAAGAATCACGATACTCAAAAATACAACGCATAATACAAACAACAGACAACGCTTTGTCCATTTATAAAATGCCCGTTTCTTCATTTCCCCAGAATCTCTCCTTTAACACCTGATACTTCAAATAACCTTTTATTTCTTCTTTCCGATTCGAAGTCTCTTCGGCTTGGAATCGGTATCATCCGCCTCATCATCCATAATGACGCCCTTATTGTCTCTCTTCAGTTTCAGGCGGCTCTTAAACAGCTCCGTAATGTACTTCTTGCCCTTGGAAGAAGTAATGTCGGTTTCCTTCATCTCGCCCGTTGCAACCGCCGTCATAACCGCGATATACGCCTCTCCCAAAGCTGCGGTGATGGCTGCCGCCACACCTCCGGAGATCGCACCGCCGACTGCGGAACCGTAACCGGGAATCAGTTTTAAGAGACTCGAAACCACTGTTTTGCCCGCTATCGTTGCACTCGCCGTTCCCAAAGTTGCGGATACGACCGCACTGATGGCAGATTTTTCGATGGAGAGTCCGTAAATATTCGTAATGGATGCAAGCATCGCAATCTGCTCCGGCACAAGTACAAATGCATCGGCAACCGGAATCGGAACCGCACCGGTAGCTGCCGCCGCGGAGGCTGCCGCAAGAACGACAAGCTGCGATTTTTGCGCTTTCATCTTGATATTGGCTTTCTGTACGGAAACGAAGGTCTTCTTGATTGCTTCGGGAATGACCTCGTAGATGACTTCCGTAAGGTGCTCCAGACCGAAGGCCTGGATGGTATATTCATCATCGAGTTCGAAAGAAGATGCAAGGACCGGAACGATCTGGCAGACATTCAAATTCTCCTGCTTAATGCTTGCAATCAATGCTTCCGCTTCCTTCTTGGAATGCGTCTGGGTTACGACTACGATGACCGGGATTTCGTAACGCTGGTTCTCCTCGGAAAACTTCTTGATAAACTCGATTTCCTTATCTTCAAAACGATGCGAATTGGCATTTACACAATAAAGAATGCAATGGATGGCCTGCTCCACGTCGCCGGATTTGGCCTTATCCTTGATGACTTTGGAAACCTGATCCAACAAGGAATCATAGGATTTTCCGCCCCCGAGTTCGAGTCCCGGAGTATCGTAAATCGTCAAAGGAACGCCTTCTTTGGTAAAGGCTTTGATCTGATCCGTAACCGGTTTTCCGATTCCGGTGTCCGCAAAGTTTTCATTGAACAGGTTGTTAATCAAAGTACTTTTTCCGACGCCTGTTTTTCCCAAAACCATTACATTCAAGTTTGCCATCCCATCCCTTTCGCTTTTGATTTGATCCAGTATCTTTCGTGCCAGTTCCTGCACATCATAAGTGGTCATAGTAGTTCCCCCGTTTTATCGAATTTCTACTTTTCCTTCTCTGATATCATCCTGTAAAACGCCTTCAATAATCTCCTTGGCATTCTTATATGCTTCCGCAAGAAGGCTGTCCATATCGGCATTGTCGCGAACGTTCTGCTCCGCTTCGGCAATCGCATCCACACCGTCCTGCTTGGAATCCCAGTTTAAAATGGCAAAGGTTTCATCATGGAACTCTACCGATTCGGGATCCACGTATACGCTGAGGATTTTGGAGTCCGGAATCGTAACAATAATCTTGTCGCCTTCCTCGGTCACTTCAATCTCATCAATCAGTACGCCCGCCTTCACTTCCGCATCGTAGGTCATTACGTAGCTTTTCTTGTTGATGAACGGAATGGTGCCTTCCTCATGGTGGATGTATCCGTGATAAAGCAGTTTCTCCGTCGCAAGTTCGCTGATCTTCTCAAGTTTCTGAGAAACGTTCATCGCCGTGATTTTCGGCGCGGCTTCCTCTGCGGCTTTGAGTTTTTTCTCATAGTGAATTCGACTGATTGTAACAGTCAGAAAGATTGTCAGTGCAATGAGCAAAAGAATCACAATTAATGCGATTATTCCTCTTTTGTTTCCGGATTGATTTCTCACCATATTCCACCTCCCTCAATTACATACTTAGCCTATAGTATAATTATACTACAAATCCTTGATTTTAACATATTTTCCTTAAATTTCCGTACCACGTTTTTCAGGCACGAAAAAAGCCTCCCTGCGTATTCGCAGAGAGGCTTTGCTGTGGTTTTGGTTATGCGATCGAATTATTCGTTCTCAGGAACTCTTTCAAAGAAAGTAGTTCCATCGATACCGTCGATAGCGCTCTTGGTGCTTCTCCAGCCAAGGGTTCCGTCCTCTTCGAACCAGAACTCGCCTTCACCATCGGTGTACTTAACGTCATCAGTGTAGTTCTCTTCATCGGTATAAGTACGTATATAGTATTTAGCACCGGTGTACTCAAGTAATCCTGTAGAAGGATAATATACTGCGTTGATTTCCCAGTTGGCAGACTCAGCTGCGCTGCTTGCCCAATGAACAAGAACGGTGTGGTTGTCTCCGTCGGTATGCTCGATTTCGATGGTGCATCTGCCGGCTAAGGGCTCGGTGTAAGTACCGGTGAAATCAGGGTAATCAACAACTTCTTCGATTTCGGAATTGATTTCGGAAGTGATATCGGAAGTAATTTCCTCAACAGCTCCGGTAATTTCGGAATTAACATCTGCTACAACTTCGGAACTAGCTTCCTTAACTGCCTTGTTGCATCCTGCTAAGGATAATACAAGTGCTCCGGCTAAACCTAAAACAAATAATTTTTTAATTTTTTCTTTCCTCCATGAAAATTTAACTTTATCATTTCTCATTACACCGCAAGTGTAATCCCGTGAAGAAACAAATTCAATATACCGAATACACGATTTATACAAAATTGCTATCATTTCTTTGTGCAACTTGCTAGATATATGATTTTTTCTTCTTTTGTAACCTTAAGGATGTGCTACTTCAGGGGCATAATTATGACGCTCCTTTCAGTCTCTATCTAAAACTATTTGTCATTTGATTATCGTGTACTTTTCCTATACAGTGTACAATTTATCCCACCCCGTCCAACTAATGTCCAACTATTTTCCCAAAAAGAAAAATAACGTCCAAAAAGCCGCACAAATAACCGCTGTTCCGGCAAGCATCAGGATTACCGCAACATACCATCTTCCGCCCTTATTGAAGCCGTAAACATCTTCCCACTTCTTTCCTTCCGGAGCAAAAAGCACCATGTAAGCGTACAAAACGCCGTACAAAATCACCGGAAGCATTCCCCAGAGCGCATTCACAACCGACAGTTCGCGACGTTCAAAAACGGCAAACGATACGATTGCAAGAACCGGATTTACAACATGTAACCAAAAATCTCTGCCCTCCAGAACTCTCTTATATCCGATCGTAGGTCCCAGGAATACCAGTACGGTTACCATCGTGACGGTGACGGCCGCCGTTCCGGCGTATTTTATAAGCCAGATGGGGTAAACCTCCGGGAAAAAGATCATAAGAAGCGCTGCGAGTGCGCACAATACGTTGCTTAGAAACGTAAAGTAGCGAAGCGGCATTAAAATATTCTTCCACGCCCATTTTCCGTCCCTGCGAAACAAAGAAACGATAACGATGAGCATAACGAGAACGATTATGGAATTTAGGATTATTGAAATGATATGTTCCATTTGAACCTCGTGAATGGGTAAATTGCACCTGAAACAGTGCCCTAATTATTTATTTTACCATAAAGTACGAATCAAAAAAACCCGGAGCATTGCCCCGGGTTTTCGTATTCCTATCTTTTATTTATCTTCACTCTGTGCGCGTCCAACCTCGGCACCGGCATCTGCAAGGCCGATTGCCTGGGAGATAACGGGTGAAAGGATTACTGCCAACAGATAACTGATTACCATGGTAGGAATCAGAATTTCAAGGAAGCTGACTGCCCACATGCCGGGAAAAGTGCGCATGAATGGAGGCATACCTGCATATGCTTCAGCCGGAATGTTGCGCCTTGCCATAAATACTCCGACACCGCTTAAAATGAATCCGATGATTGCCGTATTGATCAGCGAAATCGGGATGGCGTTAAGAAGCGTGAATTTAAAGGAAGGCGGATTTGCATGAGCTTTCGCTGCAAGGCTCTTTCCGAGTTTTCCCAAGGGAAGCACAAACGAAATGAGCACTCCCAGAGCAATTGACATCAAAACATTGGGAATCAGCATAACCTGTATAGGTGATTGTCGCGTCTGTTCATTGAACAGACGTACCAAAACCGTTGCACAAATACCCATTACTGCCGAGATGATGATGGCCATAATCAGACCCATCAGTCTTTCTTTTTTCTTCATGTCTTTAACCTTCCTTTCCTTTTTGGGTTCTTCGCAATTTATCAGAATTTTCAAATCTGATTCCGGGAATGTGGCACAGGGATGAATGTAACCCTCCACCTTGTCGTACTGCCTTCTTCTTTCCACCTTTTCCGGAACATATACTTCTCCGGAAGCCAGTCTGGAACGGCAAAAACCGCATTCGCCGCTTCGACATTTGGAAGGCGCTTTAATGCCGGCTCTTTCCAAAGCCACCAGAACGGACTCTTCCGCTTTTGCGGGAATGGTCCGGGTCTGTCCGTCATTGGTAACAACGGTGATCTGATAAGTTTTTCCGGCGTTTGCATTTGTGAATTCGCTGTCGCGATCGGAAAGTCTGTATTCTCCGTAAGCATCAAAACGGACAAATTTCTTACGAAGTCCGAGCTTCGCGGTTTCGCCTTCGATATAATCGTACATACCCTGGGAACCGCAGACAAATACGGAGTAATCATCGATGGGTGCGTATTTTGCAATCAAATCCGCAGAGATAAATCCGTGCTCGTAACCTTCTTTTTCCTCGTCGGACAAAACGTGCACGACTTTGATCTTATTGCAGGCACTTTGAAGAGCATCGAATTCGTCCTTTAACAGAATATCGTTCTCCGTGCGGCTTCCGAAGAGAATCGTAAGATGAAAATCCTCGGTGCCGTCTGCGACTGCCTTCGCAAGAGAAAGGAAGGGAGCAATTCCGCTTCCGCCCGCAAGACCGATGACATATGCCGCATCTCTTATCGGTTCATAGTTGAAGAAACCTTCGGGACCGGAAATATCCAGTTTGGTTCCGGGCTTAAAATTCTGACAGATGTATTCGGACGCGAAGCCGTTTTTCATCTGTTTTATCAGAATCGAGTAAGTTCCGTTTAATGCATCCTTCGGAGAGGAGCAAAGGGAGTACGGTCTGGTCAGATTGGATTCGCCGATTTGCAGGCGAAGACTGATATACTGACCGGCTCTGAATAAAGCAAGTTTTTCGGTTCCGGCTTCTTTGTCCGGAGCAAAGGTGATGTATTTGGCACCGTTTAAATCCTTCACATCACTTACCACCACGTGCTGCACTGCAGGGTGGAGATTTTTGGCAAGCACATTGGCGTTGTATTCGTATTTCGGGAACTCGTCGCTGGCTGCCTCAATAATTCCCCTTCTGGTGGGAATCAATTTATCAAAATCTTCAATAGGTACATTCTTTAAATAATCCTGATTGCTCATCGTTTGCCACCTCCCATTACATATCCGAGAATCGGATAAGCTGTACGTGCTCCGGTCGTATAAGTCGGGAAATAACCGGAGAGGCCGCTACCATGAGCGCCGACGAAGAAGAGACCGGGAATGGTCTGTTCCATGCCGCTTGCCAAGGTTCTGGTGGACATACCGTCCCACTTTAAGGACATATATCCGTAGATGCTGCCCTGCGGCGAAGCCATATAGCGGGCGAAGGTTACAGGCGATGCAATCTCGATTTCCTCGATATGCTCTTTGAGTTTGAAGCCCATAATCTGCTCGATATGATTGATGAGGTCCAATGCAACCTCGCGTTTTACTTTTACGTAGTCTTCTTCGGTAACATCTGCCCAGGCATCGTCCGTGTAAGAGATGGTAAGTACCACCTGTGTTGTACCGGGCGGTGTGCAGTCGGGAACCGCCATGTTAAGACAGCAGATATCCATTGCAAATTCCTTGCAGATTCTGCTTGCGGAGGCATCAAAAATCGCCTTGGAATCCGTGGTAGAGCTGACAAAAACGGTATAATCCTTGATTCCGATTTCTTCCGGAGAAGCATCGAGACCTAAGAATACGCTGAATGCACGGAAGCCATACTGTCTTGCATTGGCCTTCTTGCGTTCAAAAACAGGAACCAGGGATTTGTCATCCAGAAGCTTGGAGTAAACAACTTCCGGGAAAGCGTTCGAAGCGATGGCGGTACATTCGAAGGTTCTGCCGTCATTTGTCTGAACGCCGCAAACCGCGCCGTCCTTCGTAAGCACCTTGGTCACTTCCGTGTTGAAAAGGAAGCGGCAGCCGAGCTCCGAAGCTCTGCTTACGATGGCGTTGCTCAGCTGGTGAGAACGCATTCTCGGTACGTACGCGCCGTTTACGAAATAGCCGTAAACCATGAGGATATAACGGCTTGCGTCCACAGTATCCATATCAGTTCCCTGATAAGGCCAGTAAGCCGTCATAATGTCGATGCACTTCTGGCTCATGCCGATCTGTCTGAAAAACTCTCCGGCAGAGAGTGTCAAAAGTTTCATGAAATTGGAATGGTCTCTCTTTAAAACTTCGGGATCCGGATTTCCTCTGGTGGAACCGAAGTAGTCAAGACCGTTCACCATGTCGTGATATGCCATGAAGAATTTTTCCATGGGTTCGATATCGTCGGGACAGATTTCCCGAATCAAATCCATGACTTTGTCTTTTCCGTGCGGGAAAGTAACGTCGATTGATCTGACCCCGTCTTTTTCAACGATGTAGCGGAATGCGTCCTTGACAGGTAACATCTCGACCTTGATTCCAAGCTCGTCAAAAAGATGGCCCAGTTCGCCACGCATTTCACCTTCGCCAAAATCGGGGATTTCGTGTAAAGAAGCATCGAATTCGAATCTTCCGCGAACGAAGCTGCTCGCAGCACCGCCCGGCAGATTATGTTTTTCGATGACGAGGACTTTAAGTCCCAACTTAGATGCTCGGCAAGCAGTCATTAGACCACCGTTGCCGGCGCCGATGACAATAAGATCATATTTTTCCATCCAAAACATCCCCCCAGATGATTAGTGTTATACCAACTACCACTATACCATCTGAGGGGACCTGTCACAACATGTAGTTATGAATTTTTTAAAAGTTTTTTAATAAATTGTTTCCTTCATAGTCTTTCCTAAATCCAACTGTAATCTCCACCTGTCACGGCAAGGCTTAAAAGGGTATCGTACTTCTCTACGTCTTCCCCTTCCACTGTCTGAAGAAGCTTGGCTGCTTCTCTTTCCACAGGTGTCTCATCATCCGGTCCGATTTCCATATCCACCGCTTTCCCGCAATATGGGCACACCATTCTCGGTACAATTCGAATATTTAAAAATCTGCTGTCGCAGTCCTCGCATTCATAAAACCCACAGACCTCTGTTCCGTCCGGCACGTAGTACATCGTTTATCCTCCTAGACATTATTATTTCCACATAAACCTATGAGTATATTTTATCACAAATATGGGTAGGTGTTTTGTCAAAACATATTATACTTAATTCATTCTATTATTCCTTTGAATCTATAAGAATCAATTTGAATTCCAATATTTAAATCCATACGGCCACACTTAACAATATGTTTACATAGTAAGTGGGCACTCATTTTTTTTTGGGGGGACCGGGGGAGGAGCCTAGTACATCTCCCCACACTCCCTGAGCACGTCCATTCCTTTGCTTTTGAGCAAGGCGTTGACGTCTATGATGTCGCCGGGGCGCTCCTCGAGCGCGATCATGATTACGACGTCACGCGGAAACTCGGTGTAGAGTTCGGGCATGCGGTAGAGGCGAAGCGATTTTTGCGTCTCTTCGAGGGTGAAATGCGCGGCGTAGCAGATCCGAAGGATTATGTCTCGCTGTCTGGTTCGCTTTTCCTGTGAAATCAGCTTATATCCGTATCGTTCGGGGATATCCGCCTGTAAGAAAATTTCCTTTTGAGATAGGTTCTTCTGTTTGAATACAGACCGCATATAGTCTGCAAAAGCGTATGATTTTATACCATTATCCATTGAATTCTCCATAGTTCTATTGTAGTGTTTTCGGGTTCCCTATGTTGCCTCCGTAACAGTGGCAATTTTGCCCTCCTTTCACTATGGAAAATGTAATTTTTACGAATTTAAAAAAGACAACCCGTAGGTTGTCTTTCTCTTACTCCAGCCCTTCATTCAAAACCATATTATATCTCGCATTCGCCTCTTCGCTTGCCTTCTTATCTTTCCAAGCCTGAATATCGGAACAAATTGCAAGCATTTCGTCCACGACAAGTTCCACCTTCGTCGGCTTTACGTATTGCAGATACGTGGTCATGCGGGACATTGCTTTCGGGCTGCCCAGATTTTTGGCAAGCTCATCGGCCAGTTCCGCCGGATGTCCAAGGGCGACCAGCGCATCTGTCATTTTTTGCTTTTCATAAATCCATTCGTTCACAGTTTACTCCGACGTTGAATAGAACTCGGTCTTGGTTTTGTTCATCTGAATCAGAATCGAGGACTGGTTGTAGACCTGAATGAGCTCGTCGCAGAGCGCATGCACATCCTCGGTCGTCGTGTCGCTTAAGTAAACGACGAGCGTGTACTCCTGATACTCGGTGCCGTTATCGCCGATCCAGCCGCCGTTTGCTTCCTGAATCGTGTAGCCGCCCATGTGATTGATCAGAATCTGCTTCATCTTGTTTTTCGCTTCTTCCGGCGCAAAAACAGGCTCATTCGTGTCCTTATCATTCGTTCCGACATACAAAACGTACTGCACGTCGCCGTCGTCCTCCGGTGCAGGAGTGCCTTCCTTGGCCGGACGATTGAACGACAAACACAGTACAATTGCACATACTGATAAACAGATTGCCAGGATTCCCAAAATAATTGCAACTATAGATTTCTTATCTTTCATTTTTCCCTCCTAAATTGTTTTCTACCCTCTTACTATCCTCTTCAGCACTTTCTCATCCACATCTCCGTACACCTTACGAAGCTGGTTGGCGATGCGATTATAGGAGGCTTCGGGCGATTCGCCGTAAGCCTTCGTGACGTGCTTATATCCAAAAATCTGCTCGGGCATGGCATAAATTGCCACGTCCCAGCCGTATTCCTTGCCCTGTTTGTTTTTGCGCTTTTCGAAGTCGCGCATGCAAAGGTAGGACTGCATTTGCAGGTTCGCGAGCGTGCCCTCAAAACCCTTCTCGCCGTCTTTTCCGAACCCTGCCTTTTCCTTCAATTCAAAAGAGAACAGCCTTGTTTTTTCATCGAAGCAGTCCATGATCTTTTTCTGACGCATCCCTGCTTTTCCGTCGTCCCAGAGCGCGTCGAAGTCGTAGCCGTCGCGGCGCAGGTTTGCGAAATAGGGGAACCACTTTTTGGAAACGAAGCCTGCCTTTTTCTCAAAAAACTTACCGTAAGCGATTCTTCCTTCCCTCGCAATTACGGTACGCCAGTACCACGGGTCTCGCTCCGGCCTGTCCGACCACCAGTATGCCGGATCGGTATGTTCTTCCACGGAAAAACCGGGGATCTCACACGAAAACAAGGGGAGGAAGCCGACCTCGTCAATCAGGGCGGAGAGTTCCTCCACGCTGTGCAGGCAGCCTTTCTGCCGCCAGCTGATTCCGTTCATAATCCAGTGTCCGTCTATTTCTTGCATACTATTTCTCTACTCCGTCGCTCTTGAGCGCTTCTTCCTTCGACTCTTCCACTTTCTTTACTACCGAGTCTTCTTCCTTCGACTCTTCAGCTTTCTTTTCTACCGAGTCTTCTTCCTTCGACTCTTCCGCTTTCTTCTCTGCCGAGTCCTCGTTCTTATTCTCGGTCGTCTTCTCACCCTGCCAGAAGTACTTGTACGCGTCCTCCGGCTTCATCTGCTCCGTCGTTGTCACGATGGTCGGCGCCGTGTATTTCGCCTCCTCGATGGCCTCTCTCTCGGCCACCTTGGCATCGAGCTTCGGCTTCAGTTCGTTCAGCTGCTGCTTCACAACCTCGTAATCATGGTCAAGTTTCCACTCAAAAGCGTAATAATTGGTGATTCCTTTGCTCTCCGCAAACGCCCAGAAGGTCCGGTTTTTGGTGTTTTGCAGAAAAAACTTATACCAGTAATAAATCGCCATTCCGGTCGTAACAACAGTCAGAGTCAGCACCTGCGTCACGATTGCAATATAAATACCACCCTTTATACATTCCACAATCAACGCAATCCAAAGCAACGTGGCGATGCCGGAGGCAATCATCGGCATTTTGAAGTCCGCGTTGTATTTCTTCGTATGCGTTTGTTTTTCCCTGCGAAGGACATACTCCTCACGAAGCAGAGCATCCACCTGTTCTCTCAGTTTATGCTCCTCGTAGAAAACTTTCTGTTCTTCTTCGGTATATTCGATGGTTAAATCCATAGTCTTCCCCCACTACCAACATATTATTATACCATAACTTGCTATTTCTCCTTTAAAACCGTTTTTTAATCATTTCTCCTTCAGCATCTCCATAGGGAGTTTCCGCATCTACTGAAGTCCTGTAATTAATCTTCTCCCACCAGTTTCACGGTCATATAATCATGTCCCGTTGCGGGCAAAAACTTCCGGATCACGTCCTGCGTCTTCATCTTCAGACTCGACGTGCAAACGCAGGGATGGCAGCCTAAGTCCTCGCCTTCCAGCACATCCTCGTCGATGAGAAGCTGCACGTGATGCTCCGTATCGTTCATCAGGCCCATGATGCTGACCGCGCCGGGCTCGATGTCAAGGTACTTCAGCATGTCCTCGGGCTCCGCGAACGAAAGCCTTGCGGAGTTGATCTGGGACGAGAGTTCCTTCGTTTTGAACTTTTTGTCGCCGGGCATCATCAGAAGGTAGAAGTTCGTTTTCTGGCGATTGCACAGGAACAAATTCTTGCAGATCAGCACGCCCAAAACCGCATCGATTTCATTGCACGCTTCCATGTTATCGGCGCGCTCGTGATCGGTGCGCTGATACGCAATTCCCAATTTGTCCAAAAAATCATACGTCCGGAGTTCACGTGGCAACCTGCCTTCTTCGTTCTCCGGACGTCCGTTGTAGAGTTCCATTTCATTTACCTCGTTATATGTTTTTCAGGAGTATACCCTGTTTAATACGCTTTCATGTAATTTCTATTACGCTTTATTGTAAGTACTAATACTCACTCCTGTTTTGCATTGAATACAGAAGATCTTCAAAGTCCCTATCCTCTTGAATCTTCTTGGACGCAAAAATCGTGAGCAGAATCATCGCCACAAGGAACAACGCTCCGATTCCCGGCCATAATACAACAAGTAAGAGTTCTCCGGAGAGAATCGGAAGATAGATAAAGAAGAGAATCAACGCGCTGATTACCTGAAGCAGAGTCAGGCCGCAGACTACGCCACAACCCGTGGCGTATTTTCGCGTGGATATGTTTTTGGAGCGACAGTAGTTGATGATGCTGAGCACGAGCACCGCGACGCTTAAACCGGTAACCAAAACCGCAGTGAGTACAGTCATCAAACTTCCCGCGAATAAACCGGTAAGCGAGTTGTCGATCGCCGCAATAAAGATCGTCACAAGCGACGCTCCGACTCCCAAGAAGAATACAGGTACCGAGCACACCCCCATAAAGACTGCCGAAAATATACTAACCAACATGTTTGCAAGTCTCAAATCCAAATCCTCCCGGAGGTATTATACCACACCCATTGGAATTACGTATACAAAAAGGAATACGCATTCCCATAAGGCTTTATGTGTTTTCCGTTTTCTTCCTGTTATGTGCAAGTTTCTTCACTCCCCCACAACACACATCCCATATCCACTTCACGCCAAGCGGTCCCAGAATTCCGATCACCACATATGCGAGTTTAACATTGGGATTGATTTCCCAGAAGTACCACTCCGTCTCCTGAAATGTTTCCACGCTGAAATACGGCAGAGGCGCAATCACTTTGCAAATCAGCATCAGAACGCAATTGAAGAGATTGTAAAATGTGATATGCAATCCCATGATCCAGAAAGTGTTGCAGGACATGTAATTCAGGAATTTGCTTTCGGCAAGCGGTTTTTGGATGAGATCCGCGATCGTCAGCCAGAAGAGAATTCCTACGAGAGACGACACCAGGGGCGTGACAAGGATCGGACTTGTGAATCCGGCCAGTTCGTCGATGGAATCGAAGGCCACATCGTATGCCGTCGGCAAATACAGGGTACGAACCATATTTAGGAGCAATAACGCGCAAAGGATGGCGAACTTCCATCCGCCCGCAAGCGACGTATGTTTTGCCTCAAGCCGGTCTCTGTAAATGATTCCAAGTTCCAAGAACGGCAGGAAAAACAGAACCTTCAGCGGTAGCAGAAACCAGTACAGCGACTCCGGCGCAACCGTACGTGCCAGATAGATCACAAGCAGATGAAGTGCGCAGAATATCGCGAACATCACGTAGCTGTTCCAGATTCGTGCGAGAAGTTTCTTAAGGAGCGCATACACAAGCAGAAGCGCAAAAAGCGTAATCACAAACCACATCGGCGTCACGATTGCAAAAGGCGACCCCACCGTTACAACGCGTTCCAGCATATACAGGAAATACCCCGAAGGATACGGCTCAAGAGCTCCCGTTTTGAACAGGTTCATCAGCATTTGCAGAAGCAGAACCAGTGCGGATATGCCGATATACGGGAAGAGAAGCGATTTGATTTTTTTCCAGGTATACGGCAGCAATTTGGTTTTTGAATCCACCTTGTTAAAATACCCGGAAATAAAAACAAACATCGGCATAAAGAACGAATTATACGGGATAAAATCGCCGAAGAGATTCAGCGCCGTAAAGGTATGGTGATCCACAACCATGAAAATACCGATTGCGGATAATACCATGAATTTTTTGTTGGATTTACTTCGTTGACTCATCCTATCTTCTCAATTAATCTCAAACAACACCGGTGTCATTATGATCATAGCATATTCGTACAAAGAAAACAAAAGCCCCCGCCAGAGCCAGAATTCCGGCCAGGATCGGATAAACAATCAGATGGCGGTTTGTCGTTCCGTATATTTCAAGGACACCTTTTAAGATACATCCCACGGTAAGTGTGGCAACCGCATAATTCCACAGATTTCTCGGGATTTCCGGCAAAGCCGGTTTGTCCATAAGCAGCCTGAGCGCACTCGGAATGACGCATAGAATCAACGGCAGCATGAACGCATAAATCATATATCCTGAGTAAACGCCATGGCCGAATATCTCGTAAATTCCGCCAAAAGCAGCGCAGAGCGTGCTTATGATCAGTCCGATAAATAATCTTCGTATTTCCGCTTTTTTATTCCGATTCGATGTAGACAATATCGCTCACGCTCCTTTCACTTGAATGTTTTCCGTTCGCGGGAGTATTTACAACTCCGCCTTCATATACCATGGTGGAGGATCCTCCGCCGTCCAGATTGTATGCCGTCCGTACGCCAAGACTTTCCATGAATTCGGCCAGTTCGTATAAACTTAGGCCTTCGCTCTCCTGCGTTCTTCCGTCCGAAACCACAAATACATAATGGTTATTATCGATCATTCCGATTGCGGTTCTTGGATTGCTTGCCATGGCGCGCCCGACTTCATCGTTTTGATCTACCAGGTATTCTCCGTTTGCAAGAAGTCCCGGTCCGAAGGAAAATACCTGCCAAGCTCCCGCTTCAAGCAGCTCCTCGGCGGAAACTTTACTCGGATCCACAATCTCCATACTTCCGTCCGAATAGATACAAAGGACATCTTCGTCCGATGGCGTATTGCGATAGAGAACTCCGTTTCTGATGACATATCCGCTTTCCCTGGCACCGTAATAATCCCCGTTAATTGCCAAGACCGCATTGTTTTGCTGCGCCATATCCGATGTTTTGTCGGTGATCTTCCGTCCGTATGTATCCTGGGCGAAGGCTGTTTTAATCGATTCTACCGAGGAAAAAACAATATCCGCCACATATACATTCGTATCGTTTATCCGATATGTTGTTAATTGAATGTCAGGTGAATCCGCGTCCTCGTCATCCCCGCTTTCTTCCGTAACTGTGCTCTCACTATTGTCCTGCTCCGAGTCCGATACCGTCCCAACCACAACCTGAACCGGCTGCTGCCCCGACTTGCTCGCATCTTCCACATACGCCTCCGGAATCACAAACGTATCCAGCAGCATATATGCCGTCAGCAGTGTTAACACAACCGCGAATACAATACTCCATTTCATCATCTTCATAGTTTATCCCTCCGGATTAACGAATCTGTAATGATTGTAAACGGGAAAGTTTAAATGAAGTTAAAATCTCGATATATTCTTGTTTCAAAACGCCAATAAGCCTATAATATAGATATGGTTTTTCAACCTGCATAAAAGTATAAATTAGGGGGGGTATTTTTATGGACGAAAGATTGGTTGATTTACGATCCAAGAACTTCAGGGAAGCCAGAATTAAGGTGATGCAGGGACATTTTGCAACGCAGAACTCCCACATCAACACCTACATTGACATGTCCACGGTAAAGTGCCGTCAGAACAACGCGGAAGTTTCCGCCAAAGCGCTTGCCGAGGAATACATGTTAAGTCTCTCCGTGGACACCATTGTCTGCCTGGATGAAACCGAAGTCATCGGTGCATTTCTGGCCGACGAACTTGCCCACAAGACCAAACAGGGATTAAGTTACGGCAACAACATTTCCGTAATCACTCCGGAAGTGAATTCCATGGGGCAGATGATTTTCCGCGACAACAAACAGCGTATGGTAAACGGCATGAGATGCTTGATTCTTACCGACTCCATCACATCCGGCAAAACCATCCTGCAGGCCATCGATTCCATACTCTACTATGGGGGAACGGTTTGCGGAATCGCAGCGATTTTCTCCGCTGTTTCCAAATGTGCCGGCATCGAAGTAAAGTCGATTTTCTCGAGTTCCGACATTCCGAACTACGGCTACTACACCAGGGAGAACTGCCCGATGTGCGCCGCAGGCCAGAGACTTGAAGCTTTGGTTAACGGTTTCGGATATTCCAAACTGTAAAAAGGACCTTCGGGTCCTTTTTAAATTCCAATCTTATACATTTCATTTTGTCGTTTTCAATCGAATATTGCATTTCTTACCTCCGCTTGTACCCATAAATACTTTTTCCTTAGAGTTTAAACTCGTTCCTCAGAGTCCCTGATACAATAGAATCATTCATTGACAGAAGGTATAAACAATATTGATTCATGCTTATTCCTTCCTTTTTAGCGTGATTTGAAAGCGTATGGTGAAGTGTTTTCGGAATACGCAATTTGAACTGTCCTGAAAATTCTGATGAATTATCAGCCGTACATGGCTCTTCAATTTCTATTTTATCTTCCAAAGCCGCTTTTAGCCACTCTTTTTTTGCATCCAATGCATTTGCTACAACTTCTTCAATTGTTTCTCCACAAGTCAGACATCCGGGTAATTCCGGATACCATGCCGTGTAACCTCCTTCAACCGAATCAGGAATCAATTCCATACGATAAGGCAGTGACAAATAATAATTCAGATTTTTTTTATTCCTCTTCATTCGCTTGGCCTCCTTCGACCACTTCTTTTACCATCTCCACATAGGCTCTTTTAACCGGTTCATGTAGCGGAATCGTAATCGGAACACATCCCTTCTTTCGAAATGTTCGGTGACTACTCCCGCTCGATGGCGCATACATTTCATAACCATAGGATTCAAGAACCTTCTGTAATTCATAAAAACGTTAATTCTTATCGAGATTTCTTATTCGTTGTAATAGTTTTTCAAACTGTGACATTGCCTCCCCTTTCATAATATATGGTGTCATATACGGTGTCAATATGTATGTATAAAAGACTTCTGTTTCACACATACTTAACTAAAAAATGAAAATTCGTCCGACTTGGACAAAGATATAAGAAAGTAGGTTCATTCTATCCTAAGAAATAACAATTTGCAATAAAAAAGCCGAGTGAAATTCACCCGGCTAGTCCAAATAATAAACAAAATCACATTACATGAAGAATCCTTACTTTTCAAGCACAAGCTCTTCGCCGGGCTTTATAATTATCCTGCCTTCGGCCACGAAGGATTCGGCCACACTTTGATTAAAGCTATTCTGCGGATCTGCCGGAATCATGTGATAAGGGATACTGTGTTTGGCACCGACCAATTTGGCGCACTCGCTCGCCTCGGCGGTATCCATGTTGTAAACGCCGTCGCAGCAGAAGAATGCATAATCTATGCCTTCCAATTTCGCCATCTGCGGCGTTTTGGAAGTGTCGCCGCTGAAGTATACCTTCACACCGTCAGAGAACGTTAAAACGAATCCTACGCACTCATTCACGTTGTGATTTTTGTTATATCCGGCTTCCACGGCTTCAACTTTCACATAGTCGAAATCAAAGGTTTGATACTCACCACCTTTCAGTGCTTCCTTCCAAGTGATTATACTACAATCGTCGTTTTTAACTTCAATCAGATCCGTGCCGGTATGATCGAAATGGCTGTGCGTCTCCAGAATCAAATCTGCAGCCAAATCATAGCCGTCGCCTGCGAACGGATCGATATAAATCACCTTTCCTTCCGCGGTCTCAATCCTCGCACTTGCATGTCCCTGATAATATAATTTCGCAGCGCCCATGTTTTTACCCTCCTCAACATTTTCGCTCTTTGATTCCTGCGTCACTACCGTCTTGCCATCTTCCAAAATTCCAAGCGTTACCAGATACTGCTCTACGTACTCTTTATACATCTCCGGTTCCGTAAGGATGGACTCCGCATGGCCCGCGCCCGGAATGATATAGAGTTCTTTGTATCCTTTCGTTCTTGCTGCCATATCTTCCGAATTTTGCGGAAGAATGAACGTATCGTTTTCGCCATGTATGAAAAGTATCGGAATTTCGTTATCATTCAGCGACTCAATCGGTCGCATATCTTTGATAGCATAATGATAGCGGATCTTTCCCGTAACATTCGCAATATCCACAAGCCATGTCGGAACATGTGCATTGCGATATCCTTCTTTTAGCACATTCTCAATGTCCGAGAAACCACAGTCTGCAACAACAAAGTCCACATCCGGCTTATATTTTAAAGACGTGATTGTCGTTGCCGAGCCCAGGGATTCTCCGTGAAGTCCGAGCACCGTAATATCCGGATAGCGTTCCCGCGTATCCTCCACAAGACACTTTAAATCCGCTCCTTCACGCACTCCGTATGTGGTAAACGTGCTTTCGTTTTCGCCATGGCCACGCAGGTCATAAATGATACAGTTGAATCCCAGATCAAGATACATCTGCACATACTTTAGTGAGCCCATGCGATTATCCGTATAACCATGCGAAATAATAATATACTTTGTCGTGGGCTCGGCGTTTCGCAAATACTGCACATGCAGTTCATAATCCTCGGAGCCCTTTACGGTATAATCCGTCTTCTCCAAATCCTTGTAAAACGAAGTATCGTAGTGATTCGTCTGCCAGTCAAAAGCTTCTTTTAGCGTCTGCCTTTTTCCCGTCATAATAAAAGACGGGAGCCAGAATGCAAATGCCACGAAGAGCAACAGCAAGACTCCGAGAATAATCAGTATCACTTTTAGCATACGTCGTTTCCTTTTCAAATTATACTCATCCTCTTATAACTCTGTCTCCGGGAGCATCTTCATTCTTTCGTTCTTTATATGCCATACGGGTTGCAGGGGCCAGGGAAGGCCCTCGATATAATCACGGTCATCTTTCGATAAGGTTGCAAGCCACTTCGCGAACTTGTCCGGATCCTGATACTTGCGCTTCCCGAAATCGCATTTCACATACTCCGGTACAGCTTTATTCCCCGGAATCACCACCTGTTTAAAAGAAGTTCTGCCGTATTCGTCCTGCACTTTCTCATAGGAAACACGGTCCGTGGATACGTCTTTTTCAGGCTCTTCAAGCAGAATCACTTTCGTATCCAGGTAGTGCTGCCAGACAATCTCCCGGACCTTTTCAAAGGGTGTCGGGAAGGCCAGTTTTTCCTTAATCTTTTCTACCGGATACCCTTTATCTGCCATCACACGGATTGCTCCGCCCGATGCAAAATCCACAGTGAAATCCGCCAATGCTTTTTCGAAATATTTCTCACCCAAGTAACTCACCCATTTCCGCTTGCAGCTGCTTGTCCTCTTCTCCGCTAAGCTTCGGATACAGTTCCTGTGCAAGGCGAAGGCCTTTGTAGGTTTGCACAAGCGTCAGTTTCCGCGGGTAACTCATAATTCCGCGAAAGCCTTCTAGCTCCGTCGGAATCTTCATCATCTCTCTGGAATTGGCAAGCCATGCAATTAAGATCTATTCTTTGGTATTGGCAAAAACAGTTCCGGCGTAGAAATTCGGGCTTTCTTCCACAAGCAGAGCTTCCGATTGTGACGAATCCGGTACAAAAGCCTTACCGTCGAAATCACCGACAAGATACTGCATCAGACAATTATGCGGTTTAACGTGTTCCGGGAATTTACCATACTCACTTTCCGGAATAACCATGCTCACCATCAGTACATATTGGGGCTGACCTTCGAACGAAAAGTCCACCATGCAAGGGCACTCGATCATCCCTTGAAACGCATACGAAGGAAGCGTAAATTCGCCTGTTTTCTCCCAGTGAATCAGATCGGATGAATGATAGTATTCTACGCTTTTTTCCGTGGTAATACACATCGAATATCCGCCGAAAACTTCGTTACGAAATACATGCGGATCTCTCGCAGGTGTATGCTCTTTGCCTGCAATAATGGGATTGGCTTCAAACTTCGTAAAGGTTATACCATCCGTACTTACCGCCATGCACTGTTCTTCCCTCAACGTCTGCGGGTGGTGCGATGTATAGTAAAGAAGCAACGCCGGGTTTTCCTTACTTCCGAAGCCACTGATTCCTTCCGTATCCACAACCGCGCTTCCGGAGAAAAAATCTCCTCTCTCATCCGGTGCAAGGGCAATCGGCAGATGCTCCCAGTGCACCAGATCTTCCGACACGGCATGTCCCCAGTGCATATGATCCCATACGCAGGAATACGGATTATGCTGATAGAAAAGATGGTATTTTCCCTGATAAAACACCGGTCCGTTTAGATCGTTCATCCATCCCTTTTCCAGCGTGAAATGAAATTTTGGACGTAGCTGCTTTATCATAATCAGATCTATTTATCCCAGCTTTGAACCGCACTGCGGGCAGAAGCGGCTGCCTGCTTTGGCTCCGCAATTCGGGCAGAATTTGGGGAACATCTTCATGCCGTCGGTTACGCCGTTACCGGCGGGAAAAGAATCCACCATAGGGCGGCTTACCGTCATCGGATGGTCATCGGTCATGGGTGTATTAAATACGCCCGCTTTGAGCTTTGCCTCGGATTCCGAAGTCAGCACAACCTGCATCAGTTTTATCGCTGTTGCCATGAGACCGGATCCATTCAGTTTCTCGGCTGTTTTTCTCTCAAGCTGATTTGTACTTTTCTTCAAATTCGAAGCATCCAAAGAGCCGCTTAAATCTGCAACTGCCATAGTAAAAGCATCAAGCACATAAAGCGGTGCATTCTTTTTTACCTCGTCAACGCTTGGAAATTTGGCCATATCTTTTACAACTACCATGGCATCTCCGAATGCACGAAGCTGCAGATCTTCTCCGGTCCTTGCGTCTTTAAACGGCACCGGAACGCTCGTTCCGAAACGTACTTCAATCTCACAATTCAAACCATCCATTGTTTTAACCCCTTTTTTTCAACACCTTCTTATACGGCATCAGCATGCCGTCCGTCATTTTGCCATTCAACTTCTTTTGAAGTTTTGGATTCTTCATCACGGCGCCTACCAGGTAAAGTGCCATCATTTTGCCACGTTCCTTCTGCGGGAAATCATAGAAACCGTGTTCCTTATAAAACTTATGATCTTCCCTCATCATGCCCTGCATCTGCCAGATCAGGTCGCGGAAAATCTTCATGCCGCCAACACCCCAGAAATTCTTCGGAGGAAGGTATCCTTCCGCTATGGTATAACATAACGTTGCGGCCAGTTTATCGATTTCACCATTCGGATCATTGAGGTTTCCTGCAATTCCGGCCAGCGTGTTTCCGCCAACCTGGGCTCTGGCTTCCATTAAGATTTTTAAGTTTTCTTCCGCATCCAAATTGCCGTCAACAAGATACGCTACCGGTCTTCCCATGGTAACGGTACGGTGTCCGTTGCAGAACTGTCTGTCATCAAAAACTTTAAACCGATAACCCATGCTGTGATCTTTAATCGTATATGCATAAACGATTGCATCCGCAGACTGGATATGCTCTCTGAGATAGGAATCAAATCCGTCTTTGTAAATACATTTGCCACTTGATGCACAGTGGAAACAGCCCAGGCATCCGCCGGTAAAAGGAAACTCCTGAATATTTATAATCTCCGTTTTACATGGCATAAGACTCTTCAATCTCTCACACATGCTTTGAAGACGATTTTTTACGGAGTGGGTATAATCCGCCACAATGACGATACGTTTCGGTGCGGGTGCATCGATTTTAACTGCGGACAGGTCTGCATTTTTCAACGATACCTTTCCCTTGCTCACGGATATATTTTCACTGTATCCGCGTTTAACGTTCCAAAGAACATACTTAAAGAAAGCGATGGCATCTTTTTGTCCGCTTTCATCGAGCAGATCCTCCATGTCCGCGGAAAGGCCCTTTATCACTTTTAAGCCCATGTCGGCACAGTTCTCTTCGATAAAACGATGCGCCGTAATATCATAGAAATGCTTCGAGGTGCTGATCTGCGTCGCATATTTGTCGGAAAAATCAATACCGCTTTCCTTCATCAATTCAACAAATCGATGAAGCTGGGAAGGCACCAGAAACGTATAAACCGGATAGCAAAAAAGAATCAAATCCGCCTTTTCCATGGGCTTTTTCCATACTTCCGGATCATTTTCCATCTTCCGGATCTGCTGGCCCACATGCAGCACTTTATATGCATGATTCGGAAAATGCTTCTTAATAAACCTTACGGTACATAACGTAATACTGTTTTTCCCGGATGGGGATCCGTTCAAAATAAGAATATTCATATTCCGGTTCCTTTCTTAAAGAAAAAACTCTTTCAAAAACTACGGCCGGATCAGATATACTTCGCTGTCCGCCGCGCCCTGAAGTTTTTCAACGCCTCTTGCGTACTGAACTCCGTCAATCTCCCAGAATTCATTTATTTCAATCACCGCATTTCCGCCTTCCACATGATTACTCGTCATATTCCCCATACTCGCATCCGATGTGCGTGGCTTCCACTTCATCGACGAGCACAAGGCAGGCGCCCTTTTTATCGTAAAGTTTTACGGTTCCCCAGCCGTTTCCGCCGTTCCAGAGACGGTTGTGTTTCTTGCTTCCGTCCGGCGCTTCGTAGTTGACCCAGAGCATGTCTTTTTTCTTGCAGAACACTTCCGTTTCCATCACGGCATGTGTGTTTTCCTGGCGGACATGCCAAATTACAAGCTCGTCCGTTTCCTCAAACGAAAAGTCCGTCTTCACCTTCAGATGCAGCTTTGAGAAGTTAAAATCGTACTCCTTCCCTTCATAGTAAAACACACCAAGCAGACGTCGGTCGATCGGCACAAAATACACCTTCGGCCGGCCTCCGCCGATGTCGAAGACGCTGTTTAAAAGCTTCTTGCCGGTCTTTTTGCTCTTTAAACAATTCGACGACAGCCATACCCAAGGACTGGTAAAATCCCTGCCCCAGTTTTTATCGGCATAGCCATAACTGTTCTCGGGCGAGACGATATATTTACGCCCGTTATAAATCACTTCGCCTGTATAAGCACTCTTCATGCCTTCCGCATGCCAGTACATCGCGAATGCCTCCGCAACGCGTAGCGGACGGCTTGCGCCGTATCCGACGTTGAATGCAATCTGCTTGTCAATCCTTAAATCCCATTTCATGCTGCCCGCATCACACATCCACTCGGGATGGGCTTTTGCCTCGTCTTCCGTAATCGAAATACTTCCGGCAAGCAGGGTCTCGCTTGCGATGCAGTCACCCGCCACAACACGGTACGGAACATCGTCGTAGACTTTTGCCTCTTTCAGGGAAAAGAACCGGTGCAGCTGACAGTGATCCTCGCCCCAGCAGCCCGCCTTGACCATTAAGTAGGAAGGCAGTTTCCCTGCTTCACGATTTTCCTTTAACTGTCCGAATACCGGCTTTTTCTCCGCAAGCGCGGGATTGCACACAAAAAACTCGATGAAGAACGGTTTCTCTTCTCCGGTCTCTTCATCTCTTGCCGTAAAATTATGCCACCACCAGTCGTACCCGTGATGCGCAAGCGGCCCGTGAAGCATGAATGCATTTCTTGTGATATCGTGATGATTAAACATTGCTATTTACCTTCCGCACCCGTTACAATTCTTTGTAACTCCTCTTCGCTGATTCCAAGTTCTTCAGCACCCTGAGTTACGGTCAACAGCCCTTTACTAATCATAGATGCTATTGCCTGTTTCTTTCCTTCTTCTCTTCCTTCTTCTCTTCCTTGTTCTATTCCTTGTTTTGTGCCTTCAGCCAACCCCGCCTCATAGCCTTCCTGCTTCCATTTCTTAGTCACTTCGCTCACGGTCTCCTGCCCCCTCTCTGTCCCTTTATAGAACTGCATTGCTTCACTCAATGCGGGAAACATCTCATCATAGAAACAATCCGATTTCAGAAACAATTTGAGCAACCGGGAATGCTTCGTCGAGTCATCAATCTTTGTGTTTGCATATATTATATCTTCTCCGTCATTGAGTGGCAAATACTCATCCTTCACCTTCTGGCACCTTGAAACATAGGTCAGTGTCTGTCCGTTTCCCAGGGCGTCATATGTAGTGATATAAAGAATCTTTACACTCGGAATCAGACCGAAATCCGTTCCCTTCGGCGTTTTATTAACTGTCACCAAAGACGCGTGGTAACGGGTTCTTTTCACATCGTTTGCCCGGTCATCCTTCTGCATCTCGATGTTACAGTATTCGCCGTTTGAAAGCCTGCATAAAGCATCCAGTATCACGCCTCGAAACAAACTTATCATTTCATTCTGCGGAGTCACCTCCACAACTTCCAGTTCGTCATCATCCAGCAGGGTTCGAAGAATCTCCTGGCATACGCCCTTCCTGGCGGCCATCAGGCGAAAAAGTGCATCATCGATAATTCTCAGGTTTTTGATCTCTTCCTGAGTTTTCTTGTCCAATGTTAAATTTTGAGTTTTGCTCATACTACCTCCTTTCGCAGGAGGTTTGGATCCGCTCCTGCTTAAAACCGAAATATAAAGTTATGTTTAAACAGGAATAATCCGAACGGATGGTAACCATCCCCGGAGCCGGGAACCCGGCCAAAGATCCTGAAGGCGAAGGACTTCGCCCTGTGAGCAAATCATAACATATCCGTAAAAAACCCCGCAATACACTTTCCCATGCTCCACGGGAAAATCGCGATTTTTCTACGTATTGCACAACAAAATACAAAAAAGGCGGCCGAAACCGCCTTCTAAGTATTGATTTTACTGCGTTTATGCGTGTCAAAGGATCATGGAGTCAAACATCAAAATGGACCACTAACCCCGTCCCTTTAGTTCCTTCCCCTTCGTAACCTTAATGTTCACAATGACAATTCCCAAACTGATCAGCAGAAGGGCCAGAAAATAACGGATTCCGAGCGTGCCCGTTTCTTTCAGCAGAATTGCGGATAAAACAACTCCGATCACCGGATTGATGAAACCGAAGATGGAGATCTTCGAGACATCGTTTGTCCGAAGTAAGATCCCCCATAGGGTATAGGCAACGCTGGATACCAGCGCAAGATACACAAGCATTCCGAGCGCGGGAAGATACGAAATCTCCTGCTGCGACGCAGACGGTTCATGAAGCAGCCAAACGCCCGTCTGTCCGAAAACGGTCATAATCAGGCCGCCGAGCGCAAACTGATAGCCGCTGAAGAGCACCGTATCGTGGTCTTTGGCATATTTTTTGATCATGTTTGAGGAAACGCCGTAGCAAAGTGCCGACAGGGCGACAAGACCATCTCCGAGCGGATGAAATGTAAACCCTTCCGACGTAATATTGATTAAGATTATGCCTGCAAGACCCAGGATACATCCTAGGATTTTGCGTACAGTAAGCCGCTCCGTACGAAAGATAAAACAGGCAACCAGAATAGCAAAGAAAACCGTCAGGGAATCGACCACCGCGGAGTTCACTCCGCTTGTATGTGCCAGGCCGATATAGAAGAAAACATACTGTCCGATGGTTTGAAAAAGGCTTAGCAAGAGGATCTTCCCCCATTCGTTTTTCTTTGGAAAGAGGAATTTCTTCTTCATTAGACTACCGATTGCAATTACCAGGATGCCCGCCAGAAAGAAACGGAATCCGGCAAAACGGATAATTCTCCATGTATCGCCCGAATCGATATTCCATAACGAATATCCGATTTTAATCCCGGGAAATGCACTGCCCCACAGAAAGGAGCAAAGCATTACCCCGAGGAATGTCAATATTTCTTTTTTCAGAGAAGAAGTTTGCATTTTGTCCCGTACCGCCGTCTTACCCTCCGAAATGAAAAGAGCCGGCTCCGGCTCTTTTCAGAACAGTATTCTTAATTAATACAATCGCTATTCACGCATAAGGGCTTCGAGTTCATCATCGCTCTTGTCACTTAACTCATTTTCATTATAGAAGCGTGTCACAAGCGTTGCAATCGCTTTACCTTCATAGGTAAATACGAAATCATAATAACCTGCCCCATGCTCTTCCGGATTTAAATAGCAGTTGCCCCAATACCAATTATCGGGATCCTCTGCGTCTACCGGATAATGAAGATCGCAGTATCCGGCAAATCCGGGCATTACATCGGCAAAATCGCATGTTTTATAGAATTCATGATCGTCACGATGCTCAAGAATCCATACACGCAATCCGTACTCTTTGTCGATATCGGGGTAAAATTCCACCCACTCATTTAACTCAAAGATACAACGGACATCATCCAGGGACGAATCCCTGTCATTGAAGCCATCACCCGTGGCGGATAATCCGCTGATGCGCACACCACGAAGAACGGAAGCATCTCTGTCATCCATTTCAATCAGATTCAGTTTGCCGGTCAGTTTGGCGGGAACAACCATCTGATCTGCGGATGCATTCACGTCTGTTCCGCCGTTTCCGTTATCCGAATCCTGCGTCTGTCCCTGATCCGTCTGCTGATTGGTGCCGGCCGGAGTGGTGTTATTTGTCTTTGCACAAGCTGCAAGTGCAAGAACCATTACGGTTGCCATTAAAAGTGCCACAAGTCTTTTGTTCATTTTCATAATGCACCTCCTGAAAGAATTCTCATAAACAAATTTTATCATGTTCCCTGTTCGCGGGCAATGCTATATTCAAACACCCCCGGATTCAAACATCACTCCGTCCCCAGAAGATACTGCTCCCATCATATATTTTGGGTATACTTGCAATCCGGATAGGCGCTGCATTTCACCTTTTAATATGTTCAATAGCATATAGACTCCCTGTTCTGTAAAGACATAAGGAAGATAACGTGAACCGCCCCCCTGTCACCTGCACCTTAATCTTCCTCTCCCCATCTGCCTACATGGATGTGCCTCCTCGTTATCCGAAATCTCTATAACTCAAACTTATAGTTTGACACAACCTCAAAGTTATATTTAACTATGCCCAAATCCACCTTTGAAAAAGGCCCGTTTTTCGATGTGAACTTCACTTCTTCTCCGATAAGTTCAACATAGAATTTCTGCTGGTTAATGGCGGTAGGAGCCAGCATGGCAGCCTTCATACCTTTCTTAAACCAATCCGGCATCTTATCTTCCGGAACATTGCAAAGCTTCTCCATCGGCTTGGTCTTGCGTTCTACACCACCGTTTACACCGTATCCAAAAGCAATAATGCAAACCAGTTTCTCACCGGAAGAAACCTCTGCCCTACATTTTCCTTTCTTGTAGGTGCCGCCCACCCAGCAGGTGTTCAGCCCCTTCATCTGCAGGAAAAGCACAAGTCTCTGTCCGTAATAACCGGCCTTTTCTTCAAGCACATCCGATTCGGTGCCGACCAGGGCAATGTAATTATGCGCATTTTTGAACTTGCCATAATGCGCCAGGAAACCTGTAAAGCAATCCGGATCGTCGAAGATCGCCTGTATCTTCAATCCGCTTTCTTCGTTGCACCGGTCGATTTCATTTAACAGAACTTTCCTGATCTCTTCAGGAACAGAATCGGTTTTATACTGTCTTACGCTGTGTCTAGCTTTGATTGCTTCTTCAATAGTCATGGTTTTCCTCTTTTACTTAACTACTTCTCCATCCCAATCGATGATACCACCGAATTCATACACGTTTGTATAACCGATTTTTGCGAGCTTTTCTGCAGCTTCTTTGCTTCGTCTTCCGCTCCTGCAATAGACCAGAATGATTTGATCTAAGTCCGGCAATTCCTCGGGCATCGTATCGCCGATATCTTCGTTAGTTACACGAATTGCTCCGGGAATATGCCCTGCATTATACTCATCTTCCCTTCGCACATCCACAATAACATGCCCGTCGTCTTTCTCCATCATTTCTTTAGCTTCGGACTGAGAAATCTGTGTATAACCCGGCGCGCCCGCATCCACCTTATTGCAGGCTGTGAGCATGAGTATAACAAGGATAATGAGTAAAAAAGTCACGCCATGTTTTGTACTGTGTTTGGTCATGTCCTTCTCCCAGGGGTTTATTTACACTTACGCTTTATTTGATCGAAATGGACCGGGACCCTAAAACCCTGTTCTATAGGGTTTGCCCCTAGGTCCATGGGGTTGCATTAATTTATATCACATATTATACTAAGTTTCATCTAAACATTCTATAAATCCTGAACTATTCAAAGCAACCACTTGGGAGGAAATCAGATCCATCGTTGACGGAAATCCCACATTCGAGGAGGTGGCAAACAGAATGTACAGTGCAAATACTATTCCGGAAGAACAGACGTATATTGAAGCTCACGAACGATTTCTCGCACAGAAAAGAGGTGCACACGATGCCGGTGTGGATGAGGGGATTGAGATAGGTTTGGCGAAGGCACAATCCATCATAGATGAAAAGGATTCCATGATCGCCGAGAAAGACAAAGAAATAGCCGAGCTCAAGGCTCAGCTGGCCAAGCAAATCCAACAATAATCAGGATAACACAGTATTCAAAAAAGCGGACAACATTGTTGTCCGCTTTGTTTGTTCATATTCTCAGCCCACAAAAATGGACCGAAACCCTAAAACCCTGTTCTTTAGGATTCCTGGTTCATATATTCCGGGTGTAGGTGCAGGAGGGATAAGAGCTGCATCCGTAAAAAAGTCCAAATTTACCGTTCCTCTTTTTCAGGATATTTCCACAAATCGGGCAGACAGGAACTGCTTTGGCCGCTTGTGAAGGATTCTCTATCTCCGCCCTTAGGCTTTCGTAGACTCTTTGGTTCATACGACAATCGCCCAACGCCCGATGCGCATCCTTAATTGTGATATTATAATAACCGGCCAAATCCAATAATGTATGGTGTCTTAACTGTGGCAAATACTTCTTTGAAAGTGGTAATGTATCCACGTAATCGTTTCCGATCGTCAGGCCAAAATAGTCCTTCGCATCACGATACAGAAACTTAAGATCAAATAGTTGGATGTTATGGCCAACCAAAACATAGTCACCCACAAATTCCAGAAAGTCTTTCAATGCCACATCAAAAGCAGGACTGTCCTTCACCATTTGATCCGTAATATTGTTAACATACGTTGCTCCATATGGAATATGCATCCCCGGATTAACAAGAGTCGAAAACTCCGAATCCACAAGGCCACCAATTACTTTGATTGCCGATATTTCAATCACCTTATCCACAGAAGGATGAATTCCCGTAGTTTCCAAATCAAAAACCACATAATCGGAAACATACATATTCAACTTTTTTCCCGGGTTATTGCTCAGCATTTAATGACTTTCTCCCTTTTTGTAAAATGAACCACTAACCTCTAAATCCTGTTCTTTATGTTTTGCCCCATAAGCCCTGTTCTTTAGGGTTTGCTCTCAAGGTCACAGTTTATATCCACACTCCGCCTTCTCAGGTCCTTCGATGCCGGATTCGTAACGGGCACGAAATTCCATGTTAATATCACGTATTTCTCGTTTTCCATCGATATAATCCTGATACATATCGGCTAAACCGGACATGCAGCCGTCACAACCTCCATTGATATTTCCGATGGACTCTGCAACGATCTGCTCTCTCTGTTCTTTGGTCGTGTCTTTAATTAGAATTGAATTCATGGTTTCCCTTTCTACTACAATCACTCTTTACTCTTCTCAAGTAAGTTCCTTAGTTCCATACGGTGCCCTCTGATACGTTGATCAATTTCGCTGAACGAGAACGCCGGGCTTTCTCCGGTAGTTCTATAGATTTCCATCCACTCTTCTTTGGAACGCTCGTCTGCCTTTGACCAACATTTCAGAGAAAACTCTTCTTCGCAGTCTTTCGCTTCGTTGTACCCGCGTACTATAAGTTCCGGGAATAAAGGATCTTCAACTAATCTCGCCCTTGTAAACGTCATTGTTCCGTCACTTAACTTCATTAAATGCACTCTATTCCAGAGAAACAATTCAAGTTGAATGGATGCAATTTTATTTGTGCCGTTTTCTGTATCTGGCATACTTCAAACCCTTTTGTTTTCTACAATGCTGTTTCGAATAAATAATAGCAGAGTCAAAAAAATGGAGCATTTCTCCACATCAACCCCCTCTTCCTTCGCCATGCAGAGCAGCTGCTTTTCGCTTGCCGTGGAAGCATCCATCATCTGCATCGCGCCGAAGCCGCCGGAGAAGCCGATGCCCTGGCACATGTATTCGTTCTCGAGGTCTTTGCAGAGTTTCTTGTAATCATAATCTGCGTTCGTATCATTATCCCAAAACATGGCGGTCGCTCCTTTCCATGTATTTTCCGGTTACATCCATTGCTCAATCTTTCGTATCAAACTAAGATCCGCGGGCAGCCAGTCCACGGAATACAGTTCCTCTTTGGTAAGCCACCTAGCCGCTTCGTGTTCCTTAAGGAGCAGCCGGCCGGCGGCAATTGTACAGAAGAAGCAGTCCATGGAGAGGTGAAACGACGGATAGTCGTATTCGATCGTATCGATCAATTCGCCTACAATTATAGTTGTATCGAGTTCTTCTTTGATCTCGCGTACTAACGCATCAAGCGGAGTTTCTCCGGCTTCGATTTTACCGCCCGGGAACTCCCAGCCGTCCTTATATTCGCCGTATCCGCGCTGTGTGGCGAAGATAACGGGCTCATTCTTATCATTCAATGCCTGAATAACCGCAGCAACTACTCTGACTGTTTTCAATGCTCGGACTCCTTGCATCCCTTAAATCAGAATGCCGTTACAATGATCGATTTCGTCGTTTTTAACGTTTTGATCTTCCTGGTGATTACGGGATTTACCATTGCAAATCATAAAAATAACCGCCCATCCCTGCAAGACTGAGCGGTTATCTTTAACTGTTTTAATCTAACGGGCTAACCGTCTATCGGTAGCACCTTCTATAATTAAATTCTAACCGCCCATTATTATGTTGTCAATGATATTCTTCGCACTGTCAGAATCCCTTCGGCAACTGTATTCCGGGTGGGTTACCGCCCGGGTACGTAGTGTCGACCCTGCTGCCGCATTTCGGGCAGTACTGCTGGTTATCGATCATCATGTTCGTTCTCCAGCTAAAGCCGCATTCCCGGCATGTATGCTCGCGCTCAATGGGTGGCGGACCGTAAACACATTGCTCATAATTCATGTACGGCTCAAATGCACCTTCTCCGGCCTTCGTGCCGCAGTAGCGGCAGTACTGATCATCCCCTAAGTAGGCGTGGCAATTGCCACACTGATCCTTACCGGGCTTTATCATTTGCGGATGATTGAAAAAAGCCATGGCAAACCTCCTTAGTTTAACTCTTCCTCTACCAGTCTTGCTGCGTCACCTACGTAGTTGTTGCAGTTCTTCTTAAGGCCGTGCATCTTAATCAGCACGCTGCACTGCGTATCTCCGTAGATTTCGAGGAATTTCTTCTCGTAATCGGCGACGGCTTCCGGCTTTAATTTCTCCAGAATCTTGCGACCGGCTAAGAATGCACCGCAGTATCCGCCTTCCGAACGAGGCAGGGGTGCTGAAGCCAAGGCTTCTTCCTCGGTCATGCCAAGTTTCTCTGCGTATGCGCCATAAACTGCCATGGCACAGTTACAGCCGGATTTATGGTATTCTCTTGCGTTCTCTTCAAAGTTCATGGGAGTATCCTTTCGTTGCTCTATTGTTTCAGTATTTCCTCAATTTGCGCAGGTGTATCGACGATAACCTTCGCCCCGTATTCTTCCAGTTTCTCTCTGCCTCTGAAGCCCCAGGAGACGGCGATGCAGTCCATGTGGGAGTTCTCTGCGGTCTGCAGATCAACATTGGAATCGCCCACGTAAACGGCTTCTTCTTTCGATACGCCAAGGCGGTTTAAGATTTCCTCTACCATATCGGGAGCGGGCTTTAAGGCATATCCCTTGGTCTCTCCCATGGCTTCGTCGAAGCATCCTGCGAAATACTTCTCCACCAGGCTCTGTACCGCGAAATCAGCCTTGTTGGATACGACTGCGGTCTTAATTCCGGCTTCGCGAATTCTCTTAATCGTTTCCACTATGCCCTCATAGGGTCCGGTTTTGATCTCGCTGTGGCTTCTGTAGTAGGATACCTGTTCCTCATACACTTTCTGAACGAGTTCATCGGATGTGCCTTCGGGAACGGCTCTTCGCGCCGTAGTATACAGTCCGTTGCCTACGAAATATCTCTCCTGTTCGACCGTAATCTGCGGCAGACCGTACACGGCAAGCGCATGATTCGTCGCATCCGTCAAATCCTCTATGGTATTCAATATGGTTCCGTCCATATCAAAAACGACTGCTTTATACTTCATTAATGTTTCTCCTCTTATGCGGCTGCGGGAAGGGCATATTCTTCAAGCATTTCATCGTATGCATCGATGGCTTCCTTCAGCCTTTGGTTGAAAGCATCCGCATCGTATAAACCGTCCGCATTGGCATTTAATCCATCAAAAGAAAGCGTTACGATTCCGGGCGGATTATCGGAATCCACGATGGTTGCGCCTTTTAACTGATCCGTTGTCTGGTAGACCAAGTCAACCGAGATAAACTCTTTGCCGTCGGCGTTTCGCCACTTGGCAAATACCAGTTTGCAACCGATCGGAGTCGTCTTCTCAATGGCTCCTGGAAGATCGTATTCATTTACTCCCAGTGCGGCAAGCACGCTTCCGACATTTGAATCGTGTCCGCAAAGGAAGGTGAATTTCCGGTCCTTATTCTGCATCTCGGAGTTAATCTCTTCAAGCAGCGGATGTGCGACATTCTCTGCCACAAGGGGCGCCGTGAAAAGAACATCCCCGTAAAGATCCTTGATATATGCGATATCTTCCCACTGTCTGGTATTTAAGTTCTTACCGAACGCAGCCGAGCGGCTGTCCGTTTCATAATATTGTAAAACCAGCGCATCGCTTACGGAGCATGCGGTCTTTAGCGAGCCTTTTACCGCGGGTTCCTTACCCTCTTCGAGAACGAACTCGCTGTCGTCGCATCGAAAGCCCGTAAAATTCCCCGCTTCCCAGTCCTCGGACTTCTGCACATCGATCACGCGGCTTAAGAGGCTGTAATTATCTTCCAGGCTTGCAATTTCGTCATCGTAAAGTTCGTGGATCTGCGCGGTTGCATCCTTAATGTATTCGTCGGATACGAAGGTAAGCTGCGGCGTAAACACGGGATCCATCGTATCGAACTCCATATGGTATTCCACCTGCATATCGCTGACCGGAAGCAGTCCGGACTTGAAAAAGTTGGCCGTGGCGATCGTGCGCTGTTTCGAGTTGGAATAAAGGCGCACTTCTTTCTCTGTCGGCGTATAGTTCGCGGGGAAGAGTTCTTCCTCTTCGAGCCACTTGCGGAAATACTGGCCCATCTCGGTTTCCAGTACGCCGCCGCGCACGGAAAGCTCGCTCGGGTCAGACGTCCACTCAAACCACTCATGCGGTGTCAGCGTATCAAGCGCGGAGCCCTTGGCAGAAAGCGGTGAGCGGATATTGTGGCGGCTTAGGACAACTACCTGCTCCAAAGTGTAATTATCACGCGAAAGTGTTGTGCGCGCACTTGTATTTGAAACCGGAGCGCTCGCAGGCCCCGTACAGACACAGATGCTTGCGATGCAAAGCACTGTTGCCAGAAGTATGCTTAGTTTTCTCTTCATGTTCTCCCCCCTTGCCTTATTCTTTACATATTGTTTTCTTTAATCTTTCTTTTGTATATTCCATAATGCCCCTATTTTCTTCGAGGTTTTATAATCAATGTATTGTTAACTAGACTCTCACAACCATATTGTTTCCGTTCTCTTTAACGACCTTAATCTGCTTTCCGTCATCTCCGGTCTTGCCCTTCACCAGATCCGTCATTGGATCACTCAACGAAAGATACAATTCCTTCACAGCAGAATCACCAAAGTAGTCCATAGCCTTCAAATATTCATCCGTTGAAAAAGCACAAAGCAATACATTTACGTCATAATCCGGGTAAGTTGCCACAAATAGTCTCACGGCTTCGCAACAACGCCTTGCAGACTCTCTGGCCGGATTTTTCAAACTTCCTCCAAAGATTCCTGAGCTAATCAACGGAAATGATATGCTGTGATATCCATTCTCCTTCAAAACAACAAGTGAATTAAAGTATGCATCTACCAGAGCATCAAAGGCATCCGGCGTTACAGCAAAATTCGGCCCAACAGCATGGATAATCGCCAACGCATTTGTTAGTCCAAACGACGGAGTAATTACTGCATCTCCATCCTTAAGAGGTGTTTTATGTTCAGCACATGCAGCACTCAGTTCCACATATCCTGCTTTATTAAAAATCACTCCACAAATTCCACCACCTGCAGCAAGATATCTGTTTGCTGCATTTACAATTGCATCTGCCTTCTGGTCCGCAGCGGAACCATGGATTAGTTCAATTCTTGACATTGTGCCCTCCTTGAAAACGGTTTCATCCAACGCTTTCTTCAACTCGACAGCCATTTCCTTCAAATCTTTGGAATG
Source organism: Lachnospiraceae bacterium (assembly GCA_017518735.1). Taxonomy (GTDB): domain Bacteria; phylum Bacillota; class Clostridia; order Lachnospirales; family Lachnospiraceae; genus UBA3766. The sequence continues at coordinate 6,150 of JAFWTY010000009.1, read as the reverse complement.
GCTGTCATTGGTCAAATCCTCATCCAGATACTCTTGGAAAACTTCTGCTACAACGCTTTCAATATTTTCTGCAGTGCTCTCCTTACTGATTCTCTTAGCAATTTCCGCAATCTCCGGATAGTATTCATCTTCCGGTGCACCTAATGCTAAGAGATTAGCAAAGTCATGCTTGTCGATATGTTTTTTAACATTTTCAAATAAAGGTGTATTCACGTTTACCTCTTTATTTATGCTCATATATTAGTATTACCTCCCCTAAATCCCTGTCTCCACCGAAATATGACTTCCATCCTTCGCCTTTTTTACCTTAATCTGCTGAGGAATGTTCTCCATCAGTTCTTCTCTGTGGCTGATAATTCCCACCAGTTTGTTGGCATGGGAAAGGTTAATCAGGATATCCATAGCATTGTCAATGGACTTCTTGTCCAGCGTACCGAAACCTTCGTCCACAAAAAGTGCATCCATTTGTACTCCGCCGAGGTTGGAGGATACCGTATCGGAAAGACCAAGCGCGAGGCTTAACGAAGCCTTGAAGCTTTCACCGCCGGAAAGGTTACCCACAGGGCGACGATGGCCGGTGTAGTTATCAAGTACTTCCAAATCAAGGAAGGTATTGCTCTTTTTGCCCAAGGAATCTTCCTGACGATACAATTCGTACTGTCCGTCACTCATCGGATACAGGCGCTTGTTTGCAGCCATAATGATGCCGTCAAAACCGGCAGCCTGAATGTACTGCTCCAGTGTAATCTTGCCGTTGCCTGTCGTTCCTCTTACAAGATCATACAGTCTCTTGCTGATGTTGTAGTCCTTGGAAGCCGCTTCCAATGCATCTTTCTGCGACTTGATGTTTTCCAATTTCTCGGTATTGTTCTTGATTCTTTGGTCGTAGTAATTCACGGAAGCGCGGAAATCATTTACTTTCTCTTCCTGTGCGACACAAGCAGCCTCAAGTTCTTCGATATCTATGAGTACCTTGCCTTTGGCATCCTTCTTTGCCTGCTCAAGCTGTTTCTTATTTGCAGCCACAGCTTTCTCATACTCCTGAATAGTCTCTTCGCTTTTGGCAAGCGATTCTTCGTCAGAGATATAATCTTCCAAAATTTCAATGGATGCGAAGCCTTCTGCTTCCATGATTTCATCAAACTTGGATTTAAGCTTCTCTTCATCCTTTGCCTGAGTGGCTTTGGTTTTCTTCAACGTCTCAATTGCTGCTTTAACAGCCGTAAGCGCTTCATCTGCGGCCTGTTTGTCGCCGGTTGCCTTATCAATGGCATCCATAATCGCCTTGGCTTCTTTCTGTGCTTTGGTGCGTTCATTCTCAGCAGTTTTCCAATCATCGAAGGAAAGTTTTGCCAGTGTCTTCAAAGTAGCCGTAATCTCGGCAAGGCTCGTGTCATTTGCCTGCTTCTTTGCGGCCAATTCTTCTTTCTCTTTGGCAAGTGCGTCAGACTCCTCGCCCTGCGCCTTCTCCAAAGCAGTCTCTGCCTTGGTTAACTCTTTGCAGTCTTTCTCCAACGCATTCTGAAGAGCGGTATTCGCCTTGATCTTATCTTTAATTTCCTTCTTTGATGCGGAAAGGAGTTCAACCAATTCATCAAGATTATTCTGCGATACGGAACGCTCTCCGAAAACAGGATTTTCAAGACAGTCAATCAAATCCATGCGCAATCTGTCTTCCGTTTGGTCAAGCGCGGTCTTTGCAGACTCTGTAGCAGAGAACGCCTTTGTCTTTGCATCCTGCGCTTTATTCTCAGCTTCCTGAAGTTTCTTATAGTCTTCTTCAGTCACCTTGCAGTCCGATAAGGATGCAGGTTCGGGATGATGCACGGATCCGCAGACAGGGCACTTTTTGCCTTCTTCCAACTTGGCCGCAAGCAATCCCGCACGAGAGTTTTCAAGCTCAGTTTCTGCCTGTTTTCTCTTACAGGATATTTCGTCAAACGAATCTCTGGCAACAACGAACTCCTGCTGCTTTTCCGTCAATGCATTCTTCTTATTCTTCCAGTCCGGAATACTGTTACCGGAAAGTGCACTGATTTTATCGCGAACGTCGGTATACTTGTTTCCTTCGTTTTTCGCTTCATTGAATTCATCGGGCTTTTTCTTTAAGTCCGCAACCGTCTTTTTCAGTTTCTGAATACGTTCATTAAGCTCTGTTGATGCTTTGGCAATCCTATCTTCCGATTCCTTAATGGTTGCTTTCTCGGCGTTTGCCTTATCCAGTTTAGCCTGCAGATCGGTTCTTTCCTGATACTTCGGCTCTTCTTCGGTAATCTTATCGACTGTCTTCTGCAGAGTTTCCGCAGTCTTTCTCTGCTTCTCTGCCTCTTCCAAAGCTGCTTTTGCAGAATTCAATTTAGCTTCTGCATCGCCCAATGCCTTGTTCTTATTGTCGATTTCTTCCTCTGTAGCCGTAAGCTCCTCTTTCTTTCTCTGCCAGGAAAGATAAACAGGGTTTACCTTACGCGTTGCCGCTTTTTCATAGCTTAAGTATTCCTTGCTCTGATCAATTTCTTCCTTCTGTTCGGCAAGTACTTCCTTTTCCGCTTCAAGCTCATCCACGCGCTTAAGGAAATCATTGTTTGTTTTGGCTGTGGCGAGAGCCGCATTGCTCTCCTTAAGCTTGGCAGCCTCTTCTTTAAGGGTATTATTCTCAGCCTTCAATTCTTCTTTATCAGCCTTATTCAATGCCTCAATCGCAGCAATCAACTCTTCGATATTCCATGCGCTTCCGGAGCGATTGGCGCGATCCTTGAGGTCAGAAATATCCTCATAGCATTCGTCATCTTCATCCACCTGAACATCATCAAAGTATTGAACAATGCTCTGTTCAGCACGTGCTTTACCCTTATACTGCTGATCCATTTGGTCTTTTATAACAGACTCAATACGCTTGTATCCTTCGGTCATGAAGATGGTACGAAGGATTTCCGTACGCTGCTCAGTCTTGGCATTAAGAAGGCTCCAGAATTCACCCTGGGCAATCATTGCTATCTGCATGAATTGCTTCGAATCGATATGCAGAAGTTCACGAACCACACCGAGATTACTGTTGGTTCCATCAACGTTACGTGTACCCTCCACAGTCCTTCCGTCAGGGTAATAGAAGATAACGGTTTCTTTCTCTTCCGTCACGTTACCGTTTCTATTGATACGCTCAAATGACGGAGATCTCTTGATGTGATAATTCTTTCCCTGATGAGAAAAATAGAAATCCACATAGCTCTCCGTACCGGGTTTTGCATACTCACTGCGAAGGTTCTTGGTGTCTCTGTAGGTGCCGCTTGTTTTTCCGTACAAAGCAAAGCAAATCGCATCGAAAATGGTGGTCTTGCCTGCACCGGTATCACCGGAGATTAAGAAAAGACCCTTGTCCTCAAACTGTTCGAAATTTATTTCCGGCATCTTGGTTGCGTAGGGACCAAATGCACTGATAATCAATTTAATCGGCTTCATTCGTAACACCTGCTTTCTTGGCAGCCGCCAACATCACGGCCTTCTCTTCTTCTGTCATCGAACAACCATACATTGCCTGATAGAAATCCTCGATCAATTCATCGAAAGATTTGTTTTCAACAATCTTGGTAATATCCACCTGCTCTATTTCTTTGGTATGAGAGTTGTCATAGTCAATCTTTATGGTATTCGGATAAACCTGCTGGAAGATACCTATTGCATCATTAATGATGTCTTCATCCGTCAGCGTGACATAGATAAAATCTTCAGGCGCCGTGACATTCTTTTTGTCCAAGAGTTTATCCATCGTCCCCTTGATGTGACGAAGGTCTCTCATCGGTTTGAGGGAAACAAGTTCAATATCAACTTTGCCCTTCTTTCCGACTGTGACAATCGGTACAGATTTGGAATTGTTTACTTCACTTAAAGAGTACTTAAGCGGCGAACCGGAATAACGAACTTCGTCTCTACCGACTCTCTGTGGAGAGTGAATATGTCCAAGCGCGACATAATCGAAATCATCGAAAATGTCATAACCGATTTTCTCCACCAGACCAACATTCTGAGTAGCTGCACCTTCGGAACCGCCAAGCTTGGGATCGGCGCCGACGCCTGCGACAAACTGATGCGCAACCAGGATATTTCTGCGTTTGCTATCGATTCCCGCACTTTCCACAATCGTTCTGACTGCATCTTCGTAGGAATTGATTTCTTCTTCAGGGAAGAAATGTTTCACCTGGGAAGCCTTTACAAAGGGAAGCAGATATACATCTACTTCTCCTTCTTCATCTTCCACGGTCTGCTTAAACAGCCGGCCGTTATAGATTGAGGATATGTAGATTCTGTTCGACTTAAATAAACTACTTCCGTAGTTCAAACGGTCGTCCGAATCATGATTTCCGCTAATCATAAATGTATTCACTTGCAATTTGGACAATTCACAGAGAAAGAAATCCAGAAGGTTGGTCGCCGCCTCGCTGGGAACCGACTTATCATAGACGTCTCCCGCTATCACAACCGTATCCACCTGCTGTTTCTTTATGAGTTTCAAAATCTGATCCAGAATAAACTTCTGATCATCAATAAGATCGTAATCCGCAAGTGATTTGCCAAGATGCAAATCACCCAAATGTAATAGTTTCATGCTGTCCCCCTGTTGATTTATGAAGGTTGTTTTGTTATTTGTTCACCATATTTATTTTTAAGTATAAGAATTCTCTCATATTATCTGTCCGATAGAATTCTCATATTTTAAAACACCTGTTCTAATGTGCCGACTTCCTCGTCGGCAAATGCCCGGGCATATATCCGATTACCGACTTCTTAAGGTCTGCAGAATAACAGAAATAAATACGAATCATGTTCACATCCGAACCTTTGCCATACTTGATATGCAGATCCAGTATGGCGTCCTGTGTTTCGCCTTTCGAAGTCAAGCCAACCGTATGAATAATATACTTTTTTTCAATCCAAAAGCAGGTGTAACGGCAATATCAGTACATATTAGCTCACGGCTAAAACTACACTTCTAATCCTGTGTTATCAATCTTTAAAAACTTATTTTCAGTAGCTTTTCGTTCTTCTGCAGACAATTTAGCATATTGCTTGTAAAAAAATGCCATTTTTGAAAAACCTGAAGGGAAAACTGCCCTCTCATTCGCAGTATCTACAGATTCATTAATAAGTTCTTCCAATAATTCTTCTACCAGTTCCGTTGATGAAGGAAGAAAAGGCAACCCGCCAATATTGACTTTTTCAATACTCTTATAAAAAACATGCTTCTTGTATTTTTCTATAGCTTCTTCTCCGCCCGACAACGGAAATAACACATATGCTCCAAACATAAGACGCTCATAGGGATTCCCATACTCTTCGACAATAGCATCTCTATAACGATGCATTGTATTAATATCGTCAATTTCGGGTCCCGGTCCCGGAATAAGATCATTATCTCCACCTTTAAACAAGCTTACTGTTCTTTATAAACCTTACACAAACCTGTAAATTGTAGTTCGCCCACTTCCTTCGGATACAATTAAATTTGCATTTCTAAGATTGTTCAATATATAAGATGCTCTCGAACCTGAAACATCCAGACAATCACATATCATTCGACGATTTATATATCCTGTTCTTTGAGCTAGATTTCTTAATACTACTTCATAATGTTGATTCATTACTTGCAGTTGTTCATATAAATAGTCAGCCATTGTTTCTACAACGGAAATAGACACGGAATTTCCAAACTGTTTATATTGTTGTCCTTCGGGAACATTATCCGGAAATCCGAATTCATCTTCACCCGTTAACTCATTAATAAATCCATAGCCAATAAATCCTTGTAATCTTCCCCACTCAGTCGGTGTCATCATACGGATGTTATCATGGTTTAATCCACCTTTCTTCCTAAGAGCTCTTTCTTCCTCTTCCGTATGTTCCGGCATAGTTTGGATAACCAGATTCCGTTCTTTACCGGATCCCCCTGTTGCAAGTCCACGATTATCAACTTCAATAAATTCCGGGTCATTATATAAAAATGTTTTTATTCTAGAGAGCCCTTCGAGATCTTGAATCTCATATACATTATCCTCTATAATTCCTTTATTTTTCAGAAAATTGGAAATAAATTTCAGAGCATCTTTATAATGTTTTACGGAAGATTCCTTTACACTACGAATTTCCTTTAAATACTTC
>JAFWTY010000002.1 GCA_017518735.1 Lachnospiraceae bacterium | reverse complement strand
ATACTTCATTTTCCCAATTGATGTCTTCCCATTCATCTTTTGGGAATATCTCTGGGAACCTTTCGGCCAACTCTTTAAGTAAGTCCCCATCCCACTCTGCCAGAAAGTCAATGACAAAAAGTAATTCTGCCTCACTTAACGAACCATATCCTTTACAGTTATTCATGATAAATCCTCTTACATTCGCAACGACAAAGGGCGTGCTACTCCTAGCACGCCCCAAATTATTGTTTGCAAATTATCATTGATCCAATTACTTGCTGTTTTTCTTTTCTGCGCGTCTCTCTTCGCGCTTTTCTTTCTTATATGCCTCGACCTTCGACTTCAGCTCTTTGTTGTCCATCATCTCTTCATGACGATCGTACTCGCCCTGATCATTTTTTGTAGACCAGGTTACTTTCGTTTGGCCATCCTCCAGGAGCTTCGTCCAGACACCGCCGCCGTTCCCGAACTTATTCTCGTGGACATACTTAGCCGGAACGACAAAATGCTTCCAGACATCGCCATCCTTAAAATTGATATCCGCATATTCTGTTCCATTCTTTCCCTCGAAGTTTCTCACATGGCCTTTGCCAAATTTAAGGGTGATCTCTTTTCTTTCTTCTCTATCCATTTCCTTTGACCTCGTTTCTGCATGTACAGTTTTAAATTTCTCTGGATCCTTAAAATACTCGTCCAGTGCTTCTCTTGCGACCGGCGAAACATTCCCGGCGACAAGGTGGGCTGTCTTCCATGAAGGATTACGCTCCTTCCTATGTCGCCATTCATCGAGTTCCGTTTTGCTTAATACGATCTCGACGCCTTCACGATACGATTCATTCTTCTCCCCAGACTGATAGGTGATGACGTTATAGAGATGCCCACGGTCGGAAATATAATATTTCAATCTCCCAATCGTGGGCCCCCATGCATCATCTATTGATCCGTTCCTGATTGTGTCGGGATCTTCATAGATCATCTGTGTTTTATGAAGATCCTCGACAGAGATTGCTACGCCTTTTTCTCGAAGCCAGTCCTCCGTTATTAAGACAGGCATATTATCACCTCCTTCTTTTGAGAAATAAAAAAAGCGGACAGACTTTCCCTGACCGCTTTTTTAAGGCTCTGTATGTAATTCCAAATCTCCACTATCAGTATACCATGTCAAGAAATTTTTGTAAATTAATTTTTTGACAATTCTCGAAATTCATTTTTTGTTTTTATTCATTTCATTTTTCTTTTTCTTCACATGATGCTCTCTTCTCGCGATCCATTGATCATCTATCTCTTGCCTCGGAACCTCAGTCCGGCAGTCTTCAAGTATGCCGGTTACGATTTTCATTTCTTCCCGCAGCTTCATTTCCTGCTGCTTTAAATATTCTTGCCCTTCCGAAATTTCATTTCCTTTTTTTGCTTTTTTCAGCTCCTGCAATTCACTTCCAAGATAATCTAGCCTATCTCTCGCACTTTCTTCAGTTCGAATATCATTACGGATCATGTAAGATATCGTGTCTGCGTATCTTGATAACTCGCGCAGCTCTTTTTCTACCACATAAAACGGCTTACGCCGAAATGCTGGATGCCGGATTGAATAAACGTTATGCCATCTTCTATAGAACATTTTCTGCATCCCGGACATTTTCCATTTTCTGTATCTTCTGACTTTGATTCTTACTTCCATTCTCACAAATTCAGGATCTCCGTATGTGCGATAACCGGATATCAGTTTTTCACTTTTATTTATCCGGTTCATGATTACATCTTTTGTATACTCTTCGCCCAGCCTCCTTGTCCGAATTGCCCTCTCGTGTCCTTCCGGTTTCAGAGATAGATATTTCCCATCGTTTACTTCATAGCCTCTTTCCTGTAAGCGGGAAATGAAAGAATCATAATCCGCAGCTTCTTCTATACACTCGTCAATATCGTCTCTCACGATATCCTGCCAGCCATATCGGCGGGAGCTGGTTCTCTCTCCGGATTTTTTCTCTTCTGCTTGTGCTTCCCGGATTTCCCATGCGCCATGATCGACGCCGACAGTATTTTCAAGATCATATTCCAATGTCGGCAGATTGTACTTCTTGCAGACGCGATCAGTAATCGGTTGTATCCGTTTTTCCCAGTCCCCTCTCGGAGAATGAAATTTCATTCCGTCGATTTTTGAAACCGAGTCAAACGTAACATGGGCATGCATATGGGCCTGATCGTTATGAACTGCGATGCAATAATAAAAACTTTCTCCAAATAGTTCCTTGCAAAAATCTTCCGCAATCTCCAAAGCCTGATCTTCTTTTACATCCAGCGTTGGAGGGAAGGATATAACATAGTGGAAGGCCTGAGAACCTTTCTCCTTTCCCCAAGCCTTTTTGTTTAGGAGCATCGTCTGCAAAATCGTCTCCGGATTTGTTCCGGCGTTTCCTCCGATATAAATTCCGTTTTCTGTTTTCTGCGGATTGCAGATATAAAAAATGTTGTTCTTTAAATGCTTCGCGGGATCTCCGCCCTTCACTTCTTTGATTCTCAAAAGTTTAGTAATCGCCATTACATTTTCCCCATTACGATATTCATAATTTCATTTTCAGCTTTTTCAACTTTCTTCAATTCCGATATGAGTTTTTCAATCTCACTTTCGCTGATCCAGTTTTTTGAATGGCAGCTTCTCACAATTTGATTTATGTTTGTGCCGATCTTGTTGATCTCATAAACCAGATTCTGGATATCCTTTTTTTCGGACGCACGAAATAACACTTTATCCGGCTCGAAGAGTCTGGAGCGACAGTACTCGGAGATCGTCATTCCCAGGCTCTCAGCACTCTTAACAAGGCTGCTGTAATCCTCTTCCTCGCACCGAAATTTGATTCCTTTCGTTTTGCCCATCAACAAACACCCCCTTTTTATGTTCTTTTAGCGTTCCTCTTAAGTTCTTTTGAGGAACATCGCGCCTTTGCAAGTTCTTTTAATGTTCTTTTTGAGCGTCTCAAATGTTCCTCTCTTTTCAAGTTCTTTTTGAGTT
>JAFWTY010000008.1 GCA_017518735.1 Lachnospiraceae bacterium | reverse complement strand
TTTCAGGGTTGCATTGCTGTTCAATTATCAAGGTTCCGCGCTATCGTGTTTTTACGCGACAGCTTGATTATCATAACACCCATAAAAGCCATTGTCAACAACTTTTTTAACGGGTGAGGGAATTTTATTTTATCATTCTCATTTTGGGGTGTCAATTGAAGAAAGAGCCCTTTTTTGCTACTTTTTCTAAACATTTTGTAAACATTTCTTCCCTATTCTATATATAGTAGATTTCCGTTTTAGCCTACCAAATATCGAATCCGTTTTCGAAGTCTCTTTTCCGTCTCCGGACATAAAAAACCGCCGGTGTATTACCGGCGGCTTTGATTATTCTTCTTTTTCCTCGGGTTCTTTTTCTTCAAGACTTTTTTCTTCGCCCTTGCCCTTCTTCTTTCCGAAGATCAGCAGCTTACTGAATACATAATTCAGAATCGTAACCAAAACGGCAGAAATACAGATCTTTACGAACCAGTAATGCAGGTTGTCCATTTCCATTTTGGAAAGAAACGAAACATGCTCGTGAAGGTATTCGCAGGCCGGCAGGAAAATCTTCCAGACATTGATGAATACATACATGATCAAAATGTCGAGAATCCATGTTCCCAGACGTGATGCCGCAAATCCGAAAAACTCTTTTAAAATCTTGGGATTCGTACTTTTGAATACCCATTTACGGTTCAGCGGATATGCAAACAGAACGCCGACCACCCATCCGATGGTGTTGATGACGAAGTTCTGGATATCATTTTCCGAATCCAGACCGCAGAGTTTTGCTACAAAACATGCGCCCCACGAAACGATGGTTGTCAGCACTCCGACAATCAGGTAGATGATGATCTCGCGGTATTTTTCGTATAGTTTTTTCATTCGTTCTCTTCCTTTTTCTGACGGGATTTACCGGCTTTTCTTTTTGCCAGTTCTTCTTTCATTCGTTTTACTTCATGAATGTGAGCGCGCTTTCCGGCAATCTGGGCCACCTCATCTTCGGTGACAAACCGCTGCGTTTTTACTACATAAGTAGTTCCTTCGTCTGTTTTCTTAATCCGGATCTTGCTCTTTAAATATCCGTGTTCCTCGCAGACCGCAACATTCAAATAGTATTTTCCGCCGGGCGTAAACGTACGGACGCATTTTTTCAAACGATTGTTGCAAACCGGACAGCGGCTTGAAATGACCTCTCTGTCATGGATCGCTTCGGTTTTGTCCCGGAAGCCGCGGGAAATATACTTGCTGTATCCGGGAAATGAGGCATAAACCTCTTCATTTCTTTTTTGCGGGATATGGTAGGTATCATAAGAGAACTTTTCGAGGATTTCCGGCGAAGTGATTTTTTCAAAAATCTTTGCGGTATAGTACGCGTCCCCGTATGCTCTGTGGAAGGCTTCGCTTTTTTGAATGTTCAAAAATTCCACGGCGTAGTCCAACGCCCTTGCGCCCTTATGTCCTTCAAATTCCAGACTGAACATTTTCTGAACATCGTAGTACCTAAACGGCCCGTCGGAAAGCGGCGGCAGGTCATAGTATTTCATATTGCGCTGAAGTTCCACCAAATCTCCGGGTCCCCACGTGCAGAAAATACAGTCCTCTCCGCAGAATTTCATGAATCGGTCCATGACTTCCGGAAAGGGCTTTCCCTTGCGGAGTTCCTTCATCTGCAGGTTCACGATTTCCTTCGTGTAGATGTTGATCCGGTGATAGACGTTCGGTTTTACGATTTCGGAAAACTCGCCGATAATCTGACGGTCTTCGTTCAGCAAAACAGCACCGACCTCAATAATCTCAAAAGGGAGAGCGCAAGCTTCCTCGTCTCCCGGTTTCATCGGCTGATTCCATTCTAAGTCGAAAACCACGTAATTCATTTATCGGTTGTCCATTCCCCTGAATATTTGGTATAGTATATGTTGTACGAAATCTTGAAACGAAAAGGATTATTTCATGTCAGCACATCGTAACGACAAAGAAGATTTATTAAAGGCGGCTAAAGTCGAGCTTGTCAACCGCTTCATCCTGACAAGAAAGATGCACCGTTTTTATGCTGCGGAAACCTTCCGCATCTTCCACAAAAAATGGAGCAATACCGTTTTTGCGGTCGGACTCATTGTGTCCGCCGGCGGTATCATCGGTACCGTTATGCTTCCGGGCTTCTGGAAAATCCCCGGAGTCGTTTTTCTCCTTTTCGGATTGTATTTTCTGTTTATGTCCAAATTCGGCTATCTCTTCGGCGAGAGCATGGCTTACAAAAATCTCGAAGCGACACTCGGCACTCCGCCGGAGATGTGTGTCACTTTTTATCCTGCCTTCTTCTCCATCAAGACCGGAGAGAAACCTCTCAATTTCTATTATAAGCAAATCACAAGGCGCCTGGAATATATGGAAATGTCCATTTTGATTGTCGGTACGGATTCACACATCGCGCATGGTCAAATTATCGACAAAGCCGCGATGGAACCGAAAGACTTAGAGCGCTACTATGATGTTCTGGAGCGCGCCGGAATTCTTCCGGAATAACTCTTATTTGAACAGTTCCTCTGAATCGAGCATTACCGTAAACGGACCATCGTTAATCAGCGAGACTTTCATGTCGGCGCCGAATTCTCCTCGTTCCGTTTTATATCCCAAAGACTTACATTTTTCAATGATGTATTCATACATTTTGGCAGCCATCTCCGGATTTCCCGCATGGAAGAAGGACGGACGGTTGCCTTTTTTGCAGTCCGCATAAAGCGTAAATTGTGAGATCAGCAAAAGCTCTCCTTTCACATCATCGATGGAGAGATTGGTTTTGCCTTCGGCATCATCAAAAATGCGCAGCTTCAGCATTTTTGCAATCATCTTATCGGCAAGTTCTTCGGTATCGGTATCGGAGATGCCGATTAAAACCATGAATCCCTTTCCGATTTCTCCGAGGGTTTTGCCGTCTACTTTTACATTAGCTTCGCTTACGCGCTGTACGAGTAATTTCATTTTCTTTTCCTGTGTTTTCTAGAATAGTCCGGCCACTTTCGGAATCTCAGCCGCGCTGTTTGCAAGATAAGTGGCTCCGCTTTCGATCAGATCTTCCTTTTTTCCGAATCCGTAGGTGACTCCGACGCTGTCGACTCCGGCCAGAACGGCTCCCTTGATGTCATAGAAGGTATCGCCGATCATCAGGCATTCCTCTTCTTTTAAGCCATCTTCCTGAATCACTCTTTTGATCAGTCTCTCTTTGTCGGAACAGGGGTCTTTTAAATCCGGTCCGATCTCTTTTGTAAAGTATTTCGTCAGACCGATGTGTTCCACGATTCTTGCAGAAAAAGCAATCGGCTTACTGGTAATCAAATAAACCGCAAAACCTTTTTCCCGAAGTGTTTTCAACAGTTCCGGAATTCCGTCGTAAATCGTAACATCGTACATGATGCCCTCTTCGTAAACTTTCCGGTAGTAATCGACCGCTGCCCAGGCTTCTTCATCGGAAAACGGGTATTCTCTTTTGAACGAATCAAATAATGAGGGCCCGATAAAAGTGCGTAACTTTTCCTCGGGCTCATTTTCATATCCCATCCGGGACAATGCAATGGAGACGGACGTCATAATGGCTTTTCCGGAATCCGTGATTGTCCCATCCAGGTCAAACATAATCGCTTTGTACATTACTTCTTTTCTCCGCTCAGTTTCTGAGCAAGCTCCTCAAACCGACGATAGTCGGAAAGTGTTACATACTGTGCCGCCTTCGGATACTTCGCAAAATTGATTGCGCAGTCAAACTTGCTGATGACGGAATCCAAAGTCTCAACAGCAGCTCCCAGGCCTACATCGAATTCCGAATAGAGGTATCTCCAGTCGGTAAACATACGAATTGCCTGTCTGCCATCTTTTCCGGGAAGTACCGGAAGCGCAACCGCATCTTCCGCGGTAATGGTGAGACGTCCTTTTTCTCCCAGAGGAGACATTCCTTTTGCGGAATGCATCGGGATCAAAAATCTCGCCTGCATCATTGCATATGCAAGGAAACGATAGTAGATGTTCAGAATAAGTCTGTTCTCATCTTTTTCCATATCTTCTTTTACAAACTGTCCGAGCAAAAGCATCCAGCGAACAAGTTCCGGATTGGTTACGGCTGCGTAATCTGCCGGAGCCTTTACAAACTCGGCACGGTTAACCAGTGCGCCTGCACCGAGAGCGGTATCCTCGGAAATAACCTCAACGGCTGCTGCACCGTCCAGGTAAAATGCGGTTCCGAAGAAGTTGAAAATGCCCTTCTTGTCTTCGCCGTTTTCAATCTTTTTGATCTCAAACTTCTCTTCGTTATACTGTTCCGCAAGACGCTCCTTGTAGCTCTCCGTAAAAATACGGATGGTCGGAGTCGTGCACATGAATCCGCCTTCTTCTCTTGCAATTGTCTTGGAGAAAAGATAGGGTTCGCCGGTCTGTGTGCTGTATACGGCATAGATATAATCGGCTGCCAAAATCTTGCTGCAAAGTGTTTCGCAAACCAGAGAGATTTTTGCTTCCTGCTCTGCTTTCTTTTCTTCGGAATCATCCTTTTCGATTTCACGGATGAACCATCCGTAGAAACGCCAGAGTTCTTCCACGTCCGTGATGCTTAAACGGTCTACTTCTTCCTTCTTTAAGGAAAGATGCTTTCCTGCCACATAAGTGTTGGTCAAAGCCTTTACATAGGAATGAACCTTGCTTTCCACCGTAACGTCTTCGGTGTAAAGGACATCACCTACACGGAACGTTCTGTTCTCGATTTTCGGAACGGTTAACATGACGGCTCCGCCGGAAGTAGCCATTACTTCTTCGTTGTTCTCCCAGATTGCCTGGATCGTCACTTCGCCGATGGTATCGTTGTCGCTTCCCGGATTGCAGACAAATGCTTTTCCTTCAAGGATGGCGCATCCGTCCATCTTTCCGATCAGACGTACTCTGTCATCTTCTTCGGAACTGATAACGCCTTCAATTCCCATTACAAAAGAGGAACCTTTGGATCTGTTCTCCTCTTTTCTCATTTCTTCCGGTGTCTTTGCGACTACCTGTACTTCTTCTTCGTTTGATTTTTCTTTTTTGTCAAAAAGTCCCATGAATAAACCCCTCAAAAATTTATGTTAAAAATATATGGTTTCGTTAACTTCCACGAGATTTTGCTTTGCAAAACTCGTGGACTGTTCCGCAAGGGGTCAACCTTTTCCTCCGGAAAACGTTGACTTGGTTCCGCAAGAGGTCAACCTTTTCCTCCGGAAAACGTTGACTGTCTCGATTTTCCTTCGGAAAATCGAGACCGTTCCCGAGGCGATTCGAACGCCCGACCCCTCGCTTAGGAGGCGAGTGCTCTATCCTGCTGAGCTACGGAAACAAAAAAAACCTTTTTTATTATACGATAAACCGGAGCAATTGGCGATAGTTTAAAAAGTAACCTCGCCCTGCATCCAGATTTCGCCTTTGAATCTTCTGCCGATTTCCGGCTCTCCCTTTAAGTCTTTCCGGTTGATGCAAACATCAAAAAACATATCGTTTGCAACCACGTCCAGAATAACAATTTCTTCACCGGTCAGCTTGTTGATGCTCTCCGAATAATCCTTGATCTCTCCGAGAATCGAATAGTGGTCACACTCAATTCCAATTGGCATAAAGTAGGTATCCACCAGGGAAAAAACATCTTCCGTCTTCGACTGCTTCTGGACAAGCGAGTAAGTATCCATATCCTCGATTGTCATGTTTTCCACAGCCGATTCGTCGCCGAGTCTGGCTTTCCGGATCAAGTCTTCGCGCTTTCTGCGGCGCTTTTTCATCAGTTCTTCCTCTTCCTTGTTTTTCTCAATCGGCATCATGATGGCACCGTTTGTGGAAAGTGCGGAGAGAGAAAGATGAAAAATATCAATTGCTCTTTGTTCCACCGGTTCACTCTGCGACAGGTATTCGTTCATATTCTGAAGATAGAATATCAGCGGCATTCCCAGTCTGTAATCATCGCAGATTCCGGCATAACATTCTTTTTCCGCATATCGTTCAAATGTGATTTTTTCCGTGGAGCTGATGGCGGTCGCTTTCAGGAAAGGGACCGTATAGTCGATGAAGAATTCATCTTCCCCGCTTTCAGCGGCTTCAAATGTTCCCCGAACGATCAATCCGATCTTGTCTCCGAAAAACTTTCGATATTCGATCCGAAGAATTCCTTCTCCTCCGGAAACCACTCTGCTTTCATCGGAATCCCGAACAACGAGGGAAACGAGTTTTTTGAATTTTTCGCGGGTTATTCCGCCGGAAAACCCAATCGCACGCATGTATTCATGCATAGCTCTCCCTCCTTCGTTTTTTCGCGGAAAGAATTAGCGGATTTCCGTCATGCCGCCCATGTAAGGACGAAGCACTTCGGGAATTCTGACGCTTCCGTCAGCCTGTAAGTTGTTTTCCAAAAATGCAATCAGCATTCTCGGAGGAGCAACTACGGTATTGTTCAATGTATGGGCAAAATACTTCTTGCCGTCTTCTCCGTTTACACGGATTTTTAATCTTCTTGCCTGTGCATCACCTAAGTTGGAGCAGCTTCCGACCTCGAAGTACTTCTTCTGTCTGGGAGACCAAGCTTCCACGTCGAAGGATTTAACCTTCAGATCGGCGAGGTCACCGGAGCAGCACTCAAGCGTTCTTACGGGAATGTCCATGGAACGGAAAAGGTCTACGGTGTTCTGCCATAATTTGTCAAACCACATCGGGCTATCTTCCGGCTTGCAGACAACAATCATTTCCTGCTTTTCGAACTGGTGAATACGATATACGCCACGCTCTTCGATTCCGTGTGCTCCCTTTTCTTTTCTGAAGCAGGGAGAATAGCTGGTCAGAGTCTTCGGAAGATCTGCTTCCGGAATAATCGTATCAATAAATTTACCGATCATGGAATGCTCGCTGGTACCGATCAGGTAAAGGTCCTCGCCCTCGATCTTGTACATCATCGCATCCATCTCTGCGAAACTCATAACACCGGTTACTACGTTTGCACGAATCATGAAAGGCGGTACGCAGTAGGTAAATCCGCGGTTGATCATAAAGTCTCTTGCATAGGAGATAACTGCGGAGTGAAGTCTCGCGATGTCTCCCTGCAGATAATAGAATCCGTTGCCGGCTACTTTTCTTGCGCTGTCTAAATCGATTCCGTTAAACTTCTCCATGATATCGGTGTGGTAAGGAATCTCAAAATCGGGAACAACCGGATCGCCGTATTTGGTAACTTCCACATTTTCGGTATCGTTCTTTCCGATGGGAACGGAAGGGTCGATGATATTCGGAATGATCATCATGTCCTTGGTAATCTTCTCTTCCAGTTCTTTCTGCTTTGCATCAAGCTCTTCGATTTTGGCGCCTTCGTTTGCAACTTCGGCCTTTACCTGTTCCGCTTCTTCCTTCTTGCCCTGAGCCATAAGCTGGCCGATCTGCTTGGAAATCTTGTTGCGGTTGGCTTTTAAATCATCCACCTGCTGCTGGGTTGCACGTCTTTCTTCATCGAGTGCAATTACTTCATCCACAAGGGGAAGTTTCTCGTCCTGGAATTTTTTCCGGATGTTTTCCTTTACGACTTCCGGATTCTCTCTTAAAAACTTAATATCAATCATTTCTCAAACCCTCTTTCCCGGATTTATTCTTTCTCTATCTTGGTGCGGTTTAAAAAAACCTCATCTTAACTATTTTACTATAAAGCGGTTATTTCTTCCACCTTAAATTATGGATCCCTTATTCTTCGACTGCTTTCTTTAACGCAACCGCTTCTTCGGGACTCAACTCCAGATCACTCTGGCCGTTCTTGATACGTTTCGTATAAGAATAGCAGCCGTCGGAGGAATGTACGGAATTCAATAAGAAACCGTTGTTGTTTTCATCCAGCAGCACCAGTACAAAACTGAGCTTTCCACCCATCTCCTTGAAGGCATCGTATTTGACAAAGCCCATTTTCTGGAAGGTGGTCTGATGACGGCGATACAAATCCTTTAACTGTCTCGAGTGATTTTCAAGGAGAGATTTTTGGATTCCCTGCTCCTCAAAAAGTTCCATAATTTTCTTTTCAAGACTCTTCGCTCTGGTACCCTGCATGAACTTGTCATATCTGCTTTGCAGTTCCTTGTATCTCTTGTTCTGCATGATCACCGTGACAAAAAGTATTGCAATGCAGATAACCAGGAACAGGACAACAAAGAGAATATCAATGTTTCCCAGACCGATCTTATTTAATATTGGACTACCCATGTAGTACAATCCTTTCTAACTTTATTTTCCGATCATGTCTATGATTCTTTCCAGCTCATCGGCGGAGAAGAATTCGATTTCGATTTTTCCGGATCCGTCTTCTTTTCCGGTAACGCATACCTTAGTGGAAAGACGATTCTTCAGTTTGTCTTCGATATCCTTATAGACATTTTCAAGCTGAGAAGCTTTCTTCTTGATCTCTTTTTTCTCTTTTCCGCGATTGCGAACAATTTTTTCGAGTTCGCGAACAGAGAGTTTTTCATCGATGATTCGCTGAGCCAGGACAAACTGTTCCTCGGGATCTTCGATTCCAAGAAGAGCTCTGGCATGTCCGGCGGAAACGATTTCTTCCACTACCATCTGCTGAACGTTTTCGGAAAGCTTTAATAATCTTACGGAGTTTGCAATTACGGTACGGGACTTGGAAACTTTTTCGGCAACCTCGTCCTGTGTCAAATGAAACTCTGTCATAAGTCTCTTATATGCCTGCGCTTCTTCAATCGGATTCAAGTCCTCTCTTTGCAGGTTTTCGATGATGGAAATCTCAAGAATTTCCTGTTCGGATAAATCACGAATAATGACCGGTATTTCTTTCAATCCTGCAATGTTGGCAGCTCTCCATCTTCTTTCACCGGCTACGATTTCGTAATATCCGTCACGCTCTTTTACAAGTAAGGGAGAAAGCACACCATGCTGTTTGATGGATTCCGCAAGATCCTGTAATGCATCCTCGTTGAATGTCTTTCTCGGCTGGTTGCGGTTTGGCTCCACCTTGGAGATATTCATCATTACAACACCTTCGCCGGATGCTGCATCTTTTCCCTTCGGGCTGATATTCTCCGTATCAATCAATGCGGCAAGTCCTTTTCCTTTGCCCTTGCTTAATCCTTTTCCTAACGCCATGTTTTTCTCCTTTATCCTCTTTTACACGGTTTTCACGTGAAACGTTTTTCTATTTGGTAATCTTGATCAGTTCCGCTGCAAGATTTCTGTATGCTTCCGCTCCGGCTGACTTTCCGTCGTAAATGTTAATCGGCTGTCCGTAGCTCGGTGCTTCCGCCAGTCTGACATTTCTCGGAATCACGGATTCAAAAATTCTTTCCTCGAGTGCTTCTTTTACATTCTCAACCACTTCTCCGGAGAGATTTGTTCTGGAATCGTACATGGTAAATACCACACCTTCGAGTTCCAGTGCCGGATTGATTTTTTTCTTAATCAAATTCACGGAGTGAATCAACTGGCTCAAACCTTCCAGCGCATAATACTCACACTGGATCGGAACCAGAACGGAATCCGCTGCAGTCATCGCATTGACCGTCAGCATACTAAGTGAAGGAGGACAGTCAATGAAAATGTAGTCATACTGATCCTTCACCCAATCCAACTCGTTCTTCAGGATGTATTCTTTTCTCTCCTGGTCAACCAGTTCGATTTCCGCCGCAGCAAGATTTACGTTACTCGGAATCAAAGAAAGATTTTCTACAACATCCGGCTGGATACATTCTTTGATGGAACACTCTCCGAGCATCAATTCATACACGGTATTTTCCAGCTCGTTCTTCTCCACACCGAAACCGGTTGTTGCATTTCCCTGCGGATCGGTATCTACGACCAGAACCTTCTTTCCTTTTTCCGCAACACATGCTGCAAGATTTATTGTCGTCGTGGTTTTTCCCACGCCACCTTTTTGGTTCGCAATGGCGATTACTTTGCCCATTCTTTTCCTCCGAAATCTAATACTTTTTCAATTATTTCCCCGCTTTTCGCACAGCAAAATCATTTTAGCACTTTTGACCCCTCTTATCTATATAAAGTTTTCCACTCACAATGTGGTAAACCCTTTTTTCCACAAAATCTTGTATATGTGGATAGTGTGGAAAGTGTTGATAAACAATTTTACCTGTATTATTTATCATTTTCTGTAAAATGTTTCACGTGAAAACAACAATATCTTGGGTTTTAATGTTTCACGTGAAACATCATATCATATTTTTTTAAAAAAATATCAAATTGTTTCACGTGAAACAAATTGTTGATAACTTTTCAGAAAATTGTTGTTATAACTATATCTGGTATTTCCGTATACAAAATGAGTGGAAAAAACCACCGACAAAAAAAGAAGCAGACATTATCTGCTTCTTTCTCATGTACCCCACCAACTTAGAAGTATTTCTTTAATTCTCAAACTTAATCTTGATTGCTCTTAATTCATTCCTTGCCCGGTACGGATCCCTGATTGTATACTCGGCAATCTCTCCACACTGGTGTGCAAGGAAGGAAAGTGTTTCAAGAACTCTTTCCACATCCGGTCCGTCAGATGAAACAGCTACGGTTTCCTTCGGAGTTTCGATCTCTTCTTTAACCTCTACCGGTTCTTCTTCCTTTTCAACAATCTTCTCTTCTTCTTTCTTCTGAACCAGTTCTCTTTGATCTTCCAAAATTGAATCCAGGAGTTCTACTCCTTCAATCAATTCCTCCTTGCGATTTAACAAAGCATCACATCTGGCATCGAGTTCCGCAAGCTTTCCTCTTTCTCGTTCCGCTTCCTTTTCCAGAGTATTGATTGCATCATAGGATGATAAACTGTTTCTCGGAGAAAAAACCGAAGTATTGTTTTCTCTTTTCAACTCCTCCATCTTTTTTACAAGGAGGGTTATCTCATCAAACTTTTCATTGCGCTCAAAAAGTGCCTCATCATATTTGGAGGACGCTTCCGCTGCAAGTGAAAGCAATAATTCTTTTAAGTCTTTTTGTTCCATTTAATATTCCTCCTTCTTTCAAAAGAGAATCAAATGTCAGGTGAGCGGACTCTTTGTCGGAAGTCCTGCTTTTCTCGGATACTTCTTTGCGGTCGGTTGCTTCTTCTCTATGACAATCAGATTTCTGCTCATGTCCGTTCCGGGAAGAAAGAACTCTTTTTCACCAACGGTACTTCCGCCAAGAAGAAAGATTGCATTCTTAGCTGCAAGTAATTCTTCTTTTGCCTTGCCCGATTTATAGGATACAAATGCACCGCCTACTTTTACAAAGGGTAAACAGTATTCCGACAGTCCGGCAAGATTTGCAACTGCACGTGAAACAGATAAATCAAACTGTTCACGATAGTTCGAATCTTTTCCAAGGTCTTCCGCTCTTGCATGAACCGCTTCTATATTATTTAAGTCCAGTTTACGAATGACTTCTTCCAGGAAGGTAACTCTCTTCTGTAAAGAATCCATCAATACAATTTTACTTTGCGGAATAAGAATCTTCAAGGGGATACCGGGGAAACCTGCACCGGTTCCTACATCAATCAAAGAAAACTCTCCCTTTTGTAACTTCTCTTTATTCAGTCCATGAACTTTTTCCAGTTCATCGAATGCAAGAATTAAAGACATCGAATCAAGAAAGTGTTTTAAGTACACTTCCTCTTGATCGGTGATTGCAGTTAAATTCATCTTTTCATTCCACTCTACAAGCAGGTGAAAATAGTCTTCGAACTGTTTGTTCTGTTCATCCGATAAGGTGATATTCCATTCTTTACATGCCTTGGTAAAGTTCACGTATATTAATCTCTCTTCTCTTTCTTTGCAGATAAGTAAATAAGCAGTACGGAAATATCCGCAGGTGTTACACCACTGATTCTGGATGCCTGTCCGACATTGATCGGTCTAAACTGTTTTAACTTCTGTCTTGCTTCCAGTCGCAGGGAAGATACATCATCATAGTCAATGTCTTCCGGAATGATATGGTTTTCATTCTTCTTAAACTGTTTTACCTGCTGCAGCTGTCTTTCGATATAGCCTTCGTATTTGATGTTGATGCAAACCTGTCCAACTACATCTGTAGGTAGATCAGGCCGCATAGGATCGATCTCATGTAAGAACTCATAGTCCAGTTCCTGACGACACATTAAATCTGCAATGGATGCCGCAGTACGAAGGTGTGCCGATTCTCTCTTATCGAGTACGGCAGTAACTTCCTTGCTTCCACCTACAAATGTAGTTTTAAGTCTGGAAATCTCCTCTTCGATTAACTGCTGTTTTCTTAGAGTCTTATCGTATTCTTCTTTGGAAACCAGTCCGGCTTCATATCCGAATTTACGAAGTCGTAAATCGGCATTGTCCTGACGTAACAATAATCTGTATTCAGCACGCGAAGTCATCATACGGTATGGTTCTTTGTTATCCTTGGTAACCAAGTCATCGATGAGCACACCAATATATGCATCGGAACGCTTTAAGATCAAAGGATCTTCGTTTCGTAATTTCTTTGCGGTATTGATTCCGGCAATCAGTCCCTGGGCTGCTGCTTCTTCATAACCGGAACTTCCGTTAAACTGTCCCGCACTGAAAAGGTTTTCAACCTGTTTGATTTCGAGACTCGGTTTTAACTGTCCCGGGCAAAGACAATCGTATTCGATTGCATATGCGTTTCTTACGATTCTGCAATTCTCAAGTCCCGGTACGGTTCGATACATTGCAAGCTGAACATCTGCGGGAAGGGATGACGACATACCACCGATATAAACTTCATTTGTATAGAGTCCTTCCGGTTCCACAAAAACCTGATGTCTTTCCTTGTCTGAAAACTTTACGACTTTATCTTCAATCGACGGGCAATATCTGGGTCCTGTTCCTTCTATGATTCCGGCATAGATCGGAGAACGATCCAGATTTGCGCGAATGATTTCATGTGTTTTTTCATTGGTATAAGTAAGGTAACAGGAAACCTGATCTTTTTGAATGGAATCAGGATCTGTGGAAAATGAAAACGGAACAATTCTTTCATCTCCGAACTGCTCTTCCATTTTTGAAAAATCAACAGTACGTTTATCCATTCTTGCGGGTGTACCGGTTTTGAATCTTCGAAGCTCCACACCGATCTTCTGAAGTGCTGCGGTAAGTGATGTCGCTGCCATCAAACCATTCGGTCCGGTATGTGTAATCGTCTCTCCGCAAAGACATCTTGCATTCAGATAGGTACCGCTGCAGATAATTGCCGCACGGCATTTATAAACCATTCCGGTCGCGATTTTGACACCGCGAACTCTTCTGATTCCATCGACTTCTTCAGTCAGTATTTCAATCACTTCACCCTGCTTAATTTGTAAGTGTTCCTGGTTTTCCAAAACCTTACGCATGGATTTGGTATATTCCATTTTATCAGCCTGTGCACGAAGAGAATGAACCGCAGGACCTTTGGAAACATTCAGCATTTTGGACTGAATAAAAGTCTTGTCGATATTCTTTCCCATCTCTCCACCCAAGGCATCAAGCTCTCTTACAAGATGTCCCTTACTGGTTCCTCCGATATTCGGGTTGCAGGGCATGAGAGCAATGCTTTCCACGGAAACCGTAAACATAACCGTTTCCAATCCCAGACGTGATGTTGCAAGTGCAGCTTCACATCCTGCATGACCGGCACCGATTACACAGACATCAACATCATCTTCTATGAAGTTTTTAGATTCAACTACATCCATAGTACCATTTTCTTTCTTGTTATTTTCCCATACAGAATTTGGAAAAGATTTCATCCACCAGATCATCATCAACTTCTTCTCCGATGATGGCACCGAGTGATGCATAAGCCTGCATCAAATCAATCGAATAAAAATCTTCGGGCATGTCATCTTTTAAAGATGCTTCCACCTGCTTTAATGCATTGGCTGCATCGACTGCAAGATTTTTATGACGAAGGGATGTTAAACAAATCTCTTCATCGGACTTCAGTTCTCCTTTGAAAAACAGTTCTTTAATATATTCGGTCAGTTCCGTAAGACCGGTTGCAGTCTTTGCGGAGAAAGGAAGAATTTTTACTTCCTCATCAAAAGAAGAGAAGAGTGCTTTTACTTTTTCTTCGTCTGTTATGTTTTCTTCCATGTCTGTTTTATTCAAAAGCGCAATGACTTTTTTTCCGGACAGAAGAGTAACCATATTTTTGTCGTCTTCGTTTAATGCATCGGAAGAATCCAGAAGGAAGATAACGAGGTCTGCTTTTTCGATGGAATCCTTTGCCTTCTTCACACCGATCATTTCCACTTCATCCGAAGTTTCATGAATACCGGCCGTATCAATCAGTCGGAGTGTAACACCATCCAGTGAAACGGTTTCTTCCAGTGTATCTCTTGTGGTTCCGGCCACCTGCGTTACAATGGCACGTTCTTCTCCTAGAAGCAAATTCAGGAAAGAAGATTTTCCGACATTCGGTTTACCTACAATTGTAGTTTGAATTCCATGCTGAATGATTTTTCCGTTGTCAAAAGATGCAATCAGTTTGTTTAACTTTTCTTCGCATTCCGCGCAAACGGTCAGCAGTCTGGTTTTGAAATCTTCCGTATCATAATGTTCCGGATCATCAATTGCGGATTCGATGTATGCAATTTCATAAATCAGTTTTTGACGAAGGGAGAGTATGACATCATACAATCTTCCGTTCAACTGATTCATCGAATTGATTCTGGCTTTTTCATTGGAAGAGGAGATAAGGTCCATAACCGCTTCGGCTTTGGACAAATCGATTCTTCCGTTTAAAAATGCACGCTTTGTAAATTCACCCGGTGTTGCGGGAACAGCGCCTGCAGCAAAACATAAATCAAGGATTCTTTTTACCACATAGATTCCGCCGTGGCAGTCAATCTCCACAGTATCCTCTCTTGTAAAAGAATGCGGAGCACGCATTAAAACAACCATGACTTCATCTATGTCATGTTCCGTTTCACTTCCGGCACCTTCCACAATGTGTCCGTAATGAACCGTATGCGTTAAAGCATCTTTTAACTTTTCGCCGTTCGGTTTTCGGAAAATCCGGTCTGCAATTGTAACGGCCTCATCTCCTGAAATTCGAATAATTCCGATTCCGGAAGGAGAGAGGGCAGTAGCGATTGCCGCTATTGTAGTACTCATTTTTCTCACCAGGTTTATCGTGTAAAATTTGGCTGCTCCCGACATTTCAGGAGCAGCCATTCATTGTCGGCTTATTTCAAATAATACCTTGGATTACTTCTTTAATGTAACCACTACTTTACGGAAAGGTTCTTCTCCTTCGGAATGCGTGGTAACATACTTGTCGTTTTGAAGAGCTGCATGAATGATTCTTCTTTCATAAGGATTCATCGGCTCCAAAGAAACGCTTCGACGGGTTCTTTTTACTTTGAAAGCAATGTTCTTTGCAAGATTTTCCAAAGTTGCTTTTCTTCTTTCTCTGTAGTTTTCGGTATCCACTTTCACACGGATATATCCGTTGGTTCCTTTATTAACTACAAGTGATACTAAGTACTGAAGGGAATCTAAGGTCTGTCCTCTTTTTCCGATTAAGATTCCCATGTCGTCGCCGATTAAGTTGATTTCAAGAAGCTCTTCCGCTTCGTTGTATTCTGCTTCAACAACAGCAGCGATTCCCATTGCATGTAAAACTTCTTTTAAGAAATCAACGCTCTTGTCTTCCACTTCTTTTGCATTTACAACAGCTTTTGCTTTCTGTTCTTTCTTTACTTCTTTTTCTTCTTTCTTTTCAGCTTTCTTTTCTTCTTTGATCGCTTTCTTCTCTTCTTTAAGTTCTTCCTTTACAGCGTCCTTATGGAAAGCTTCTTCCGCAAATAAGATATCATCCGCATCTTCTTTTACTCTTGCTTTGATCTTGGCAGCCTTGGATCCGAGTCCGAGAAAACCTGCACTGCCTTCTTCAATTACTTCATATTCCAATTTATCGCTTGCAACGGTGAAAGCCTGGCATGCTTCGGTAATTGCATCCGATACTGTTTTTGCACTAAATTCCTGAAATTCCATTTTATCCCTCCGTAAGAAACATGATGTTTCTTTTATTTGTTATTTCTTTCATTAAAGTCTTTTACCATATTTACCCTGTCGGCAAGACTCTTGGAACCGCTGTCTTTTTTCTTTTCCGTCTTATTTAAGTAAGCCTGTGCTTTTTCTCTTTCGGCCTTCTTTTCCTCTTCGGATTTCTGAAGTGCATCCTTTACGGTTCCGTAGGATTTACCGTTTACTTTGTCACTTAAACCGGTTCCGATAACACCTTTTTTCTTTAATTTTTCTTCGTACTTCTGGATGTTCTTCTGAATCTGCTCATCAAGGTTCATCTTATCAATGTGCTTGTTGATTACAATCTGCTGGATAGAACGAATCACACTACCTGCGATCCAGTAAATACCCATACCTGCAGGAAGCGTAAAGCAGAAGAATGCGGACATGATCGGCATTAAGTTGTTCATCATCTTCATGGAAGAACCCATGCCGTTGTCATTGTTGTTGGTGTTTGCCTGAGGAGTAAGCTTTAAGTTGATCCACTGTGTTACTGCGGAAAGAATCGGAATTAAAATAGCTCCGATGATGATTCCCCAGTTTTTATGATCGGAAGCAAACTCCATCATAATCATATCCTTCGGGGAGAACGCAATGTTCAGTCCGAGGAAGTTATTGTAATGATCCAGTTTTCCTTTTACGGAGTCAATGTCCGTTGCAAGATCGGCGTATTTTTCCTTTAAAGCCGCCCAGTCTTTATGAGTAGCACGGTTTAATACATCAATGATGGTATTTTTGACTTCGAATTTCGTATTATCAAACTGCTTGGAAAACATTGCAGCAGAAGATAATTTGTTTTTGATGAAATAAACCATACCGGGATTGGTATAGATTTTATCAACCAATGATGTGTAAACTTCTTTAACCTGAGGTACATATGCGGGAATCGCATAAATTACTCGGTAAAGAGCAAACAAAATCGGCATCTGAATGAGTAGTTGCAGGCAGCTTCCGGAAGGGGAAACACCGTACTTGGCGTATACAGCCTTCGTTTCTTCCTGCATCTTCATCATGGATTCCTGGTCTTTTTTTCCTTTGTATTTTGCCTGAATTGCGGTAAGTTCCGGATTCATGATGGCTGACATTTTGGAAAACTTCTGCTGTCTGATGGTAAGAGGCATCAGAAGAAGATAGATAACCAGAGTGAAAATGATAATTGCAAGACCGATATTCTGAATTCCTACTTTATCAAGGAGCCAGAAAATTCCCTGCATTACGTAGCCAAGAACTTTTGCAATCGGTCCTATAATAAATGTAGAATTCTGTGTAAGAATTAATTCTAACAAGTTAACCTCCTAAAACCCGAACCTGATTCTACTTATATTAAGGAACGGGATCATATCCTCCCTTTGAAAAGGGATTACAACGCAAAATTCTCCACGCCGCAAGGAGAGAACCCTTGAGGGCACCATGTTTCTCTATTGCCTCGAGCCCATACTGCGAGCAGGTAGGAATATAGGGACATTTGGTGCTTTTCAGTGGAGATAAATATTTTTGATAAAAGCGAATTATAGCAATCAAAAATTTTTTCATAAAAAATTTTGTCTTCTATATCAAATTCGTTACGACTTCATCTGGTGATGAAGCTTCATAAGATGGATCAGTGCTTGAGAAACCTCTTGATAGGTAAGAATTTCCGCACCCTTTCTCACAATGACTACAATGTCTAAACCACTATTAAACATATCCTCGTGTAGTCTGAAACTTTCTTTGATCAGACGTTTCATATGATGTCTGACAACGCTGTTTCCGATCTTTTTGGAAACGGAAACGCCGATTCTGTTTAATCCAAGATCATTGTTCGACACATACATTACAAAACTTTTGTTGGCATAGGATTTGCCGGATTGGAAAACAGAATTAAAATCTTTAGATTTTTGTAAACGAAACATAGTTTTTCACCGATTCTTAATCGCGAAAAAAAAGGCCACTTATTAAGCGGCCTATGCTGATAATATTTTTCTGCCTTTAGCTCTTCTAGCTGCTAAAACTTTTCTTCCGCCGGGCGTGCTCATTCTTGCTCTGAATCCATGAACTTTAGATCTCTGTCTTTTCTTAGGCTGAAATGTCATCTTCATAACCAAATACACCTCCTTTACTTATGTCGAAAACAATCTTCTTGATTATAAACAAAAGTAAAAAGCCCGTCAAGGTTTATTTTATGGGCTTTTTCGAATTCAAAACGCGCCAAAATATTTTTAAAATATTTTTTCCAACATCTTGCGATTCTAAATTCTGGCAAAACTAAATGTAGGTTGTCAGTTTCCATAAAGAAAACCTCTTTTTATTATCCACAATTTGTGGAAAAGTTGTGGATAATTCATATAAAATGGTCATAATCAAAACTTATGTAACTTTAAAACTAAATTTGATTTCATTTCGAAATATCCTTAATTTACTGGCTTTTCATCCACTTTTACCATAGATTGTTAAATAATTATCTATTCATAACAGAGTTATCCACATTTGTTGATAAGTTTGTTTAAAAAAATGATTATGATTTACATAAAATATAAAATATTTCTATTTGATATTTTATGATAAATCGTATAAGATTAGAAAGCATCTAAAAATTAAGGGGTTTTCTAACGTATTATGAACCAGATTGAACAGGAATATTCTGTATTATTCGAGGAAATCAAACAAAAGGTATGTGACGAGCTTCAACTCAGTTTGGTAGCTTTCCATACCTGGATTGAACCGATGAAATTCTATAAAGTGGAAAATGACGTTTTCTACATCGAAGTTCCTTCGGAAAAAGCTCAGTTAATCAATTATTTAATCAAAAACTATAAAGACATTTTTCATGTATGCATTTCAGATGCAACAAATCATGATTATGATATTAAGTTTATCCTGAAAAAAGACGAAGAGGATTCTTCCTATTTTTCCGGTTCCAATGCGGATAATACCGATCTTTACAAGCAGGCAAACTTAATTTCCAAATATACTTTTGAAAACTTTGTCGTAGGAAGCAATAATTCCTTTGCACATTCCGCTTCTTTGGCTGTTGCGGAAAATCCCGGTGAAGATTTCAATCCTCTGTTTATTTATGGTGGATCCGGACTTGGAAAAACACATTTGATGCATTCCATCGGTCATTATATTATTGATCATAATCCGGAAAAGAAGGTTTTATATGTCAATTCCGAAACCTTTACAAACGAAGTTATTGAAGGAATTCGTAGCGGTTCTTCTGCTGCTATGAACCGTCTTCGTGATAAATACAGATCCGTAGATGTTCTTTTGATTGATGATATTCAGTTTATTATCGGCAAAGAAGCAACTCAGGAAGAGTTTTTCCATACTTTTAATGCTCTTCATGATAACGGAAAAGCAGTTATTATTTCATCCGATAAACCTCCCAGACAGATGGAAACATTAGATGAAAGATTCTCTTCCCGTTTCGGTCAGGGATTACAGGCAGATATCCAGCCTCCCAGTTATGAAACCAGAGCTGCAATTCTTTTAATGCTTTCGGAACCTTATAAAAACACTATTTCCGCAGTACCTCAGGATGTTATTGAATATATAGCAACCAATGTAAATTCCAATATTCGTGAATTGGAAGGTGCATTTAACAAAGTTGTTTATTTTTCAAAAATCAATAAAAAATCCATCACTTTGGAAATGGCGGAAGAAGCTTTAAAGGATATTATTTATCCGAATGCTCCCAAAATGGTTACTCCTCAGATTATTATCCAGGTAGTTGCAGATCATTTCGGAATCAAAGCAGAAGATATTACTTCCAAGAAAAGAACAGCTGAAATTGTGGTTCCCAGACAGGTTGTAATGTATCTTTGCAGAGAATTAACCGATAACTCTCTTAAAAATATTGCTAAAGTACTGGATAAAAAAGATCATTCCACCATTATTAACGGTATTACCAAAATACAGGATGAAATTAACAGTGATCCTGATTTTGCAAACCAGATTGATATTATTAAGAAAAAAATTACTCCGGCTTAAACTATTAAAATAAAAATATATTACTTTAGATTCATAATAAAAAATAAAAAGTCCTTCTTTAAGGACTTTTTTTATGAAAAAAATGAATTAATTATATCCTCCGAAAACTATATATGATCATTAAATACTATATATAAATAGGAAGAAACTTTTTCCACATAAAAATGTTCATATGTTTACAACTTTATGAGGATAAAAAATATAGTCAAATAAAGCTCATATTTTCGATTTTAAGCCTTGTTTATAACTATTTAGTTAAAAATGTCTTAATATCTATTTTTTCACATTTTATCCATTCCATTTTTGCCTTAAATTTAGTATAATTATGAAGGGTTTCCACATATCAACAGCCCTTATTAAGAAGACTATTAATTTATTACTATTTATATAATTAAAAAGACGATTTTTTTCAAAGGAGGATGAACCAGTCATGAAGTTTTCCGTTTCGAAAAATGATCTTCAAAATGCTATTTCAACCGTTATTAAAGCTGTACCTGTTAAATCCAATCTTACGAATGCGGATTGTATATTGGTAGATGCAAAAGATGATGAAATCAGATTGGTAGCTAATAATTCGGAAATGGCTATTGAATGTATTTGTACCGGAAGAGTATTGGAAGAAGGATCTGTTTGTCTGGAATCAAAAATGTTCCAGGAACTGATCCGTAAATTACCGGATGATCTTATTGAAGTGGAATGTGATAAGAATTATTTAACGACTGTTCATTATAAAGATAATAAATATGATCTTATAGGAAAAGAAACAGATACTTTTAATGATATTCCTGTCTTTGATTATAAAGAGCATTTGGATATTTTTGAATTTTCATTAAAAGAGATTATCAGACAGACTATTTTTTCCATCAGTGATAATGAAGCAAATAAAACCTTAAGAGGTGAATTATTTGAAATTAAAGATGGAATTTTAAGAGTTGTTTCTTTGGATGGCCAGAGAGTTTCCATCAGAAGAATTGAAATTGAAGATAAATCATTAAATAAAAAGATTATTGTTCCCGGAAAGAGTTTAAATGATTTATTTAATATTCTGGGAAAAGAATCAAACGGAATGGCTACTATGCATTTTACGGATAACCATTTAATTGTTACGTTTGAAAGTACTACATTTGTAACCAGACTGATCGACGGTGAATTCTTTAATATCGATAATGTATTATCCAAAGAATATTCCACGAAAATCACGATTAATAAAAAAGAATTATATGACTGCGTGGACAGATCCACTATTTTTGCCAGAGAAGGTGATAAAAAGGCAATTGTATTATCTATTGGCGAAAATATCATTGAAATGTATATGAATTCTTCCAAAGGAAGTATGCGTGAGAAAATTGAAATCGAAAAATCCGGAAATGATTTAAAAATCGGTTTCAATCCCAAATATTTAACGGATGCACTTCGTGCCATTGATGATGAAACAATTCATCTTTATTTATCCACGCCAAAATCTCCTTTGTTTATCAGAGATGATGCAGACAGCTTTACTTATATGATTCTTCCTGTAAATTTGGGAGTTGAAGGAGACAGATAATGGAAGAGTTCCTGTTAAGAGGAGAATATATTAAACTTTGCCAGTTAATGAAAGCAGCAAATCTTATTGATTCCGGATCTGATGCCAAATTTGAAATTCAGGAAGGAAAAGTCAAAGTAAACGGAGTAACTGCTTCCGAAAGAGGAAAAAAGATTTATCCCGGCGACAAAGTGGAATATAAAGGAAAAACAATCAATGTATCTAAAATCTCTTGAGTTGGAAAATTTCAGAAATTATGAATCCCTGAATTTGGAATTTGATCAGGGAACTACCATACTTTACGGAAATAACGCTCAGGGAAAAACAAATATATTAGAGGCGGTTTTCTATCTTGCCACGACCAAATCCCACAAAGGAAGTAAAGATAAAGATGTAATCAGATTCGGAGAAGAAGAAGCACATCTAAGATGTTTTCTGAACAAAAATAATTCCGATATCCGGATTGATATGCATTTAAGAAAAAATAAAGCGAAGGGAATTGCCGTTAATCTGGAAAAAATAAAAAAAGCTGCGGATCTGCTTGGTACGATCAATGTAGTTTTATTTTCCCCGGAAGATTTGGATATTATAAAAGACGGTCCTTCCTATCGCAGGCACTTTGCGGATATGGAGCTATGTCAGCTGGATTCTTTTTATCTATATAATCTGACGAATTACAACAAGATTATCAATCAGAGAAATACTCTATTAAAAGATCTGGTCTTTCATCCGACATTAAAAGAAACCGTAAATATCTGGGATAATCAGTTATTATCCTACGGAAGTAAGATTATTGAGCGAAGAATTCAATTCACGGAGCAGTTAAATGAACTGATTTATCCGATTCATCAAAAACTTTCCGGCGGATTGGAAGAAATAAAAATTGTTTACGAACCGGACACCACAATCGAATCCTATGAAGAGAATTTAACAAATTCCCTGAATCACGATATGAAAGCAAAAATCACATCCGTTGGTCCTCATAGAGATGATTTTGCATTTCTGGTAAACGGAATCGATATACGAAAGTTCGGATCACAGGGCCAGCAGAGAACCGCAGCACTTTCCTTAAAACTTGCGGAAATCGAGCTGGTAAAGAAAATCACGAAAGATGTTCCGATTCTTTTATTGGACGATGTATTGTCGGAACTGGATTCGAACAGACAAAACTATCTGTTAAACACCATCGGTGATGTACAGACCATTATCACCTGCACCGGACTGGATGATTTTGTAAACAACAGATTTCAGATCAATAGGGTTTATCAGGTAACGGACGGAAAAATTGAACGTATTGAATCATAAATAAAGGAGCAAAAAATGGGTAATACGAATGTTGAGACAGAATACGGCGGAGATCAGATCCAGATACTGGAAGGATTGGAAGCGGTAAGAAAAAGACCCGGTATGTACATCGGAAGTACATCTTCCACAGGTTTGCATCACCTGGTTTATGAAATTGTCGATAACTCCATCGATGAAGCTTTGGCCGGTTATTGTACGGACGTGGATGTCACAATTCATGAAGACAATTCCATTACCGTAGTGGATAACGGACGTGGTATTCCGGTAGGAATCAACCACAAAGCAGGGCTTCCCGCAGTGGAGGTTGTATTTACCGTGCTTCATGCCGGCGGTAAATTCGGCGGCGGAGGATATAAAGTATCCGGTGGTCTTCACGGTGTAGGTGCATCGGTTGTTAATGCCCTTTCCACCTGGCTCGAAGTGGAAGTATGTCGTGAAGGAAAAATATACAAACAGCGTTATGAACGCGGTAAAGTATGTTATCCGTTAAAAGAAATTGGAACCTGTGACGAGGGACAAACCGGTACAAAGGTAACCTTCTCACCCGATCCCGAGATTTTTGAAGATACGGTTTATGATTATGATACGCTCCGTACCAGACTTCGTGAAACAGCATTCTTAACCAAGGGAATCCGTATTTCCTTAAAGGATGAAAGAGAAGAAAACAGAGAAGTTTCCTTCCACTATGAAGGCGGTATCAAGGAATTCGTAACCTACTTAAACAAAGGAAAAACTCCTCTTTACGAAGATGTTTTATATTTTGAGGGCACCAAAAACGGCGTCTATGTTGAAGTTGCCATTCAGCACAACGACTCCTTCAACGAAAGTACTTACAGCTTTGTAAACAACATTACGACTCCCGAAGGAGGAACTCACCTCGCGGGATTTCGAAATGCGCTTACCAAGACCTTCAACGATTATGCAAGAACGTCGAAACTCTTGAAGGAATCCGAAGCGAACTTGAGCGGTGAAGATATCCGTGAAGGTTTGACCGCCATTGTTTCCATCAAGATCGAGGATCCTCAGTTCGAAGGTCAGACCAAGCAAAAACTCGGTAACTCCGAGGCAAGACTTGCGGTGGATTCGATTGTAAGCGAACAGCTTACCTACTATCTGGAGCAGAATCCTACCATAGCAAAGATTATCTGTGAAAAATCCATTCTTGCACAGCGTGCAAGAGAGGCAGCCAGAAAAGCAAGAGATTTAACGAGAAGAAAAACCGCACTGGAAGGTATGGCTCTTCCCGGAAAACTTGCCGACTGCTCCGATAAAAATCCGGAAAACTGCGAAATCTACATCGTCGAGGGAGATTCCGCGGGTGGTAGTGCAAAAACCGCCAGAAGCCGTGCAACACAGGCAATTCTCCCGCTTCGCGGTAAGATTTTGAACGTAGAAAAAGCCAGACTGGACAAGATTTATGCCAATGCCGAGATCAAGGCTATGATTACGGCTTTCGGAACCGGTATTCATGATGATTTTGATATTTCCAAGCTTCGTTATCACAAGATTATTCTCATGACCGATGCCGACGTCGACGGTGCACATATCAGTACTCTTCTGCTTACGTTCATCTACCGTTTCATGCCGGAACTTATAAAGCAGGGCCATGTATATCTGGCTACACCGCCTCTTTATAAACTCGAGAAAAACAAGAAAATCTGGTATGCATATTCCGATGAGGAATTGAGCGATATCCTGGCGGAAGTCGGACGTGACAGCAACAACAAGATCCAGCGTTACAAAGGTCTTGGTGAAATGGATGCCGAACAGCTTTGGGAAACCACCATGGATCCGGAGCGTCGTATCTTAAAGCGTGTCACTATGGAAGGCGAGTCCGAATCCGAAACAGATTTAACCTTTACCATTCTGATGGGCGATAAGGTTGAACCCAGACGTGAATTCATCGAAGAAAACGCAAGATACGTTAAGAATCTTGATATCTAATCCGGATAATCGGTATATGACAGAATTTTTGAGGAGATCAAAATGGAAGATTTAACCTACGACAAAATTGAGCAGGTCGATTTAAAAAATACCATGGAAACCTGTTACATCGACTACGCGATGAGCGTTATTGCAGCGCGTGCGCTGCCGGATGTAAGAGACGGATTGAAACCCGTACAAAGAAGAGTTCTTTACTCCATGTTGGAACTTGGCAATACGCCGGATAAACCGCATCGTAAATCCGCACGTATCGTCGGTGATACGATGGGTAAATATCACCCTCACGGTGACTCCTCCATCTACGGAGCATTGGTTAACATGGCACAGGAATGGTCGATGCGTAATGTCCTCGTAGACGGCCATGGAAACTTCGGTTCCGTCGACGGTGACGGTGCAGCGGCAATGCGTTATACCGAAGCTAGACTTTCCAAGATTGCAACCGAACTTTTGGCGGACATCAACAAGGATACCGTTGATTTTGTTCCGAACTTCGATGAAACGGAAAAAGAGCCGTCCGTACTGCCTTCCCGTTATCCGAACCTTCTCGTGAACGGAACGACCGGTATTGCGGTTGGTATGGCTACCAACATTCCGCCTCACAACTTAAAAGAAACCATCAATGCCGTTGTCAAAATCATTGATAACCACATTGATGAGGACAGAGATACAACGATCGAAGAAGTCATGGACATCGTAAAGGGACCGGACTTCCCGACAGGTGCCATGATTCTCGGTACCAAGGGTATTGAGGAAGCATATCGTACCGGTCGCGGAAAAATCCGCGTTCGTGCGGTAACCGATATCGAAACGCTTGCAAACGGCAAAAATCGTATCATCGTGACCGAACTCCCCTACATGGTGAACAAGGCAAGACTGATCGAAAAGATTGCAGAGCTTGTAAAAGACAAGAAACTCGACGGTATCACCGATCTTCGTGATGAGACGAACCGTGAAGGTATGCGTATCGTCATTGAGCTTCGTCGTGATGTAAATCCGAACATCATGTTGAACCATCTGTTCAAGCATACGCAGTTGCAGGACACCTTCGGTGTCATCATGCTGGCTTTGGTAAATAACGAGCCCAAGGTATTAAACCTTCTGCAGATGTTAAACTGCTATCTCGATCACCAGAAAGACGTGGTTACGAGAAGAACAAAGTTTGATTTGAACAAGGCTCTGGAACGTGACCATATCTTACAGGGCTTACTGATCGCACTCGATAATATCGATGAAGTCATTCAGATCATCCGCAGCAGTGAAAACGTCGCAATTGCAAAACAGACCTTGATGGAGCGCTTTGATTTAACCGAAATTCAGGCAAACGCCATCGTGGAAATGAAACTTCGAACCTTAACCGGTTTGGAAAGAGAAAAACTTGAGCAGGAGCATCGTGATTTACTTGCCAGAATCGAGTACTTAAGAGAAATTCTCGCTGACGAGAAAGTTCTTCTCGGAGTCATCAAGGATGAAATCCTTGCAATCCGTGATAAATACGGCGATGACAGAAGAACCTCCATCGGATATGACGTTTACGATATTTCTTCCGAGGATTTGGTTCCCAACGAAAATACCGTCATTGCAATGTCCTCTTTGGGCTATGTAAAACGTATGACGGTGGACAACTTCAAGTCCCAGCACAGAGGCGGTCGCGGTATCAAGGGTATGACCACGATTGAAGACGACTATATCGAAGATCTGCTGATGACAACCACGCATCACTATGTCATGTTCTTTACGAATTTCGGACGCGTATACCGCATGAAGGCTTACGAAATCCCCGAATCCGGAAGAACCTCCAGAGGTGTTGCCATCATTAACCTTCTGCAGTTGAATCCGGGTGAGAAGATTTCCGCAATCATTCCGATCAAGGATATGGAGGAAGAGAGAAACCTCTTCATGGTAACGAGAAAAGGTATTGTTAAGAAAACTCCTCTTACCGAATATTCCAACATCCGCAAGAGCGGCTTAATCGCA
This sequence comes from Lachnospiraceae bacterium, assembly GCA_017518735.1. Classification (GTDB taxonomy): domain Bacteria; phylum Bacillota; class Clostridia; order Lachnospirales; family Lachnospiraceae; genus UBA3766. Next base: position 140,287 of record JAFWTY010000008.1, on the reverse strand, counting down.
ATTAACCTGCGTGAAGACGACGAACTAATCGAAGTAAAGACCACCGATAAGAACACAGACATCTTCCTCGTAACGAAGTATGGTATGTGTATTCGTTTCAAGGAAACCGACGTACGTGCTACCGGACGTTCCACGATGGGTGTTATCGGTATGAATTTAAACGACGGCGACGAAATCGTCGGCATGCAGCTTGATCACCAGGGCGATTCTCTCCTGGTAGTTTCCGAAAAAGGTATCGGTAAGAGAACCAACCTCGAAGAGTTCCACGTTCAGTACCGTGGCGGTAAGGGTGTGAAGTGTTATAAGATTACCGAAAAGACCGGAAACTTAGTCGGTGTAAAGGCCGTAAACGACGATCATGAAATCATGATCATCACATCTGCCGGCATCATCATTCAGATTCCGATGGAAGATATTTCCACCATCGGTCGTCACACCTCCGGTGTGAAGTTAATCAACCTCGATAAGAAGGTTACCGTAGCCAAGATTGCAAAGGTTCGTGAGAAAGTAAGCGACGGAAACCAGGAATACAGCAATATCGACGATGCACTCGAAGATATTCCCGAGGATGAGGCATTCATCGATGACGGTGACGAAGCTGAGGAAAACCTGATTTTCCCGACCGAAACCGAGGAAGATGAAGTATAAGATTGGTTGACGTGAGGGGCTGTCGTAAGACAGCCCCTTTTTTCGTGTATAATAAGGGGATTCGTTTGAAGGAAGTACCCTATTCTCTCTTGACTTTTTATGTGGAAGAACGTAAAGTGAAGATTCGAGGACGAAGTGCATGAAATCTGCCGAAAAACCGAAAAAAGAAAGACTCCATACACTGGATACAATTCGCGGACTTGCCATTCTTGGCATGTTTTTTATTCATGTGAGTTTTTTTATTCCGGATATTTTGGGTGTGGATCTTCCGTATGAGGGATCTTTCGGATATGAAATGTTCTGCCAGGCGGTCAGAATTACTTTTATCTTCCTCTCCGGCTTTTGTTGCAGGATGAGCCGAAACCCGTTAAAACGAGGACTGATCGTTTCATTGTGTGGTCTGATCATCACGGTTGTTACGTTATTCGTCAATCCCGAGGAACCGATCATTTTCGGAGTTCTTACGTTAATCGGCGCATCGATGTTATTATCGACATTGTTTCGAAACGTTATTCGGGCAAAAAACGCACCTGCATTTTTCTTCGTCTTCCTTGCGCTGTTTTTGCTTACCGTGCGAATCCATTACGGATATATCGGAATCTATGCCCACCCGATTGTGCATCTTCCGAAAGTATGGTATCAGGCGCCTAAGCCACTGTGTTATCTGACGGCATTTTTCGGAATTCCGGGGAAGGGATTTTTCTCATCGGACTATTTTCCGTTAATTCCGTGGTTCTTTATTTTCATGTCAGGCTACAGCCTTAAGGCATGGATTTTTGAAAAGATAAAAGAGAAAAAGTTTATGAAATTTCGATGGGAACCGGTATCTTTTATGGGACGATACTCTCTCTGGGTATACTTTATTCACCTTCCGGTGATTCTCGGAATTCTGTATTTAATATCCTACATTTGTAGGTAGATTAAGGAGTTGATCGAAAGTGGAAACATATGAAATATGTAAAGACCTGGCGATCATTATCGTGTTTGCCAAGGTTTTCGGACTGATTGCAAGAAAGCTTAAAGCCCCTCAGGTTGTGGGTGAAATCGTTGCCGGTTTGATTCTCGGTCCCTGTGTTTTGGGATGGATTGAAGCTACGCCTTTCATTCAGCAGATGGCGGAAATCGGTGTTATTCTGTTGATGTTCTGCGCAGGTCTTGAGACGAATTTAAAGGATCTGATCAAGACAGGGCCGAAGGCATTGGCCATTGCATGTTCCGGTGTATTTGTACCGCTTGCAGGAGGAACCTTGCTTTATATGGCATTCTACGGATTTGCCAAAGTCGGATCACCGGATTTCTTCAAGGCACTTTTCATGGGTACCATTATGACGGCGACAAGCGTTTCCATTACCGTGGAAGCATTGCGTGAAATGGGCCATTTAAAGGGCGAAATCGGCACCACGATCTTGAATGCGGCAATCATCGACGACATCCTCGGTATGATCGTTTTGACCGTTGTAATCGGATTTAACGACCCGACTGCAAGACCGTTGATCGTCCTTCGAAATACGGGTATTTTCTTTGCCCTTGCAATCATTGTAGGTTACTGTGCCTATAAGGTTTTCAAGAAAATCGACCAGCGTTATCCGCACACCAGACGAATCACGATTGCGGGACTTGCGCTCTGCCTTGCCCTTGCATTTATTGCCGAGCATTACTTCGGTATTGCGGATATTACGGGTGCCTATGTTGCGGGTCTGATCCTTTGCAACATCCACGATTCCAACTATATTGCGAGAAGAATTGACATCAATTCCTACATCATGTTCGGTCCGATTTTCTTTGCCTCCATCGGTTTGAAAACGGACATCAAGGATATGAACTGGTCGATTCTCTGGTTCTCGCTTGCCTTTGTTGCGGTGGCCCTTTTAACCAAGATTATCGGTTGCAGTCTTATGGCGTTGCTTCTTCGTTATCCGCCGAAACATGCGATCAAAATCGGTGTCGGTATGATGACGCGTGGCGAAGTAGCCCTGATCGTATCGCAAAAAGGCCTGGCGGTCGGATTGCTCAGCCCCGTATACTTTACGTCGGTCATTTTGCTGATCATCTTCTCTTCCATTTTGACGCCGATTGCCTTAAAAGCACTGTATGCTTTTTCGCCGGATGAATCCATCAAGGCAGCTGAAGAGGAAGCTTCAAACGAGGCAGCGGAAGCGAAAGAGGAAACACCGGTTGCCGAAGAAACACCGGTTATCGAGGAAACGCCGCAGGAACAGTAAATCGAAAACAACAAATCAGATAATGCAATAAAAAAAGCAGATTCCTTTCGAATCTGCTTTTTGTGTATGTATTTGGTTTTACGGATTATGCTTCGGTTGCAGCTTCGCTTTCTTCTGTTTCCTCTTCATCACCGAGGCTGTCTTTTGCCTTTACGGTAATGGTCTTTTCATAAGAGGAGAATGCGTCGTCCACGATGCTTGCATCGGGCTTTTTGGTGAAGAGGCTGACAATCGGAACGATGATCAGACCACCGACCATAGCTACCACACCGGAGTTGATCGAGGATTTGAAGATGTATCCGAAAAAGGGTCCCCAGCCGTCAACAGGGATTTTTCCAAGGGAGATTACCATCTGAACGATTGCAATCGCACAACCCCATACAAAGCATACCGCGGTAGCGGTCTTGGTGATTTTTTTCGAATACAGGGAATAGAAGAACGGTGCCAAAAATGCGCCGGCCAAAGCTCCCCATGAAACACCCATCATCTGCGCAATGAAGGTCAGACCCGGGATGGAATCCTTTACAACCGCAATTACTGCAGATACGGCGATAAAGAAGACGATGAACAGTCTCATGATGAATACCTGCTTCTTATCGCTCATTTCCTTCTTCGAAGCGGGCTTGATAACATCCAGTGTAAAGGTGGAACTGGAGGTTAATACCAGGGAAGATAAGGTCGACATGGATGCGGAAAGCACCAGTACGATTACAATGGCGATGATTGCGGGATGAAGGTTGGAAAGCATCGTCGGGATAATGGTATCAAAGAGAGGCTTTCCGGTTGCGGGATTCATCGTTACTTTATCTGCATATAATCTTCCGAAACCGCCCAGGAAGTAGCATCCGCCTGCTACCACAATTGCAAAAAATGTGGAAATAACGGTTCCTTTATGAATGTCTTTTTCACTCTTGATCGCATAGAATTTACCAACCATCTGAGGAAGTCCCCAGGTACCGAGGGAGGTAAGGATTACTACGAAAAGAAGTGCCAGGGGATCGGGTCCCAAGAAGGAGGAATAAGCTCCTGCCCAGCCCGCATCTCCTTCAACCTGTGAAAGGGATTTCATGGATTCCACAAGACCGCCGTTTTGTAACACTACGGAAACGATTACGGCAGCGATACCGAATAACATGATGATACCCTGAATGAAGTCGTTGATCGCGGTTGCCATGTATCCGCCGAAGATTACGTATACACCGGTAAGTACGGCCATAATGGAAATAACAACCCAGTAAGGAATATCAAAAACAAGCCCGAACAAACTGGAAAGACCGTTGTACAGGGAAGCCGTATACGGAATCAGGAAGATGAAAACGATGAGGGAGGCCGCAACTTTAAGGCCCTTGGAATGGAATCGTTTTCCGAAGAAATCCGGCATGGTTTTGGCATCGTAATGCTGTGTCATGACACGGGTTCTTCTTCCTAAGATGTTCCAGGCTAACAGGGAACCGATAAATGCGTTTCCAAGACCTGCCCAGGTACTTGCCAGACCGAAGTTCCAGCCGAACTGACCTGCATAACCGACGAAGATAACCGCCGAAAAATAAGACGTTCCGAATGCAAAAGCAGTAAGCCAGGGGCCGACGCTTCGTCCGCCGAGAACGAATCCGTTAACGTCTGTTGCGCGTGATCTGGTAAATACGCCGACACCGATCATCAGTGCGAAGAAACATACCAGAAGAGCAATTGTAAGAATCTCCATAAGTCCCATAGTATCTCCTCATACCATTAAGGTAGCAAAGACAAAATAATTTAGCACTTTAAAGTGTTACGCTTTGCTGCTTTAAAGTAACATAGTTTTTTGAAAATGTCAACAAGAAAGCGAATCGGTTCAAAAGCTCGGTTATCTTGGAAATACGGGGGATTTATGATAAAGTAAAATTATTATGGAAAATGAAATCGCGATTCGAAAACTGAAAAATTATTACATAACGGGCGCTGTTGTGCTTTTTATTATGGAAGTTTTGATTGCCCTTGTTATGAAGGATTCTTTTGTTCGTCCGTATCTCGGGGATTTCCTGGTTGTAATCCTTCTTTATTTCATTGTCCGCATTTTCCTGCCAACCAAAGCGCCCTGGCTTCCGGCGGCTGTTTTTGCCTTTTCCGTCCTAGTGGAGGTGCTGCAGTATTTTCATATTGTAGAGATTCTGCATTTGTCGGACATCGCCTTTTTCCGGGTTTTGATCGGCGGAACCTTTGATATAAAGGATATTCTCTGTTATTTTGCAGGCTGTACAGTCTGCTTCCTCTCCTATTATTCGGCGAATGCCTATATTCTTCGCGCAAAGACCGAAGGCAGCGTTCCCGGCTTTTCCTATGATCCGGAACTCAAAAAACCCGTGCTGAAGTGCAGCATCTGTAACGGAGAACAGGTGGCGGGCTTTGTAATAAAGGAAACCGGCGTATTCGAGGATGAGATGTTGATTCGCAGTGAGGCCGACTTAAAGGAGTTTAAGAAAAAATACGGAATCGAGGGGGATTTGGAGAAGATTTATTAACCGGGAATAAGCAAAAAAATAAGCACCGACCCCATGGCTCCAACGTCCACAAAATCAGTGCTCCGTGCGCGATCAGGGGCTCGAACCCTGGACACCCTGATTAAGAGTCAGGTGCTCTACCAACTGAGCTAATCGCGCATTCGCTAATTTACAGCGCAAAATGAATTATATTATAAATAAAAATGCTTTGCAAGACTTTTTTTAAAAAATTGCAAAAAGCGGGCCGGAAGACAGTTGTTTTGCGGTATTTTGAGTGGTAAAACTAAGGTGTGTAGGGAGAATAATCATATAACAAGGGGGTATGATTATGGGGAAAACAAAAAAGAGGAAACTGAACAGGCGAAGGATTCGGGCACTGTCCGCAATCCTTTTTTCTATCCCGTTTGTGCTGTATACGGCACTTGTTCCCGAAATCAAAGCGGGAGCCGTTACAACAAATCTGGGCGATCATTATCTCGATCCGTTGATCGATACTCTTAAATACCTGGGTTCCCTCGGAACACCTCAGACCGTGGAATATTCGGAAGGAACTTCTCTTCCGGTATACCTGATGAAGCTTTTGAAAGACAATCCGAATCTTACATTAGTCTTTACCACAACATACGAAGGTGTGGAATATACCTTTACCATAAAGGGATCGGAAGCCATTGTGGATCTTTCCATTCCCTGGTACGGACCGTTATGGTTAAAGGACCACTATCCTACTAAGATGCGTCCGGCAAAATAAATGAGAAACAACTGAATAAGTAAAAAAAGGTGCTGCGTAATTGCAGCACCTTTTTATGTCGTAAGCTATGTTTAGGGTTAATCTTTTTTATACAGTAGTCTTGTCAGTTCGGCAAATTCTTCCAGTGTGAAGGTTTCTCCGCGAACCGTTTCGGATTTGTTCATGGTGGTAAGCGCCGTCTTGATCTCGTCCTTGGAAACGTTCAAAAATGCAGCATTGGAAAGCGCATTCACAAGGGTTTTGCGTCTTTGGTTAAAGGTGGCACGGATCAGCGCAAACAAAAACGCTTCGTCCGGGACATCGACGGGACTGTTTTCATATACCTTCATATGAATGACGCTGCTTTCCACATTCGGCTTCGGAATGAAGCAGTTCGGAGAAACAACGGTAACGACCTTTGCGTCGGAATAAAAGGCTACAGCAAGGGATAGTGCGCCGTAGTCCTTGCTTCCGGGACCGGTCTGCATACGCTCGGCCACTTCCTTCTGCACCATGACCGTGATGCTGTCAAGCGGGACATGGCTTTCAAAAAGTCCCATTACGATCGGTGTGGTGATGTAGTAGGGCAGATTGGCAACTACCTTCAGGGGACGACCGCCGTTGTAATCATCCGCTAGTTTCCGGATATCGACCTTTAAGATGTCCTGATTTAAGACGGTCACATTGTCATATTCGGAAAGGGTATCTTTTAATACCGGAATCAGGTTTTCGTCGATTTCGACCGCTACTACCCTGCCGGCAGCTTCGCAAAGATACTGTGTCATCGTTCCGATTCCGGGTCCTATTTCGAGGACGCAGTCATCATTGGTGATTTCCGCAGCGTCGACGATTTTGGTCAGAATATGATCGTCGATCAAAAAGTTCTGGCCGTAGCTTTTGCGAAAATTGAAATTGTATTTATCCAGAACCTGCAGGGTTCTGCCGATATTTCCAAGATAAGCCATTCTAACTCCTTATTCGGGCCGTGAGAGGTCCGGAATATGGGGATCATCTAATTTGATGCCGCAACCAGGTGATAAACCCTCAGTGCATTTTCGTAAGTGATTCTCTCCACTTCTTCCACGCTGATTTTCTTAATTTCCGCAATACGACTACAAACGTAGTTCAAATAGGTGGATTCGTTTCTCTGGCCGCGATACGGAACAGGTGCCATATAAGGACAGTCGGTTTCGATCACGATTCGGTCCATCGGACACATCGCGACAACGTCGGGCAGTTTTCTGGCGTTCTTAAAGGTTAAGGCGCCGCCGACACCGATGTAGAATCCCTGATCCAGGGCCTGTTTTGCGACTTCGGGAGGGTAAGAGAAACAGTGCATGATTCCGCCACACTCCCCTATTCCCGTTTTGCGGATCAAATCCATCGTATCCTTCGCGGCGTCGCGGGAGTGAATGATCACGGGTTTTCCGAGAGATTTTGCCATGAGAAGCTGTCCTTCGAATGCAATCTGCTGAGCGTCTCTCTCCGGTTCCTCATAATAATAATCGAGTCCGATCTCTCCGATCGCCACACACTTCGGATGCTTGGAAAGGCGGCGAAGCTGGGCCTCGGCACCTTCGGACCAGATTAAGGCATAGTCCGGATGAAGACCGACGGACGCAAAAATAAAAGGATATTTTTCCGCAAGATCAATACTTGCAAGGCTTCCTTCCATGCTGGCACCGACATTTACAATGTTGTATTTGCCCAAAGAGGCATATTTCGCCAGCAGGACCTCGCGATCCTTGGAATAGTCATCGTCATCATAATGTGCGTGGGTATCAAAAATCATACAGAATTCCTCAAAAATTCCACGGTTTTCAACATCTTTTTTATTATACCAAAGAAAGTGCAAAAATCGCAAGAAATTGGGTGGTCTCAAAGCGCTCTTTGAAAATGTTAATAATTTGTAACATTTCCGTAACATTTTTATGATTTTGCCCGAAAATACGCATATCTTCTTTGACATCACTTGCCTGCTATGATAAACTTAATACTGATTTATTATGCGGAAATATTGTTTCACGAGGTGAGATCTTTTGGATAAGTATGAAAGCAAGCTTCGTATTGAAGAAATAGAGAAGCTGAAGAAGAAAAAGCAGTACAAAGAGGCTGCACGCTTAGCTGACACCATTGAATGGCACCGCATCAAGAACGCGGTCACTTTATATAAAGTAGCGGATCTTTACAAAATTTGTCGAAATTACTCCAAGTGCAGAGAACTTCTGGAACTTGCATACGAAAGAAGTCCTTATGCGAAGAATGTCGTTTTTGCATTGTGCGATATCTGCCTGGAATTCGGTGATTTTGAGGCTGCTACCGAACACTATAAAGAATATGTGGCTCTTGCACCCAATGATACCGGTGTATGGGTTCTCAAATACAAGATGCTCAAAGCTTTGGAAGCAGGCATCGATGAGAGAATCGAAATCCTGGAAACATTGAAGCGCAAGGACCGTATCGAAGAGTGGGAGTTTGAACTTGCCACTTTGTATCATCGTGCGGGTATGGCGGAGAAATGCGTCGAAGAGTGCGATGAAATCATTCTCTGGTTCGGAGAGGGTTCCTACGTTTACAAGGCAATGGAATTAAAAATGCTTCATGAGCCGTTAACACCGGAACAGGAGGCAATTTATAACCGTCGCGGAGAGCGTAAGGCTCAGAAGGAAGCGGAACTGCGTGCGAAGAAAGAACGCAATACCGGCAAAATGCCGAAGAGCGCAAGAAAAGAATCTTCGAATACCGGATCCATGGTACCGGGTGATACCAAGGTTATGCCGGCTGTTCCCAAGAACATTCCTGCTTCGGAACCGGAAGAGAATGAAGAATTCCATGTAAAAACGATCAATATGGGCCAGTTTAACACCATCGATCTTCAGGCGGAACTGGCTGCCAATGTTTCGGGATATATCGGCGGGGAACCGTCCATGATTGACCGGGGTTCGAAAGAATCCGGTCCTTTACCTGTGCCTGTGGAAAGTCACGTGGAAACACAGAGTGCAAATTCCGAGGAAGTATTTTTTGAAGATTCCACCGAGGATTTGCGCTTTGCGGTACAAATGCCCGAAACGAATAAAACGGAAAATATTAAGCTTCAAGAGTTCAAAGAGCGCTACAGCAAAGAGATGGAAGGCAAAGAACTTCCCGAAGGGCTGGGCAGACTGTATGGGGAAGAAGGAGAAGGAGTCAGTTTTGATACCTCCGGAATTCCCGGAAGCATTCTCGAAGAGAGAGTGCTGGAAGACGGTACGGTGGAGCTGACGAAACATTTTGAAGAAGCAGTTGAACCGGAGGTTGTAAAGGTGAGAAAGGAAAGACCAGTGGAGAGCAGATCCCGCAATGAGGGAAAAGCGCGTCCCGAGAGAGAGACCAGAGTGTCCCGCAAAGAAGAGAACTTCGATCCGGATTATGTGGATATGTTACCGACATCCGAAGAGAAGCAGATCAGCGGTCAGTTAAATATCGGCGATATTCTTGCCGGTTGGGAACAGGTTAAGAAGCAGCAGGAGGAATCCTTCAAAGAAGAGCTTCGCAAAAAGACCCTTGCCAACACCGGTAACATGTTTGCTGATTTTGATAAAGAAGCAAATTCGGGATTGCTTGCAACTCTCGAGAATCCCGCACTTATCAATTCCGTTACGGAACAGAGCACCAAGGAGGATTTCATCAAGGGTGTTTCCGTAGAGGATCTGAAAAAAGGAAAGACCGCAGTTAGAACTACAAATGTAGGACAACGTCCGGAAGAACTCCACATCGGAAAAGTAATCGAAGCACCGCTTGAGTGGGAAGAAGGCCTCGATCTTGACGAACCGGTTGAAGAAGTATTAGAAGAAGAGGCAGTAGCCGAAGAGGTTGTTACCGAAGCAGTTGCAGCCGAAGAAGAAACGATATCCGAAGAAAGCGTAACCGAAGCAGAAAGCGTAACCGAGGCAGAAAGCGTAACCGAGGAAGTTGTCAAAGAAGCAGCGGAAGTGGAAGAGGAAAACGTTTTCGATGACGAAACGGAAGAAGATGTGGTAGAAGCTGCTGAGGAAGTTGCTGAAGAAGTTACGGAAGAAGTAGCAGAACCGGAAGAAGTTTTTGAAGAAGAAATCGCTCCCGAAGAAGATGCGGATGAAAAGATGATCCGCGACATTCTGGATGCTGATGAGAAAGAAGCAAAGGCAACCGCGGAAGTGAAGGAAGAAGTCGCAGAAGAAAAGAAAGAGCCGGAAAGCCTGTATTACGGCAACGTTACATCCAACATTTCCGGAAACATCTGGGACGAAGTAGATAATGTTGAGCCTGTAAGCAAGGCGGAAGAACCGATTGTGGAAACCGAAGAAGGCGCCACCAGAGTGATGCCGGATACCGCTGCGATCGGAGCGGCCGTTGCGGCAGCAGCCAAGGCTGCGGATAAGATTGCCGAAGAGGCTGCCAAACCCGAAGAAGAGGAAGAGAAATCCGCAGAGGAAGAAAAAGACGGTGACTTAAACAAAGACGCAAAGAAGTTCTTCAGTCCGTTCTTATATTCCAAGAAGATGAAACAGCAGATCATGGAAGCTGTGGAAAACATTTCCCTTGCAGCATATACGGGAAATCTGATCATTACCGCAGACAGCGGAGAGTCTTCCGCAAAACTTGCCACCATCTTCTATCAGTACCTCAAAGCCAGCGATTCCAACTTTACCGGAAAAGCGGCGAAGATCGGTGCGGAGAAATTGAACAAGAAAGACATGGGTGAGATTTTTGAGAAGCTTGCAAACGGCGCACTCATCGTATCCCATGCCGGAAAAATGACCAACTCCACCATCAATGCCATCCTTCAGAACTTAAACCAGGATGCGAGAGGTGTGGAAGTCATCTTACATGACACCAAGGCAGAAATCAGAAGACTGCTTGAGAGAGCTCCGATTCTGGAGAGATTCTTCAACTGCAGAGTGGACATCATCGCAGTCAGTGCCGAAATGCTTGCGGAATACGGAAGAAAGTATGCGGAAGAGCTGGGTTATTCCGTTGATAACCTTGCAATGCTCGCATTCTCCGGAAGAATTTCCGAGCTGCAGATCGGTACGCACATGGTATCCGTAGACGAAGTAAAAGAAATCGTGAACAATGCCATCGAGCATGCGGATCAGCCGAGCCTTGACAAGGCATTTCGTACCATGAGCGGAAAGCGTTACGATGAAGAACATCGTGTAATTTTGAGAGAGAAAGATTTTGAATACCGGAAAAAATAAGTACGGCATACCGATTGGGGGAATCGGGAATCGAATTTAAAAGACCGGAGGAGAAAAATGGCAGCTAAAAAGGGAGCTAAAAAGGTTGAAAAGCCGGCGGAGAATATCTTTATTTCGGAAGATGACCGCTATTTATTCGGCCAGGGAACTCACTATGACATTTACAAAAAACTCGGTGCACACGTTACCGAGGTAGGCGGAAAGAAAGGTGTTTTCTTTGCAGTATGGGCACCTCATGCCGCAGCAGTACACGTAATCGGTTCTTTCAACGACTGGAACGAAGACCAGTACTTAATGGAAAGATTACCGGAGTCCGGAATTTTTACCCTCTTTATCAAGGGCGTAAATGTCGGTGATTATTACAAGTTTTTGATTCATACACCGTCGGGCGAAAAGCTTTACAAAGCCGATCCGTTTGCAAATTATGCGGAGCTTCGTCCCGGAACCGCTTCCAGAGTTTACGACTTAAACAACTTCGAATGGAACGATGCGGCTTGGTTTGAAAAGAGAGATAAGGGATCCGTTTTTGAAAAACCGATGGCAATTTATGAGTGTCACATCGGTTCCTGGATGCGTCATCCCGTGCCGGAAAACGAAGGCTTCTACAACTATCGCGAATTTGCGGATCGTATTCTGGAATACTTAAAGGAAATGAAGTTTACCCACCTTGAACTGATGGGTATTGCGGAACATCCTTTTGACGGATCCTGGGGATATCAGGTAACCGGATATTATGCACCGACTTCCCGTTACGGAACGCCTGACGACTTCCGTTATCTTGTGGATTTGATGCATCAGAACGGAATCGGTATCATCTTAGACTGGGTACCGGCACACTTCCCCCGCGATGCGCACGGTCTTGCAAACTTCGACGGACAGCCTCTTTATGAGCATCCCGATTCAAGACTCGGAGAACATCCCGACTGGGGTACCAAGATCTTCAATTACGGCATGAGCGAAGTAAAGAACTTCTTAATTGCCAATGCACTTTTCTGGGTAAGAGAGTTCCATGTCGACGGACTCCGTGTGGATGCCGTTGCAAGTATGCTCTACCTGGATTACGGCAAAAAAGACGGCGCTTGGGTTGCCAATAAATACGGCGGAAATGAGAACCTGGAAGCAATCGAATTCTTCAAGCATTTGAATTCCGTTGTTCGCGGCGCATATCCAGGTGTCTGCACCATCGCCGAAGAATCCACCGCATGGCCGAAGGTTACCGCCGCTCCGGAAGAGGACGGACTCGGATTTACCTTCAAGTGGAACATGGGCTGGATGCATGATTTCTGCGAGTACATGAAACTGGATCCGTACTTCAGAAAGAACAACCATTACAAGTTGACATTCGCGATGAGTTATAACTCCAGCGAGAATTATATTCTTCCGTTATCCCATGACGAAGTGGTTCACCTAAAGTGTTCCATGGTCAACAAAATGCCCGGATATCAGGTAGATAAATATGCAAACCTCCGTGTAGGTTATACCTACATGTTCACGCACAGCGGAAAGAAACTGCTCTTCATGGGTCAGGAATTTGCACAGGAGCGTGAGTGGTGCGAGGAACGCGAACTTGACTGGTATATGCTGGAGAACCATTTGAACCGCGGTATGAGCGATTTTATGAAGGAACTCCTCGGCATCTACAACAAGTATCCCGCTCTTTATGAACTGGATAAGGACTGGGGCGGATTTGAGTGGATGAATGCGGATGACAAGGATCGCAGCATTTACAGCTATGTCAGAAAGTCCAAAAACGGAAAGAACAACATTCTGGTTGTTTTGAATATGACACCGATGAGACGTGAGAACATCTGGATCGGCGTTCCGAAGAAAGGCAAATACAAACTGCTTTTAAACTCCGACGAGCAGAGATTCGGCGGAAATGCAGGCGCAATCCCCAAGACGATTACCGCTGTCGAGGGTGAGTGTGACGGAAGAGAAAATCACATCGAGTTTACGCTTCCCGCATACGGTGCCGCAGTTTTTGCTTTCTCATAAAGAATAACGAAAAAAAGAATGGACCCGGCACGGTGGAAACCGGCCGGGTTTTCCACTTTTGAAAAGGATATAAAAATGAGAGAACTGAATGTATCGCAAATTACCGAGACGGTAAAGGAAATGTGTATCGAGGCCAATCACGTACTGTCCCCCGATATGAAGGCTGCGCTTTTGAAAGCGAAGGAAAACGAAGAATCCGCACTCGGAAAGGAAATCTTAACAAAACTCGAAGAGAATCTTGCCATTGCAAAAGAAGACATGATTCCGATCTGTCAGGATACCGGAATGGCGGTCTTTTTTGTGGAAGTCGGACAGGACGTTCATCTTGTCGGCGGAAACCTCGAAGATGCCATCAACGAAGGGGTTCATAACGGATATGTGGATGGTTTTCTTCGTAAATCCGTTGTTTCCGATCCGATTGAACGTGTGAATACAAAGGACAACACACCGGCCGTCATTCATTATTCGATCGTACCGGGTGATAAAGTAAAGCTTACCATTGCACCGAAGGGATTCGGAAGCGAGAATATGAGTCGCGTGTTCATGTTAAAGCCCGCGGAAGGCATCGAAGGAGTCAAAAATGCAATCCTTACGGCCGTAAAGGATGCCGGACCGAATGCCTGCCCTCCGATGGTTGTGGGTGTCGGCATCGGCGGTACTTTTGAAAAATGTGCCCTGCTTTCGAAGAAGGCGCTGACAAGACCTGTCGGAGAGCATTCCGAGATTCCATACGTGAAGGAACTGGAAGAAGAAATGCTTGCAAAAATCAATGAAACCGGAATCGGACCTGCGGGTCTGGGCGGAAGAACAACCGCACTTGCAGTGAACATTCTGACATATCCAACACATATCGCGGGATTGCCGGTGGCAGTCAACATCTGCTGCCATGTAAACCGTCATGTAGTTCGGGAAGTATAAGGAGTGTGTCATGGAAAAGAAATTAACGGTTCCGTTTACAAAAGAAGAAGCAAAGACATTAAAGGCGGGAGATATGGTCAGCCTGACCGGTACCATCTATACTGCCAGAGATGCCGCACATAAAAGAATGGCAGAAACGCTTGCAAAAGGGGAAGCGCTTCCTTTTGACATTGAAGGAAACGTGATCTATTACATGGGTCCGTCTCCCGCAAGAGAAGGAAGACCGATTGGCAGTGCCGGTCCCACCACCGCAGGCAGAATGGATAAATACACGCCGCAGTTACTGGATCTGGGAATGCTGGGAATGATCGGAAAAGGAAAGCGTACCGATGCCGTAAAAGAGGCGGTTGTACGCAATGGGGCCGTGTATTTTGCGGCAATCGGCGGAGCCGGGGCCCTTCTTTCGAAAGCCATTACCGCATCCGAGGTAATTGCCTATGACGATCTCGGAACGGAGGCAATTCGCAAACTTACCGTCAGGGATTTTCCGGTTATCGTTGTCATGGACAGCGAAGGAACCGATTTATATAAAAGAGAGTAGAATTCATGAAGAATAAATTTTCCAAGAAAACCGCACGTGCGCTCGGCTCTGTTCTGGCCGTATTTCTGGTATTCTTTACGGCGGCTGTTCCCGTAAAAGCCGATGATCTGGAATAAGCCAGAAAAGCGCGTATGAACGAGGCTGTTCAGACGAATCTGGTGGAAGACTGGCCGCAGGGACCGTTGATCGGTGCAGAAGGCGCCATTTTGATGGAAGCCAACACCGGTGCGATTCTTTATGCGAAGAATATCGATGAAAAGCTTTATCCGGCATCCACGACAAAAATCATGACCGGACTTTTGGCATACGAAAACTGCAAACTCGATGAGGATGTCGTTTTTTCATATGAAGCCGTTCATTCCGTGGCCAGAGGAGATTCCAACATCGGTATGGATGCAGGGGAAATTATCCCGATGAACAAGGCGCTTGAGGGAATGATGATCCTTTCCGCCAACGAAGTGGCCAACGCCATTGCGGAGCATGTGGGCGGAAGCATCGAAGGATTCGTAGAAATGATGAATGCCAAGGCCGAAGAGATCGGCTGCACCAATACGCATTTTTCTAATCCGAACGGATTGCATGACGAGAACCACTATACGACCTGTCGTGACCTGGCAATGATCGCAAAGTATTACTTCGGTTATGAATACCTTGCAGCCCTTTCCAGAGAGCCTTCCTGCGAGTTCGAAGCTACCGATACCCAGCCGGACTCCTTCAAATTAAATACGAAGAACATGCTTGTAAAGGGCAAAAAGTACGAGTATGAGTACTTAGTCGGCTCCAAGACCGGATATACATCCGATGCCAGACAGACCCTTGTTTCCGCAGCCAAAAAGGACGGCATGGAACTGATCTGTGTCATTATGAAGGAAGAAAGCCCTTACCAGTACGAAGATACCGTAGCGCTTTTTAACTATGGTTTTGAGAACTTCAAGAAAGTCAACATTACGGAAAATCAGGACGAAACCAGTGTCCTTTCAGGTGGGTTCTTCAGCGTGGGTCAGGATATCTTCGGATCGAACAAGTCCATCTTAAACATCGATCCCTATGCCTATGTGGTACTGCCGAAAAATGCGGACTTTTCCGAAGTGGAATATCGTCTTCATTATAATGAAAACGGCGGAGACGGTCAGGTGGCGAAGGTGGAATACAGTTTCCACGGAAATCCCGTAGGGGTCGCGAATCTGACGATGAATGCCGAAAATGCCACACTTTTTGAAGAATTTGCCGATTCCTCCGCGGATACGCAGACGGAAGAGACAGGAAGCGAGGCGGCGAGTGAGACCGGTTCGGAGAATCCATCGGAAAACCTTCCGGTTACCAACCGCAACAAGAACGGAATCTTTGTAAACGTAAAGATCATCTTAATTGTCATCGGTTCCGTTGCAGGCCTCCTGGTTGGTTTTGTAATTGTCAGGGGAGTCTTAAAAGAGTATCAGTTTTCAAAGCACCGGAAGGAAATCATGGGACGCTCCAGAAGCAGGAGAAAGAACCGAAAGAAAGACGACGATTATCTCGATTAACATAGAAAAAAGACACCGTTTTCGGTGTCTTTTTCTTTTCCGGAGAAGGAGGGATTTGAACCCTCGCGCCGGTTGCCCGACCTACACCCTTAGCAGGGGCGCCTCTTCGGCCTCTTGAGTACTTCTCCTCGCAATCCGAACCGCGCTTTTTCCATTCGCGCAAATACGATTATACAAAAAGGAGCCAATTGTTGTCAAGTAAGGAAAGCAAAGGCTTGAAACGGCGCAACTTTAGGCTTTCTTTTTGAAAGAAACAAGAGTAAAATATGTATGGTATATGGGAAAGATTTGGCTTTTATAAGGATAAACCGTAGAAATGCGTCTGAAAAACGTAAAAGGATCAAGAGAATATATTGCCGCAAACGACCTTGTAGTGCATGAGGAAAAAGAATTTCGGGGAAAGTGGAAGAAAGAGATTTTCGGAAACGACAATCCGCTTTACATCGAAATCGGCATGGGAAAGGGACAGTTTATAACCACCCTTGCAAGATTACATCCCGAAATCAATTATGTGGGAATCGAAAAATATTCATCGACCTTAATCCGCGGTGTCCAGAAGGTGGAAGCCGATCCTGTGGAAGCCGGAAACATCCGTTTCATCCGTATGGATGCGGAAGAAATACTGGATGTGTTCGGGGAGGAAGAAGTGGACCGGATTTATTTAAACTTTTCCGATCCCTGGCCGAAAGACCGGCATGCCAAGAGAAGACTGGAAAACAAACTCTTCCTTGCAAAATATCATAAGATCTTAAAAGACAACGGAATAATCGAGTTTAAGACGGATAATGTTGCGCTTTTTGATTTTGCGGTGGAGGAACTGGAAGGGGAACCCTGGAAGGTCCTCGGAATTACGAGGGATCTTCATAAGGATCCTGTTATGTGTGAAGGCAATGTCATGACGGAATATGAAGAAAAGTTCTCCGCCATCGGCAATCCGATTTATAAATATGTAATTGAAAAATCGAAATGAAAGGAGACGTCTTTTCATGAGTAAGAAAAAAAGCATAGTTACTTTTGCGATTTTTCTCGTCATCATTATCGCACTTTATGTCGGAATCTTGCTACTCGGAAAACCCGCACCTCGAGCGGAGACTTTGGGTGAGACCATGAAAGATGCGGTGCTTCATGAAACCATGAAAGTGGATCTGTTCGGCTTCATGGAAGTAAATCCGGGATTGATTTCCGCGTTTACCGTAACCGGGGTTTTGACGCTTTTTGCAATTTTTTGCAGAATTTTCGTCATTCCGAGGTTTAAGGAGATTCCCGGAAAGTTTCAGATGATACTGGAATCGCTGGTAGGTATTTTCCGAGGGCTTGCAAAGTCCAATTCCCCGGAGAAAAATCAGGTTTTGAGTGCATACATTTTTACGGCGGGTGTATACATTTTTGTGGGAACCATCTTCGAACTCTTTGGTGTTCAGGTCATTACCACAAGCGGATCACCGGTATCGCTCCCGGCACCCTTGTCCGATATTAACGGCGCGATTGCAATGGGTGGCCTTTCCTATTTATTTATCTTAGGAGGCGGTATCGTAAACAACGGCTGGCATGGAATCCTGGGAACTCTCAAAGAGTTTTCTCTTCCGCTTTCCATGAGCTTCCGTCTCTTCGGTGCCCTGCTTTCCGGTGCGCTGGTTACGGAACTTGTATATTACTCGATGTCGTTAAGTTTTGTCCTGCCTGTTATCGTCGGTGTACTCTTCACACTGTTGCATGCACTGATTCAGGCATACGTACTAACGCTTCTGGTTTCCATCTTCTACGGAGAGGTTTCCGAGAAGAAACTGGAAAAACCGCGTAGATTCAGAAAAGAAAAGAAGAATTCAAATAATACAATTACTCCGGAGGTATCCAAATGAAAAAATTAGCGAAATTATTGGCAGCAGTTCTTCTGTTATTTGTAATTGCAGGTGTTGCACTTATCCCCATGAAGGCGAAAGCAGCGGAAGGTGAAGAAGGAAACGCATATGAAATCGTAGAAGCAGGTGATACTAACTACAAATTATCCACCACCGCTATGAAAGCACTGGCAGCAGCGATTGCAATCGGTCTTCCCGCAGCACTCGGTGCACTTGCAATGGGTATCGGTGTTGCAAAGTCCGTGGAAGGTATTTCCAGACAGCCTGAAGCAAGCGGAAAAATCCAGTCTCTGTGGATGCTCGGTATGGTATTTATCGAGACCGTTGTTATTTATGCATTGGTTGTAACCATTTTGATTGTATTCGTTTTATAACAAAAACGCGGAGAGTTAATCATGAAAGTGCCTTTGAATATTGACTGGCAGCAGATTTTGCTGCATTTATTGAATTTCACAATTCTGTTTGCTGCACTGTATTTCTTCCTTTACAAGCCCGTTAAGGACTTTATGGAAAAGAGAGAAGCAGGCTACAAGAAACAGCATGACGATGCCGAACAGGCGCTCGCAGACGCGGAAAAGACCAAGGCGGAATACGAAGAAAAAATCGCAGGTGCCGAGGAAGAAATTGCCGCTATGAAGACGGAAGCCGGCACGAAGAATGCCGAAGAGCGTGCAAGAGTAATCGAGCAGGCCAAGGCAGAAGCCGTGACCATCGTGGAAGCTGCAAAGAAACGTGGCGAACTGGAACATGACAAGATCATTGCCGAAGCACAGAGAGAAATTGCGGATATCGTCACGACCGCAACCGAAAAGATTGTGCTCAGTGCCGATGTATCGAAGAGTTATGATGAGTTCTTAAAGAGCGCGGAAGGAAACGCAAAGAATGAGTAGTTTAAGCAGTAATACCAGAGCATATCTGTATTCGGAAAAAGCTCCTACCGATGCGCAAATGGAAGGATTTGTCAAATTCCTTTCCGAGAAGTACGAGAAGGAGATTTCCGTATCCTGGGTACATTCCAAGGAATTTCCCGGCGGATTCCGTTTAGAGATCGGAAACGATGTCTACGACTGGAGTAAAGAAGGTAAATTTGAACAGCTTCGTGAGAAGCTTGAATATCTGGCAAAAAGATCGGATAACGTCATTCCTCTGATGAAGGAAACCGTACATTCCTGGACGCCTTCCGCGATTGCACGTGAAGTCGGTACCGTTCTTACGGTAGGTGACGGAATCGCAACCGTCGAAGGTCTGGAGAATGTTACGTACGGAGAAATCCTGATTTTTACCGACGGTATTCGCGGTATGGTTTTGGAACTTCGACACGACGAAGTCGGCTGTATTCTTTTTTCGGACGATGCTCCGATTATGGAAGGCAGCAGCGTTTATCGTACCGGCAAAACGGCAGGTATTCCGGTCGGACAGAATTTCTTGGGAAGAGTCGTTAACCCGCTCGGTGAGCCGATTGACGGACGAGGAACCATTGAATCGAAGGAGTATTATCCGATTGAAAGCGAGGCACCCGGTATCATTGACCGTCAGCCCGTAAACCGTCCCATGGAGACCGGAATCCTTTCCATCGACTCCATGTTCCCGATCGGCCGCGGACAAAGAGAATTGATCATTGGTGACCGCCAGACCGGTAAAACCGCAATTGCACTGGATACCATTACGAATCAGAAGGGCAAGGACGTTGTCTGCATTTACGTAGCCATCGGCCAAAAAGCATCGAGCGTAGCCCAGCTCGTAAACAATTTGAAAAACAAAGGCGCGATGGAATATACCATCATCGTCAACGCTTCCGCATCGGAAGCAGCGCCTGTTCAATATATTGCACCTTATGCAGGCTGTGCACTCGGTGAATATTTCATGCGAAACGGTCAGGACGTTTTAATCATTTACGATGATCTGTCGAAGCATGCCATCGCATATCGTTCCTTAAGTCTTCTGCTGGATCGTTCCCCGGGACGTGAAGCTTATCCCGGTGACGTATTCTACCTGCATTCCAG
The DNA here is from genome assembly GCA_017518735.1 of Lachnospiraceae bacterium. Classification (GTDB taxonomy): domain Bacteria; phylum Bacillota; class Clostridia; order Lachnospirales; family Lachnospiraceae; genus UBA3766. The sequence continues at coordinate 120,152 of JAFWTY010000008.1, read as the reverse complement.
ACTGCTGGAGCGTGCCGCACACTTAAGTGACGACCTGGGCGGAGGTTCCATGACGGCACTTCCGATCGTGGAAACACAGGCCGGTGACGTTTCCGCCTATATTCCGACCAATATCATTTCCATTACCGACGGACAGATTTTCCTGGAGACGGCACTTTTCTTCGAAGGTCAGCGTCCCGCGGTTAACGTCGGTCTTTCCGTATCCCGTGTAGGCGGCGATGCGCAGACGAAGGCGATGAAGAAGGCAACCGGAACCTTGCGTCTGGATTTGGCACAGTTCCGTGAAATGGAAGTCTTTACACAGTTCTCATCCGACCTGGATGATGCAACCAAGAACCAGCTTCTTTACGGCAAGGGCCTGATGCGTATCTTAAGACAGAAACAGTACAGCCCTTACTCCGGTGAGCAGGAGGTTATTCTTCTTGTGGCAGCCCTCGGAAAAATGTTTGTTCCGGTGCCGGAAAAGCAGATCAACAAGGTTGCGGAAGAAATGCTTACTTATTTTGAGACAAACCGTCGTGATATAGCAGACCGTATCCACGGAAGCGAGACCTTAGACGATGAAATCAGAGCGGAAATCCTTTCCGTTGCCAAGGAATTCATGACGAAGAAAGGCTTTTAATGTCCAGTATCAAGGAAATTAAAAACCGAATAAAGAGCGTACAGGATACCAGAAAAATCACGAGTGCGATGTATTTGATTTCCTCTACGAAGTTGCGTAAGGCAAGAAAGAACTTCGAAGCCACACGTCCCTATTTTGATGCGGTTTCTCACGAGATCAAGAGAATTTTCCGTATCGATGAAAACGTACACAGCCGCTATTTTTTCCCGAAGGGTGTTATGGAAGAACTGGAGGGAACGTGGGGTTATCTCGTAATTACCGCGGATAAGGGACTTGCCGGAGCTTATAACCAGAACGTAATCAAGGAAGCGATGCGCATGATGGGAGAACATGACGACAATCTGCTTTTTGTCGTCGGCGAGTGCGGAAGACATTATTTTACGACGCACCACATTCCGATCGAGCAGTCGTTCCGTTATACAGCACAGGATCCGAACCTTTCCCGTGCCAGAGAAATCACCAATGTTCTGCTTGAAAAGTATGACAACGGTGAGATTACCAAAATGTATGTTATTTTTACGGACTATCAGAATTCCTTTACCGAGGAAGCGCAGGTGATGCGTCTTTTGCCTTTCCATAAGGCCGATTTTAACATCGCGCCTCCCGCATGGGAAAGAGAAGTCAAAACGCCGTTTAAGTTCATGCCGAACTTGAGTGAAGTGCTGGATAATACCATTGAAAGTTACGTGCTCGGTATTGTTTACGGTGCGCTGGTGGACAGTTTTGCGTCGGAGCAGAGCGCACGTATGAACGCAATGGATTCGGCAAACCGCAACTCGCAGGAAATCTTAAACGACCTGCGTGTGCAGTACAATCACACCAGACAGGCGATGATTACACAGGAAATCACAGAGATTTCCGCCGGCGCAAAAGCCATGAAGAGAAAGCGCGAGAGAAAGGCGCTGAATCGTCAGAAAGAACTGATTCGTATGTTGCAGGAAAAAATGGCAAAAGAAAACGAATCGGAAGAGTCATAAAGTATCCTAGGAGATTTACACATGGTTGGAAAGATTACACAGATTTCGGGTTCTGTTATCGACGTTCGTTTTGACGCGGAGCACATGCCGCGTATTAAAGAAGCCTTGTCGGTGAGCTTGAACGGAAAAAAGAAAATCATGGAAGTTGCGCAGCACATCGGAAACAAGGAAGTGCGTTGCATCATGCTGACCGGTAGCGAAGGATTATGCCGCGGTATGGACGTGGAGTCGACCGGAAAATCCATTCAGGTTCCCGTCGGCGAAGTGACGCTCGGTCGTATGTTTAACGTAATCGGAGAACCGATCGACGGACTCGGAGAAATCGATTCCAAGGCGGAAAAATGGGAAATCCACAGACCCGCTCCTACATTTGCTCAGCAGCGTCCCAGCGTGGAAATCTTAGAGACCGGAATCAAGGTAATCGACCTGCTGGAGCCCTACGCAAAGGGTGGTAAAATCGGTTTGTTCGGTGGTGCCGGCGTAGGGAAAACCGTATTGATCCAGGAACTGATCCACAATATTGCAACGGAGCACGGTGGTTATTCGATCTTTACAGGTGTCGGAGAACGTTCCCGTGAAGGTAACGATCTGTGGCGCGAGATGCGTGAATCCGGCGTTTCCGAAAAAACGGCACTGGTATTCGGACAGATGAACGAGGCTCCCGGTGTTCGTATGAGAGTAGCGCTTTCCGGACTTACCATGGCAGAGTACTTCAGAGACCGTAAGAGAAAAGACGTGCTTTTGTTTATTGATAACATCTATCGTTTTGTACAGGCAGGATCCGAGGTATCCACTCTTCTCGGACGTATGCCTTCCGCAGTAGGTTACCAGCCGACTCTGGCGGAGGAAATGGGTTCTCTTCAGGAGCGTATTACTTCCACAAGACGTGGTTCCGTAACTTCCGTTCAGGCCGTTTACGTACCTGCGGATGACCTGACCGACCCTGCACCCGCTACGACATTTACCCACCTTGATGCAACGACGGTTCTTTCCCGTAAGATTGCCGAGCAGGGTATCTATCCCGCGGTGGATCCGCTTGAGTCTTCTTCGAGAATTCTTTCTCCGGACCTTGTCGGAGAGGAACACTACGAGATTGCCAGAAAGGTACAGGAATCCCTGCAAAAATACAGAGAATTACAGGATATCATTGCCATCCTCGGTATGGAAGAACTGAGCGATGAAGATCAGCTCACGGTTAAGAGAGCAAGAAAAGCGCAGAGATTCTTGTCTCAGCCGATGTTCGTTGCCGAGAAGTTTACCGGTATGGACGGAAAATACGTGCCAATTAAGGAAACCCTGCGCGGATTTAAAGCGATTGTGGACGGTAAGGTTGATGATTTACCGGAAGCTGCTTTCTATAACGTAGGAACCTTAAAAGAAGCCTTCCAGAAGGCGGACAAGATTGCCAAAGGCGAGATTTAATCAGTAGTAATAAAGGACAGTGCATTTGAAGACATTTGATTTGAAAATTCTAACTGCAGAAAAAACCTTCTACGACGGTCCCTGCGAATCGCTGATTTTGCCGATTTCCGACGGTCACTACGGAATCCTGGCGGATCATCAGAATACGATCGCGGCGATTGTTCCGGGTATTCTGGAATTCATCGTGCCGGGAGAAGGTAAGGTTTATGCGGCCATCAGTAACGGAACCTTCTTAATGGAGGACAATCAGGTACTGATTCTGGCAGTTACCGCGGAACGTCCCGAAGAGATCGATGAAAACCGTGCGCGTCATGCAATGGAAGAAGAGAAGGAAGAAATGCTCCGTCAGCAGAGCATCCGCGAATTCCGTGCAAGCCGTCTTCGTATAGAGCGTGAAATGTCCCGTCTGCGCTTAAAGAGAAAAGGCACTTATCAGGATCTGGATTAAACACAGCACTTAGATAGGTATTTATTAAAAAAATGTGAAAAATGTGGGGAAAACAACGATTTTTTCGAAGTTTTCCTCACTTTTTTATTGCAATCGAAAAAAAATGGAATTATAATTTTTCGTGGTTTTATTAGTTTAATGCAGTAAAGTATTTTTCTTCAAAGCGTGGTAAACATAGGGTTTCCTCTTTGGAGAAACAAATAAAAGGAGGACAAAGCCATGTCATATGTTGACGAGATTTACGATTATGTCGTAGCAAAGAATCCGGCACAGCCTGAATTCCATCAGGCAGTAAAGGAAGTTCTGGAATCCCTTCGCGTTGTAATCGAAGCAAACGAAGAAGAGTACAGAAGAGATGCATTACTGGAAAGACTTGTAACACCGGAAAGACAGATTCTTTTCCGCGTTCCCTGGGTTGATGATAAGGGACAGGTGCAGGTAAACAATGCATTCCGTGTTCAGTTCAATTCCGCAATCGGACCTTACAAGGGAGGTTTAAGACTTCATCCTTCCGTAAACCTTGGCATCATTAAATTCTTAGGATTTGAGCAGATCTTCAAAAACTCCTTAACCGGCCTTCCCATCGGCGGCGGTAAGGGTGGTTCCGATTTCGATCCCAAGGGCAAATCCGACAGAGAAGTTATGGCATTCTGCCAGAGCTTTATGACTGAGCTTTTCAAATACATCGGCGCAGATACCGACGTTCCCGCAGGTGACATCGGAACCGGCGCAAGAGAGATCGGTTTCATGTACGGTCAGTACAAGAGACTTACCGGACTTTACGAAGGCGTTCTTACCGGTAAGGGACTTTCCTACGGCGGATCTTTGGCAAGAACCGAAGCTACCGGATACGGACTTCTCTATATGACGCAGGAAATGTTAAAATCCAACGGAATCGACATCGCAGGCAAGACCTGTGCGGTTTCCGGTTCCGGTAACGTAGCAATCTATGCAATCCAGAAGGCACAGCAGTTAGGCGCTAAGCCTGTTACCTGCTCCGATTCCACCGGATGGGTATATGATCCCGAAGGAATCGATGTTGCACTTCTTAAGGAAGTGAAGGAAGTACATCGTGCACGTCTTACCGAGTATGCTGCAAAGAGACCTTCCGCACAGTATCATGACAAGGCTACCGAGGGCACCAATCAGTGGAGCGTTAAAGTGGATATCGCACTTCCCTGCGCAACCCAGAACGAACTTAATCTTGATGATGCCAAAGCACTTGTTGCTAACGGCGTTATCGCAGTTTGCGAAGGTGCTAATATGCCTACTACTCTGGAAGCTACCCAGTACTTCCAGCAGAACAAGGTTTACTTTGTTCCCGGCAAGGCTGCTAACGCAGGTGGTGTTGCTACTTCCGCACTTGAGATGAGCCAGAACTCCGAGAGACTTTCCTGGACCTTCGAAGAAGTTGATGCGAAGTTAAAACAGATCATGGTAAACATTTTCCACAACCTTGACGATGCTGCAAAGAAATACGGCAAGGAAGGCGACTATGTTGCAGGCGCTAACATCGCAGGCTTCTTAAAGGTTGCTGATGCTATGAAGGCACAGGGTATTGTATAGTTTGAAGAATCGAATAGGATTCCGTATTAATTAAACCAAAATAATATTCCCGCATTTTCCGGATATGGAGAATGCGGGTTTTTATTAGTAAAATCAATGGTTACAACAAAAAGAAATTATAAAAAATTTATAATTTTTTATTGAAAATTAATAATGACGGTAGTATGATAATATAAACAGAAATGTGCTTTTTGTGAATAAAAGAGGGAGGAAATTAACAATGAGCAAAAAGAATAGTATTACAGCAATGGCACTCGGTATTGCCAGCCTTGTATTAGGCGTTAACGGATGGGAGACCTTCGCAGTCTGCGGTGTTGCAGGTCTTGTATGTGCAATCATCTCCTTTAACTTCCAGAAGAAAGCTGCAGAAGAAGGTGCAGTAAACGGCTTCACCAAGGCAGCAAAGGTTACCAGTATCATCGGTTTAATCTTGAGCATTATCGGTATCGTTGGTGGTATCATCTGCGGTATCTGCTATTGTGCAGCAGCCGGTGCAGCTACAGCTGTTGAAGCATGGGCTACCATGCAGTAATTTGAATTACTAAGAAAATGTACAAACAAAGAAGCTCCGGTGCTTTTGTACCGGAGCTTTTTTAAAGAATTCACCCGAGGTTATTTTCATCATGCATCCTTATTTAAACCTGTTCGGAAGACCCTTCAGTTCATACGGAGCTGCGGCTTTGGTCGGTATGCTGGTTGCCGTCGTATACAGTTTCATTATGCATAAAGCATATAAAGAAAAGGCGGATTTCTTCAATCGTTTTATCTATCTGGTTTATTGCGCTTTTTTTGGAGGAATCGGTGCTGCAATTGTATATCAGTTTACGGCTGTTAAAAACAATCTGGAAGCAATCCGATATCTCTTTACGGATTTTGCCAAGTTTAGGGAAATGTTTTCGGCGGGACTTGTTTTCTACGGCGGAATGCTCGGTATATTTGTCGGATTCATGGTGTATTCCCAATATTTCAAGGAAGATACCAGAAACTGGCTTCGTACATCTGTTGCGGGGGTACCCCTGTTTCATATGTTCGGCCGTATCGGCTGTACCATCGGTGGATGCTGTTTCGGAAAAGTTGCCGAAGTTCATCGCGTGAATGAAATGAATGAACTCGGTATTTTTGAACACGGAGACTTACCGCTGTTTCATGGTTTTTACATATATAACGAAAGAATCGGCGCATACTGCATACCGATCCAGTTGATCGAGGCAGCAGGTCTTTTGGTTATCTTCCTTATCGTGCTGTTCTACACGATATTCCAGAAAAATAAAAAGAATTATTACCGTCCTATCGGCGTGTATTTTGTATTATACGGAATCCTTCGCTTTATTACGGAAATGTACAGAGGAGACCTTATCAGAGGCCTCTGGGGACCCTTCTCCACGTCCCAGTACATCAGCATGCTCGTGGTACCGCTTGGAATTTATTGTCTGATTTGTCCGACAGAGAAAAACTTCCTTGAAAAGTGGTATAATGGAGAATTGAGAAAGAAAAAGAAAGCAACTTCAGAGGAAACAGAATGAAAACAGAGTATATGATGGGGAATTCGGCGATTGCCCTCGGTGCGATCGCGGCAGGTGTCAATGTAGCCTGCGGATATCCGGGAACACCCTCCTCGGAAATCATCGATACGATTGCTAAACACAATACTAATAAGGCCATTCACGTGGAATGGTCTGTCAATGAAAAATCCGCTATGGAAGTGGTAGCAGGTGCTTCCTATGCAGGAGCCAGATGTCTTGTCACGATGAAGATGATGGGACTGAACGTCGCATCCGACGCATTGATGAGTCTGGCCTATGTCGGCGTGGAAGGCGGCGTCGTAATCGTTTCCGCGGATGATCCGGGCCCTATTTCGTCCCAGACAGAGCAGGATACGAGACTTTTTGCGAAGTATTGCAGGATTCCCGTTTTTGATCCGTCGAGTGTGGAAGAAGCATACAAGATGATTCAGGACGCTTTTGATTATTCGGAAAAATACAAAACTCCCGTGCTTTTCCGCCCCACGACAAGAATCGATCATGCATATGCGGCAGTTACCTATGATGAAACGGCGACTCCGAAGGAGATTCCGGGCTTTGTCAAAAATTCCAAGCGTTTCGTAATCTTCCCGAGGCTTTCGAGAATGAATCACGAGATGATCGAAAAGAGAAATCCGGAAATCGGAGAAGATTTTTCATCCTACAAATGTAATTCATTTACAGGAAAAGAAGGAAATAAGAAAGCAGTAATTGCCGGCGGCGTAAGCTATGCTTATGCAAAAGAATATCTGCAGGACCGTGATGACGTGACATTGATCCATGTTGCGACACCGCATCCTCTGCCCGAAACATTCCTTTTAAATGCATTGAAGGGAATTGAAGAGGTTCTTGCAGTCGAAGAACTCTTCCCCTACCTCGAAGAGGAAGTGTTGCTGCTTTCGGGAAAGCATAAATTAAATCTTTCGGTGTACGGAAAGCATACCGGACATATGCCGACGGCAGGCGAAAATACTGCGGAAGGCGTAGCCGAGGCCATCGGCCTTTTCTTAGGAGAAAGAAAGCCGGAAGATCCCGGAAAGAAAGCCTTTGAAGGGGTCGTGGATAAAATCAAAGACCGTCTTTCCGGAAACGAAGAAGTGATGATGGAGGAGCCGAAGGCGCCGATGAGAGCTCCGGTTCTCTGCGCAGGCTGCCCTCACAGAGCAAGTTTTTATGCGGTAAAATCCGCGATGAAAGGAAAGAAGGCAAACTTCTCCGGCGATATCGGATGTTATACGCTCGGAAATGCCATGCCGCTTGATATGGTCGATACCTGTCTTTGCATGGGTGCCGGTATTACGATGGCACAGGGCCTTCACTGGACAGACGAAGAGTGTGTGAATTTTGCGTTTGTCGGAGACTCGACGTTTTTTGCTTCGGGTATGACGGGCGTTGCAAATGCCGTATACAATCAGGCGGATCTGATCGTCTGCGTTCTGGATAACTCCACAACCGCAATGACGGGTCACCAGCCTCATCCCGGAACCGGTATTACGATGATGGGTGATGTGGCAAATGCCATTTCCATCGAGGCGGTATTAAAAGCCCTCGGAGTAAAAAAGGTTCTTACCGTGAATCCGCTTGACCTAAAAGCGGCTACGGAAGCGATAGAAGAATGTGCCGCGGAGTCCGGCGTGAAAGCGATCATTTTCAAGTCTCCCTGTATTGCCATTACAAAGGCAACGGAGAAATGCGTGATTTCCGATCGTTGCATTTCCTGCAAAAAATGCATCCGTGAGATTGGCTGTCCGGCCATCTCCGTTGTGGATGAAAAAGTAATCATCGATCCGAACCTGTGCACAGGCTGCGGCCTTTGCACACAGATCTGCCCTGTGGCAGCCATCGAAAAGGAGGTGCGATAATGTCTTACAATATCTTACTTTGCGGTGTCGGCGGACAGGGAACGGTACTTGCTTCCAAGCTTCTTGCGGCAAGTGCGATGGAGAATAACGAAACCGTGCATTCCGCGGAAACCATCGGAATGGCGCAGCGCGGAGGTCCGGTAAGCAGTCACGTGCGAATCGGAGAGGATGTTTATTCCCCGCTGATTCCGAAACATTCCGCAGATTTACTGATTGCATTTGAGCCTTCCGAGGCAGTAAGAAATCTGGATTTCTTAAAAGATGGCGGTGCCGTGATTGTCAACGAAATTCCGATGATGCCGGTTACCGAATCCTTGCAGCCGACAGGATATAACGGCAGGGAAATGATTCGGTTTTTGAAACAGAAAATACAGAAACTGGCGGTGGTCAATGCAGATGAACTCTGTGCACCGTTAGGATCCTCAAAGTTTTTCAATGTGGCGGTTTTAGGTGTTGCACTCGGCGCACGATTTTTGCATTTCGAGGAAGAAACCGTGAAAAATACCATTGCAAAAACGGTCAAAGAAAAGTTTGTGGAGTCCAATATCAAAGCATTTGAAATCGGAAAAGAGGTCGGCCTTTCGATGAAGCCGGATTTCGATGCACTGGACAACGTTGTTCCGAAACGCGAGATGACGGAAGAGGAACGAAACAAGATTATTGCGCTTGAAGAGCAGATTCAGACAGCGAAGGAGAGAAGATATGAAACCAAGCAGTGAACAGTTACAGTTAATTGACAAACAGGTAAAACGTCTGATTGCGGGCGACAGCTACTACGGAAAACTGTACCGCGAACTCGGTATTACCGAAATCAAGACGGAGGAAGATTTCAAAAAGATTCCTTTTTCCAGTAAAGATGATCTGAGAAATGCTTACCCGCTCGGAATCCAGGCTGTGCCGGACGAAGAAGTGGTACGTATTCATTCCTCTTCCGGAACCACCGGAAAGCCGGTCATCATTCCTTATACTGCAAAAGATGTAAAGGACTGGGCCATCATGTTTGCACGCTGCTATGAAATGGCGGGAATCACGAACAAGGACCGCATTCATATCACTCCCGGCTACGGACTCTGGACCGCGGGAATCGGTTTCCAGGCAGGATGTGAACTGCTTGGTGCCATGGCAATCCCCATGGGACCCGGAAATACCGAAAAGCAGATTCAGATGATGATCGACTTAAAGAGTACCGTACTCTGTGCGACATCCTCCTATGCACTTCTTCTTTCCGAGGAGATTAACAGAAGAGGAATCAGGGATCAGATTCATTTAAAGAAGGGTGTCATCGGTTCCGAGCGCTGGAGCGATAAGATGAGAAATACCATCCGGGAAGGACTCGGAATCGAATTGTATGATATTTACGGACTGACCGAGATTTACGGACCGGGTATCGGTATAAACTGCCCGGGTGAGACCGCAATGCATATCTGGGATGATTATCTTTACACCGAAATCATCGATCCGATTACCGGAGAAAACGTACCCGACGGAGAAGAGGGTGAAATCGTTATCACGACACTCGTCAAAGAAGGAGCTCCCTTACTTCGTTTCCGTACGCATGACTTATCCCGGATCATTCCGGAGGAATGCCCCTGCGGAAGCAAATTTACGAGACTGGACACCATCAAAGGCAGAAGCGACGACATGTTTAAGATTCACGGCGTGAACATGTTCCCTTCCCAGGTGGAGGAAATGCTGGCCAAGGTGGACGGCGCAACGAGCGAATATCGCGTTACGCTTGCGCATGAAGATGATAAGAACAGAGATGTCTTCTTACTTACCGTGGAAGGGGAAGGACGCGTTCATTTTGAAACCATGGCAAAAGAAATCGCTACGGTATTCAAGACCTATATCGGTGTTACACCGAGAGTTACCATCGTACCGGTCGGAACACTTCCGAGAAGTGAAAAGAAGACAAAGCGCGTAACGGATTACAGAAACGCGTAAGAGATTCGGGAGAGAATAAAAGTGTTTGTGGAACAGATACTGCCATACATTGTAGTGGCTCTATGTGCATATCTTATCGGCAGTTTTTCACCGTCCTACATTATTAGTCGGATCAAAAAGGTGGATTTAAAAAAGACTGCCACGAGAAACTTAGGCGCTTCCAACGCAACGGTAGTGCTCGGATGGAAGTTCGGTGTGCTGGTTGCGGTGATTGATATTGCAAAAGGAATCGCAGCAGTTTTACTTACCAGGTTTCTGGCACCGGCTCTGCCGGAAATTGCATATGTGGCGGCTACCTGCGTGGTACTTGGTCATATTTTTCCGTTTTACTTGAAATTTCGCGGAGGAAAAGGTTTTGCTACCTTTATCGGAGCAACGGCGGGACTCTGTTTTCCGTTTGCCGTTGTGCTTGCGGTGGTCATCATTTCCCTTGCTCTGATCACAAATTATATCGTGGTCGGAACATTTATTACGGTTATTTCCACTCCTCTGTTTTTCTACTGTACGTTTGGTGATTTGTTTGGGGCACTGATTATTTCCGTGGCCAGTCTGGTCATCATTTACAAGCACAGGGAGAATATTATTCATATTAAAGACGGAACGGAAGGAAAGGTAAGGAACCTGTTCGGAAAAGGTCACCGAAAGAAGACGGAGGAAGCGATTAAGGAACTGGATAAAATTCGCGAGGAAGAACTTGCAAAAAAGGAAGCAAAGTAAACCCGATAAGGAAAGAGGAAAGCGTTGGAAGAGAATAAAGAAAACAAAGAAATAATTGAAAAAGAAGAAACAGCTGAAGACAAAGCTGAAATCGAAGACACAGCTGAGGACAAGGACACAGCTGAGAGCAAAGAGAACCGCTTCGATCCGAAAACAATCAGGCTTTTTCTTTACATCGGAGTGGTAGTTCTTCTTATGATCATTGTGGCTGTTATCTATATTATCAGCAGCAGAAAGAAGAAGGACGTACCCGGAGAAACCGTGATCTCGGAAGTGGCAACCGAGTCTTCCGAGCCTTCATCCAAGGCGGAAATCGTAAGCGAAGAAGCATCGGAAGGTCAATCGGAACAACTTTCAGAAGAACAGGTACAGGAAAAGAAAACCGAAAAGACTCCCTATGAATTACACGGAGCTTTACAGGTAAAAGGAAACCAGATTGTCGATGCAAACGGCGACAACTTCCAGATTTGCGGTGTCAGCACCCATGGACTCGGATGGTTTCCGCAGTATGTCAATCAGGATTCCTTCATTTCCCTGCGTGATGATTTCGGAGCAAATACCGTCCGTCTTGCCATGTATACGGCAGAGGGAGAAGGATATTGCACCGGCGGAAACAAGGAGAATTTAAAGAAACTCGTCACAAACGGTGTGGACTATGCAACGAAAGCCGGTATGTATGCCATTATCGACTGGCATATTCTTCACGACCTGGATCCGAATGTATACAAGGATGAGGCGAAGAAGTTTTTTGAAGAAATGTCTCAAAAATATGCCGGCCAGGATAACGTGCTTTATGAAATCTGTAACGAGCCGAACGGCGGAACAACGTGGGCACAGGTAAAAAGTTACGCAGAGGAAGTGATTCCCATAATCCGTGCAAACGATCCCGATGCCATCATCATCGTGGGAACTCCTACCTGGTCTCAGGATGTGGATGTGGCAATCAAGGATCCCATCACGGCATATGACAACATCGTGTATGCGGTTCACTTCTATGCGGACACGCATAAAGACAATATCAGAAACAAGGTAAAAGCGGCAGAGGATGCAGGCTATGCGGTTCTGATTTCCGAATTCAGTATCTGCGATGCCTCCGGAAACGGAAACAACAATATCGAGGAAGCCAACAAGTGGATCGATCTGCTCGACCGGTACGGAATCGGTTTTGTGGCATGGAATCTTTCCAATAAGGCGGAATCCTCTTCGTTGATTTCTTCATCCTGTTCCAAAACATCGGGCTGGACCTATGATGAGTTATCCCAGTCCGGCCAGTGGCTCGTGGGCGTCTTCAATACCCACTCCGATCAGGGTTCGGGACTTGTAAACGGAAAGACACCCGTAAAGGGAGAAACACCGCAGGTGCAGGATCCGGCAACCCCGCAGTCCGGAAAAGAACTGGCAGCAGGACAAAGCGGTGATCTGAAGGTAAGTATCGAGGAGTCGAATTCCTGGAAGGAAGGATCGGACACCTGTGTACAGTACGGATTAAAGATTGAAAACAAAGGAAATGCGGCAGCGAGTGACTGGACCATTGTCATCGATCTCGGAACCGGTGTATCCGTAAGCCAGATTTGGGGCGGCTCGGCAATAGCGTCCGGAAATACCGTTACGATTACTCCGGCAAGTTATAACAAATCCATTGCCGCAGGAGCAACACTTTCCGACGTCGGACTGATTGTGAAAGTGGGCAGTAAGCCGGACAAAGTAAGCATTACGGTAAAATAATATCGTCAGATAGGAGGAAAAAGCATGAAAATTCTTGTCAGCGGAGGAACCGGATATATCGGTTCGCATACCTGTGTGGAACTGATCCAGGCAGGACATGAGGTTGTCATTTTTGATAATCTTTACAATTCCAAAATAGAAACTCTTGATAAGATTGAGGCAATCACCGGCGTACGTCCGAAGTTTTACAATGCGGATATGACAAAGCCGGAGGAACTGGAGCCTGTTTTTGCGGATAATAAATTTGATGCGGTGATTCATTTTGCGGGACTGAAGGCAGTGGGCGAGTCCGTGCAGAAACCGCTTATGTATTATGAAAACAACTTAACGGGAACGTTCAATCTCTGCGAAATGATGAACAAGTACGGATGCAAGAAGATTATTTTTTCTTCCTCCGCAACCGTATACGGAGTTCCGAAGAGTGTTCCCATTACGGAGGATTTTCCGCTCGGTGCGACCAATCCCTATGGCAGAACGAAACTGATGCTGGAAAAAATCTTAACGGATATTACGGTATCGGATCCGGAGTGGAGTGTTGTTCTGCTTCGTTACTTCAATCCGATCGGTGCGCATGAAAGCGGACTCATCGGAGAATCACCGAACGGAATCCCGAACAATTTAATGCCCTACATCATGCAGGTGGCAGTCGGAAAGCTTCCGGAGCTCGGTGTATTCGGAAACGATTATGATACGCCCGACGGAACCGGAGTCAGAGACTATATCCACGTAACCGATCTTTCCAAGGGTCATGTGGCAGCACTTAAGAAAGTAAGCGAGGCAGGTGTGCATATCTACAACCTCGGTACCGGTAACGGATATTCCGTACTGGATATCGTAAAGGCTTTTGAGGCGGCTAACGGCGTGAAGGTTCCGTACTCCATCAAACCCAGACGTCCGGGCGATGTGGCACAGTGTTATGCCGATCCGAAGAAGGCAAAAGAGGAACTCGGATGGGTTGCTCAGTACGACCTTGAGAGGATGTGTAAGGATTCCTGGAGATTTATTTGCAAAGAGACCGGCAGAGTTTGACAAATACGGCCTTAGATGATACTTTAAGGGTGTTTAGATAACCACTGAAAAGTGGTGAAATTCATAAGATCACAAATGGTTTTTTAAGGAGGAAAAATCATGGATAATAATGAAGTACAGCAGAATCCGGAAGTAGTTACCGGCCAGGTGGCTCAGGAAGCGGTTGAAGCAACTGTTCAGCCTGTAGCAGAGACGGTACCCGAAGCAATTCCTCAGCCTGCAGTAGATGTGGCTCCTGCAGTTGAACCGCAGCCTGCGGTAGAGGCAGTTCCCGCAGTGGTACCTCAGCCCGAAGCACAGCCGGCTCCGGTAGTTGCAGCGAAGGCAACAAAGGCGCCCGCTAAGGAAATTGTTTCTATGATTCTGGGCATTACATCTTTGTGTTCCGGTGTTTGTGCTATTGGTTTTGCATGGGTTCCCGTTACCGGTCTTATTTGTGCATTCGTCTTCGGAACGATTGCAATCGGAACCGGAATTGCGGCTAAGATTCTTCGAAAAAAAGCCGTGCAGCAGGCAACCATCACCACCAAGAAATCCATTGTCGGAAAGAATCTTGCAACAGCGGGTATTATTACCGCGGCTGTCGGAGTCTTTGTTGCGATCATTCTGACAATTGCCTGTGTCGGAGTTGCAGCTTTTGCAATTGGTAAGGTACAGGAGGAAGGATTCAGCGAAATCAATTTTGATGGCGCCAATATCGATTTTAATAACGGTGAAATCAACTTTGACGACGGAGAAATCAGTTTCGACGAAAACGGCATCAATTTCGATTTTGATGATGAAGAAGAGTAAGGAACTTAAGATTCATAAATAAATAATTATTCCGAATAAAAGGAAACGGAGGAATTGGATATGGATGGAAGATACAACGGTTATCAGAATTATCAGCAACAGGGAATTTATCCTCCCGCAGGTGTTCCGCAGGGATACGGATACAATCAGCAGCCCGGTTATAACCAGGCACCGGGATATAACGGATACAATGCTGCTTATCCGCAGCAGGCTTATGCAGCACCGCGTGCCGGCAGCCATAAGGGAAAAGAAATCACGGGTATGGTAATGGGTATCAGTGCTCTTGCCTGTGCGTTAATTGGATTTTCCCTTTCCATGTATGCACTGTCATGGGCAGGAAGCCATTCGGTTTATGCATATTATTACAGCTACGCTTCAATCGTTGAAGGCGTAATCGCATCAGGTGTATGGGGACTGATTCTTTCTTCAATGGGTATCGCATTCGGTATCGTTGCGCTTGTATTAAAGAATCAGATTTACAATGCAACCGGTGTAATTGCAGGAAAAATCAAAGTCGGCGGAATTCTCGGTTTGATTGGTCTGATTTCATCCGGTGTTTGCGCGGTACTTAACATTATCGGAATTTCCGTACTTGCAGCGTTGCTCTAATATTTTAAAAGGGGAATCAAAAATGGATCAAAACAATTTTTACCAGAATCAGCAGGGCTACATGCCCAATCAGCAGGATATGGGTATGCAGGGGTATGCCCAGCCCGCAGCACAGCAGAACTATTATCAGCAGCCTGCGGTGAACCAGGGATACAACCAGGCGTATGATGCCAATAATGCTTATGGTTATGCACAGAACAACTATGCGCAGAATAATTACGTACAGAACAATTACGCACAGAATGGATATGCGCAGAATCAAAGCTATGGTAACAGCAATGCCGGTACGTCCTGTCCCGGAAAAGAAATCGCAAGTTTGATTTGCGGTATTATTTCCGGTGTGGGCGGTGTGATTGCACTGATCTGCGGTATTGTGATTTCAAGCGAAGCAAGCAGACTGACCAACTCCAGCATTTGGGATCTGATATCCAGAGCTTACACGTTGGAGGCACAGTTGAAATCTGAATTATCGGGTGCCATCTGGGGTATTATTTTTGGAATCATGTCAATTCCGACCGGTATCGTAGCACTTGCACTTCGCGGAAAAGTATATCGTACCGCACAGGTAATTACCGGAAAAGTAAAGATTGGATTTATCTTCGGTCTTGCCGGACTTGTACTTGGCGTTGTGGGAACGATCTTATGTATTACCGGGATCGTCAGAATCGTTGAATATGCGGATTCCCTTACCAGACAGATGAACTCCATGTCCTCCTGGTGGTAAACGGAAGCTCAATTTAATAAGAGATTACAGCAGGGGCAGCCAAACGGCTGTCCCTTTTCTTATGTGCTTATGTGCATTTGACAGGACTAATATACATTCATGAAATCATAAAATAATAAAAAATTATCGAAAAACGATAAAAAGTTGTTGACAAAGATAAATCGCGGTGTTATTTTAAACTTGCAAGGACGCTTGCAGGGCCCAATTGATTTTTGGAAAAGAAAACAGACAATTACAAAAAATGAGATAAACAGGAGAATCATTATGAGTGAAGAAAGTGTAAAAATTTCAAGAGTAAAAAGAAGCTGTAAAATCATTCGCATCGTGACTCATATAGTAAATATCATCGGTATCGTGGCATCCATGATCGCACTGGTAACCGGAATTGTTTTTCTTACAAATGCAAAGAATTTTGAAAAAGAGTTTCATGGTGCAGTAGAGCAGGCGGAAGCAAACGGAGATGTAAAGACCGGTATTACCGTAAAGGTGCTGAGTGCGGAATCCACACATGTGGAAATGTCGGATCCCTCCTTCCTTAAGTTTTTGGAGAGCATTAATATTCAAAGCTCCAATGCGGCGGTTCAGGAGTATGCAGACAAATATCCCGTATGTCTGGTATTCGGATGCTACTTATTATTCATTGCCGTAGCGGTTGCGATTTTTGCGGTCGTTTTCCATCTGATTTCAAAGACCTTTGAACTGATTGAAAAAGAGGAAACGCCGTTTACGAAGAAAGTTGCAAAGAGAGTGATGGTGACAGGAATTGTATTAAGCGCAGGTCTTGCCATGACAAGCGGCCTCGGAATCGGAGCTATCGGCGGACTGCTCACCTGGTGCATCTACGCAATCATGGATTACGGTATTACGCTGCAGACGCAGGCAGACGAGACATTATAAGGAGGCGCCTATGGGAAAGATTATATTACGCCTTGACCGCATGATGGCGGACCGGAAAATGTCCCTGAACGACCTCGCGGAAAAGGTTGGAGTAACCAATGTAAACTTATCAAAAATGAAAAACGGCAGGATCAGCGCGATTCGCTTTTCCACCCTCGAGGCAATCTGTGATGCCCTATCCTGCCAGCCGGGAGACATCCTCGAGTACGATCCGAGCGCCGAAGGCGGAGGAGAGGAAGCGGCGGAATCATAAGCCGGAAGGAAAAACTAATGCAAAAAATGACTGCCTAAGGTTATAATAGAAGAAGGTTATTATAACGGAGGGCAGCATGAAGAAAGCCGCGGTAGTTTTTGATATGGACGGTATTCTCTTCGATACGGAGAGAATTTATATAGAACTTTGGGAAGGCTATGCTATGCGGCATGGCTTTCCCGGCGGTTCGGAGATTATGTACCGGTGCATCGGTACAAACAGCAGAGAGACGAAGAAGATCATGCAGGATGCCTACGGACATCTTGGTTTTGATTATGATTCCTATATTCGCGAAGTAAGCGCGGAATTTCAGGAAAAGTACGGGGACGGAAGATGCCCGATGAAAAAGGGCGTGAACAACCTCCTGTCCTATTTAAAAGAAAACGGTGCCAAGGTAGCACTTGCGACTTCCACTGCAAGAGCCAACGCGGAGCGTATGCTAAAGGGCGCCGGAATATATCAGTTTTTTGACGAATTAATCTGCGGAGACATGGTGAGTCATTCCAAGCCTGATCCGGAGATTTTTCTCGTTGCATGCGACAAAATCGGAGAAAAGCCGGAGGATGTCTTCATCATCGAGGATTCATTCAACGGTATCCGAGCCGCTTATTCGGCCGGAGCAAAGGCCCTTATGGTGCCGGATATTCTGCAGCCGGACGAAGAAATCAGGGGCAAGAGTTTTAAGGTAATGAAAGATCTGGATGAAGTACGCGACTTCTTTTCACAGTTGGAGGAATCATGAATTTGGCAACAGTCATTTTAAAAAAGGGCGAGGGCCGCACAATTAAGGCTGGCGGAGCCTGGATCTACGATAACGAGATCGACAAAATCGACGGAGCATTTGAAAACGGCGACGTGGTGGCAGTACAGGATTTTGACGGATTTGCGATGGGCTTCGGGTTTATCAATACGAAATCCAAAATTACCGTGCGTATGCTTTCGAGGAAGAAGGATGCCGTCATCGATGAAGCGTTTTTCAAGGAACGGGTCAGGGATGCATGGAAGTATCGAAAGGATGTTATCGATACCTCGAGCTGTCGCGTCATCTTCGGAGAAGCGGATTTTCTGCCCGGTATTGTCATCGATAAGTTTTCGGATGTTCTGGTTGTGGAGTCGCTTGCGCTCGGAATCGATAGGTGGAAAATGACCATCATCGAGGCCTTGAAGGAAGTTCTGGCCGAGGATGGAATTACGATTCGCGGTGTCTACGAAAGAAGCGATGCAAAGGTACGTGAAAAAGAAGGAATGGAACCGGCGAAGGGTTTCCTAAGCGATCCGTTCGATACCAATGTTGAGATCATAGAAAACGGCGTACATTACTATGTTGATGTAAAAGACGGTCAGAAGACCGGATTTTTCCTCGATCAGAAAAATAACCGTGCGCGTATTCACAAAATCTGCAAAGGAAAGCGCGTACTGGACTGCTTTACACATACCGGTTCTTTTGCGTTAAATGCCGGAGTGGCGGGAGCTGTGTCCGTCATCGGCGTGGATGCTTCGCAGATTGCCGTGGACCAGGCTGCCGAGAATGCAAAACTGAATCATTTGGAAGACAGGGTGGTTTTTGAGTGTGCGGACGTTTTTGAATTTTTGCCGGGTCTTGAAGCCAAGGGAGAAAAATTCGATGTGGTCATTCTCGATCCTCCCGCGTTTACAAAGTCTCGAAATTCAATCAAACAGGCAGTGAAAGGATATCGTGAAATCAACATCCGCGGACTGAAACTCGTGGAAAACGGCGGATATCTTTGTACCTGTTCCTGTTCGCACTTCATGGATCCGGAGCTTTTTGCCAAAACGATTCATGAAGCCGCCCGCGGTGCGCACAAGCGTCTTCGTCAGGTGGAATTTGCCACGCAGGGTCCGGACCATCCGATTCTTTGGGATGCAGACTCCGGATATTATTTAAAATTCTACGTATTTCAGGTGGTGGAAGAGAAGTAATAATTTGCTGTAAATCGTTTCCCGGATACGTTATAATAAAGATGTATCCGCTGTTGATTTTGGGAGAAAAACCGTATAAAGAAAAAAGCCAGGTTTACTCTTGATCTCAAAATGTATATCTTTGTGGTCGGCACGGTTCTGTTTTCCGTTGCCAGCGTTTGTGCGCTTGGCTTTATTATCAACGTAAAACAGATTGATAATTACTATAAACATCTGACGGAAGATTGTGCCATTACCTATGCCAATTATGTTGATGCGGAGCTTTTAAAGGAGATTCGCGAAGTTGCGGAGTCTGACGAATACCAGGAGATTCGTAACCATGCGGAGGAAATCGATGACGATTCCGCCGTAGTCGAATACCTCAAGGAAAAAGGACTCTGGGAGCGTTATGTGGCACAACGCGAAGATATGATTCGTTTCCAGCACAATATGAAAGACATCAAATACATCTATATTGTTGCGCTGGGCGATGTAAATGCGGAATATGCATCGGAAGATCATACTGCGGAATTTGTCTTCAAGCGTGCGGATAAATACATGTACGAAGAAAAGAATCAATTCAAACGAAACAATACTCCGTTTAAGAAAAAAGAAGAATAAAGAGATAACAAAAAGGGCTGATGATTCAGCCCTTTTTCGTTACTGTTTGTTAAGTGCCATGTCCCAGAGATTCAACATCAGGTTCGGATACTTCGGTGCGGCATTATCCGTTACGGTCGGGACGGGAGCTACCAGGGTCCGGCAATCATATACGCCGGTCATCGTGGAAGCCATCATCATTCCGAACATAGGGTTTGCAATCATTGTGGCACCCGGTCCGATTCCGGCTCCGAATACGAAGCCTGTTTTGTTAAAAAAATCTCTGGAGTTTTCGGTTCTTAGTTTCATATACTGCATCCATAATTCTTCATGATTTTCCATATTCGTCCCTCCTTTCGCAACAGAATCAAATCCAACTTTCTCTATAACTATAATACCGCGATGAAGAAAAGGGGAACACGGCAAATAGTGAAAAATAAAGAGGTTATTCTTTCAAAGAATAACCTCTTAAAGTTTTGTGGGTAATTACAATTACAGTTTTGCGTTTGCGGCAATTCTGTAGATGGCTGCGATATCTTCGGAAGAAAGAGCAACGAATCCGCCGGTGCGTCCGTCACCTAAGCTGAACTTCTCTACCTTTTCCGAATACAAATTCCGTAGGGCTGTAAAAGTTAAAATTATTCATAGCATTCTCCGTTTCTTATAAGCCGATGGTTCCGCTGTAAATGGGGATGTCTTTTTCTGCTGTTTTTACCGCATCTTCTAAGGATAAGTCATAGAAGTCGGAGGCACAGAAACATCTGCCGGATCTCTTGTCATCGATGAAAGCGCCTACGATAACGCCGGGAAGAGAACTTTCCGGAGCGTTGGGAGCCTTCGGACCGCCGAGATCGGTACGGCACCAGCCGGGATCGGTTAAGTTGATGCAGACATCGGTTCCGTTGTATTTGGAGGCAATGTCCATGGTGACTTTATCGAGAGCGGCCTTGCTTGCGCTGTAGCCGGCCTGTTCCGGTTCCAGACAGATGCCGCTCGTGGTGTTGACGATTCTTCCGAAGCCTCTTTTTTCCATGAGGGGAAGGAAGTGATAAACGATCATCATCGGAGCGATGGTGTTGATCTTAAAGCTTACTTCATAGTCGCTTGCGGGTGTTAACAGGTATTCGGTTCTGTATGCGATCTGAAGTCCGGCGTTGTTTAAAACGATGTCGATGTCCACACCGAGTGCATCGATTTCCTGCAACATGGCTTCTACCTGAGCCAGGTCGGAGAATTCGGCACTTACCACATGAGCTTCCACACCGAGTGCTTTTACGTCTGCCAGAACTTTTTCACAGTGTTCTTTTGTTCTTCCCTGCAATACAAGGTTGCAGCCTTGCTTTGCCATAAAGATGGCTGCCCCGTATCCGATTCCTCTTGCTGCACCTGTAACCAGTGCCCAGCGTCCTTTAACGTCTATCATTTCATGTCCTCCTTTACTTTTTCAATGGTTTCGATTACTTTATCGCACCAGGCGTCGAATTCCGGATCTTCTTTTTGGAACTCCGGATGATCCAGAATATATTTCACGGTGGATTTAATGCCTTCCTTAGCCGTTACGGTGGCCTTGAAATCGGGCACCAGAGCCTTTACCTTTGAATTATCAAAAATGACGGAATTTGCTTTATCGCCGATCAAGCTTCCGAGCAGATCATAGTCACTTATGTCCGCGAGGGTCCTGGAAGATACATAGTAAGGTTTCAGCGTTACGCCGAGGGCTTCGGCAATGGATTCGTAAATATGATTCCAGCTGACACTCTCGTCGGTCGTAATGTGAAATGCTTCGCCGATTGCTTTCTCGTTTCCGATGAGACCAGCATAAGCCTTTGCAAAATCGCTGTTATGTGTGATGGTCCAAAGCGATGTTCCGTCTCCGTGAATAATGACGGGCTTTCCGTCCATGATACGTTTTACAACCTGCCAGCTTCCGTTATCTCCATGGACACCTAAGGGAACGCTCCTTTCGTCATAGGTGTGGCTGGGACGAACGATGGTTACAGGGAAGCCGTCCTCTTTGTAGCGTTCCATGAGATAGTCCTCGCAGGCTTTTTTGTTGCGGGAGTATTCCCAGTAGGGATTTTCCAGAGGCGTTTCTTCTGTAATCAGGTATCCCTTCGGCGGTTTTTGATAAGCCGATGCGGAGCTTATGTAGATGAACTGTTTGGTTTTGTCCTTGAAGAGACGATAATCCCTTTGGAGCTGCTCGGGAACAAAACCGATGAATTCGCCCACGCAGTCGAACGTCAAGCCTTCGAGTTTTTGCGCAGTTTCTTCTTCATTACCGATATCTGCAATGATGGTGTGAACATTCTCCGGAAGATCGGAGTTTCGATTGCCGCGGTTTAACAAATAAAGCTCGTCACCTCTTGCGGCAAGAAGTCTGGTGATGGCCATACTGATGGTTCCCGTACCACCGATAAACAATACTTTCATATAATCCCCCCTGATTTCAAAAACATTGTTGCCGGATAAATGGAACGTACCATATATGCCGCGGAAAAGCAACACCGGGGGCAAGAACTACACATTTTTTTTCATAATGTAAATGCAGGATGTGATAAATACAGAGAGTTATTTTTTAGAAAATGCTATGTATTTTTCCGATAATGTTTCATATTATGTATATATAGCAATTGGTTGTGGCTGTTTTAGGAGGTGATTAGGGTGAAACAGTGTCCGAGATGTAAAGAATTGATAGGCGATACATTGGAAGTTTGTCCAATGTGCAAAACCGAGTTTACGCCGAAACAGCTCGAAGAAATGAAAAGAGCAAGAGAGACTGCGGAGTTTCAGGCATTTCTTCGGGAAAAGGCGAGACTGAATGATTTCAAGAAAAAAAGAAAAATCATGTCGATTCTGTTACTTGCCGATCTTGGATTTTTATTTCTCAGTCCGCTAATGTTCCTTGGCATCGAAGGAAGCGTAGGGATGTATATAGGTTTTAGTATGATCGGAGTGTTTGTCGCGGTAATGATCGGTGCAATCGTATTCGGAGTTGCTTCCGGCGGAGCTTTTTGCCCGTATTGCGGAAGGACGTTATTCAGAAACTACGGCGATCACTGCGCAAGCTGTGGAAAGAAACTGTTTTAATAAGCTTATAACGTTTGTGACATAGGGGAACCGGATCAGGGGACTTTTGCAAGAGATTGTGAAAGTTCCCTGATTCATTTTTGAGTGTTTACCGGCGTTTTGCGGAAACATTACGTGAAGAAACTGCCTGTTTGTGATATTATAATTCGGTGGAAATAGAAAAAGGACCTTGTTAAGTCCCCGACAAAGAGAGCAGAAAAAGTCGGAGAAGCCTTTTTCCGATGTGATACATTGATTATGTAACGAAATGAGGTGACCGTGTTGAATGGTTGGATGGAAGGGTTCCAGGCATCCGTTGATTACATCGAAGAGAATCTGACGGAGGAGCTGGACATCGACGAAATCGCGAAGAAGGCGGCATTGTCCTCCTTCTATTACCAGCGGATTTTTGGCGCCCTTTGCGGAATGACCGTCGGCGAATACATCCGTGCACGCCGCATGACGGCAGCGGCTCAGGAACTGGCCTGCTCCGATCACAAGGTAATCGACATAGCCATAAAGTATGGTTATGATTCGCCCGACAGCTTTGCAAAAGCATTCCAGCGTTTTCACGGAATCACCCCTGCACAGGCAAGGGAGCAGGGAGCGCAACTGCGTTCGTTTGCCCCGTTGCATATCAAGGTCACATTGGAGGGCGGAAGTATGCTGGATTACCGAATTGAAGAAAAAGAAGCGTTTACGGTTGTAGGAATCAAAAAAAGTTTCAACGTAGAGAACGGGTACCGGGAGATTCCGAAGTTCTGGGACGAGTGGATGTCTGATATGAAGGGACTGAAGGGCATGTTCGGTGTGTGCACGGACATGGACGGAAAGAACTTTGATTACTGGATTGCGGATCTCTTAATGCCTTTTGCGGAAGTTCCGGAAGGATTATGTACATTTCAAATTCCGGCCGGACCGTGGGCGATTTTTAAATGTGTGGGACCTCTTCCGGAAAGCATGCAGTCGGTCAATACAAAAATCTGGTCGGAATGGCTTCCCTCGCTGCAGGGCTATACTTTTGCTGCGGATTATTCGCTGGAGGCATATACGCCGCCTGCAGAGAATCCTGCCGACACTGTAAGTTATATCTGTATTCCCCTGAAAAAACTGTAGGAGGTGGGATTATGAGTCAGAAACCAGCTTTCAGTCTTCTGCAGCCTTCAGGGGTAAAAATTGAATACAAAATCCTGCCGGAGCAGGTGATGCACGATCTCGGGCTGGATGCATTCTGCAAGGAAATATCGGGCGATGCAACGGAGCGCCGCATGATTGCAAATGTACTTTCCAAAATTTCTTCCGACCCTGCTGTTTCGGTTTACCGCAGACAGATTTTCGGGGATATTTACCGTTTGCCCGGACTGAGAAAAACACTGCTGGAACTGTTCGACAAAATCCGTTTTATGAGGGATTTTTCGAGTATGCACAAAACTACAGACGAGGAGCTGGGGCTTTGGCATCTGTTTAACCGACTCGACGATCTGGACAGTTACATCAAGATTGTGGAAACCATGCGGGACTGCCTCTTTGATGAGAGAATCGAGTCCGAAGGTCTGCGTTCTCTCAGGGATTACATTACGGAACTATACGAGGATGCCTCTTTTGCCGAAATGAAAAAGGATATCGGTGAGCTGAAAATCAGCGCCTCCGACGTAAAGAGCGTTACCCTCGGTATCAATGTCAACGAGCGCTTTGAGGCCGTCAGTATAGGACTGGTTTCCGTGAATAAAAAGCCTTTTAAAAAATCCGGCATCGTCAGCAATTTTGCGGATGCAATCGGTACGAAGGACAGAATCCGCGAAACATCGGACTGGGACGGCGATTTGCACTACCAGCTGATTGACAGGGAAGTAAAAAGCAGCTTCGTCGATTACATGAAAAAGACTATGGCGAAGAGTGAAGTGAGCCTGCTTGTGTCACAGACTTCCCCTACGGATTTTGGACCGGGCGCCACGGTTGTCAGTGCTACGGATGGTGCGATGGTAAATTCCACATTTTATCTGGACACTGTGGTGAATAAAATGCTCAGCACCCTTGTGAAGAAGCTGAGGGATACGCTTACCGCGTATGCGGATGTGGCAATCATGAATATCTCCGAACTGGTACCGGAGTTCACATACTATATAAGATGTGCGGAATTTATTGAGCACCTGAAGGAAAAGGGATGCGTTTTCTGCGAGCCGCAGGCGGAAGCAGAAGGCGGCATCTCCATGGAGGCAAAGGGATTTTATAATATAAAGCTGGCAATGGCGATGGAAAATGCCGGCGATATCGTGCCCAATGATTTGTTCTTTGACCGGAAGCACTGCGTCTATATTCTTACCGGTGCAAACCGTGGCGGAAAGACCACGATTACGCAGGCGGTCGGACAGCTCTTTGTGCTGGCGCAGGGGGGACTTTTTGTTCCTGCGGAGAGTTTCCGGTTTGAGCCGTGTGATTGTATTTACACCCATTTTCCGGCGGATGAAGATAAGACGATGGATCTGGGAAGGCTCGGAGAAGAGTGCGTCCGCTTTAAGGATATTTTTTCGCTTGTTACAGAGAAAAGTCTTCTGCTCTTAAACGAAACATTCTCCACCACATCTTTTGAAGAGGGATATTACATTGCGAAGGATTCCGTAAAAGCGCTTCTTTGCAAGGCTGTCAGGACCATCTACAATACCCATATGCATAAGCTCGGAGAGGACGTGGAAGAACTTACCGGGGAAAGCTCCAGCGCGGGAGCCGCTTCGCTGATTATGAGGACCGAGGACAGTAAGCGCTCCTTCAAGGTTGCGCTGGCAAAGCCGGAGGGTTCCTCTTATGCGAAGGATATTGCGGAAAAATACGGCGTGACATACGATATGCTTGTGAAATTCTCCTAACTTTTGATTCCTGCAAATGCAGTATTTATGCGGATCTGCAGATTCGGCCAATCTTCGAGCTCCGTCTATCGCTCTCATAGAAACCCAGATAAAATCTGGGTTTTTTGTGCTTTTTTCGATTTCTGTGATAAACATGTAAGGTAGACCCATAAAATCCCCGGGTATGATTCGTATATTATATGAGCGGATGAAATAATACCAACAGGAGGATTTAAAATCATGAAAAAAACTGTAATTGCAATAATCGCTTGTACTTTGGCTGTGATGTTTGCAGGCTGTGGTGTTAAAAACACCGGTGGAACTGTTTCATCAGGCGGAAACAGTTCGGAACAGATCATCGTTGAAACAAATATTACCGAGGAACAGGATGTTTCGGAAATGCAGCAAGATGCAAATACTCCCGATACGTCTACAGATAAAGCTATAAATGTAGTATGGTGTAACATGTATTGTTGGGCTATGGGTAGTGACTATGTTTACATAGATTCAGACGGATTTATTTATGCGGAGCACGAGATGGAGGAACCTGAGTTTATGCCATTGGGGGCATGTGATGAAACTTTTACAGGTGAGCAGTTTACAGAAGAAGAACTTAATGAGTTTCTCGGAATAAATATAAATGATGAGGACCGGCAGAAAGAGGTGCTCAGTAAAAAGGGTATTAGATTTGGAAAGTTATGACGATAGAATATAGGCAGGCTGCATTGGAAGATGCGGAATGATTAATAAATATTTATAATGCTTCTTTTTGTGATGATTATGTGCGATATGGTTCTTGTCCGGGATATGGGCAAACAAAAGAAATGATGGAAGAATCAATCGGCAAATATCTGAAACACATCATACTATGCGAAACATATACAAATATACGGGATTGTATTCCCATGCTGATTCGGTTTTGGCTGAGGGGGATATTTTTGAGATTCGGATTCTGGAAAATAATCAAATAATAGATGAGCCGGCATTCTGTGTCGGCTCGAATTGTTTATTGGAATATACATTGAAAAAACAATTTAATATCTTCCAAATCTTTTACTTGTTCCACCGGACTATGATTTTTTCTTCATCAACGCAACATATTTATTATTCTTTCCATTTGAATGATTCTCCTATATAATTCCTATATAATTAATGAGGGAAATTTTTACTGCATCGGCGTGACTGGATTCGAACCAGCGGTCTCCGCTCCGCTTCGGTCGGCGCAAAACCGACGTCCCCCGGACGTCGTGCGGTCTCTACGCCCGAACTACGTTCGGTCCGCTTCGACCGCTGAGTAGACTGCACTCAGGACAATTAAATAAAGAGTCCGTCTAAAGACGAACTCTTCATTTAATCGGCGTGACTGGATTCGAACCAGCGACCTCTACGTCCCGAACGTAGCGCTCTACCAAGCTGAGCCACACGCCGTTTATTGGCACAATGTTGATAATAGACGATTTTTGCGGTATTGTCAAATGGTAAATGCATATAGATGGAAGGAAAATCATGATTAAGAATGTTATTTTTGATATCGGAAACGTGCTGGTTACTTTTTTGTGGGAAGATCTGGCGGAAGAACTCGGGTTTACCGAGGAGGATATTCGCGTTATGAACGAGCGCGTCATCGGCGATCGGTGGAACGAACTCGACCGTGGCGTGATGAGCGAGGAAGAAGCACTTGCGTATATTAAGAAGGCTCTGCCGGGGCTGGAAGAGAAGTTTGATCTTCTCTGGAACCGCATCGGAGAAGTCATCGAACCCTATCCCTATTCGAAGGACTGGGTCATGGATTTGAAGGCAAGAGGGGCAAACGTCTATCTTCTTTCAAACTTCCCGAAGGAATTATTTTCAAAGCTTTCCAAGATAAAAATGCCCTTCCTTCCATATGTGGACGGAAAAGTCATTTCGGCTTTTGTACAAAAGATTAAGCCTGATGCGGAGATTTACGAGGAATTGCTAAAGACCTATGACTTACAGGCCGAAGAATGTATTTTTATTGACGACAGGAAGGTGAACGTAGATGCCGCGAAGGCACTCGGAATGCAGGGGATTGTGTTTACCTCCTACGAAGAAGCAAAGAAAGAACTGGATCAAAAACTGATACGGTAACGTTTGACCGAAGGGGAAGAAAATGTTATTCAGCTCCATGCTGTTTATCTGGATATTTTTGCCGATCGTGCTCCTGACGAACTTCATTCTGGGACGCCTTCCGCTTAAGTATAAACAGAGAATAAAACTGAAAAATCGATTTCTGCTCGCCGCCAGTCTGGTTTTTTATGCCTGGGGCGGGCTGTATTATCTTGCCCTGATGATTGCCGTCATCGCCATCAATTACTTCGGCGGTCTGTGGCTACAGGAGATCAAGGTAAAGCGAAACAAGGCCTGGACCCTTGTTTTGATTCTGGCCACAAATTTAGGCCTCTTATTCTATTTCAAGTATTTCAATCTCGTCGTTTC
Organism: Lachnospiraceae bacterium; assembly: GCA_017518735.1. Taxonomy (GTDB): domain Bacteria; phylum Bacillota; class Clostridia; order Lachnospirales; family Lachnospiraceae; genus UBA3766. The sequence continues at coordinate 92,156 of JAFWTY010000008.1, read as the reverse complement.
TACCATCGAAGCCATAAGAAAAATGGAAGCCGGAGGGCTGGGCCTGAAAGAAGTCGTACTTCCCATCGGTATTTCATTCTATATTTTCCAGGCGATGAGTTACGTCATCGATCTGTATCTCGGTAAAACCGAAGTTCAGAGAAATGTCTTTGATTTCGGTCTTTATGTTGCGTTATTCCCGCAGTTGATTGCGGGTCCCATCGTCCAGTACAAAGACATCGAAAGACAGCTCTACCACAGAAAAGGCAATCCGGAAATGGTGGCCGAAGGAATTAAGAGATTCTGTTACGGTCTGGCCAAGAAGGTCATTATCGCGAACATTCTAGGCGAGACGGTCGACCGGATCTGGGAGTCTAATCTAACGCGTGTCGGAATCGGAACGGCGCTTTTGGCAACCGTTGCCTACACGCTTCAGATTTATTATGACTTTTCGGGTTATTCCGATATGGCCATCGGTCTTGGGAAAATGCTCGGCTTTTCCTTCAAGGAAAACTTCAACCTGCCGTATCTTTCCACGTCCATCCGTGAATTCTGGAGAAGGTGGCATATCTCCCTTTCTTCCTGGTTTCGGGAATATGTTTATATTCCTCTCGGGGGCAGCAGGGCAGGAGCGTTTCGTACCTATCTGAACTTATTTATCGTATTTTTGCTGACCGGAATCTGGCACGGAGCGAATTATACCTTCTTCTTCTGGGGAATGTATTATGCGCTTTTCATCATTCTCGAGCGTGCTTTCTACGGAAAATTCCTCGAAAAACACAGATGGTTTGGTCACATTTATGCGATTTTGATCGTATCCGTCGGCTGGATCTTTTTCCGCGCGGATTCCTTCACCGATGCGTTGACCTTCCTGAAAGGCTTCGTTCGCTTTAAGGCAGAGACCTATTCGTATCTGCAGTTTGTTTCATTTAAGACGTTTATGGCGCTGATTCTCGGAATCTTACTTTGCGGACCCGTACAGACATGGGTTGGTAAGTTCTACGAAAAAGTCAAAACGAAAGCGTTGTTCCAGTTCGGCGACGTCCTTGTTCAGATGGCGCTTCTGCTGGTTTGTATCTGTGCGTTGACAAAGGGAACCTATAATCCCTTTATCTATTTTCAGTTTTAGGAGGGAAGGATGAAGAGAATACCGAGTTTAATCTCCATATTATTATTCATGGCAATCCTAGTCGTTCCCTCACTTGTCTGGGGAATCCGTTTGCTTTCCGGAAAAGAGACCAATGAAGCCACCATCGAGGCGGAAGAGAACAGAGAGCCGACCGAATGGCCGAAGAAGTTTTCCTCGAATCTGCCTTCGGAAATCGAGGCCTACTATAACGACCGCGTTCCGTTCCGCTCACTTATGTTGCGCCTGTACAGTTCCTGGGACGGCAGCACGGAAGGTTTTTACCGCGACAGACTGCAGCCTGTTCTGGTTGCCATGAGCGGCAGAAAAGCCGATACGGAATATACGAGTCTTGTTGATCTGTATAACGACAAAGAAATCATTCCCGGTCAAAATGAGAAAAAAGAGCAGCCGAAACCTGTTCAGCCCAAGTCGAAAGAGTATGTCGAAATCGACCGCAAAGAGCCGACCTGTTTCGATGCCGGCTACGTTACCTATGCCAAAAAAGACGGTAGCGACGAATACACCGAAGAGCTTCCGGCACTGGGACACGAATATGTGGATGCGGGAGTTTTTGAACCGACGTACTTAAAATACGGCTATCATCTGTATCGCTGCGAGCGCTGCGGATGGGAGCATAAGGCGGAATTTACGGAGAAGCTGATCGATGATTCCTTCTTCCCGGAGAATATTTCGAACGGACGTGTAATCGTCGGCCGCTATAACTGGCTGTTTTACACGGGCGACAATTCGAGGGACTACTTTACCGGTGCGAACGTTATGAGCGTGGAGACCATGAGAGCCAGACTAAGTCAGATGCAGGAACTTCAGGACATCTGCGAGGCACAGGGAAAGACGATCGTTTTTGTTGTCTGGCCGAACAAGGAACAGGTTTATCCGGAGTACATGCCTACCTATCAGATTGAGAATTCCGTCAAACGAGAGCCGGCGTTTGCACAGTTCGTGGCGGAGAATTCCAACGTAAAATTCATCTATCCCGTAGAGGAACTGACAAAGGGAAAGGTGCTGGCGGATACCTACTATCCTTATGATACGCACTGGAATAACTGGGGAAGTTATATCGGAACCATGGCGGTTTATCAGGCCCTTGGCTATCCGGTCGGAGATTATCAGGACATCCAGATTGCGGAGATTCCCTGTTATTCGAGAGGTCTGGTTGCGACCGGAATGTTAAAGGGAGAAGATTTTGTCGAGGACTGTGACTACCAGGTGGTTTACAGGCCGGGTGTCGGTACGCTTTGGACGGACGGAGAAAAAGACCTTTCGGGAGGCTTTACCGACATGTACCGTTCGGAGGCTTTGGAGCCGCTTTATGATAAAAAACTGGTCATCATCGGAGACTCTTTCCGTGTTTCGATGCTTCCTTACCTGGAGAAGGACTTTAAGTTTGTTTCGGCAAGCGGAAGAAAGCATATGGACTGGGCTGCCCAGGACATTAAGGAAGCGGACATTATCATCATGAGTGCGGTCGAACGATACGACAACGAAATGTTTGCAAAACTCGAAGAACTGAAGATGTACTTAACCCAATAAGATTTGGTCTTTCGGGACAAATATGGTAAAATACAAGCTATGGGAAAAATATTCTGTATTATGGGTAAATCCGCGACCGGAAAAGACACGATATACAAGCGTCTTTTGACGGATCCGGACCTGAATCTCAACAAAATAGTGACGTATACCACGCGTCCCATCCGCGCCGGAGAAAAACCCGGGGAGGAGTATTTTTTTATTGACGAAGCCGAGGCCGATCGTCTTGCCTCGCTTGGGAAAATCGTGGAAATGCGTGCATACAATACCGTTCACGGAGTGTGGAAATACATGACGGTCGAGGATGAAAGCCTGGATGTGTCGAAGGGAAACTTCCTGGTAATCGGAACACCGGAGTCCTTCCGTCAGTGCAGAGAACACTTCGGAGAGGGAGTTATGGTGCCTGTTTTGGTCACCGTCGATGACGGTGCAAGACTTGAACGCGCCTTAAAGCGCGAGCGGAAACAGGCCAATCCGAAGTATGAGGAAATGTGCAGAAGATTCCTTGCGGATGCAAAGGATTTTTCTGCGGAAAAACTGGCAGAAGCCGGAATAGATTCTTCCTTCGAGAACGTGGATCTCGAAACATGTTATAAGGAAATTGCCGCTTTTATTAAGGCAAATCTGGAGTAGGCCATGGCGGATTTTGATGCCATCATCGGGCAGGAACAGTTAAAGGAACGTATGAAGGCCACGGCGGAAAGTGGTCAGTGTTCCCATGCCTATCTGCTGGTCGGGGAAAGAAGGAGCGGCAGAACCATGCTCGCGAAGGCCTTTGCCAAGGCAATCCTGTGCGAAGGCGAAGGAAGGAAGCCTTGCAATTGCTGCCTGTCCTGTCTGCAGGTTGAGGAAGGTTCCCATCCCGATCTGGTTTATGTGACGCATGAAAAGCCGAATTCCATAGGTGTTGACGACATCCGTCAGGGAGTGAACGAAGACATCATTTTAAAGCCCTACCGCGGAACGAAGAAGGTCTATATCGTGGAAGAGGCCGAAAAAATGACCGCCCAGGCACAGAATGCTCTGCTAAAGACGATGGAGGAACCGCCTTCCTACGCGGTCATCCTTTTGATCGCAACGACGGCGGATGCCATGTTGCAAACGATATTGAGCCGATCCGTTTTGCTTCCCATCCATCCGGTTCCGGACGAGATAATCCGCCGTTATCTGATGACGGAAAAACACATTCCTGACTATCGTGCGGATGTAATCTGTGCATTCGCAAGAGGCAATGTGGGAAGGGCAATCGACATCATTTCCGGGGAAAGTTTTGAGCAGAACAAAACCGAGGCGGTTGCAATCTTAAAAAGCCTAAGCGATGCGGACTACGGAAAGATTTACCAGGATTCCGTCAAACTCGGAAAAGTCATCAAGGAAAAGAAGGAAAACAACGAGGAAAACCGTTCCTACTTATCCGATCTGCTGGATTTTTTCTTGGTATGGTTTCGTGATGCCCTGGTGTACAAGTCTACGGGCAGGAGCGAAGGCTTGATTTTTAGAGAGGAAATACAGTATATTAAGAAGGTGTCGGGAGATATTTCCTATGAAGGTTTTGAGGATATTTTCCGTGCTATAGAAAAAGCGAAAAAAATGATTCGCAGCAATGTAAACATCGAAACAGTTTCAGACCTTCTGTTGATGTCCTTCAAGGACTGCAGAAAGGAAAGATAAGAGGATAGAATGACAAAAGTAGTCGGAGTCCGGTTTAACATGGCCGGCAAAATCTATTATTTTGATCCCTGCGGAGCGGAAGTGGAACGCGGACAGCACGTCATCGTTGAAACCGCACGCGGTATGGAGTATGGCTTCGTTGTCGGTCCCGTTAAGGAAGTAGAGGATGAGGAGATCGTGGCACCCCTTAAGCCGATCATCCGTATTTCCACTCCCGAGGACGATAAGCACAACGAAGAGAATCTTCAGAAGAAGAAGGAAGCATTTGCCATCTGCAAGGAAAAGATTAAGAAACACGGTCTTTTGATGAAACTTGTGGATGCGGAATATACCTTTGACAACAATAAGCTTCTGTTTTATTTTACGGCGGACGGAAGAATCGACTTCCGTGATCTTGTAAAGGATCTCGCGTCTGTTTTTAAGACCCGTATCGAACTTCGTCAGATCGGTGTTCGTGATGAAATCCGTCTGATGGGCGGAATCGGTGTCTGCGGACGTGTTCTTTGCTGCCACAGCTATTTGACGGACCTTGTTTCTGTGTCCATCAAAATGGCAAAGGAGCAGAACCTTTCCTTAAATCCTTCCAAGATTTCCGGCGTTTGCGGACGTCTGATGTGCTGCTTAAAGAACGAAGCGGAGACCTATGAGGAATTAAACAAAAATCTCCCCGGTGTCGGCGACTATGTAACCGCAGAGGACGGAGGCCACGGTACGGTACAGTCCGTAAACGTGCTTCGTCAGACCGTGCGTGTGATCGTGGAGGAAGGCGACGAGAGAGAGATTCGTGAATACAAGGCCGGCGATCTGCAGTTTAAAAAGATGTATCGCAAGGACAAATCCGATATGACGGATGAGGACAGAGAAGCTCTTGCGATGCTCGAGCAGATGGAGAAACAGGACCGTCTGGAGAAGGCGGAGCGTGAGGCAAACCAGGCAGCAGAGCGTGAAGCCAGAGCAAAGCGCATGGAAGAGAAAAATGCCCGCGCCGACAAGAAAGCAAAACCGCAGAAACCCGAAAAGAAGGGCCCGGGAGCGCTTCCGGAAGAAGTTGAAGAGATAAAAACTCCGGACGGAAAAGAAAAGAAACATCGCAGAAACCGCCGTAACCGAGGACCGAAGAATCCGGGCGAGCAGGAAAACAGACAGAAACTAGAAGACAACGCAAAGAATAAAGAGACGAACGCAAATCGTCACGGACAGAGCTCGAGACATAACGGCAGAGAGCACAGAAGTCACAGCAACAAAGACCAGGCATAAGATACGAAAGAAGAACGGAAGTTGAGCAAAGAAGACATTCTGAAAGAAGGAGAACGACTCGATTCACTGCAGCGAAACGGGTACGAGATTATCCAGCATCCCGGACGGTTCTGCTTCGGAATGGATGCGGTACTTTTATCTTCTTTTGTTCAGGCCAAGGAAGGCGAGAAGGTACTGGACTTATGCACCGGTACCGGTGTGATTCCGATCCTGCTGGAAGCAAAGACGAAGGCGAGCCATTTTTGCGGACTGGAGATTCAGCCGGAGTCTGCCGACATGGCAAAAAGAAGCGTTTCGTTAAACGGTCTGGAAGAAAAAATCGAAATAACATGCGGAGATTTGAAGAACGCAGGTGCATTCTATGCGCCTGCTTCTTTTGATGTAATCACCTGTAATCCGCCGTATATGAAAAGCAGTGCGGGACTGAAAAATCCGAACGATGCTCAGGCAATCGCACGTCACGAAGTGGCTTGTACGCTGGAAGATGTGTTGCACTGTGTGGCCGGACTGTTAAAACACGGCGGAAGATTTTACATGGTACACAAGCCGGAGAGACTTTCGGAGATTCTCTGCAAAATGAGCGAATGCAAGATAGAACCGAAGGCGCTTCGCCTCGTATACCCGTACAAGGATCGCGAGCCGAATATGATCTTAGTGGAAGGCAGGCTCGGCGGAAGAAGCGGTATGAAGGTATTAAAACCGCTCATCATTATGGACGAAAGCGGAGCCTATACGAAGGAAGTTGCCGCAGTTTATCAGGGAGAGTAATATGGCAGGAATTCTGTATTTATGTGCAACACCGATCGGCAATCTCGAGGATATGACGTTTCGTGTTCTGGAGACGTTAAAAAGTGTGGATCTGATTGCCGCGGAAGATACGAGAAACTCCATCAAGCTTTTGAATCATTTTGAAATCAAAACACCGATGACGAGCTATCACGAATTCAACAAATTCGAAAAAGCTGAGACGCTGATCGCAAAATTAAAAGAGGGATTGAACATCGCTCTGATCACGGATGCCGGTACTCCGGCCATTTCCGACCCCGGCGAAGTGCTGGTAAAAAGAGCGCACGAAGAGGGCATTACGGTTACGTCCCTTCCGGGCTGTTGTGCGCTAATCACGGCGCTAACGTTATCCGGTCTTTCCACGAGACGGTTTTCATTCGAGGGATTTTTGCCCTCCGAAAAAAAGGACCGCAGGGAGATTCTGGACGCGCTAAAATCGGAAGAGCGCACCATCCTTTTATATGAGGCGCCCCACCATTTGAAGAAGACGCTGGAAGAGTTACATGAAACTCTGGGCGACAGGAAAATCACCCTTTGCAGGGAACTTACCAAGAAGTTTGAAGAGGTCAAAGTGACCACGCTTTCCGAGGTGATTGCTTTTTATGAGGCGAACGAGCCGAAGGGTGAATATGTGCTTGTCGTAGAAGGAAAAAGCCGCGAGGAACGCATGGCCGAGGAGGCCAAAAAGTTCGAGGAATTAAGCCTTGAAGATCACATGGAACGCTACTTAAACGAAGGGCTGGATGAAAAAGAAGCCATGAAGAAAGTAGCGAAAGACCGCGGAATTTCCAAGCGTGATGTATACCGGATGTTACTCGAACGGAAAAATTAAACAAATCCTTCTTTGGGATTGTTGACAAAGATTTGGTGTAATACTATACTCATAATCGAAATACCTATTGGGCAAAGGAGTTACGCATATGTTTGAGAAGATTAAAGCCATTATGATGGATCAGTTAAATATTGACGAGAACGATATTACCGAAGATACTTCCTTTAAGGATGACTTAGGTCTTGATTCCCTCGACCTTTTCGAACTTGCTATGGCAATCGAAGAAGAATTCGGTGTGGAAATCCCTCAGGAAGACCTGGAAGGTATCGTTACCGTAGGTGATGCTGTAGAATATATTAAAGAGAACGGCATCGAATAATTTATGTCTGCGAAATAAATCAGGCACCCGTATCAGCGGGTGCCTTTTTTCAAAATAAAGGGGTTTTGTTTGGGCGACAAAGCGGAAGAAAAAAAGAAAAATGCGCCTTGGAAGTGGCTTCGCGCAATTGACCAAAGTCCGTTGTTTTTGGCGGGGCTTCTTTTGTGGACCGTTCTGATTGTTTTGTATATCCGCTTCGGGGAAAATGTCGTTTTTGACATCCATGACCAGCTCGATGAAACCATCTGTTCGTATGTACTTCCGGCAAGACATCTCTTTACCGGGGCCTCGTCCTATTCGGAAATGATGTGCGAACTTCCAGCGGAATCCCTTCGTTCTTCCGCACCCCTCTTTGTTCCGCTTTACCGGATTTTTACCGTCGAGTGGGCTTTCTTAATTCAGTTTTTTATCGAATCGCTGACCGCGTTTTGCGGAATGTATTTCCTCTGTAAGAAAATTACAAAAAGCTCCATCGCCGCGCTTGCCTCGGCAGTCCTTTTTTCACTGCTTCCGTTCCAGCCGGTGTACGGACTGAACATCATAGGAATTCCCTTGTTGTTCCTTTGCTTTTATACGCTTTATTCCCTGCCGGACGAAGAACATAAGGCAGGAAAGGGAATTGCATCCTTTTTCGGAATTCTGTATTTTGTGCTGACGACGCACATTGCGCTTTCCGGCTATGTGGCTCTGCTTCTTTTCTTTGTTTCTGTAATCTGCGTTCTGATCAAAGACAGGGGAGTAAAAAAGGAGCGGCTGCCTTATTATCTCGGCGCGGTATTTCTGGCGATTTCCTACGCGGTACTCAACGCAAAACTCCTTCTCGGACTGGTAATCGGAAACAGCGGATTTATCAGCCACAGAGAGGATTTTGTCTCTTCCGGTGCGGAGGGCAATTTCCTCGGCAGAGTCTGGACACTCTTCTTTTACGGAGAAGAGAGATATGCACCGTCCCTGCACCGCTATATTCTTCCGGTCCTGATCTTACTGAGCGTTTATGCCGTAATCCGTTACCGCAAGGCCGATGAAAAGATCAAAAAAGCCATCCGAATCGTACCCGTTCTCTGGGGAGCGATTCTTGTCATCTGCATTCTTTCGACGATTCTCGGATCGCAGGCTTTTGCCGATTTGCAGAATTCCTCACAGGGATTTTTACGTCACGTGCAACTGGACCGTCTCTATTATTTCCTGCCGGCCTTCTGGTGGATTTTAACGGGCTTGCTTGCGGGAATTTTCCTGGCGGATGATTCCAAAATACCGCAGATTGCGAAAGTGCTTCTGGTAATTCTTGCCTTCGTTCCGACGCTATTTTTGTTCAAGCCGAGACTGAATTTATACGACAACATCAACTACCGCAACCACGGTTCCGCCTTCACCGGAAAGCAGTCCATGAAGGAGTATTACGACGAGGACGTGATGGCCGAAATCGATGCCTATATCGGACGCGATAAATCCACTTACCGCGTGGCTCACATCGGGTTAAGTCCGGCACCTTCTCTGGTGCATGGGTTCTATACCGCAGACGGCTATTCGAACAACTATCCGAAGGAATACAAAACGGCCTTTCGTAAGGTGATTGCGCCGGTGCTGGATTCAAACGAACAGCTTCGCGTTTACTATGATCAGTGGGGCAGCAGAGTTTATCTCTTCCTCGATGAGGGCATGTCCGACGGAGAAAAATATACGAATCTTCCTTACGATTTCGAAGCACTGAAGGGGCTGGGATGTGAATATATTTTTGCGGACAAAGAGATTACCGACACTCCGGGACTGACCTTCGAAAAGAGCTTTGTTTCGGCTGTTTCGAACTCGGGAATATGGCTTTACCGGATCGGGGAAAAGACGGAGAACGAAGAGTGATTTTCGTTGATTTTAGACGAAAATTTCAGTATAATTGAAAAGTAATTTTTTTATTTTTGAAAAGAGGATTGGGGATGAACAACAAGATTGGATTCGACAACGAAAAATACTTGAAAATGCAGTCGGAGCGCATCAAGGAAAGAATTGCTGCCTTCGGCGGAAAGCTGTATCTGGAGTTCGGCGGAAAGTTATTCGACGACTATCATGCCTCCAGAGTACTGCCCGGATTTAAGCCGGACAGCAAGATTAAGATGCTGACCCAGTTAAAGGACGAGGCGGAAATTGTCATCGTTATTTCCGCGCAGGATATTGAGAAAAACAAAGTCCGTTCCGATCTTGGCATTACCTACGATATGGACGTGCTTCGATTGATCGATGCATTCCGCGGATACGGTTTGTATGTCGGCAGTGTCTGCCTGACCCATTTTGCAAATCAGGCAAGTGCAATCGCTTATCAGAAAAAGCTGGAATCCCTCGGCATGAAAGTATATCGTCACTATCCGATCGAAGGCTATCCCTCCAACATTCCGTTCATCGTAAGCGACGAAGGCTACGGAAAGAACGAATATATCGAGACCACGAGATCCCTCGTTGTCATTACCGCACCCGGACCCGGAAGCGGAAAAATGGCAACCTGCCTTTCCCAGGTTTATCATGAATACAAGCGTGGCATCAAGGCCGGATATGCCAAATACGAGACCTTCCCGATTTGGAATCTGCCCTTGAAACACCCCGTAAACTTAGCATACGAAGCTGCTACCGCAGATTTGAACGACGTCAACATGATCGACCCGTTCCACCTGGAAGCATACGGCGAGACCACCGTTAACTATAACCGTGACGTGGAAGTATTCCCGGTACTCAATGCCATGTTTGAAAAGATTATGGGAGAATCTCCTTACAAGTCTCCGACCGACATGGGCGTTAACATGGCAGGTTTCGGCATCGTGGACGACGAGGTCTGCAGAGAAGCCAGCAAACAGGAAATCATCCGTCGTTATTACAACACCCGCTGCCAGGTTTTAAAGGGCAATGCGGATATGGATCAGGTTTATAAGATCGAGCTTTTGATGAAGCAGGCGGAAGTTACCGTGGATGACAGACCGGTTGTCAGCATGGCAAAGGTGAAGGCAGAAACCACCGGAGAGCCCGCAGCGGCACTTCAGCTTCCGGACGGCAGAATCGTAACCGGAAAAACATCCGAACTTCTGGGTGCATCCAGTGCGTTATTGTTAAACGCGTTAAAACTTCTGGCCGGTATCGATGACGAAGCGGAACTGATTGCTCCCGAAACCATCGAACCGATTCAGGATTTGAAAGTAAATCATCTGGGAAATGCAAATCCCAGACTTCATACAGACGAAGTATTGATTGCTCTGTCCATCTGCGCCCTCAACGATGACCGCGCAGAGGCAGCGATGCAACAAATTCAGTCTCTGAAGGGCAGCGAGGTTCACTCCAGCGTCATTCTTTCCTCCGTGGATATGAATGTATTCCGTAAACTCGGTGTGAACTTAACTTGCGAGCCTGTTTATCAGAATAAAAAATTATATCATCATTAAAAGAAAAGGAGAATTACTATGAAGTACGAAATCAAAGGTGGAAATTTCCCCGTAGCTATTTGCCAGGTGGAAGCAAACAGCTCTGTACGTTGCCAGAAAGGTGCCATGGCCTGGATGAGCCCCAATATGGAGATGCAGACCAAGGGCGGCGGAATCGGAAAAATGTTCGGAAAAATGTTAAGCGGTGAGTCAATGTTTGAAAATATTTATACCGCACAGGGTGGAGACGGAATGATTGCATTCTCCGCAAGCGTTCCCGGAAGCATTATGCCTTTTGAATTAAACGGATCCAATTCCATCATCGCTCAGAAGAGCGCATATCTTGCTTGCGATACTGACGTAAATATGGAAATCACTTTCCAGAAGAAATTCGGTGCAGGTCTTGTAGGTGGTGAAGGCTTCATTATGCAGAGATTCACCGGAAACGGAACCGTATTACTTGAAGTTGACGGTGCTGTTATTGAGCAGGAACTTGCTGCAGGTGAAGTGCTGATCGTTGAAACCGGTGCTCTTTGCGCAATGGAATCCACTGTTACGATGGACGTTGTAACGGTAAAGGGTCTTGGAAACATGCTTGTAGGTGGTGAAGGATTCTTCAATACCAAGCTTACCGGACCCGGTAAGATTTGGTTACAGACAATGCCGATCAGCAGTCTGGCCGGCTCTATTGCTCCTTACATTCCTTCAAAGTAAGCTTAAGAAATATGAGACAATCGTGCCGCATCAGTTATTGGTGCGGCACTTTTTCTAAGGACAGCCAATGAAGAACGAAAGAATCGAAAACAATATTGAAAGAATCTACGAAACGGATGCGTACCAAACTTCCTTTACGGCAACAGTGGTAAGTTTATCACGTGATGTTTCGGGAAAATTCTTAGCGGAACTGAATCGCACGGCGTTTTTCCCGGAAGGCGGCGGACAGGCCGGAGATCGGGGAAGGATTGAAGATTTTGCCGTGGAGGATGTGCAGAAAATCGACGGAAAAGTGGTTCATATTCTGGATGTTCCCGCTCATCTGGAAGAGGCGGTCAAGGAAAGGCTCGCACCGGGAAGAGAAGTACCGGGCGAAGTGGATTTTGCCCTGCGTTTTCATCGCATGCAAAACCATCTGGCCGAGCACTTATTCTGCGGAATCGCGCATTCGCGCTTCGGATATGACAATGTCGGTTTTCATTTGTCGGATGTCGTAACTTTTGACCTGGACGGTGCGCTGACAAAGGAAGAGATTCTTTCGATTGAAAAAAAGTGCAATGAAGTCATTTGGGAAAACGTTCCCGTGAAGGTTCATTTTCCGAGTGCCGAAGAAGTTGAAAAAATGGAATTTCGCAGTAAACTCGAACTTTCGGAAGGCGTGCGACTGGTGGAAATCGAAGGGTATGATATGTGTGCCTGCTGTGCACCGGCCCTTCATACCACAGGTGAGATCGGTGTTATCAAGGTGGTTGATTTCATGCCGCACAGGGGCGGAACGCGTCTTACCCTGATTGCAGGCCGTGACGCGTACGAAGACTATGTCCGCCTGGATGAAGAGCAGAGAAAACTGATGAAACTCTTCTCCGCAAAGCGCGAGGAAGTTGCGAAATTCGCGGAAGACTATGCGACAAAAACCAATGCCATGCATACGGAAATTCTGGAACTGAAAAAAGAGATCACAGGACTGTATGTAGAAAAGATTAAGCGGATCATCGAAGATAAGACAGCAGGTCTTCTTCCCGGCAATGATCCGGCCATCTGCTTCTTTATGAAGGATGCGGATGAAGTGATGGTACGAAACGTCATCAACGAATGTTTGAAAACATACAATGGTATTCTTTGCGGATTCCGCGGAAACGATAAAGAAGGATACCGCTATGTCTGCGGCAGGAAAGAAGCGGATGAAAAAGAGTCCCTTCGTGATTATGCCAAAGCAATCAAAGATGCCCTGGGCGGCCGCGGAGGCGGAAGCGAAGTAATGATTCAGGGTTCCGTCGAAGCGACGGAAAAAAAGATTCGGGAGTTTTTTGATGAAAATTGAGAGGAGCTACAAAGGAATAATCTGCATTGTCGGATCGGCATTCTGCTTTGCTACGATGAACCTCTTTCTTCATCTGGCAGGGGATCTGCCCTTTTGGCAAAAAGGTTTTTTCCGAAACGCCATTGCGTTATTCTTAGCTCTCGCCATTCTGTTAAAAGAGAAAAAAACGAAGCCTGCAAAAATCACGAAAAAGAACTTCCCGCTGCTCCTCGGAAGAGCGGCATTCGGAACGGCCGGGCTTCTTTGTAACTTTTACTGCGTCGACCATATGAACATTTCCGACGCGAGCATGTTGAACAAACTGGCACCGTTTTTTGCGATTGTATTCTCAGCCATTTTCTTAAAAGAGAAGGCAAAATGGTATCAGTGGGCTGCGGTTGTGATCGCATTTGCCGGAAGTTTGTTTATCGTAAAACCATCCTTCGGACTGCAGGTATTTCCCGCAATCATCGGTGTTTGCGGAGGTCTTGGTGCCGGCGTTGCCTATACCTGCGTCAGAAGACTCGGTAGCATGGAAGATACGCCGGGGGCCCTGATTGTATTTTTCTTCTCGGCATTTTCCGTAATACTTCTCGGACCCATCGTAGCATTTACCTATGTTCCGATGACGTTAAAACAGTGGATTTTCCTGTTACTCACCGGCATTTCGGCCAGTGGAGGACAGTTTCTTGTAACCGCCGCATACACCTATGCACCTGCCAAAGAGATATCGGTTTATGATTATTCGCAGGTGATTTTTGCGGCAATTTGGGGTATGCTTTTCTTAGGGCAGTTGCCCGATTTATTCAGTGTATTGGGATATATCATAATTGTTTCTGTGGCGGTTGCAATGTACATTCGAACGAAGAAGGAAACAAATCATAAACATTGAATCGAGCCTCGAGGAATTCGTGATGCGAATGTGCGAGCCAATAAAGATATCAAGGGGGTTTATATATGGGTAAAAAACAGGCAGTGGATCATATTGCCGGATTTGACGTAAGACCGGGAAATTATCTGATGAACGGTGCGTTTACGGTACCGGGCGGCGTGAATTTTACGATTCATTCCGTGCATGCGCTAGGCTGTGAGCTGGTCCTTTTCCATCCGATGGAGAAAAAGCCGTATGCCGTCATTCCCATTCCCGAGGAATATCGTATCGGCAATACCTATTCCATCGTCGTATACGGTCTAAAGATCGAAGATTTCGAATATTGCTACCGGATCGTCGAGTGGGATTTATCCGGTACGAAAATCATCAAAACTCCCTTTTTAATTGATATTTATACCAAGGCCGTGACCGGTCAGAGCAAATGGGGCGATAAACCCAGGGAGGATTTCACGTATCGTTCGCGTGTGGTGGAAGAGGATTTTGACTGGGGCGCTTTTGTGGAACCGAATCTGGATTTCAAGGATCTGATCATTTATGAAGCGCATGTCAGAGGGTTTACGATCAATCCGAATTCCGGGGTAACCGAGAAGGCCCGGGGAACCTTTGCCGGATTAAAAGAAAAGATTCCGTACCTTCTGTCGCTTGGTGTAAATGCCGTGGAACTGATGCCTGTTTTTGAGTTCGACGAGCTTGAGGCGGTGCGCGATGTGAACGGCAAGCGTGTTCTGAATTACTGGGGATACAATACGGTTTCATTCTTTGCACCGAATACGAGTTATGCTTCGGTTGTGGAGCATAATCATGAAGGGGATGAGTTAAAAGAGCTGATCAAGGCTTTGAACGAAAATGGAATTGAAGTCATTCTGGATGTGGTATTTAATCATACTGCGGAGGGCAATGAAGAAGGACCGACATTCTCTTTTAAGGGATATGACCAGAGCTTGTATTATATGATGTCGCCCGACGGAAAATTCATGAATTTCAGCGGTTGCGGCAATACGCTAAACTGCAATCATCCGATCGTGCGCCAGATGATTTTGGACTGTCTGCGCTATTGGGTTGTGGAGTACCGTGTGGACGGTTTCCGTTTCGATCTTGCATCGATTCTCGGACGCGCCGAGGACGGATCCCCGATGGAAGAGCCGCCGTTGCTTGAAAGTCTTGCCTATGATCCTATTTTAAGTAAGGTAAAACTGATTGCGGAGGCCTGGGATGCGGGCGGATTATATCAGGTCGGCAAATTCCCTGCGTGGAAGCGCTGGGCGGAGTGGAACGGCAGATACCGCGACGATATGAGGCATTTCTTAAAATCCGATGCGGGCTACGGAGAGATTGCTTACCGGAGAATTTCCGGTTCCGAGGATATCTATAATCCGAATTTCCGCGGACGGAACGCGTCCGTGAATTTCTTAACCTGTCACGACGGATTTACGCTGAAGGATTTATACAGTTATAACGAGAAACATAACGAATCCAACGGCTGGAACAATACGGACGGAAGCGATGAGAATAATTCCTGGAACTGCGGTGTGGAAGGCGAAACGTCCGATCCGGAGGTTTTAAAACTTCGCGAAAGAATGCAAAAGAACGCATTTGCGGTTTTGCTTTGTTCCCGCGGTGCGGTTATGTTCCTTTCCGGTGATGAGTTCGGCAATTCACAGCAGGGAAACAATAACGCATACTGCCACGATGACGAAATTTCCTGGCTGGACTGGGAGGATTACAGGAATAACAAAGAACTGTTCAAGTTCGTCAAAAAGATGATTGCGTTTCGTAAGAAACATCCGGTCATCCGCGGCAGAATGCCTGCATCGCATTGCGGTCTGCCCGGAATCAGTCCGCATAACCGGATGCCCTGGAACGGTGTGTTTGAAGGGGATACGAGAGAAGTGGGAATCCTCTTTACCGGATATGATGAGAAGAAACGCGGTGATGATATCGTTTTCCTTGCAATGAACATGCACTGGGAAGACAGAACCTTCATCCTTCCGGAAATTCCGGGCGGCTACTCCTGGGAAATGGAGATTTCAACCAGTGAGAAAAATACCTTTACCGTAAAAGGAAACAACCTTTCCATGGAAGGCAGAAGCGTTGCGATACTGGTAGCAAATAAGAAAAAGTAAATCAGAAACGGCCTCGGAAGCAGAAGAACCTGTGGTTGAGGTGAGTGCAAGTGAATACCTGGCAGATTATCCGGTTCCGGGTGATGGCATTCTGGTTTATTTCAAGCTTGCACCCGTATAATATTGTGCCTTAATGAGTGACAACACAATCGTTTTCCATCAAAAAAGCACCGACATTTGTCGGTGCTTTTTCAAATCGCCTCCGGGAATGACAGCTGCGTTACCGGGACAGCCTGCTGGGCAAAGGCTTCCTTGCGGCACCCGGAAGATTCTACTTAGTGCTGCTTTGTTCCCAACCTGACACGGTTCGTAGATTTCCGTCGCGCAAGACCCATGCTTAAACGCCGCTTATCCCGGGCAGCCAACTGCCATTCACGGAAGCGATTTAGCCCACGCTTTATTAAAGCGTGTGAGTGAGAGACTGCGAAGTAATCGCGAACCCCTTTCGTCACTGCGAATTGTATTATATCGGTCTTTTCATTTTTCGTCAACCTGTCCGATATTGTGCTCTTTCAACCACTCGAGGATGGTTTCTTCCTCGCTGAACGGATAGCGTTTGCCCTCGATTTCCTGGTAGGTTTCGTGACCTTTTCCAAGGAGGGCGATGATGTCTCCGGGTTCGGCATTTTCGAGGACATAAGCGATGGCTTCCTTGCGGTCGTCGATGCAGATGTATTTTCCGTTATGCTGGTTGATGCCTTCAATGATGCCCTTGTTGATTTCGGACATCGGTTCGTTTCTCGGATTGTCCATCGTGATAACGGAAAGATCCGCCATTCGTCCGGCAACCTCGCCCATGCCGATTCGTCTGGCCACTGCACGGTTTCCGCCACAGCCGAAGAGGGCGATAAGTCTCTTGGGATTGTATTCACGAAGCATCTGCAGAACACATTCGGAACTGAAGGCATTGTGTGCATAGTCGATGACCATGCAGGCAATCGGAAGTGCTTCGGGAATGATCTGCGTACGTCCTTTTACGCTGACGTTTTTCAGGGCCGCATCCTGGGTTGCCGCATCTACACCTTCGAGGGAGGTCAGTGCGCAGGCAATGGCTGCGTTCTCCGCGTTAAAATATCCGGGCATGGCCACACGGATGGCTTCGGAAGTCTGATCCGGGCGATGAAGCAAAAACTCTACGCCGAACATCGAGCCGTCCCAGAGATTGTGAATGTCGCTTACGGAGTAATCCGCCTCGCCTTTTAAGGAAACCGTGGTCGGATTCGGAGCGACTTTTAAGAAGTCCGCACTGTGTTCGTTATCCAAGAAAATGACGGATTTTTTCACCATGGAAAAGAGCATCATTTTGCATTCTTTGTATTCTTCGAAGGTCTTATGCTCGTTCTCGGAAATGTGGTCCGGAGAAAGATTCAGGAAAGCACCATAGTCAAAGTCGATGCCGAGTACGCGGTTTAATTTCAGGCCCTGAGAGGAGACTTCCATAACCACGTGGGTGCAGCCTTCGTCCTTCATAATGCGAAGAATGTGCTGTAAATCGAAGGATTCGGGGGTGGTATTTTTGATCTCAACACCGACCTTTTCGCCACCGATGAAGGCCCCGTTGGTTCCGATCATACCGACTTTGTTGCCGGCCTCTTCGAGGATTTTCTTGATCATGTGGGCGGTTGTGGTCTTACCTTTGGTTCCGGTAAGGCCGATCACGCACATTTCTTTGGAAGGATGTCCGTACCATGCTGCGGAAAGCAGTGCCAGAGCGATACGCGCATCTTCCACGCGGATGACGGCGATGTCGGCCGGTACTTCCACGTCCTTTTCCACAACCAATGCTTTGGCACCTTTTTCAAGGGCCATCGGGATATAGGTGTGTCCGTCGGTCTGATAGCCGGAGATACAGATGAAGAGGTTGCCTTCCTCCACTTTTCTTGAGTCCATGCAGACGCCGGTGATGGGCAGGTCAAGGTCTCCCTGAATCAGGGTATAAGAGAGGTTTTCCAGTAATGCACGAAGTGTTTTCGTTTCCATGGCAGTATCCTTTCGATTATGGATTATAGGAAATTATGAAAGTTTGGCCAGCACAATGGTGTTTCCGTCTTCCAGGGCGCCCTTTAAGTAGCAGGCACCGTTTTCTTCTTTTTTTGTAAAAATCAAAGTGTCTCCCTCGTAGCAGGACTTCTTGTAATCGATCTGAAAATCGCGAAAAGCGCGCTCATCCCATTCTTTCGAGGAAAAAAGACCTTCGATGGCACGTACGTATGCAACGTTGTTCATGTGAAGACCGTAGTCGATGTCAACGCAGCGGACTTTGTACTCACCGAAAGGTTCGCCGTCCTTGAAATCGCGAAGCCGGTCAAAGTCTTCCGGATCTCCGGGATCGGTGCAGAATTCCAATTCTGCGGGATAGATGCCGTCCAGTTTCTGGATGGCTTTTGTATCGGAGTTGATGACAACCCACTCGGTTTTGCCGTAGCCGAGAACCTCGTCGCCCGTGCAGAAACTGTACTGACGGTCTCCTTTGATTTTACCGGGCATTTGGGGCCAGGTAGAGAAGGATACGGTTTCGGCCATTTTTACGGGGCGGTTGAAGTGGACTTTAGTCTTCGCAGCCACCCAGAACAGGCGCTTCGGGTTGAATTCGGAGATGCCGATCTTTAAAAGTTCCGCATGTTCCATTGCCATGTCCATGAAGATATCAATTGTATCTGCCAGACCGAGTTCGGCGTTCCAGTCGCTTCTGCTTGGAAGAATGTAGTCTGTTTTTGTTAATTTGTTTTGCATTTCAGTCCTCTTTTTCACATAATAATCCGCCCTTATTCTACCACGATTTTGCAAAAATATCGAGAGGGAGGAAGGCGCGGCCAATAAAAAACGCAGGAGAAAAACTCCTGCGTTTTTGTTTCATTTGGAATCCCTGATTATACGGCCTTTAAAAGGTCCAACGCATCTTCCTTCAGAAGGATGTCGTAATGTTCGGTTACGTAGTAAGGGAAGGTTTCAACCGTGGATGCCAGCGAACCGTACTCGGAAGTAAGGGTGCAGACATCTTTGAACTGCTGCTCCGGCATACCGTCTCTGATAATCTCCAACAGATAGGTTCCCTCGTCACGTTTATTTCTGCTCTTATAAAGGGTGCTCTTAACCGATACGGACGAATCCATTACGGAAGAGAGTGCAAACAAATCTTCAATGCAGTCGAAATAGAAATAGCGGTTTGCGGCTTCCTTGAAGGTGACGCTGCCCATGGAAACTTCGTTTTCGCTGCCGGAAGAGTCATCATCCGAACTGTCGGGAAGAGGAATGTCATCTCCGACGGGCATCGGAATGCCGGATGTAATACTGCGGAACAATTTATCGAGCTCGGAAAGAAGACCGCCTTTTGCCTCCACATTGGGAGCAAAACGCGAATAACGCGTATCGAGTTCCTCCGGGTCTTCTACCTTGGTAACGGTGATGGAAGCATAATCCTTGTAGGGAACCACCTCGATGGCCAAAGGAATATTGTCTGCCTCAAAACCGCACTGTACATAAGCAAGCTGCATCATATCCTGAAACAGCTTCTTTACTTTTGTGGTACCATACGCAATTTCGCTTAATTTCAAATCGCGCATTTCCAATTCCGACTTCGTGAGGATACAGCGTATCTGGGATTCGTTAATTTTTTCAATTTTCATTCGCCATTACCTCCTCGTCTGTTATTTGTGTAAATATACACCTTTTTTGGTTGATTTTCAATCATACTCACTTTTTTCAGGTCCGTCAATCGAAAAAAGCAGGAAAATTCGATTTTTTTGTGAAAAATGACGGAAAACCGATATTGCTTTTTCCCTACCCCTATTATACCATAAAAACCAGCAGCCGTTTCGGAAAATTTTTTACCGGAAGGGAGGCGAGGGAAAACCAGATTTTACCTTGGCTTGCGGGTTCTCCGTAAGCGTCTTACAAAGCAACGTGCGATTCCGTACTTGCATTTCCGACATATTTCCAAATAAATAAACAAACACTAACTCAGAATAGAACTGCTTTTAATTATTGATTTTTTTATTGCACTGGTATTTTCCGAAACAGCTGTATGATCTGTTTTTCATAGGTTTGGACTAACATCACGGGTTCCTTTTGGATTCGTCCCCTCCTATGATGAAACCCAAGAACAGGATTCTTCCCGTCGGTCTCACTTTATGTCCCTTGAACCGTCCCGAACTGATACAATCGGGAAACGAAAAAATGGTGATGACTGCACGGGAAGAATTTGTTATAATGTAAGTTGGCTTAGAGGGGGTTCTTGGAGGAAAAATGGAAGAACAGGAAATCAAAAAGAATAAAAAGAAGAAATCAGCTAAGAAGAAAATAAAGGCAAAAAAGAGAAAGGGAGTCTTTTTGAAGATCCTTCCCGTCCTGATTGCCGTTTTACTTATCGTAATCGTCGGTGGCGCTTTCTATGGCCAGAAACTTTTGGAGAAATACTCTTACGGCACGGATCGTGCGGATTTAAATGAATACTTCGCTACGGAAAACGGAAAACTTTCCGTTATTCTGAATGCGGAAAAAATGGCGGAAAAGGCCAAACTGATAGACGGAAAACCGTATTTCAGCGCGGATTTTGTAAAAGAGCATTTTACGGATCACTTCTTTATCAGTGAAAAGGAAAGTTCCGTATTATATACGACCGCGACCGAAACCGTAAAGTGCATGATCGGCGACGATTTCAAGTATTATCTGACCAAAGAAGAGAAAGTCGACGTAGACTACGCGCCGGTTGTAAAAGAAGGAAAGGGCGAGGACGCAAAGATTTATTTTGCCCTGGAATATGTAAAATTATTTACCGCAATCAAGTATGACGTATATGCTGATCCGGGATATATCCTGATCTACACGACAACACCCGCGGGAAATTCCGCTACCATGACGGTTGATTCGGCAGTTCGTGAAAAGGGCGGAATCAAGTCGCCGATTCTCGATGATCTTGCAAAAGGCGAAGAAATCTTCATATTGGAAGAGATGGAAGACTGGGCGAAAGTAATCGATGCCAGAGGCTACATCGGATACGTGGAAATCAAGCAGTATGAAGTCACAGATGCCGTTACGGATATGATGGCCGGTGTGACGGTTTCGATTCCTTTGGAATATACATCCCTTGCTTTTGACGGAAAAATCAACATGGCATTCCATCAGGTTTTTGCCGATCCCGCAACGCATTTTACGAACGATACGGCAAGCGTAAAGAGCGTCAACGTCATGGCTCCCACACTTTTCCGTGTTGTGATCGGAGATACCGGTGCCGTGGAAATCAAGGCACTTCCGGCTGCACAGTATGTGGAAAGAGCGCATGAAAAAGGCATGAAGGTCTGGGCTGTCTGGACGGACGTGGACTATGATGTGGAAATTGATGCCATCATGGAATCCTCCACCTTACGTAATCAGCTGATCGAGGAGATGATTACCAGGACAAAGGAGAACGGAATCGACGGTATCAACATTGACTTCGAGAAGGTTTCTTCCGACGGCGGAGAGGCATTCATTCAGTTTTTGAGAGAACTTTCCATCGAAACACATAAAGAGGGAATCTTCCTTTCGGTAGACAACTATGCACTTGCTTCCGTTACCGGTTTTTACAACCGAAAGGAGCAGGGAAATGTAGTAGATTACGTTATTATCATGGGTTATGACGAGCACTGGGCTTCTTCCAATACCGCCGGCAGCGTTGCAAGTATCAATTACGTGGAACGCGGTATCCGCGAAACACTGGATGAAGTACCTGCAGAGAAGGTCATCAATGCAGTGCCTTTCTATACCAGAATCTGGAGAACCAATGACGAAGGAAAGGTCGGCAGCGACACCATCAGCATGATTACCCAGGCTGAGTGGATCGCGCAGGTCGGAATCACTCCCGTATGGGACAACGAGACCTGCCAGAACTACGGAGAAGCCGTAGTTGGCGGAAAGACCTGCCAGATTTGGATGGAAGATGCCGAATCTTTGAAAGTGAAATTAAACATTATGGAAAAATACAAACTTGCCGGCGTGGCAGAGTGGAAACTCGGTATGGAGACACCGGACGTTTGGGATGTTTTTGAACAGTACATGGCAGGAGCGTTGGGTTCGGAAGAATAAGACCGGACGGAGAGAAAAATGGAAACCGCTGTTTATCGAATTACACAGGAAAATCCGCTTGTTCCCGAAATGGAAACTCTCGGAGAGATTATAAAACGCGGCGGCCTTGTTGCTTTTCCGACGGAGACCGTATACGGATTGGGCGGAGATGCCCTAAATCCGGAATCTTCCAGAAAAATCTATGCGGCAAAGGGAAGACCGTCCGATAATCCGCTCATCGTACACATTGCAAAATTAGAGGATTTAAAGCCTCTTGTAAAAGATATTCCGGAGGCGGCGGAAAAACTGGCTGAAAAGTTCTGGCCGGGACCGCTGACCATGATTTTCCCAAAGTCCGACCTGGTTCCGAAGGAAACCACGGGCGGTCTGGATACCGTGGCGGTAAGATTCCCTTCCCATCCCGTGGCGAAGAGATTTATCGAAGCGGCAGGCGGATATATTGCGGCACCGTCTGCAAATCTTTCCGGAAAACCGTCCCCCACGATTGCCAAATATGTGGTGCAGGATATGGACGGAAGAGTCGATGCGATCATTGACGGAGGAGACATTCCGATTGGCCTGGAGTCGACGATTGTGGATTTAACAGGTGATGTTCCGATGATTTTAAGACCGGGATACATCACGAAAGAGATGCTCGAGGAAGTCCTCGGAGAGGTGGCGACGGATCCGACGATCTTAAACGGAAATGCAACGGATCGTCCGAAAGCGCCCGGAATGAGATACCGGCATTATGCGCCGAAAGGGGAGCTGGTCATTTTTGAGGGAAATAAGGAAGAAGTGATTTCTTCCATCAATGCCCGCTCCGAAGAGGCATCGAAAAAAGGAAGAAAAACCGGCGTTATCGCGACAAGCGAATGCGCGGATTTGTATAAAGCCGACAGTGTGAAGGTGATCGGCAGCAGGGAAAACGAAGAGGAAGTAGCGGCTTCACTATATCGAATCCTCAGGGAGTTTGATGACGAGGGCGTGGAAATCATTTCTTCGGAGAGTTTTTCCGGAACCGGTCTTCACGTGGCCATCATGAATCGATTGTTAAAGGCGGCCGGCCATAAGATCATCAATTTGTGGGAGGAAGCATAATGAAAGTATCGATCGCAAGCGATCACGGCGGATTTGATTTAAAGGAAAAAGTCAAAGCCCATCTTGAGAAAAAAGGATATGAAGTAAAGGATTTCGGATGTTATGACAAATCCTCCTGCGACTATCCGGATTTCGGAAAGCCGGCAGCTAAGGCAGTTGCGGACGGAGAGTGCGAGTTCGGAGTTTTGATCTGTACCACCGGAATCGGAATGAGCATGGTGGCAAATAAAATAAAGGGCGTACGCGCCGCACTTTGCTCAGATTCGTTATCCGCTTCCTTAACGAGACTCCACAACAATGCAAACATACTGGTTATGGGAGCCGGAATCGTAGGAGAAGGGCTCGCGTTAAACATCACGGATACCTTTTTTGATACACCGTTTTCAAACGAGGAACGTCATCAGCGCCGCGTGGACAAAATCGAAGATTAATCCGTAAAGACTATCATATAAAAACGTATCTTATATAGGGGGAAATGGAGGGAATACTATGGCAAAAGTAGTAGTAATGGATCATCCTTTGATCCAGCACAAAATCGGTTACATCCGCAGAAAGGACACAGGAACGAAGGATTTCCGTGAGACCATCAGCGAAATCGCAATGTTGATCTGCTATGAGGCAACCAGAGATCTGGAGCTTGCCGATGTGGAAATCGAAACACCGATCTGCAAGACGACCGTAAAGGAATTAAAGGGAAAGAAACTGGCAATTATTCCGATCTTAAGAGCAGGTCTCGGCATGGTGGACGGTATGGTTGCCCTGATTCCCACCGCAAAAGTCGGACACATCGGATTATACCGCGATCCCGAAACACATGAGCCGGTAGAGTATTATTGCAAGCTTCCGGCAGACTGCTCCGAGAGAGAAGTTTTTGTAGTGGATCCCATGCTTGCAACCGGCGGATCCAGCGTGGCAGCCATTCAGATGTTAAAAGACAAAGGCTGCAAGAAGATTCATTTCATGTGTATCATCGCCGCTCCCGAAGGTGTAAAGAAGATGACGGAGGCACATCCCGATGTGGATCTGTTCATCGGCGCACTGGATGAGCATTTGAACGAGCAGGCATATATTGTCCCGGGATTAGGGGATGCCGGTGACAGAATTTTCGGAACCAAGTAATTACGTAACAGGGGTTTGTGTAAAAAGGGAAGGAGAAGCGTATGAAAAGACAGGACTATATTTCTTGGGATGAGTATTTTATGGGGATTGCGATTTTGTCCGGAGAAAGAAGCAAGGACCCGAACACCCAGGTTGGTGCGTGTATTGTAGGTTCGGACAACCGTATTCTTTCGGTGGGATATAACGGATTTCCCAACGGCTGTTCCGATGAACTGTTTCCCTGGGCAAGGGAAGGAAGCGATCTGGAAACAAAATATCCTTTCGTGGCACACAGCGAGCTGAACGCCATTTTGAATTATCGCGGAGGAAGCCTGGAAGAATCGAAACTTTATGTTTCCTTATTCCCCTGCAACGAATGCGCTAAGGCCATCATTCAGGCCGGAATCAAAACGGTAATTTACGACAGCGACAAATATGAAGGAACTCCGATGAATATCGCGAGCAAGCGCATGTTTGATGCTGCAGGTGTAGAATACAAGCAATATGTACACTCCGGAAGAGAGATTAAGATTGACGTTTAAAATGAAAAAGTTTAAGGGAAAAGCAGTCGCTCTGGCAGTCGTTTTTGTACTGGCGATTTCTTCGCTTCCGATGCTGCCCGCAAAAGCGGACACGCCTTCTTCCACGATGGAAAAAATCAAGCAGAAGGAACAGGAAAAACAGCAAAGCGAACAGCAGAAGAAACAGCAGGAAGAGCAAAAACAGCAGCAGGAACAGCAAAAAGAACAGCTGGAAGTTAAGCAGGGCGACCTGAAGTCAAAACTGAATGAGCTCAACACCGAACTTGGCGAAGCCGCGGACCGTATGGAAGCCGTGGAGTCTAAGATTGCGGCAAAAGAGCAGGAAATCGATGAAACCTTAAAGGAACTGGAAGAGGCAAAAGCGACCGAAGAAGCGCAGTACGAGGCGATGAAGAAGCGCTTTAAGGCTTCTTACGAGGCTCCGAAGGAGACCTATCTGGAGATTTTGATCGGAAGTTCGAGCTTCAGTTCATTTTTGAATAATACCGACTACCTTCGTATGGTTGCGGAATATGACAGCCGTATGCTTGATAAATATCAGGAAATGAAGGAAGAGGTCATCGCAAAAGAGGAGGTGCTCGAGGAAGAGCGTGCCGAACTCGAAGAACTCAAAGAAGAGATTCAGGCGGAACAGGATCGTATCAACGAATTGATCAAGACGACCGGAGATTATGTGGCTCAGTATCAGGCACAGATCAACACCGCCAATCAGGAAATCAAGGAATACGAAGCGGAAATTGCCGCAAAAGAGCTGGAAATCAAGCAGCAGGAAGCAGACATTGCCGCATTGAGAGCACAGTACGAACGAGAACTTGCCCTTTCGAGAGCTGCGCAGGCAGCAGCCTGGAGAGATATTTCCCAGGTAACGTTTGAAGAGGGAGACAGAGTTCTTTTAGCCAACATCATTTATTGCGAGGCCGGCGGAGAACCGTATGAAGGACAGCTGGCAGTCGGCGCGGTTGTTATTAATCGTGTGCTTTCCAGCAGATATCCGAACTCCGTATCGGGTGTTATCTATCAGCCGTATCAGTTTTCTCCCGCGGGAAGCGGAAGACTTGCGGTAGCAATTGCGGAAAACCGTGCAACAGCATCCTGCTATCAGGCAGCGGATCAGGCCATGGCCGGCATGAGTAACGTAGGAACCTGTCTGTACTTCAGAACTCCTTTGGAGGGCATGCAGGGAACCATTATCGGCGGACACATTTTTTATTAAATAAAATATAAAATGTTTAGGAGGTAAAAAGGATGGATGGTAATTATCCTTACGGATACGGACCCGACGGGAACGTTCCAATGAACAACCAAGGTTATGGTCCCGAGACGGGCTATTACAATGCTCCGATGAATCAGGGGTATGGCGCACCGGTAGACCAGGGATTTAACCCGGGAATGGATTACAACGCTTACCAGAACGGACCGGCAAACAACGGCGGAATGGGATATGATTCCATGGGTGGAATACAGCCGGTGCCGGATTACGGCTATGATCCCATGAGCGGCGGTATGCAGATGAACAACCTGCCGGTCAACAACATTCCGATGAACAATCCGGTGGGTTATGCAACGCCTCAGCAGGCAAGTTATGCGGCTCCCGTATATCAGCAGGCGTCTCCTTTTTATCAACCGGAACCTATGCCTGTAAGCGGTTTTAAATCTCCGCTGGTACTTACGCTCGCAATTATGTCCTCTCTGGCATTTTTGTTTTCGCTTATTTCATCCATTATGTATGCAGCGGATGGATTCTATTATTCCGGCTGGTCGGTTATGCTTCAGTTCTTTATTACCCTGTCATATCTTCCGATGGTACTGGAAGGATGGATTACCTGGGGATCTGCCAAAAAGAGAGAAATTGCAGCAACGGGCGGTATTACCGTCGGGATTGTTGCCGGTTGTTTCCATATCGTATTATCTTTTATAGTAGCGTCGGTATATCTGATCGGTACGATTGCATCAATGGCCGGAAGTTACTTTTTGGAAGAAATCCTGTGGTATTTCGGAGTTGATATTGACGGAAGATTGATCGGAGCGACTATTCTTTTGATTTTGCTTGGCTGGGTAATGATGGTTCTTTGGATTATCCTTCGATTTAAGCTTAACTCCATTCGAATCCGTTTCAACCGTCGCTTACAGGGAAAGAAAACCAGTTGGCCGTCCACTATGTTCCCTGCAGTGCTGATGATCATTTTCGGCGTATTTATCGTGATCTATTCCATTCTTTCCTTAGTGGGAGGAGTTGGCGGTACGATGGCGCTCGGAATGGTTTTCGGCGGATTTGGCAGTATGGTCGGACGCAGAGTGCTGGATTTCCTCACGATACTTTTAACCGCAATCATTTACTTCATGTTTGCCGGATTGCTGATTAAGTTAAGACGCGAAGAGTAAAGAAATAATCATACACACGAAAGAGGCCCCGAATTTCTTCGGGGCCCTTTTCATATATATTGGGACGATGCGCGGTAGTTAGCTGTCAGCTTTCTGCGGGTGCAGGATTATTTACCACAAGGTTTACGTCTTCCAGTCCGGAAAGGTTAATGTTGCGATTTACCTTAGCGTCATAGGATTCCGCGTTGATGATGGATGCAAGATCGATGCCGGTAGCTTCTTTCATGCTTTCAAAAACCTTAGCCATTACTACAGGCACATTTCCGGCAACCTGGTTTACACCATTGGCTCCGCCTTCGCCTCCGCCGATGATGGTGATCTTGTCGATCTGTCCTAAAGGTTCTGCAACCTTTTCGGCAATCTCGGGAAGTACCATGATCATCATTTCGGCAACGGCTGCCTTGTTGTATTTCGCATAAGCTTCGGCTTTCTTTTCCATAGCTTCCGCTTCCGCAAGACCTTTGGCTGCGATGGCAGCAGCTTCGGCTTCACCTACGGCACGGATACCTTCGGCTTCCTGTTCCTTTGCGAAACGATCAGCTTCAGCCTGTGCTTTTTTAGCTTCTGCCTGGCGCTGTGCTTCGAACTGACGAGCCTCGGCTTCTTTCTGACGCTGATACAAGCTTGCGTCTGCCTTCTGCTGTGCAGCATACTTATCAGCTTCGGCCTGTTTCTTAACCTCTGCTTCCAGAGCCTGTTCCTTTACGGCAACCGCTTTCTGTTTCAACTCAATCTCACGTTCCTGACGAGCAATGTCTGCGTTGGCAGTTGTGATTTCGATGGTTTTACGCTGCTCTTCTTTCTGAATTTCGTATGCAGCGTCCGCCATAGCCTTTTTGGTGTCGGCGTCCATCTGGAGTTCGGAACGTTTGATTGCAAGTTCGTTCTGTTTCTTTGCAATTTCGGTCTGTGCAGCGACATTTGCATCGTTGGATTCTTTGTCTGCATTTGCCTGAGCGACTTTGATGTCTCTTTCGCTTTCAGCACGTGCGATGGCTGCTGCCTTTTTGATTTTTACGATGTTGTCGATACCAAGGTTTTCAATTACTTCATTTCCGTCCACAAAATTCTGAACGTTGAAGGAAATGATATCGAGTCCCATGGCTGCAAGGTCCGGCTCCGCATTTTCCTTTACCAGGTTTGCGAATTTCTGACGGTCGGAAACCATTTCTTCGAGTTTCATCTTACCTACGATCTCACGAACGTTGCCTTCGAGTACTTCTCTGGCTACGCTGGCGATGTATTCGGTAGGACGGTTCAAGAAGTTTTCCGCTGCCAGGTGCAATTTGTCCGGCTCGGAACTGATCTTTACGTTTACGGTTGCGTCCACGTTGATGTTAATGTAGTCCGCGGTAGGTACCGCATTGGATGTTTTTACATCAATCGGGATCAATCTTAAATTCAACTTGTCCAGTCTTTCAAAGAACGGAACACGAATCGTTGCCTTACCGATTGCAAATCTGGCTTTTCTTCGCATACCGGAAATGATGTACGCCATGTCAGGAGGCGCCTTCACATAACCGATGAAGAAGAATATTACGAATACTACAACTGCGATTGCAATTCCTGCAATAGTTTTGAATGGCATATTCAACCCTCCTTTTGGTGATATATGTTTGCCCTTTTACGCTCCCCTTCAGCGTTCCCTGAAGGATTGTAGATAATATACCGCGGGTAAATAAAACCATCCATGACAATAAGTGAAAAGGAGAGAGTGGTATTTTTCAAAAAGTGAAAAATGAAATTGCCACCATGGCGGTGGAAACGCAATAACTACGTATTTGTTATGATATTTCTATCATTCGGAAATATATTTCGGAGAGGAGGATATAGATTATGGGAGTTGCTTCACTTGTTTTGGGAATAATAGCAATTGCTACATCTTGGAAGGTAATCGGAATCATTCCGGGAATTCTGTCCATTATATTCGGAATCATTGCACTGGTTACAAAAAAAGACAAAATGGGTCTGGTGGGCATTATTCTGTCGGTTGTTGGTTTGCTTAGCGCGGCGGTGATTTTTGGGATCGGCATCATGGAAGGTTTGCGTGAAGTACAGACTCCTTCGGGAAACACAATTGTTGCGGATAACAATCAAACCACGATTACCGAAGAAGAATCAACATTTTCCTGGGGAGAGCTTTTTGGACAAAGCAGCGAGGAAGAGGAAGAAGAGACCGGTGTAAAGAAAAATAAAGACGGGAAGAAGTTTTATGTCGGAGATGTTGTGGAAGGATCGAACTGGAAAGTTACATACCTTAACAAAGGAGTACATATAAACGATAATGAGTTCTATGAACAGAAGCCGAATACCAAAATAGTTTACATTGAGGTAGAAGTGGAGAATATTTCCGGATCCGATCAGATTGTGGCATCGACATCCTTTGATTGTTACGCAGACGGCTATGAATGTGACTGGTATTGTAATCTTGACGAAGACCTGTCCGCTACGTTATCGCCCGGTAGAAAATCAACAGGAAAAGCATTCTTTGTTGTTCCGGATAACGCAAAGGAAATAGAATTTGAGTTTAGTGATGACATCTGGAAAGATAAGAAAATTCTGTTTGTCTATCAGGAATAAGAACAATAATTTGATTGAAAAAAACCTCAGTCATGCGCCTCCCTTTGCATGGCTGGGGTTTGAAGCAGAGGATTATTTTTTATCTGTTCTGCTTGTAAGATAATCGAGACTGACTTTATAGTAATCAGCGAGGCGAATCAGCATATCAATAGGAATCTCTCTTGTTCCGGCCTCATAATGGGCATATGAACGCTGGGAGATGTTCAGGATTTCCCCAATCTGTTTCTGTGTCAGATCGTGATCCTCTCTTAAATTTCTCAATCGCTCTAATTTCTTCATTAAAAAATCCTCGAAAATATTATAATAACCGGACTTTGTGACCATTGAAAGATAGAACAAAATGGGCTAAAATTGAAAAAAAACAGAAGGGAGGTATCATACGATGAAAAGTATGGTTTGTCCAAGATGTAAAGGGAAACTTGTTTCGGAAGACAATGAAGTGTATTCTTGTCCATATTGTGATTATCAGGAGATTGATTTTGATGTACGTAATCGTAGGCTGGAATCAGAAGCGGAGAAACGTAAAGAAGAGGAAGCAAGGCTAGCAAGAATACTTCGTGAAAAAGAGGAAAAAAGGGCCCAAAGAACAGATCCGGCCGGAAATACGTTAATTGTTCACTACACTACAAATAATCCAAACGTGTGCATGGTGGTCAGGCTGGCAACATCCAGGCAGAGGGATGTCATGACAGACGGTCAGACACTCAAATTTCGTCTCCCGCCCGGACAGCATGTAATTGTACTTAAAATCGGAAAAATAAACCACAATAAGACATTTATTGTTCCGAAAAGCAAGGAATATGTGGAAATCAATGCATCCTGGACCGGAAGGCCCAGTATTATTGTGGATCAGCCGGAAGTGGAAGAGGATGTGTCTTTGCAGCAGACGGGGATGAATTTGGCTCAGGCGGGTACGGCAGCCGGTCAGGCGGGAGTCAATGCCGGGCAACCGGTAGCTGTTCAGGCAGCGCTCACGAAACCGGCAAAGAGCTGGGAAGAAATGTCCCTTA
The DNA here is from genome assembly GCA_017518735.1 of Lachnospiraceae bacterium. Lineage (GTDB taxonomy): Bacteria > Bacillota > Clostridia > Lachnospirales > Lachnospiraceae > UBA3766. Next base: position 61,453 of record JAFWTY010000008.1, on the reverse strand, counting down.
CCGAAAGACTGTTTCGGAAAGGCACGATTGCGCAGTGGATTGTTGCAGGTGTCATTATCCTGATGGCACTGGTTGAATTTGCCGTATCACCGATAGGTGCAATACTGATGATTCTCGGAGCGGCAGCGATAACTCCTGCCTGCACGGAGTTTTTGGGTGGAATGCTGGGCGCAGATAAGCGCATGCCGATTAAAATAGCATGTTTTGTTGGCGGAGGAATTCTTGCTTTGGTTGGGATGATAATTGCTGCGGCAAATACGCCTGCCACATCATCACGGGCGACAGATATGCAGACAACGTCTGAAACACAGCAGACACAGAATCCAAATTCGATTGTTATGGAAGATGTGACCGGCATGATTTTAACCGAGGCAATCCTCTAGTGTATGGAATACACAGATAATGTAAACAGTTTTTTCTTCAATACGGAAAATAACTCGATATGACATTTTGAGGAGAATTGCTTCGCGATATTCTTTGTCAGGGAGAAATAAATCAGATGCTTTGGGGAATTGAAAGGGATTTGTTTTAAAACGTTGATAGATTGAATCGAGTTCGTCAAGAAAATGAAGGGCCGCATCGGGGTTTTTTAGAGTGTTTACCAGATAATCGGTAAGTTGGTCTATTTGCCCGGCGGCCTTCTCTGTGATTAAGAGATTATAGACCATATTTTTTCCTTGTTTCTGTTAATGATTTTTGAGCATCCTTTGTTTTCCCTTGTTTTATCTGTTCTTCGGAAATGGCTATTTCGTTGTATAATTCCAGGCGCTTCGCAAGTTTTTCATAAAGTTCCATACTCATTAAAACCATATCACCGTAGCCATTTTTGGTAATAAAAATCGGCTCAGTGGTATTGTGGCATAATTCGGAAACGCTGGAAGTGTCTTTTAGATTCTTAATTGGAATAATTTGCGGCATAATAATCCTCCCATAATTGTGGGATAATAATACCATGATATTACGGGAAAAACAAGAGGGTTTTTGCAGATAGAATTGTTCGTTGAATTGCGAACCGAGAATACCTTTTCAAAAAAACCGCCTCCCGTACAGGGAGGCGGAGAAAAAGGGGATGGAAAATATGAAGTAAATGGATTGTGTCACTGCCGGTTTCTAACCGGCTTTTTATTCTATGGTTATGAGTATATCCGTCGAACCTTAAATGAACTTTAAATATAAATTAAATTTCAAAAAACTTTGATATTGTTCAGAAAGATAACCCGGGAGTATAATAAATCCGTCTATACTATGAGTTTTTCTATTTTAATCATTATGAAGGGAATCCGAAAGATACCATGAGTGAAATCGACAGAACAATATACACACCGGTTGCACCGCAGCAGGCAACGGTTCCGTATAACATTCTTGTGACTGTTTTTGACGGAAGCAATCAGCCACGCAGTTTCTGGCTGAATGATTTCCACAAGGTATGCATTACCTTCGGAAGAAGCGAGTCAAACGACATCGTATTGACATCTCCGCTTGCTTCGAGAGAGCACGGCTGTTTCATTTTTAAGGGTGGCCGCTGGGTAATGGAAGACAGGGGCGCATATACGCGTGAGCCGAGCCGGAACGGATTGATTTACAACAACATTTTTATCCGCTCCAAGGATTTATGTGACGGTGATTTTATTCGTATTGACGACCGTGTGCAGACGACGCAGTCGGGTGTGCTTTTTGTATTTGGTTCGCAGGAGTCTGGCAACCAGTGGTATTCATTGCCGCTTGCGGGAAAACAGGAAATCCGGATCGGTCGTAGCGCAAACAACGATATCGTTCTTCCGCATATCAGCGTTTCCAGACTGCATGCCCGGGTTGTTATGGAGAACGGACAGTACTTTATCATCGATAACGGAAGCACGAACGGAATCATTCTGAACAATCAGCGCGTTTACGGAAAGGCGCTTCTCCATGAAAAAGACGTCATTTTCATCACCAACTCGAAGCTGATCTTCACTGGAAACTCAATTTCTTACTGCTGTTACAAAACCGGTATTACCGTCGATACGGCAAACGTCGTAATTACGCGCGGAAGAGGCAGAAAGAGATGTGTAACCGGCAACAACGTAAGCGTCAATATCAAACCCGGTGAACTGGTGGCTATCATCGGTGGTTCCGGTGCCGGTAAATCGACGATCCTTAACTGCATGTGCGGTTATCTGCCGCCTTCACAGGGAAATGTATACATCAACGGAGTCAACCTCTACCAGAACTTCGATACGTTAAAAAAACTGATCGGCTACGTTCCGCAGTCCGACATCGTATTTGACAACCTCACTTTGTATGACATGCTTTCCTATACCGCAAAACTTCGTCTGCCGAAGGATGCCTCCAAGGAAGAACGTGAGGCTGCCATCAACAGAGCAATCGCTCTCGTGGAACTGACGGAAAAGAAAAACAGCTACATCAAGGCACTGAGCGGCGGTCAGAGAAAGAGAGCAAGTATCGCCGTAGAGCTTCTTTCCGACCCGAAGCTTCTCTTCTTGGACGAGCCTGCTTCCGGACTGGATCCCGGAACGGAACGTAATTTAATGAAGTCGCTTCGCGAGATGGCAAACGGCGGAAAGACGGTAATTCTGGTAACACACAGTACGCTTCAGCTGAAGCTTTGCGATAAAATCCTGTTCATGGGCAAGGGCGGAAATCTCTGCTTCTTCGGTTCCTACGATGAGGCCCTTCGTTTCTTCGGTGTTTCGGATGTCGTGGATGTCTATAACATGATCAACGACCACGCAGTGGCATGGAGAACCCGCTACGATCAGACCGCAACGAAATCCGGACCGGCAAGGATGACCTCCGGAAACGTTTCGTCCTCCTCCGGCAAAAAGAGTTTTCAGTTACCGGTCCTTTGCGCCCGCTACCTAAAACTCGTCGTAAACGACCGACAACGATTGCTTTTGCTACTGTTCCAGGCACCAATCCTGGCTGTTTTGATTTCGTTGGTGGCCGACGGAAAACAGTTTGAACAATACGAAATGACGAAGAGTTTGCTGTTCGCGCTGTCATGTTCCGCATTCTGGGTCGGCATGCTCAATGCCATTCAGGAAGTTTGTAAGGAGAGAAATATCACAAAACGAGAATATATGACGGGGCTGTCGTTAAATGCCTACTTGTTATCCAAGATTCTGGTGCTGGGAATCATGTGCATCATCCAGAGCCTTTTGATTATCATCGTTTTTGCTTTGCTGGTCGGCTTACCGGACAAGGGAATGATGGCAGGATCGTTCTACGAGCTTTTCCTTACCACCTTCTTTACCGCGGTTGCTTCCACGGCGATGGGACTTTTTGTATCGTCCCTGTTTACGAATGCGGACCGTGCGATGACGGTGGCGCCGATTCTTTTGATGCCGCAGATCCTGTTCTCCGGCCTGATTTTCAAGCTGGATGGAGCGACGGAACTGATTTCCTGGCTGGCGGTCTGCCGTTGGAGTATGGAAGGTTTCGGAACCACGGCAAACTTAAACAGCCTGCAGATGAGACTGCAGCAGGAAGGCCTTCCGGTTCCGCACGATGCGGAAAAATTTTACGATTTTACGGAATGGCACTTAATCAAGTCCTGGCTAATTCTGGTTTTGTTTACCGTCCTTTTCCTGGTACTCGCAAGACTCGTTTTGATTTCCATCAAAAAAGAGAAAGCCTAAATTATCGTTAGAAACAGAAAAAGCCGCCGGATTTCCGGCGGCTTTCTTTATGCCATTTATGATTCCTGGTTGTCGTGATTATTTTCGAGATAATCCACCAGGTCTTTGTATTTTTTGAATTTGCCTGCATAAATGTCGCTGACCAGTTTGTCGGCACGGTGCAGGGCGGAGTACATGGTAGCGTCGTCGATCAGTCCGCGCTTATGTGCATCCGCAAGTTCGTCCAGATCCAGAATTCTTGAGGAACCATCCGGATAAACCACCACATCCACTAAGATATCCGTCGTTGTGCAGGTGTTTTCCTCCACATCGATGTCGTAATCCACAACGTCGCAGTACCAGTAAAGAAGGGTCTCGTCCGGCTTGTAGAACTTGCTGACTTTTATGCCTTCTTTTAAACAATATACGGAAAATCCATGGGAAAAATCTTTGCGCGGTTTGAGCGTTTTCCAGCGCGTGACAATGAATTCTTCGTTGCACAGAAGAACCACGTCGTCTTTTAGCAGAATGCATTCATTTGGGATCAGTCGTTTCCGGTAAATTCGTAAAGGTTCCATAAGTGTACCTCTTTTCGATTGCGGGCTGAACGATACTTAAACCAATCATAGCACGGGCAGGTATTTTTGACAACGAAATAAGATGACTTCCGAAAGAGATTGTTGCGTTTGATAAATAACAAACAATCCCCGAAAGACAAGGTATTTTTTCCAAAAAAATGCAATTTCCACATAGACATTATTTTTTTCTTTTTATATAATGGATAAAGTGAGCGGGGTGTGGGCAAATGGCAAAAGTTTTCCGTAAAATTGCATTCATTACGCAGTTTGGCCTTACAATGCTAATCCCAACCTGCCTTTTATTTTTTCTGGGCTATTATTTAGACAAAAAGCTCGGAACCTCGTTTCTCGCCATCACGCTGTTTTTCATAGGAGCGCTGGCAGGAGGAACGGGAGTATGGCGCCTGGTAAAAAAGGAGCTGCAAAACGATTCAAAAGATGTAAGAAACCGTGACCTTGCGGGAAAAGAAAAGGGCAAAGATGACACCGACGCTGATTGAATTGTGGATAGGAAATACGTTCTGGTGCATCATTTTTGCGGCAAGCGGTGTGTGGTTTTGCGAAAACAAAATCGCCTATCTTCTGGGAGTGACATTCGGATGGCTGGCATCCCTCGGACTTACCTTCTACATGGCCCGGAGTATTCGCCTTCTGGTGGATGATCTGGACGAGGGAAGAGGAGACAGACGGATTCGCAGTTCATCCCTCATTCGCCTTCTCATAGCCGGAGCGGTAATCGCAATCGCGTGCGTGGTACCTTTTTTAAACCCGATCGGAACCTTCCTCGGAATCTTTTCGACAAAACTTGCGGCTTACTGCAATCCGATCATTCACAGGATTACGAAGAGTATTTCGCCGTATTTTGCGGATAAGGAATATCCCGAAGAGGAACTTACGGAAGAGACACCGGAAGCCTTGGAAGCGAAGGAACCGGAAACGGAAAACGAATCAGAATCAGATCATACCGCAGAATCCGAAGCAACCTCGGATAGCGAAGAATAGATAAATCGACAAGACAAGGAGGTGACAAATATGCTGCAGAATTATCTGCTGGCCGCTGACCCGGGCGACAAAGTGGATTTCATGATACATGAAGTCTTTTCTTATCAGCTCTTCGGTCAGACCGTTTATATTACCACCTCGCATGTTTGTCTTCTCATCGTTGTCCTTGTACTCTGTGCATTCTTCATCATCGGTGGAAATGTATTCAAGAAAGCCACCGAGATTCCGTCAGGATTTCAGAATTTTCTTGAAATTATCGTAGAATTCCTGGATGGCATGGTCGGAAAAACCATGGGATCCAAGGGAAGAGGCTTCCGAAACTACATCGGAACCATCTTTATTTTCATTCTGTTTTCGAATATTTCAGGTCTCTTGGGCTTACGACCTCCGACAGCGGATTACGGCGTAACCCTTCCGCTCGGTATTGTGACCTTCTTATTGATCCATATCAACGAGTTCCGTTTCAACTCCGTGAAGGATATCTGGAAAGACAAATGTTCACCGTTGCCTCCGTGGTTCCCGCTGTGGCTGCCGATTAACTTAATCGGTGATTTCGCGGTTCCCGTATCCTTGTCCCTCCGTTTGTTCGCAAACGTGCTTTCCGGAACGGTTATGATGGCTCTTGTATACGGACTGCTTCAGAAGGTGGCATACGGATGGCCCGCAGTACTGCATGTATATTTCGATCTGTTCTCCGGAGCGATTCAGACCTATGTATTCTGTATGCTGACCATGACCTACATCTCCAATGCAATCGGTGATGTTGAAGTAACAAAGAAACTAAGTGAAGATAAGTAACTTAAAGATAAACCTACCAAAAAAGATTTTCAGGAGGAAAAACAAATGGGTGAATTTAATCAGGCATTTATCTACGGATGTTCTGCAATTGGTGCCGGACTTGCGGTTATCGCCGGTATCGGACCCGGTGTAGGCCAGGGTATTGCAGCCGGTTACGGTGCTTCCGCAGTAGGACGAAACCCCGGAGCAAAGGGTGATATTACATCCACCATGCTTTTGGGACAGGCAGTTGCCGAGACCACCGGTCTTTACGGTCTGTTAATTGCCATGCTTCTGTTATTTGTTAAACCTTTCAAGATTTAATAAAAGGGAGATTAGGGCGTGAATGCATTATTAGGCATGAACTCCATACTTTTGGAAGGCGAAGGAGGGTGGACAAGACTCTTCGATTTGGACTTCCAGCTTCTGCACGATTCGATTCTTACTCTGATCGCTGTTTTTGTGCTGTTTTTAGTCGGCTCAATATTCTTCTTTAAACCCGCCAGAAAGTTTCTGGAGAAGAGAAAGAAGGGCATTGCGGACAATATCGAAGCAGCCAAAAAAGATAAGTATGAAGCGGAGCGCTTAAAGAAGGAGTATGAAGAAAAATTAAAGAATGTAGACTCCGAGGTGGAAGAAATTCTTGCAGATGCAAGGAAAAAAGCCCGCGCCAACGAAGAGCGTATCGTTCAGGATGCCATGGCGGAAGCCGGCAGAATTGTCGATAACGCAAACCGTGAAGCGGATCTTACCAAGCAGAAGATTGCCAACGAGGTAAAGGAAGAAATCGTTACCGTTGCCGGTGCTATGGCCGGAAAACTGGTTGCGTCTTCCATTGACGAGGAAACACAGAATAAACTTCTTGATGATACGTTAAAGGAAATGGGTGAGGATACATGGCTAAGCTAGTTTCCAAAACTTACGGGGAAGCCCTTTACGAGCTTGCGAAGGAGAAAAAATCCGAAGGCGCAATGCTCGAAGAAGTAACCGCACTGAAGAAAGTTCTCGAAGACAATCCGGAACTTGCCGAGGTGATGGCGAATCCCCGTGTGTCCAAAGAAGAGAAGATTGACCTTCTTCAGAGGATTTTTGAAAACAGAATAAGCGATGATCTTACTTCGTTTCTCTGCGTGCTGGCGGAAAAGGGCCGTTACGGTGAGGTAAACGGTGTACTTGACTATTTTTCCGAAAGAATCCGTGAGGATGAGGGAATCGGAACCGCATTTGTCACGACGGCATTTCCTTTGAAGGACGAAAAGAAGAAAGAAATCCACGATAAAATATTATCCGGCACGAAGTATCGGAAACTGGATGTAATCTATTCCGTTGATGAATCTTTAATCGGCGGTATGGTAATCCGTATCCGCGACAGAGTGGTGGATTCCAGTATCAAAACCCGCCTTGAAAATATGGAACGGGAGTTACACAGTGTGCTTCTTAGTGCACAGCAGTGATTATAAAAGAAAGGTGACAGATCCATGAATTTAAAACCGGAAGAGATCAGTTCGGTCATCAAAGAGCAGATTGCACGGTACAAAGACCGCATGGAAGTATCCGATGTCGGTACCGTAATTCAGGTTGCGGACGGAATCGTGCGTATCCACGGACTTGAGAAGGCCATGCAGGGTGAGCTTTTGGAGTTCCCCGGCGAAGTATACGGCATGGTTATGAACCTCGAGGAAGATAACGTCGGTGCCGTACTTCTCGGAAACCAGAAAAACATTTCCGAAGGCGATACGGTGAAAACCACCGGCCGTGTGGTTGAGGTTCCCGTAGGCGATGAAATGCTCGGACGTGTAGTCAATGCATTGGGACAGCCGATTGATGGAAAAGGACCCATCGCGACCACGAAACATCGTCAGATTGAGCGTGTGGCAGCAGGCGTTATTACCAGAAAGAGCGTAGATACTCCGCTTCAGACCGGTATTAAGGCGATTGACTCCATGGTGCCCATCGGACGCGGACAGCGTGAACTTATCATCGGCGACCGTCAGACCGGTAAAACTGCGATCGCAATCGATACCATCATCAATCAGAAGGGACAGGGTGTTAAGTGCATCTATGTTGCCATCGGACAGAAGGCTTCTACTGTTGCTTCGATTGTAAAGACATTGGAAGAATTCGGTGCTATGAGCTATACCACGGTGGTTGCTTCCACCGCATCCGAACTGGCACCGCTTCAGTATATTGCTCCGTATGCAGGATGTGCAATCGGAGAGGAATGGATGGAGAACGGAGAGGACGTACTCGTAATCTACGATGACTTGTCCAAGCATGCAACCGCATACCGTACCCTGTCCCTGCTGCTTCGTCGTCCGCCCGGACGTGAGGCATATCCCGGTGATGTATTCTATCTGCACTCCAGACTGCTGGAGCGTGCGGTAAGAATGAGCGAGGAATACGGCGGAGGATCCTTAACGGCACTTCCGATTATCGAAACCCAGGCAGGCGACGTTTCCGCGTACATTCCGACCAACGTTATTTCCATTACCGACGGACAGATTTATCTGGAAACCGAAATGTTCAACGCAGGTTTCCGTCCCGCAATCAATGCAGGTCTTTCCGTATCCCGTGTGGGTGGTGCGGCACAGATTAAGGCAATGAAAAAGATTGCGGCTCCGATTCGTGTCGAACTTGCACAGTACAGAGAACTTGCAGCATTCGCTCAGTTCGGTTCCGAACTTGACGATGCCACCAAGGAAAAACTTGCACAGGGCGAAAGAATCAAGGAAATCTTAAAGCAGCCTCAGTATAAGCCGATGGCTGTAGAATATCAGGTTATCATCATTTTTGCGGCTACCAGAAAGTACTTACTGGATGTTGCGGTAGGTGATATTACCAGATTCGAAACGGAATTGTTTGAATTTTTGGATACCAAATATCCCGAAATTCCGCAGGCAATCCGTGAAGAGAAGCAGATCAGCGATGAGACGGAACAGAAGTTGATTGCTGCAATCGAAGACTTTAAGAAGAATTTTTAAGAAAGCATAAACATCCCAGAGGGTAAGATATGGCTTCCATGAGAGACATCAAGCGCCGCCGCACCGGTGTGGAATCCACACAGCAGATTACCAAGGCCATGAAACTGGTATCCACGGTAAAACTGCAGAGGGCAAAGGACAGGGCGCTTCGGTCAAAAACATATTTCCACAGCATGTACCTTACGGTAAAGAGTCTTCTTTCCAAATCGGGTAATGTGGATGTGGCTTATACCACCAAGCAGGAAAGCGAGAAAAAGGCAGTGATTGTCATCACGTCGAACCGCGGACTTGCCGGAGGTTACAACTCCAACGTGGTAAAGCTGATTACACAGTCCGATTTCAAGAAAGAGGATTTGGAGATTTATGCCATCGGAAAGAAGGGACGTGAACTTCTCGAAAGAAGAGGATATCACATCGCAGAGGAACTTTCCGATCTGATGGAAGATTTTGAATATGCCGATGTCATCAAGGTTTGCGACCGCGTGATGAAGCGTATGGAAGAAGGTGAAATCGGAGAGATTTATCTGGCATACACCAATTTCAAAAATACCGTAAGCCACATTCCGACACTGCTCAAGCTTCTGCCGATTCTTCCGGAAGATGAACTCATCGGAGACGATGAAGAATCGGATGAGGACGATAACCTTATCATGAACTTCGAACCCGAAGATGTGGATGCATTAAAAATGATCATTCCGAAGTATGTATCCAGTCTGTTATATGGTGCATTAATCGAGGCAACAGCCAGTGAAAACGGTGCCAGAATGCAGGCAATGGACAATGCAACAAACAATGCGGAAGAAATGATTTCCAGCTTAACATTGAAGTATAACCGCGCAAGACAGGGTTCCATCACTCAGGAACTTACCGAAATTATCGCAGGCGCGGAAGCAATCAGTTAAAGGGTACAGAGAGGACAGTAGAATGGCGAACACAGGAAAAATCACACAGATTATCGGTGCGGTTCTGGACGTAAAGTTTGACGAGGGACATCTTCCCGAAGTCAACGAAGCAATTAAGATTCCCTTAAAGGACGGAAAAGAACTCACAATTGAAGTTGCACAGCACCTCGGTGACGATATCGTGCGTTGCATCGCAATGGGTTCCACAGACGGACTTGTTCGCGGAATGGATGCGATTGCTACAGGCGGACCCATTTCCGTTCCGGTCGGCGAAAACACGCTGGGAAGAATTTTCAACGTACTCGGCGAACCGATTGACAATAAACCCGCTCCCGACGGAGTATCCTACGAACCCATTCATCGTCCGGCACCGGATTTTGAAGAACAGTCTACCGAGACCGAACTTCTCGAGACCGGTATCAAGGTTGTCGATCTTCTCTGCCCCTATCAGAAGGGTGGTAAAATCGGACTCTTCGGCGGTGCAGGTGTAGGCAAAACCGTCCTCATTCAGGAACTGATCCGTAACATCGCAACAGAGCACGGCGGATATTCCGTATTCACCGGTGTAGGAGAGCGTACCCGTGAGGGTAACGACCTTTACCATGAAATGCAGGAATCCGGCGTTATCGATAAAACAACCATGGTCTTCGGACAGATGAACGAGCCGCCCGGAGCAAGAATGAGAGTAGGTCTTACCGGACTTACCATGGCTGAGTATTTCCGTGACAAAGGCGGAAAGGACGTGCTTTTATTCATCGACAATATTTTCCGTTTCACCCAGGCAGGTTCCGAGGTGTCCGCACTTCTCGGCCGTATGCCTTCCGCAGTAGGTTATCAGCCGACACTGCAGACGGAAATGGGTGCTCTTCAGGAGCGTATTACTTCTACCAAGAACGGTTCCATTACTTCCGTTCAGGCTGTATATGTACCGGCCGATGACTTGACCGACCCGGCACCCGCAACCACATTCGCTCACCTCGATGCAACGACCGTACTTTCCCGTGCCATCGTGGAACTTGGTATTTACCCCGCAGTAGATCCCCTGGAGTCTACCTCCAGAATCCTCGATCCCAGAATCGTAGGTCAGGAGCATTACCAGGTAGCCCGTGGTGTTCAGGAAGTACTTCAGAAATACAAAGAATTACAGGACATCATCGCCATCCTCGGTATGGACGAACTTTCCGAAGACGATAAGCTTACCGTAAGCCGTGCAAGAAAGATTCAGAGATTCTTATCCCAGCCGTTCTTCGTAGCAGGACAGTTTACCGGTCTGGAAGGAAAGTATGTACCGATCGCTGAGACCATTCGCGGATTCAAGGAGATCCTCGAAGGCAAGCATGATGACATTCCGGAAGGTGATTTCTTAAATGCCGGAACCATCGACGAAGTAGTTGCGAGAGCAAACGCAAGAAAGTAAGAGAGACTTATGGCAGAAAGCAGTCTGTTTGATTTAAAAGTGATAACACCGGAGCGTGTGTTTTTTGAGGGACCGGTTACGATGGTGGAATTCAACACCACCGAAGGAGAAATCGGTGTCCTGAAAGGGCATATTCCGCTGACCGTCATCGTGGATCCCGGAATCCTTACGATTACGACGGAGGAAGGCCCCCGAAATGCCGCGCTGCATGCGGGTTTTGCGGAAATCCTGCCGAACCGCGTTACCATCCTTGCGGAAATCGTGGAATGGCCGTCGGAAATCGATGCAAAGCGTGCCGAGGCAGCCAAGGAAAGAGCCGAGATTCGTCTGGCGCACAAGGGCAAGGAAGGCTTCGACGTAGACCGTGCAACCGTAGCATTGAAGAAGGCAATCTGCCGACTCGAAGTTTTGAAATAATAAGAGATATGAGATATGAAAAACTTCCCTCATTAGGAGGGAAGTTTTTTATAGTCGTTATCCGGTCAAATGGGATTTGAATGGGCTTTATTAGTCTTTACGTTTAAGTTTGCAGCGCGATTAAGCCAGTTCCACACAAAACAGATTGTTTGCCCCGTATTTGATTTTTGATTTGATCTTATGTTTGTCAAAAATCCGTTTCGCTATGGCAAGCCCGAGACCACTTCCATTTTCGCCTGACCTGGAATCGTCTCCTTTGACAAAGGACTCCCATAATTCTTCAGGTTTTCTGTCGGGAATCGAAATCGCGGAATTGGAAAGGGTCAGGGTATTTTTTGTTCCGAGCAGGGTAATTGAGCCGTTTTCGGAGGTATATTTTACGGTATTGGAAACTAAGTTTTCCAAAGCAGAAGTAATCAGTTCTTTGTTTGCTTTTCTTTGGAAATTTCCGGTAATGATAAGGGTAATTCCTTTCTCGTTCAGGGCGGGTTTGTATTTTTCAAACAGTTCTTCCGCCACTTTTACCAAATCCACGTCTTCTTTGTTTCGGATCGCCCCCATGTCCTCGAGCTTCAAAAGTTCCATATTCCCTGAGATCAGACGATCCATATATTCGGAACTATCCAGAATGGCATCTGCGTATTCTTCTTTTTTCTCCGTGTTTAAGTTTTCCTTTAAGCTTTCCGCATAGCCGCGAAGAGCGGTAAGAGGCGATTTTAAATCATGGGACATCGAGTCCGTCAACGTTCTGCGGAAGGATTCTTTTTCGTATTTTACGACCTTCCTTCTGTGGATTAAGGTAACGATAATGGAGGAGATTATTAGGAGAGGAAGGTAATAAATCAGCCCCCGGAAAAGCAGTCCGTTCATTCTTTCTTCGCGGTAATTGGATTTATAATAGAATTCTAAAACAAGATTCCGGGATGCAGCATCTGATATAACACTGACTTGCCCATTTTCATTCGCAAATACAATGGTGGCAGATTCGAAAGAGTTTTCTCCCGGAATGGAAACAACGAAGGGGAGGTTTCGGATGTAGACAAAGTCTCCTTTCCAAAAGGATTTGCTGTAATATTTGGCCTCGTTTATTTCTGTTCCGTACTGATAGGTATGAGATTCCGAACGGGAAACATTATAACCGGTATCAGGAAGTGATTTGCCGTCCCAAAGAGGAAAATCGTCTGCAGTCAGATTTCCGCCCAAGATATAAAGGTAGGGATCGGGATCGGACATGGATACCCAGGTCGATTCGTCGACGGTTTTTGTTTCTTTCGGGTAGGTAAAAACTCCGATTAGTCTTTCCTGCCCGGTTGTAACATTCACATCAGAGGCGATGATTTGTTTCGGGAGGAAGGAGCCGTCATCTCCAAGTTCATAATCCTTCAGACGAAATACAATATGGCACTGGTCATTTATATATTCGGCGCGCGAATTGATGCCGGCAGCCTCCGTTCGCTCCATCCACTCCATGATCTCTCTTGAATCGCAGGTATAAACGATATTTAACATGGACGGATCATCCTGGTTGGGATCGACATCTTCATTCGGAAGAACCAGATAAATCCGTTTTCCGGAATCGGCAATCTGCTTTCCTGTTGTGCGGTCGGTTACGCGGACATACACATCTGCAGTCTCCCCCAATCGATGTACATCCGAACCGAGAACCTGGGAAAAATTGTTAAGCGGGTTATATGATGCGGGTAATTCGGCCAGCTGTTGGAATCTTTGAATATTGGAATATGCCGTCCTTTCCACGGTGCTGATGTAGGATGAGCGCCATGTTGCGTAGTCGTTCGTTAAAAAGAGAAAGGCACAAAGCGCATAGAATGCACTGAAGGCAATCAGCCAGACAAGCAATACGAAGGCTGTGCTTTTCGGCTTTTTTAATTTGTAATTTGTGATATTCTTTTTCATTTTTCTGTCTCCTGTAGTATGCAGAGTCAAAGGAATCAGGCGATATCGGAAGGATCCGTCAGTTTATATCCTCTTCCGATTACCGTCTTAATTAGTTCGCCGGCGGGGCCCAGGGCTTTTCTTAAATTCTTTACGTGGTTGTCCACAACGCGGGTTTCCACGTAAGCATAGTCTCCCCAGATTCTCGTAAGAAGTGTCTCACGGCTGACTGTCCAGCCTTTGTGCTGCATAAAATAGCTTAAAATTTCGAATTCTTTTGTCGGAAGTTCGATTTCGTTTCCGTCCACTTTAAGAACCAGGGACATCGGATTTAAGGTAATCGGTCCGCAGACCAGATCTTCCGAAGGTGCTTTCTTTGTCCGGCGGAGAAGCGCGTTGACCTTTGCATACAGCTCCGCAAATGAAAACGGCTTACAAATGTAGTCGTCACAGCCGAGTTCATATCCGTAGAGACGGTCTTCTTCCCTGGTTCTTGCGGTAAGAAACAGGATTGGAACGTCGGAGGTTTTCCGAATGCTCCTGCATAGGGAAAAACCGTCGATGCCGGGAAGCATCACGTCTAAAAGGACGATATCGTAAGATTCTTCCGTGGCCATATGCAGTCCTTCTTCTCCGCTTACGGCTTCCAGAATTTCAAAATCGCCTTCCGATTTAGCCGTGAAATAGTCGCGAATGATTCCGCGGATTTTATCATCGTCTTCCACCAGTAAAATTTGTTTTGCCATTGTTCTCCTTTTGTCCCCAAACGGTCAGGACATCTTACAGATCTGTATATACCGATTATAATCCATGGATGTATCGTTTATATGTGGTTTGCGTATTTTTTGTTTTATACAGACAATTTTTTTGATACAATAAAAGAGTAATTTTTCTGCCTGTTTTGAAGGAGAAACGTATGGATTTAAGAGCGATTATCGAACTGGATCTTCACGGGCTTAGCAGTGAGGAGGCAAGATACCGAATTGAAAAAGCAGTAAAGGAAGCCGGCAGCGGAGTGTACCGGATTCGCTGTATTCACGGGTATCACGGCGGAACCAGAATTAAGGAAATGATTCGCAGAGAGTTTGGTTACGGGCTCGAACCGAAAATCAAAAGCATTCAAAATGGCGACAATGAGGGAATTACAGAGTTGGTATTACGATAGATTTACGGGTTAACATTTTTGTGGGGGAGAGTTATGGAAGAAAATCATCAAAAATATCTGAAGCTTCTGTCCAAGCGTTTTCCGACGGAGCAGTCTGCTGCGACGGAAATCATCAATCTGCAGGCGATTCTTGCACTGCCGAAGGGGACAGAGCATTTCTTAACCGATATTCACGGAGAGGATGAGCAGTTTCTGCATGTTCTGAAAAACGGTTCCGGTACGGTCAGACGAAAGGTCGAGGCGGTAATCGGATCCAAGAAAGACGATGCCTACAAGAAAATGCTCACTACCTTGATTTATTATCCCAAAGAAAAACTGGAGCTTTTAAAAGAGAGTGTGGAGGCGGATGACTGGGACGACTGGTGCATGGAAACTCTGCAGTATCTGGTGGATGTGGTAAAACGCGTTTCCTCCAAATACACGCGTTCCAAGGTGCGTCGCGCCATTCCGGAAGAGTACCGTTATGTCGTAGAGGAACTGATTACGGAAAAAGAAGAAATCTACGATAAGGAACGTTATTATGAGGAAATCCTTCGTTCCATCGTGGATGTCGGTGTGGCGGATTCCGTAATCATCACGCTTTGCAATCTGATCCAGCGTCTGGTGGTGGATCATCTGCATATCGTCGGAGATATTTACGACAGAGGTCCGGGACCGCACATCATCATGGATAAGCTTTGTGAATATCATTCCGTGGATGTTGTCTGGGGAAACCATGACGTTGTCTGGATGGGCGCAGCCTGCGGGAATCCTGCCTGCATTGCGAACGTCATTCGCATGTCTGTGCGTTACGGCAACTTAGGGGTAATCGAGGACGGTTACGGAATCAATCTTCTGCCGCTTGCCGCTTTTGCGATGAAGCAGTATGAAAACGTGGACTTATCCGGATTTCATTTAAAAGAGAACAATCGCGGCGAGTTTTTTGATCTGGCAAAAATCGAAAGCCAGATGTACAAGGCTATCACGATGATTCAGTTCAAGGTCGAAGGACAGATTATCGGTCGCAACCCGGACTTTGAAATGGATAATCAGAGACTCCTGGATAAGATTGATTATACAAAGAAAACCGTACGAATCGAAGGTGTAGAGTATCCGCTTTTAGACTGCGATTTTCCGACCGTAAATCCCGAAGATCCGTATGAGCTGAGTCCGGAAGAGGACCAGGTAATGAAGCAGTTGATCTACGGATTTACCAACAGCGAGAAACTGAAAAACCACATTCGTCTTCTCTATGAAAAAGGCTCTCTTTACCGTATTTACAACGGAAACCTTCTCTATCACGGCTGTGTTCCGTTAAACGAGGATGCAACGTTCAAGCATTCGATGGTAGGAGGAAAGGAAACCTGCGGACGGGCCATGTATGACATGCTCGAGGACTATGCAAGAAAAGCGTTCTATGCGCCGGTGGGTAGTCCGGAAAGAACCAAGGGCGGAGATATCTTATGGTATCTTTGGTGCGGACCGAAGTCACCGTCCTACGGACGTAGTAAGATGACGACGTTTGAGAGACTCTTCATAGAAGAAAAAGAAACGCACGCGGAAAAGAAAGATGCATATTATCGTTATATTGAGAATGACGAAAAAGTGGCTTCCGATATTTTGAAGGAGTTCGGACTTACGGGAGTTCATTCCCACATCATCAACGGACACGTTCCGGTGGAGACGAAGAAGGGGCAGACACCGATTCGCGCCGGCGGAAAGGTGTTGATGATCGACGGCGGTTTTTCCAAGGCATATCACGCAAAAACCGGCATCGCCGGATACACGCTTGCAATCGATTCTCACGGCATGTGGCTGGTGGAACATGAGCAGTTTGAAAGCAAGGATGATGCGATCCGCCGCGAAACGGATATCGTATCGGATACCTTAACCGTAGAGAATTTTGAAAAAAGAATGTATGTGGAAGATACCGATGTCGGAAAGGGTCTGAAGGAAGAAATCCGCGATCTGACGGATCTTCTGAACGCATATCGAAACGGTATCATTGAACCGAAGGGATGAAAGGGTTGGCGTATGGATTTTTCAAGGATATTATCAAAACTGGATCATCTGGTGGAAACAAAGGATTTTGACGGAGCAAAGGAACTGCTTTCCTACTGGCTGGAGGATGCAAAAGCAAACAACAACCTGCGCGGAGAACTGAGCCTTTACAACGAATCCATGGGGCTTTACCGGAAACTCGGGGAAAAAGAGAAGGCTATCAACTGTGCGGAAAACGCACTGAGTCTGATCGGAAGAACCGAGATGGAGGGAACCGTTACGGCGGCCACCACGTACATCAATTCCGCTACCGTATATAAGGCATTCGGCCAGGCGGAAAAGGGGATTCCTCTTTTTGAAAAAGCGCAGGAAATCTATGAAAAAGAATTAAAGGAAGACGACGGAAGGCTCGGCGGTCTTTATAACAATATGGGCCTTTCGCTTACAGATGTAGGACGATATGAGGAGGCGCTTGCCACCTACGAGAAAGCACTTGTCGTTATGAAGAAAGTGGAAAACGGAAATCTGGAAAGTGCCATCACCTATTTAAACATCGCCGACGTCTACGACAAAATGCGCAGTGACGAAAACTGTTCCAGCAATCGATCTTTGGAAGACTGGGAGAATTTATTCGGAGAGCTTTTGGACAAGGCGGAGAACTGTCTTGAGGATGAGACCCTTCCGAGAAACGGATATTATGCCTTTGTGGCGGAAAAATGTGCTCCGAGTTTCGGCTATTACGGAAGATTTCTCTACAAGGCAACATTGGAAAAACGAATCGCGGAAATCATGAAAACGCTGTGATTTATAAAAGAATCGAAAAGGAAACAAAATGAACGGATTGCAACTGGCGGAAGAATATTATAAAGAGTTCGGAGAGAGCATGCTTCGGGAACAGTTTCCAGGACTGCTTGATAAAATCGCGGTAGGCCTCGTGGGAAGCGGTTCGGAATGCTTCGGATATGACGACGAAGTATCGACGGATCATGACTTCGAGCCGGGCTTTTGCATTTTTATTCCGGGAGAGGAAGAACTGGATTCGAGAAGCGAATTCCAGCTGGAGCGTGCCTATGCCAAGCTTCCGAAGGAATTTAAGGGTTTTGAAAGAGCAATGGTCAGTCCCGTCGGCGGAAATCGTCACGGGGTGATTCGTATGAATGATTTTTTCAAAAACAAGCTCGGAACGGAGAGCGGAGAACTGTCTCTTATGGACTGGCTTCGCATTCCGGAGTATTCGATATTGGAGGTGACGAACGGCAGGCTTTTTTATGACGGAAGCGGAAAAATGACGGCTGTCAGGGAAGTGCTGCAAAATATGCCGGAGGACATCCGCAGAAAGAAACTTGCGGGACATTTGCTCACCATGGCGCAGGCCGGCCAGTATAATTACTTCCGCAGCATCAAACGCGGTGATTACGGTGCAGCTCAGCTTGCTGTTTTTGAGTTTGTCCAAAGCGGAATTCAGGTTGTATATTCGTTAAACGGAGCGCTGAAACCTTACTATAAATGGGCGTTTCGCGGTATGAAGGATCTGCAGATCCTACCGGAACTTGCGGTTGTTTTTGAAGATTTGATTTCTACCGGAAATGAAGGCGATATGGCAAGAAAAAAGGGGAATGCCATTGAAGAGACCGCTGCCGTCATCATCGGAGAACTTCGAAAGCAGAATCTGACGGAATTAAGCTGCAATGATTTGGAAAAACACGCCTATTCCGTCAACGATTCCGTAAAGGATACAAACATTAGGTATCTGAATATTTTTGCGGCGGTGTAAAAGTCGTTGGGAATTGTAAAAATAGGGGTGTAAAAGGGTTTTATAAATGATATAATATTTAGGTAATCGTATTCGGGGAATACAAAAACGAGAGGGGGAACAATCCATGAAATGTGAAGTTTGCGGAGCAGAATTATCTTCGGAAGCGTTGGAAGTCAACAGTTGTATGAAGTGCGGTGCCATCATCGATATCGATGCACCGGTAAAAGATATCAGCCAGTATAAAAGAAAAGCGGAATTTGTAGACAGTATTCAGAACCTTATGAATACGAACCTTACCGTAAACCGCAGCCAGGAAGAGACCAAGCAGGAAACCTTAAAGAAAGTAAACGATGCATTCGAGTATCGTGCGGAGATTATTGCAAGTAATTCCGACGGTACCATCAGCTCGGAAAAACTGAACTCCCAGCTTAAGGTTTATGCCGAAAAAGGCTGGAGACTTGCAAACTCTTTCTGTAACGTAATCGGAAAGAGCCAGGTGGCGGGATACGGCGGAGTAACCGGCGGACTTGCGGCAAACGGCGCGGTTCCCATTACACAGATTGTTTTAATTTTTGAAAGAAGAACCGGAGCAGCCAGACGTCCGATGCCCCCTCAGGGACAGGGACCGCAGGGAGGACCCGGAGCAAGACCGATGGGACCGGCACCCGGACAACCCGGATCGGTAGTTCAGCCGGGAACAACTCAGATTCCTCCTTCGGCAAGAGCGGAGGGAGATTTATTCAACGGCAAGAAACCGACTCCCAGACCGATGACGAATGAAGAAATCGCTCAGATGAATAAGCAGCAGGCAACCCCGGGAACCAGACCGGCAGAGAAGCCCGCAGATGACGGAGATTCCGAAGACGACGGAAAACCCAGAATCGTTCCGATCCGATAAGAAATAACGAGAGCAGGGCGTAATGCCCTGCTCGATTTACAAGAGTGTAAAGGAGAAGCCATGGACGTTTGTTGCGAAGAATGTGCAAATTACGTATATGACGATGACGAAGAAGAATATGTCTGCTGTGTCAGCATGGACGAAGATGACTATATCCGTCTGAATACGGATTCACATTATCAGTGTCCGTATTATCAGTGCGGCGACGAATACCGGATTGTAAGACATCAGATGTAGAAGAGTAAGCATTAGCAAGGGGGAGCGACATGGATGAAATTCAGACTTTAAAGCAGTGGGTGGCGGAAAGCAACAACATTGTGTTTTTTGGCGGTGCCGGAGTGTCGACGGAAAGCGGAATTCCGGACTTTCGAAGCGTGGACGGACTGTATCATCAGAAGTATGATTACCCGCCCGAGACAATTTTAAGCCATACGTTTTTTATGAGAAAAACGTCGGAGTTTTATAAATTCTACAAAGACAAGCTTCTTTTGGAAGGTGCAAAACCCAATGCCGCACACCTAAAACTTGCAGAGCTGGAGAAGGCAGGAAAGCTAAAGGCTGTCATTACCCAGAATATCGACGGACTTCATCAGCTTGCGGGAAGCGAAGAGGTACTCGAACTTCACGGAAGTGTACAGAGAAACTACTGTATGAAGTGCCATGAGTTTTATGATTTTGCAGCCATAAAGGAAAAGGTGGAAGAGGCTTCCAAAACGAATGAACCCGGATGTCCGGACTACATGGTTCCGAAGTGTGAGAAGTGCGGTGCGACCATCAAACCCGATGTGGTTTTGTATGAAGAAGGACTGGACAACAGTGTGCTGACAAAGGCGGTACGATATATTGCAAATGCCGACGTACTGATCATCGGAGGAACTTCTCTCGTGGTATATCCGGCAGCAGGACTGATCGATTATTATTCCGGAAACAAACTCGTGCTTGTGAATCTTTCCGCAACCGCGCAGGATTCCAGGGCGGATCTGGTGGTAAGAGGTAAAATAGGAGAAGTATTCTCTCAATTATAAAAATGTAATAACAAGGTAACCGGAAAGGAGTCATAATGTATCGAAGAACAAAAGTAGGACTGATCATCTGGGGAGCAATTATCTCCGGAGTCGGAGCAATTGTTCTTGCCGCAGGAGGCGGAATCGCCGGAGCAATTGTATTAGGTTTCGGATGTTGTTTCCTGATTCCAGGAATCATTCTTGCCATCACAACCTCAGTTCATAACAACAATGTAAAAACCGACAATGCAGGATGTTCCTATGTTGCAAACTGTATTTACTGCGGCCATCCGATCAATGTAAAGGTCGGAAGTTTCCAGCCGCACAGAAACTTCCCGGAAGGATATGTTTACTGCCCGGTTTGCAAGAAGCCGATCAGCAAAAATGCATTCACGAAGGTTCAGGACGGTTTTTAATAGAAGAAATATGGGAAGCAAAGCAAAAAATGCTTGATAATCACGGTTTTTTATGCTAAACTAAAGCTCCGTGATGTAAAATTCCTTGCTCGCTGCATAGACAGTGGGCCAGAGACCAAAAGGAGGTAACTAGCATGAACAAGTATGAATTATGCGTTGTTGTCAATGCTAAACTCGAAGACGATGGAAGAGCAGCCGTTGTGGACAAAGCAAAGGCTCTCATCGAAAGATTCGGTGGTACCATTACCAATGTGGACGACTGGGGCAAGAAGAAACTTGCTTACGAAGTTCAGAAAATGAAGGAAGCGTACTACTATTTCATCCAGTTCGAGGCTGAAACGACCGCACCGATCGAAATCGAACACAGAATTCGTATCATGGACGGCGTAATCAGATACTTATGCGTTAGACAGGACGAAGAATAGAAAGTAGGTTAATATGAACAAAGTTATACTTATGGGTCGTTTGACTCGTGATCCCGATGTCAGATATTCACAGGGAGATAATCCCACGGCAGTAGCAAGATATTCACTTGCAGTTGACAGACGCTTTTCGAAGAATGACGAGAACAGCACGGATTTTATTAACATCGTTGCTTTCGGAAAAGCGGGAGAATTTGCGGAGAAGTATCTCCACAAGGGAACAAAGGTACTTGTGACCGGACGTATTCAGACCGGAAGCTATACCAACAAAGAGGGACAGAAAGTATACACAACGGATGTAGTTGCAGAAGATCAGGAATTCGCTGAGAGCAAAAACGCTGCAGGTGCATCTTCCGGAACTGTCGGTTCATCCGACGAAGGCGGCAGAATTGACGGAGATGATGATTTCATGAAGTTTGATTCCGGCTCCGACGCATCCTTGCCGTTCTAAGTTTGAGGATTTCATAAGGAGGCATATTATGGCTTTTGTAAAGACAGATAAACCCGATTCTCCCATGAGAAGAAAGGGTGGAATGCACAGAAGAAAAAAAGTCTGCACATTCTGTGGAAAAGATAATGTAATTGATTACAAGGATACAGCTAAGTTAAAGAGATTCGTATCCGAAAGAGGTAAGATTCTTCCCAGAAGAATTACCGGAAACTGCGCAAAGCATCAGAGAGCTCTTACCGTAGCAATCAAGCGTGCTCGTCACGTTGCATTGATGCCTTACGTAATGGACTAAATCAATAAGCGAAAGCAAATAAAAAGACCTGTGGCATAAGCCGCAGGCCTTTTTATTTATAGGATTGATGGATTAGTATGTAGGCTTGGTTATGTTATTTTACTACTTTGTTGTATTTCTGTGCGTGAATCGGTTCTACATATTCGCCGTCTAAGTAGCGCGGATCGGGATCCGGCCAGAGACGATACTGGATATATCCGTTTTTAACACCTTCACCGTCGGTTCCCTTCGGTGTATAGCATGCCCAAACTTCAACGCCTCCGGTATTTAAGTTCTTAGCGCAACGGAATGCATGTAAATCGTTCTCCTGATATGCCATACTCTCGATATTGGTTGAGAGTTCTTCTTTCAATGCTTCATAAAGTACGGGACAGTCATTTGCATTTCTTGCATTTCGGATCTGTCCTTCTCTGTAATTCTTCCAGTAGGTACCGGTGATATCACCTTTTTTCGTCATACTGAATTCGAAAACGTTTGTAAGTACGTAAGTTTCATCGCCGTCCGTTACAACATATTCCACGTGGTTGCTACTGCTCTTATTGGTCATTTTCATCCACTCTTCGGCAGCTTCCGGATCCACTGCGCAGATACGTTCTACGGTTTCGCCGATAATCTGAGCGCCCTGCATGTCTCTTACACGTCTGGCTCTCTTGTAATACTTAATAAAGTTCGGTGCAATGATCGCGGTCAGAATTGCAAGAATCGCAATTACAATAATCAATTCCACCAGTGAAAAACCTTTGTTAGGATGTCTCTTCATTTTCATCATACTAATCACCTGTCCTTTCAAATAACAAGTCTAACAGTTTCATCAATCCCCTATCACGACACAACCTGGTGTTGTATCAAAAAAATCCACTTTGTTCGGCAAAGTGGATTAGATAACTAATAGATCCTCGCTGCAACTGGCTACCATGTTAAAGGCCCTCTAGCTTTGCGTCACAGAATTTCTTCTGCTTTGCCGGTACGAAAAAACATATCTCTTATTGGATTGTCATTATTCTATCACATTTTACCGGATTTGCAAACCCATTTCATGCATTTTGATGTTGAGTTCATGCACGTTTGCGGTAGGAAGAGTAGGCACATACAAGATGTTGTGTGGTACGAACTGCGATTTTGTGTTATAATCTGTAGTATCTTTGGATTTAACGGAGGAATCGGTTTTATGGCAAAGACAATTAAAATAAAGGGAAAGATGCGAGTATACATGCTTCTTCTGGTTGTGCTTGGCGTTTTGCTGGGTGCATTTAACGTTCCTATTTATTTTTTAAATGTCAAAGCCGGAATTGCCGTCTCCGTTTTTGTAATTCTGTATTTTATCGGCCTTCTTTTATTCTGGGTTTATATCCGTGCAAATCTTCTGGAAGAACTGGTTAGTTTTGCGACGGAATACGGACAGGTGCAGAAACAGATTTTGAAGGAACTTCGTCTTCCGCATGCACTGCTGGATGAGAACGGCAAAATCTTATGGAGCAATGCCGCATTTGAAAATCTGACCGGTATTTCTTCCGGATTCCACAGATCCATCACATCCATCTTTTCCGAGATTACTCAGGACAAGTTCCCGAAGGAAGATGTCGGAAACGGAGAAGAAGAGTACTCCATTCAGTTTGAGGAGCGTTATTTCCGTGCGCTGATCAAGAGGATTGACGTATCCGAAATGATCCAGAACAGCAGCCTGATCGATACCGGCTCCGAAAAAGAATGTTTGATCGGTTTTTATCTTTTTGATGAAACGGCATTAAAAATCGCCTTACAGGAAAACGATGACCAGTCCCTGGCAGTCGGATTCATTTATCTGGATAACTTTGAAGAAGCTTTGGACGGTGTCGAGGAAGTTCGTTCCTCCCTGCTCCTTGCGTTAATCGAAAGAAAGATTAACAAGTATGTTGCGTCAATTGACGGTATCGTAAAGAAAATTGAAAAAGACAAATTCATGTTAATCCTGCGAAAGAAAGCGGTAGCGCAGTTAAAAGAGCAGAGATTTGACTTATTGGAAGAAGTAAAAACCGTTAATATCGGAAACGAAAGAGCATTGACGCTTTCCATCGGTATCGGACTCGGCGGTCTTACCTACGCACAGAACGTGGAATTCTCCCGTGCGGCGGTTGATCTGGCATTGGGCCGAGGCGGTGACCAGGCGGTTGTTAAGACTCCGGGACAGATTCAGTACTTCGGAGGAAAGAGCCAGCAGCTTGAAAAGAATACGAGAGTAAAGGCCAGAGTAAAAGCTCAGGCATTACAGGAAATCCTGACCACAAAGGATCAGGTCTATATTATGGGACACCGTATGGGCGATGTGGACTCCTTCGGTGCGGCAGTCGGTATTTATTGTATCGCCAATTCCATGGGCAAGAAAGCGACCATCGTACTCAACGACGTAACACCTTCCTTACAGCCCATTGTCAATATGTTTACGGAGAGTTCGGACTACGACAAGGATTTCATCATGAATTCCGAACAGGCCCTCGAGACCGTCGGAAACAATGCCGTACTGGTTGTTGTGGATATCAACAAGCCTTCCATTACGGAGTGTCCGGAACTTTTGAAATGCTGCAAAGCCATCGTGGTACTCGATCACCACAGACAGGGCGAGGAAACCATCGAGAATGCAACGCTTTCCTATGTCGAGCCGTTTGCTTCCTCCACCTGCGAAATGGTTGCCGAAGTTTTGCAGTATGTGGAGAACGGTATTAAGTTAAAGAACTGCGAAGCCGATGCCATGTACGGCGGTATCGTAATGGATACCAACTGTTTTGTGGCAAAAACAGGCGTGCGTACGTTTGAAGCCGCAGCCTTCCTTCGCAGAAGCGGTGCGGATGTTACCAGAGTTCGTAAGCTCTTCAGAGAAGATGCATCGGAATATATGGCGAAGGCAGAAACCGTCAAGGATACGGTTATCTACCGCGGAGATTATGCGATTGCGGTCTGCGATGCAGCTCATTGTAAGTCCCCGACCGTTGTGGCTGCACAGGCAGCAAACGAACTTCTCAATATCAACGGCGTGAAGGCAAGTTTCGTCTTTACGGATTACAACGGAACCATCTTTATTTCCGCCCGTTCCATTGATGAAGTAAACGTACAGGTTATTATGGAAAAAATGGGCGGCGGCGGTCATATGAGCATCGCCGGTGCACAGTTTAAAGATGCCAAGGTGGAAGAGGTTGTAAAGAAGCTTCAGGAAACTTTGGATGAAATGTCAGAAAACGGAGAATTATAAAAGATGAAAGTTATTTTATTACAGGATGTAAAAAGCCTTGGAAAGAAAGGCGATACGGTAAATGTAAATGACGGCTATGCCAGAAATTTCATTTTGCCGAAGAAACTCGGTGTGGAAGCAACCGGAGCCAATGTCAACGATCTGAAACTCCAGAAAGCCAATCAGGAAAAAATTGCCAAAGAGCAGCTTGATGCCGCGACGGAACTCGGAAAGAAGATTGATTCCATTTCCGTAACCGTTCCCATCAAGGTCGGAGAAGGCGGACGTGCTTTCGGTGCCGTGACCGGAAAAGAAATCGCAAAAGCGCTGGCTGACCAGCATAAAATCGAAGTCGACAAGAAGAAAATCGTTCTTTCCGATTCCTTAAAAAGTGTGGGAGAATTCGATGTACCCATCCGCCTTCATACCAAGGTGACTGCACAGCTTAAGGTACATGTAGAACCGGAGAAATAAGATGGAAGAAGTAGTAGTACGAAAAGTGATGCCTCATTCCACGGAGAGTGAACAGTCCGTCCTGGGTGCCATGTTAATGGATTCCCAGGCGATTATTTCTGCGGGCGAAATTCTTACGGGAGAGGATTTTTACAATAAACAGTACGGCGTGATTTTTGATGCCATGCAGGAACTGCAGACGAGCGGACGCCCGGTGGATTTAATTACTCTGCAGGACTTGTTAAAAGAAAAAAACGTTCCGCCCGAAGTAAGCTCCTTAACCTATGTGAAAGAGTTTATCGAGCGCGTTCCGACTTCCGCTAATGTTAAATCCTATGCGGAAATCGTACGTGAGAAATCCGTTCTTCGCAGAATGATCCGTGCCAATGATGATATTTCTACGCTTTGCTATTCCGGCAAGGAAAAGCTGGATGTGATTCTGGATACGGCGGAGAAGAAGGTTTTTGATGTTGTAAAAAGAAGAGGAAGCACCGATTTCGTTCCCATCGATGAGGTGGTAATGAATGTGCTGGACAATATTGAGAAGGCAGGAAAGGTAAAAGGAAACACGACGGGTGTTCCGACCGGATTTACGGATCTGGACTATGATACCGCAGGTTTCCAGCCGTCCGATCTGATTCTGATTGCGGCGCGTCCTTCCATGGGTAAAACCGCCTTCGCTTTGAACATTGCGCTCAATGCGGCAATTAAGGAAAAGAAAAGGGTTGCCCTTTTTGACCTGGAAATGTCGAAGGAGTCTTTGGTAAACCGTCTGTTTGCAATGCAGTCCAAGGTGGATGCCAAGAAACTCCGTACCGGCGATCTGAATACCGCAGAATGGGAAATGCTTTCCGCAGGAGCGGCCGAGGTTGCCAAGTCCTTTATCGTAATCGATGATAACGCGGGAATCACGCCTGCCGAACTTCGTTCCAAATGCCGAAAACTGCAGCTGGAAAAAGGCCTGGATATGATTATCATCGACTACTTACAGTTGATGACGAACGGCGGAAAAACCGACAGCAGACAGCAGGAAGTGTCGGATATTTCCAGATCCTTAAAACTACTTGCCAGAGAGTTAAACGTTCCGGTTGTTGCACTTTCCCAGTTAAGCCGTAAAGTGGAGGAGCGTACCGATAAGCGTCCGATGCTTTCCGACCTTCGTGAGTCCGGTGCAATCGAGCAGGATGCCGACGTGGTTATGTTCCTATACCGCGAGGATTATTATAAGAAAGATACGGAAAACACGAATGTGACCGAAGTTATCATTGCCAAGCAACGTAACGGCCCGGTAGGTACCGTAAAACTGGCATGGCTGCCTGAGTTCATGTTGTTTAAGAATCTGACCAAAGGAAACAATTAAGAAATAAAAATGAGGCGGTGCAACTGCACTGCCTCATTTCTTTATGATTTCGTTTTCTACGAATTCTTATGCCTCTTTGATTGCTTCTGCAGGGCACTGAGCTGCGCATCCGCCGCAGTCGATGCAAGCATCTGCGTTGATAACATACTTGCCGTCGCCTTCGCTGATTGCATCAGCAGGGCACTGAGCTGCACATGCACCACACATTACACAATCATCACCAATAACATATGCCATAGTTTTTTTCCTCCTTACAACCTGCCATTTACATGGCGTAAATAACGTTTCCTTGCAAAAATCATTCTATCGCATCGTGGATAAAAGTGCAAGAAAAACTTGCCGCGGGGGCCGGGCGTCATTTGACTATTCCCGGATATCCGTTTAATATTGAAAAGGATGTCATAAGATCAGGGGAGATCGGAATGAGTAAAAGACCATACGAGAAAAAGAAACATGTCAAAAACGGTGTCATGCGCGTCGCTTTTGCGATTCTTGCCGGCCTGGTGGAAATAAGCGTCCTGCTTGTGCTTATCATGATGGGAAGTTACCGCTGGAAGCTGGTTTCCGTGGGAATTGAGATTGTCGGATTTATTGTCGTTTTGCTGATTTATTCGCAGGAAAGAACCGCCAGCTTAAAAATCCCCTGGATTATATTCATATTAACCATCCCCGGTTTCGGCCTCTTAATGTATGTTTTCGTCGGCCTTTCCGCAAGTTTCCTGGGACTTTACAAACGCTATCGTACGATTGAAAAGAAACTGAAGCCGTACCGGCAAAAAAGCGACGATTCCCTCCATCGACTAAAGGAGATTGATTCGAGGAATACCGGTGTCGGTGTCTATCTGCAAAAAACAATCGGCTATGGTCTCTACGACGATTCGGATATTACCTATTTCGGTGAAACCACGGAATGTCTGGATGATATGATTGCAAACCTTGAAAAAGCGGAGAAATTCATTTTTATGGAATACTATGCCATCGAAAACTCCACCGCTTTCGGAAGAATCCTCGATGTTCTTTCCGCGAAGGTCAAAGAGGGTGTTTTAGTGCGCGTATTCTATGATGATCTCGGAAGCATCAGTTTTGTGGACATGAGTTTTGCAAAAATGCTCAGAGACCGCGGAATCGAGTGCAGAACGTTTAACCCATTCAGCTTTTTCTTCAATGTGTTTTTGAATAACCGTGACCACAGAAAGATCATGGTCATTGACGGAAAAATCGGATATACCGGCGGGTTCAACCTGGCAAACGAGTATTTCCACATTACGAAACCATACGGAGACTGGAAGGATGCCGGTGTTCGAATCGAAGGAAAGGCAGTTCGCGCACTGACCTTAATCTTCCTTGAAAACTGGAATGCTCTCCGCAAGAGAAAACAGGGCGAGGCAGATTACAATTTCAGCATTTACCTTCCGGATTACGAATACATTCCCCGTGAAAAAACATTCATCCAGCCCTACGGCGACAGCCCGATGGACAATGAACAGACCGGAGAAAATGTATACTTAAACATCATTTCCAAGGCGGAAGACTACGTTTATATTTCCACGCCCTACCTGATCATCACGGATGAAATGGTGAGCGCATTGACCCTGGCTGCAAAACGCGGTGTCGATGTCTGCCTGATCACTCCCGGTATTCCGGATAAGAAGTTCATTTACAGCATGACCAGGTCCTATTATCATATGCTGGCAAGAGACGGCGTAAGGATTTTTGAGTATACGCCCGGATTCAACCACTGCAAACTCTGCGTGGCTGACGACTGTGTCGCAACCTGCGGTACCTTCAACTTCGATTACAGAAGTCTGTATCACAATTTCGAAGACGGTTGTATCTTCTACCATTGCGATGCCGTTATGAAGGAAAAAGAAGATTTGTTGGAGATGATGTCCGTTTCGAGAGAGGTTACGAAGAAGTACGAAGGAAAACGTGCCGGAATGCTGAGAGCCGGCCAGGTAATCTTACGATTAATAGCACCGTTATTGTAGAATAAAACGAGTAAAACAGAAACAAAAAATGCCCCCGGCAATTAGCACCGAGGGGCATTTTTCATTCATGAGAAAGTTGGATTTGTTAAAGAGCCTTTAACTGATCCATTAAGGCATCTACATCGATGCCGTGTACCATGGCTGCTTCTTCAATGGATTCGCCCTGGGAAGCGGGGCATCCCAGACAATGCATACCTGCTCCGAGTAATACGGGAGCGGCTTCCGGTGCAGCCTGTAAAAGCTCGCCAATGGTCATTTCTTTGGTAATCTCCATAATACATCTCCTTGGTCGGATTTCTGCTTCATTCTCCGACAACTGTGATAAAAACATTGTAGCAGAAAAAAACGGATTTGTAAACGAAAAGGCTTTTCATTTTTTCTGCCAGGGGGTACAATAGAAGGGCGTTAAGCGTATAGGAAACTTGATGATTAGGGGGAGAATATGGCAGATTTAAGAGAATTAATGCTTGAGGAGTTAAAGAAGAGTACCGTTATTCAGACATCGTCCATCGATGAGACAGAAGAACTTCTTGATACCGGACTCGAGAAGAACGAAGACAACATTCTGGCAGCAGCACTTGCTTACCTGGATAACAAGGGCTACAGAAGAAGAGTGGATAACATCGAGTTCGCAAAGAACATGATTATGGAGAGTTCCGAAGGATACGATACCGTAATCGTGAAGCAGAAAAGAGTGGTGGAAACCAACCTTTTCGAAGAAGCTACTATCGAAGATCTTCGTGATGCCATGGGTGTCTGCAACTTAGAGACCGTTACGGCTATCCACACGAAATTGGAACGTATGGCAAACCGCCAGTACGAATATGCGCTGGAGTTTTTGGATGAGATTAAAGTGGAAGCAGAGCGTCCCAAGGGAAAACTCGGCGGAGACTTTGAATCCATGGAAGAACTGTTAAACCGTTATGCAAAGAACGGCTGGGAACTGGATAAGATTTACGGCGAACCCAGAGGAAAAGTAATTCGTACCTATTTGATTTTCAAGAGAGAAAAAATGGATTAATCATTTTTTGATGCGAATCCGTAACAGCAGGTGGACAAAGCAAGCTTGCTTGCGATTGAACATCTGCTGTTTTCACTTTGTTTGTAGGGTGATTTAGGAGAGTGTATGGCAATCATTCGCGACGATGAGTATTATATGAGAGAGGCCATGAAGCTTGCCAGAAAAGGGGAGAACCTTGGGGAAGTGCCGATCGGCTGCGTCATTGTCTATGAAGGAAAAATCATCGGCCGCGGATACAATCGCAGAAAAACCGATCAAAGCACGCTTTCCCATGCGGAACTGACCGCTATCAAAAAAGCCGACCGCTTCATGAAAGACTGGAGGCTGGAGGACTGTACCTTATATGTGACGCTCGAACCGTGTCAGATGTGCGCGGGAGCAATCGTACAGGCCAGAATCCCCCGTGTTGTCATCGGCTGCAAGAATCCGAAGGCCGGCTGTGCCGGAAGTATTCTGGATCTTTTTCATGAACCGCGGTTCAATCATCAGGTGGAGCTAACCGAGGGAGTGCTTGAAGAAGAGTGCAGCGAAATGCTCAGCAACTTTTTCCGTGCCTTGAGAGTGAGACTAAAAACAGAAGGAGCGAAGGAAAACGATTCCTCCGCCCTGTGATTATTTTTTCAGAAATTCAAAGACTTCATTCCAGTACCGAACCAAAACGCTGTCCTCCGAATTGTAGATGGAGTGACGCGATGTGGGATAAACGGAGTGCGTGCAGTTCGGCAGATATTTGGCAACTTTTCCGTATTTTTCCGTACGAACGACATTGTCGATTCCGGCTTCCATCAAAAGGATTTCCTGAGGAATGGCGGAGAGATATTTCTTCTTCGGAATGACTTCGGGAACTCTCAGACATTCACGAAGCCAACTGTTCGTGGAACCGGAATTCTGATAATTCGGATCGGAGAGACGTAGGGCTAAGTTGTGATCGAATCTGGCCTTGGAACAGTCATGGCTAGTCGTAAAATCCGGGTTCGGATTGAAGTGACTCGTATGCCGGAAGGGTGCATTCCATCCGTCCTCGCGGGCATATTTGGAAAGAGCCATTTTTACAATCGGAATGGGAATGTTCTTTACCATCTTCGGAACCACCATGGGAGAAGAAAGAATTGCTTTTTTCACGTCCGATGGTTTATAGTCATGAAGGTACCAAAGCGCAATGGCACCGCCCATGGAATGCGTGTATAAATAAATGTCTCCGCCACCGCAGTTCGGACGGACAACGGATTCCATGATCGTATTTAAATCTTTTGCATATTCATCGAAGCTTTCGACGTGATTATAGTTTCGATCTTCGACACCGGAACCGGAATGACCATGGCTTCGCTCATCAAAAATGAAGCAATGATAGCCGGCTTCGAGAAAATAATAAATGATTTCTTCATATTTGATGCTAAATTCCGTGTAGCCGTGTATAATAACTACGGTCCCAACCGGATTTTCGCATAAGAAATAATGATATCGCAAAGAAAGTCCGTCGTATGCATCGACAAAACCGCACTGGCGATATTTTTCGAGATTTTCATGAATTGTTTTGATTCGGTCCGCAAACTCCGCATCTTTAATCGGAGGGACCTGACCGCCTGAAGGATAGTTCATAAAAGCTCCTTAAGGATTTGTATATGTGTGTTGTTCTGATTCCCGCCTATAAGCCTGATGAAGCGCTTGTTAAGCTGGTAAAACAACTGAAAAACGAAAACTTCTCCTGCCTCGTCGTGGATGACGGAAGCGGTAGGAAATATGCGCCCGTTTTTGCCGAGGCGGAAGAATTTGCGAAAGTTCTTCACATCGAGAAAAACGGCGGTAAGGGAAATGCACTTAAAATCGGTATGAGCAAAATCAAAGAGCTTTTCCCGGAATGTTCTCATTTCATCACGGCGGATGCCGACGGCCAGCATAAGGTCGAGGATATCATCCGTGTAAAAGAAGCCCTTTTAAAGGGTGCAGTCATGGTTTTGACCGAGCGTGATTTTTCCGGAAAGATTCCGAAGAGATCTTTGGTTGGAAACGTTCTTTCCCGCTGGGTTTACTGTATTCTGACCGGCCATTTCCTAAGCGATAACCAGTCCGGCCTGCGCGGATTCGCAGTCAGTGAAATCGACTGGTTAACCCTGGTTCCGGGGCAGAAATACGATTATGAGATCAATATGCTTTATTATGCTGACTGCCAGCATGTGCCGATTGATTTGATCAATGTTCAGTCCGTCTATATCGACGGTAACAAATCTTCCCATTTCAATCCGATTCCGGATACCGTCCGAATCTACAAGAGACTGTTTGTTTCGGCAATCGGATCTTTGGTGGCAGGACTTTTTGTCTTTCTAACCATGTGTACGGTAACGTTTACCTACGGATATAATTATTGCCTAGTTACGGTTCCTGTCATCGGTGCGATTTCGCTTTTCTTAAACCTCGGAATCAATGCACTGAAGTTTCAGAAGATTTCATATCACGACGGCGGAAGAACACTTCTTTACGGGGCATTCCGCTACACCTACTACACATTCGGATGCCTTCTGGCTGCGAAGTTTACACCGGAGATTCCGCTGGTAGTCAGTTTCATACTTCTGGTGCTGGTTGCGGTTCCGGTTCGATTCTATCTGTACCAGTTCGCATTCAGCAGAGTCTTTTTTAAAGGAAAAATCAAGTCTATTTCGAAACGGTGAGAAGCTGCTCCACGCAGGCGCTTACCGTTTCTTCTTTTGCACAGCCGTGCATTTTGATCACCGGTTTGATACAACCCAAAAATGTTGCACCGCCACGTTCGTTTAATACGAAAAGGTCGGTCAGTTTTTCGAGGATTTTGCCGGATGTATTGGCATCTCCGAGAGAATTCACCACGGAGATGGCGGTTTTTCCGACGGCTTCGGTTACCTTTAATACAAGGTTTCCGGCATATCCGTCGCAGACAACAACGTCCGCGTAACCGGTTACGATATCATAGCCTTCGGCGTTTCCGATGAAGTTGATTTCGCCGCGTTCCCCGGCTTCTTTTAAAAGATTGTATGCTTCTAAAATCAGGGGCGTTCCCTTTCCTTCTTCCTTTCCGACATTCAGTAAAGCTACCGTGGGAGACGGAAGAGAGTACATTTTGGAAACCAGTTCCGAGCCGAGAACGGCAAAATTAACAAAGTCCTTTGCTTCCGGATTGACGTTTGCGCCACAGTCCACAAGAGCGGTCCTTCTGCCGACAAGGTTCGGTAAGAGACTTGCCAGGGCGGGAGACTTATAGCCCTCCTTCATGCCGAGACGGAAGATACTTCCGACCATCAGTGCTCCGGTATTTCCGGCACTTAACAGTCCGACACATTTTTCATCTTCCTTCAGCTTTTTCAGGGCCATTACCATGGAAGCGCTGTCGCGTCCTTTGAAGGTGGACATGGCCGGTTCATCACAGCCGATTACGTCGTCCGAGTATAAAAGTTCAAAAGAAGGGTCGGAAGCCAACCCTTCTTTTTCCAATATCGTTTTTTCACCAACGCAAACAAACCGAAAATCCGGATTTGCCTTGGCAGCGGCAATCGCGCCCTCAATGAGAGATTCGGGACCGTTGTCGGAACCCATAACGTCGATTACGATTTTCTTCATAATGCTTTTCTCCTTTACGGGGAAGGGATCTATTCAATCGCAAACATGTAGGAATAAACTTCCATGGAACCTTCGATATATCCGAATTCCATCAAAGGATAAGCTTTCTGAAGCGTATCTCCCATTGCAATGGCATCTTCCTTAGAGATTCCCTTGCCGTAGAAAATACAGGTTACCTGCTTGTCCTCAATTTCCGGAATTGCCGCGAACATTTTAATCGTTGCTTCGGTAATATCGCTGCTACAGGAAAGGATATCGTCGGTCAGACCGACATAAGCTCCTTCTTTTACATCCACGCCGTTGATCTGTGCATCCCTGGTCGCCGTTGTAATATAAGCGGTGGTTACGTTCGGAAGATAGTAGGTCATTTCTTCGATTACTTCTTCCACGGTAGGAAGGGAGAAATCCGCCATGGACATTGCGGAATAGCCTTCGGCCATCGATTTTGTTTCAATGACATGTACATCTCCGTCAAAAATCTTAGCGGCCTGTTTTGCGGTCAGCACGATGTTTCCGTCATTCGGAAGTACGATAATGTGATCGGCATCCACCGCATAGAACGCATCCACGAAAGCTTTTGCGGAAGGGTTGTTGGTCTGTCCGCCGTCAATTACGGCGCTTACACCGACACTCTTGAAATATTCGATCATTCCCGTTCCGGAGGCAGCCGCTACGACAGCGTATTTTGCATGGCTTTTCTTCATGGCCTTTCTTATGGAGTCCGGTGTGAAGAATTCTTCCGGAGCTTCTTTGCTCTGTTCATTTCCGTCGAGCATTTCTCCGTGAAGAGCCATCTGCATTCCTTCAAAGAGATACAAAAGTCCGGCACCGCCCGAATCCACAACGCCGGCTTCTTTTAAGCAGGCTAAGAGATTGGGAGTGTTCATCAGAGATTTTTTCATCTCTTTTACGGCTTCGTCGAATAATAATTCAAAATCCGCAAAGGGATCGTAATTGTTTTTTAAACTGTCTGCGGTTTCACGCATTACCGTAAGCATGGTGCCTTCGGTCGGTACGGAAACAGCGGAATATGCTTTGGTATAACCCGATTCCATCGCAAGCACAAAATCTTCGGGCGTGATGCTTTCGTGTCCCTTCATACCGTTCATAAGGCCTCTTACAAACTGGGAAAGGATGACGCCGGAGTTACCTCTGGCTGCAAGCAGGGTGCCTTTGGAAAAGGCCTTGGCCATTTTTTCGATGCTTACTTCTTCGGTGCTGGAATTCTCCAGTCCGCCGAGCCACGTCATTGACATGTTTTTTCCGGTGTCTCCGTCGGGAATCGGAAATACGTTTAATGCATCAACGGTTTCGGCATTCTGTTTTAAATTGCGATAGCCGTTGGTAAATAAGGAGAGGAGAGCTTCTCCGTTTAAGGAAGCGGTACTCATTATGATGCGCCTCCCTGAATGGTTACTTCATTGCCGATTACGAAAGCAATGATGGTTCCGGGACCGACACTTGCGCCAACGATGGGACCGATGGTGCTGATGTAGCAGTCCTTGAATTTTGCTTTTTCAAAAATGGCATCGCGAAGTGCGATTGCCTGATCCTCGCTGTCTGCATGAGAGATGTAAAGAGTCTGCTCTTCGGGATTGATGGCAGCCTTTGCGGTCTCTTCCGCAAGCTCGGGGATGACGTTTCTTGCACCCTTGATCTTGCGAATGGCATAGTTCTGTCCGATCTTGTCGGAGATGATTAACGGATGGATTCCGAAGAAGTTTCCGAAGAATGCACTTGCCGCACTGACACGTCCGCAACGCTTTAAGTATTCAAGGCTGTCTACGGTTGCAAACTGGTTGCGGGTTAAACGGATGGCTTCAATATGATCTGCCACTTCGTTGATATCCTTTCCTGCCGCACGCTCATTACTTGCTTCGATTACGAGGCTTGCCTGACCGAGGGAGCTGATTAAGGAGTCTACGCAACGGATGGTGCGATCCGGATATTTTTCCATCAGGTCTTTGGCTACGGTAGTAGCGGTATGAATGGAGCCGCTGAGTGCGGAAGAGCAGGAGATGTATAATACATCTCTGCCTTCTTTTAAGTACT
This sequence comes from Lachnospiraceae bacterium, assembly GCA_017518735.1. Lineage (GTDB taxonomy): Bacteria > Bacillota > Clostridia > Lachnospirales > Lachnospiraceae > UBA3766. The sequence goes on along the minus strand of JAFWTY010000008.1, from coordinate 25,821 downwards.
GCTCGAATTTCTCTTCATATACGTTCACCGGCACCTGGGTGGTTTTGATGATGACGCCGTTACGCATGAAATCGTAAAACTGCTTTGAGGAATGAATGGACCAGTCCAAAAGTGCGGGATACTCTTTATCCTCAATGGTGTAATTCATGGGAGCATAATCAACGTCGTATTTTTCCAGATAGTCGGGTGTCAAATCCACGGTGGAATCTGCAAGAATTGCAAAATTGCTCATGTTCATTCTCCTTATATTTTTCAATAACTGTAAGTGTAATGTGCCGGTTTTATTTCTTTTCTTTCAGCTTGGCAATGATTTCGTCCATAGCGGCTTTTTCTTTTTCCATACCCTTGCTGACGGGTTCACCCTTGAAGAATACCGCACACATTCCGGGTCCGATGTTTGCTCCGCAGGATACGCCGATGTCACTTAAGATCAGCTCCTTGGGATTGAATCTTTCTTTGATTCTGTCGGCAAGAAGTTTTGCCTGATCCAGGCGGTTGGAATGTGCTACGAAGATAATCTGTTCGGAAGGATTAACTGCAATCTTATCCATGTATTCCACGATGGCATCGAATGCATCTTTCTTACCTTTTAATTTACCGATGGGCTCGGAAAGACCGCCTTCATTGAAATCCGCAAGGATGTTCAAACCGATCTTGGTTCCGAAGAATGCTTTGAAGTTGGAGATTCTTCCCTTCTTTACAAGGAAATATAAATCATCCATGGCACCGATTTCGTGAATCTTTGTTTTTTCGGTTTCCAGATACTCTACAACTTCATCGTAGCTTGCGCCTTCCTGTCTTTTTACGGCAGCGCCGGCAACTAAAAGTGCGAGGGAAGTGGAATAACGAAGAGAGTCTACAACGGTAATTTTTCTTTCGGGGTATTTTGCGAGCAGATCTTTTGCTACCTGCTTGCAGTCATCATAAGTTGCGGAAAGAGCTGTGGAAAGTACCGGGCTGATGATATCATAGCCCTGCTTTAACCATCTTTCATATTTTTCGATTATTTCTTCACCGGGAGCGCAAGCTGTACGATAAAGCGCGCTACGTCCTTTCATGGAATCGTAGAACTGTTCGGGAGTCATGGTCTCCCAGTCAATGTCGGCAAGCTCGGAATGACCATCGGGATAATACAGAACGCCTCTCAAAATCTCGGGAATATCAAAACGCTCTCTTAAATCCTTTGTTAAATCGCTTCCGCTGTCCGGAATAATAACATACTTACTCATCACCAATCTCCTTATTGTATAATTTCTGCGTGTTTTTGCCAAAAAACACTCCATTTACTTTAACATAGGAAGATGTTTTTTTCAACTTGCTTGCAAACTATTATTTGCTTTGATAAAATTGTTACGGTTATTTGAAAGAATGGAGTAAAAGTAGTATGTGGGTATATATCCTGATCGGCGTGATTGTGGCAATGCTCCTCGGCGGAGTTATTTTTATGCTTGTCTACTGCACGCCCATTGCAGAAAAGGTTTATCGTGAACATCTGGTAAATCCCGACCCTGACAACCGTAAAAGAGAATGTTCCTGCGTAACCAACGAAGAACAGGTTGCGATGTGGGAAGAAGGTTGTGCCTGGGGCGAAGCCAAAAAAGATTTTATGCGCGAAGTGGAAGTGAGCCGTGACGGCCTTCATTTCTACGGCGAATACTATGATTTCGGAAGTGACAGAGTGGTCATTCTGCTTCCGGGAAGATGCGAGTGTCTGAAGTATTCCTACTTCTATGCGCAGACATATGAGAAAGCCGGCTTTAACGTGCTGGCGATTGACCAGCGCTCCTATGGTTTAAGCGACGGTATTTACAATACCCTCGGTGTGGAGGAATCCAAAGACTTACTTGTCTGGGTTCGTTTTGCCGAAGAGGAACTGAATATGCATAACATCTGGCTGCATGCCATTTGTGTGGGATCTTCCACAGCTATCATTACGGCGTCCGACGAAGACTGTCCGAAATCCATTCGCGGTCTTGTTTTGGACGGCTGCTTTATTTCCTTCCGTGAAAGTTTCCGTACTCACATGATTGATTTAAAGAAACCGAGATTTCCGGTGCTTGATATGGTTATGCACAACATTAAGAAGTACACGGGTACCGATCAGGCCAAAATCGCACCTATCAAACTGATTGATAAGATCACGATTCCGGTGCTGTTTCTTTACGGAGAAAAGGATATTTTCTCCCTTCCCGAAAAGAGCAAGCTGCTCTTTGAAAAGTGCGCCAGCCCGTACAAGGAGATTGAGTGGTTTAAAGAGGGAGCGCATTCGCATTTGCGTTACTGCAATCCCGAGCAGTATGATACTGCAATCATAAATTATACGAAGAAATACAGACAGGACGCAGCACAGTGAAAAAGGAACTGAGAGAACTAATCAAATATAATTGCGATGCTTTGCAGAAATCTTCCGGCACTTACCGGGAGATTTTTGAGGTAATGTTCCGACTCGAAGATTCCGTCATGTACGAAACCAACGACGGATACCGTGTGAGCAAGGTAACATTCCGTGAAGCGAAAGAAGAGATCAAACTGATGGCGGATGCCATCTATTCTCAGATCGGTGCCACCAAGGAATTTGTGGCATTGGAGATGGACAACTGTCCCGAATGGCTTATCGCTTTCTGGGCGATTCTAATGAGCGGAAACAAACCGTACCTTGTAAATTTAAGACATCCCATGGAACTTTCGGACGGCATCTTAAAGACTCTGAAGATACGGTATATTCTGGGTATCAAATCGACGAAGCTTTCCGGAGAGTTTATGGACTACAACATGCTTCGGAAAAATGCGAAAGAAAAGGGAACGAAGGAAAAATGTCCGGCGGATGTTTTTGAAAACGAAATCGCACTTTCCACATCCGCAACCAGCCTGAAAGAAACCATTTGTTTCTTTTCCGGCGAAAAGATGACGAATCAGCTTCTGAATACGAGAGCAATCTTAGATGATAATAAGAGAATTTCCACCTTCTATCACGGGGAAATCAAGCAGCTTGTTTTCCTGCCGCTTTATCATATCTTCGGTCTGGTAGCGGTATATTTCTGGTTCTCCTATTTCGGAAGAATCATGGTCTTCATGAGAGATTATACGGCGGAGTGCATTCTGTCCACATGTAAATTGCACGAAGTAACACATATTTTTGCGGTGCCGCTTTTCTGGAATACCATCGAAAAAGAAATCCGCAAGAAACTAAAAGAGCGCGGTGAGAAAACCGAAAAGAAGTTTGAAAAGGGCATTAAAATCTGTACAACCCTTCAGAATATCTTCCCTTATGCCGGCACAAAAATGGCAAAAAAGATTATGAGGGAAGTGACAGAAGAACTCTTCGGACCATCCGTTTTATTCTGTATTACAGGCGGAAGCTATTTAAAGGATTCCACCTTGAAAATGTTCAACGGAATGGGCTATCCGCTCTTTAACGGATACGGTATGAGCGAGATCGGTATTACGAGTGTGGAACTTGCGGCGAAGCCGAAAGAGAGAAATTTAAATTCCATCGGCCGTCCGTTTAAGGGCGTGGAATACCGTCTGGATGAAGATGGCGTGCTTTCTGTAAAGAGCGCAAGCGCATGTTCTTCCCGCATGATTGACGGAGAACTGATTCCGATGGAAGAGTGGTTTGAAACGGGTGATATCTTAAGAGAAGAGAAGGGCCGTTACTATATCCTCGGAAGAAAGGGCGATGCCGTCATCGGTGAAAACGGTGAGAACATCAATCCCGATGTTGTGGAGCAGGCGTTTGACGTACATGAGGCACTGAATTTCTCCGTGCTTGGACTGAAAGACGTTCCGGGAGTAAACAGTACTACAAATGTAGGTGAAAGACTCTGCATGGTGGTTTCCCTTGCACAGGATACCGATGAAGAAACGGTACGGATGCTCTGCGAGAGAATCTATAAAGACAACAAAACCTTACCGGTTACCCACCAGGTGAAGGATTTCTATTTTACCTATGATTCCATTATGCCGAAGACTGCCATCAAGGTCGGAAGGAAGTATCTGCTCCGCGGAGTCGAAGAAGGCAGTATCAAACTGATTCCGTTTAAGGAATTTAAGGTGAAACAGGTTGTGGAAGCGGAAAGACTTTCCACCAAGACAGCCGAAAAAGTCCGCGAGATCATCGCGGAAGGTGCGGGCGTGAGCGTGGATGAAGTGGGAGACGACGATCATTTGATGAATGATCTCGGCTGCGACAGCCTGACTTACTATGGAATTTTAATCAAGATTTGCAACGTTTTTGATATAGAGGTGGAGGGACCCGTGGATACGGAACTTTACACACTTCGCGATATCTGCGAAAAACTGGAGGAAGGAGGAAAAGGCATTGAAGGATAGAACCATTATTCCTCTTCTCGGTTTTGTAAAATTCTCCGGACTTCCGCTGAAAGCTTTTTACATGCGTCCGAAATTTTATCATATGGATCCGGCCAAAAAAGGACATCGTCTTCCGAAGTCCTGTATCGTAATGTCGAACCATACCTCCCTTTGGGATTTTCCACTGTATCTGGGTGCGTTTTATTTTCAGACCATTCACTTTGTAATGGGTGAGGTGCTGTTTCGCAGAGGAAAACTGTTCGGATGGTTTTTGTATTCCCTCGGCGGAATCTACGTGGACCGCGATCAGCATTCTTTCAATTTTGTAAGAGACTGTCTGCAGTATCTGGACAAGGGAAAGCGCGTCGGTATTTTCCCGCAGGGAAGACTGCCGGTAAACGGAAGATTTTTCCCTTATATGCCGGGCGTAACGGTACTTGCATTAAAGACCGATGCACCGATTATTCCGCTTTATACGGACGGTAACTACGGACTGTTCAAGCCGGTTCGCATCATGATCGGAGAGCCGATTTACATTCGCGACCTGACCGATCAGGAAGAGCCTGACGGAATGGAAATCAAGAGACTGACCAGAGTACTGGAAGAAAAAACACTGGAAATGAAGGCGGAACTGGAACGCCGTCTTTCCGAAGGAAAATAACAGAAATACGTTTTATATGAGTAAAGATACCAAGAATACGACAATTAAACAGGACCCGGCTGTTCATATCAAGTTCCTGCCGATTGACATTCCGAGGGCTGCCGTGGGTTTGATCGGCGGAATTATTTTCCGGCCGAAGAAGATTTATATTTCCGACAAACGCCCGAGCAGAAAAGGCGGCGCACTGGTCATTGCCAACCACTATTCCTATTCGGACCCGTTAATCTTAGGAATCAGCATGAACCGCAGAATGTATTATCTTGCGGGCGAGCTTGCAATGGGGAAAGGTTTAAAGACCCTTGGACTGAAGGGCTGCGGCTGTATCGGAATCGACAGAAATATTTCGGATCTGGACGGAATCAAACGTGCGGTAAACGTCATGAAGCGAGGCCACTATCTGCTGATGTTTCCGCAGGGAAGGCTGCATCGTGAGGAAGAAATGACGGAACTTAAATCCGGAGCCATCCTCATGGCATGGCAGGCAAATGTTCCGATTCTTCCGGTCTATGTAAAGAAGGGGGATAAGTGGTATAATAGAGCCAAGATTGTTGTCGGGGAAGAATTCCGTGTATCGGATTACTGCGAGAAGGCGATGCCTTCCATGAGCGATATCAACAAGCTTACCAGGATTACGCTGGATAAAATGAAAGAGTGCGAACAAAAGTATTTTGAATATTTCAAGAAAAAGTAACAGAAAGGAAACCGGCCTATGGATACTTTAGAGAGACTGAAGAAACTGTTCTCCAGCGTGTATGACGGAGAGATGATTTTAGACGGGATCGATGAAAAGACCAGAGTATCGGAAGACCTCGGCATGAAATCCATTGCCATGCTCTATATGGCGATGGCGATTGAGCAGGAGTTCGGGGTAAACTTAACCAATGAAGATCTTCCGCATATGCAAACGGTCGGGGATATTATTCGTCTGATTGAAGAGAAGCTGTAACACGGTTCGAAGTACAAAACAGGGGTGAATGTATGAACTATGATGTGATTATTGTGGGCGCGGGACCCGGGGGTATCTTTTCCGCATACGAACTTGTGAAATTGAATCCCTCCCTTAAGATCGGTGTTTTTGAGTCCGGTAATTCGCTGGAAAAAAGAAAATGCCCGATAGACGGTGTGAAGGTAAAAAGTTGTATCGGCTGTGAAAGCTGTGCGATCATGAACGGATTCGGAGGAGCAGGTGCGTTCTCCGATGGAAAATATAACATTACGAATCAGTTCGGCGGTACGCTTTTTGAATATGTCGGCAAAAAAGAAGCCATCGATCTGATGAAGTATGTGGACGAAATCAATCTTTCTCACGGCGGAGAAGGAACAAAACTGTATTCCACGGCAAATACCGCCATCAAAAGAAAATGTCTGCAAAACGGACTGCATTTACTGGATGCACAGGTCCGTCATCTCGGCACGGATATTAACTATGTTGTGCTGGAAAACCTCTTTAACGAACTGAATGAAAAGGTGGATTTCTTCTTCCGTACACCGGTGGAAAAGATTACGAAACTTTCCGATGAAACTACAACTGTAGGCGAAACAGAAGGATACCGCATCTATGCAAACGGAGAAAGCTATTCCTGCAAACAGTGTATTGTTTCGGTAGGACGCAGCGGCTCAAAATGGATGGAGACCGTGTGTACCGATCTGGATATTCCGACCAAATCCAACCGTGTGGACATCGGTGTCAGAGTGGAACTTCCGGCGGAGATTTTTGCGGATCTGACCGATGAATTATACGAAAGCAAGATTGTATATCGTACCGCAAAGTTTGAAGATCTGGTCAGAACCTTCTGTATGAATCCGTACGGAGCGGTTGTAAACGAGAATACGAACGGTATTGTTACCGTAAACGGTCACAGCTACGAAGATCCTTCAAAACATACCGAGAATACGAACTTTGCTCTTCTGGTTTCCAAGCATTTCTCAAAGCCGTTTAAGGACAGCAACGGATACGGTGAGAGTATCGCCAGACTTTCCAATATGCTCGGCGGCGGTGTTATCGTACAGCGTTTCGGAGATCTGGTAAGAGGAAGAAGAAGTAACGAGGAGAGAATCCGCGAAGGATTTGTAACACCGACACTTGCCGCAACACCGGGTGATTTAAGCCTTGTGATTCCGAAGAGAATTCTGGACGGCATCATCGAGATGATTTACGCACTCGATAAAATCTGCCCCGGTACCGCAAACGATGATACGCTTCTTTACGGTGTGGAAGTGAAGTTCTACAACATGGAAGTGGAGATTGACGAGCATCTGGAAACCTGCAACAAGGGACTGTTTGTAATCGGCGACGGTTCCGGTGTTACCCACTCGCTTTCCCATGCATCCGCAAGCGGTGTATATGTGGCAAGATATATTTGCGGAGAATAAAAACAACAATCGAACAGCGTTTTTAAGAAATCCCCCGGCTGCCGGCAGGGGGATTTTTATGTGCAAAGGGGATTTTAGATACCATTCAGACACGATTTATGTCGTTTCGTCCGAAAATGTAGAAAAATAGGAAGGGAAGAGATATAATAAAATAGTTTTTTTATTAACTAAGTTATAAAGAATTGTTGAAAGGATGAAACAAAATGTTAATTCCGATTCCCAGAGATTTGTTTTTAAAATTTGCGCGTTCAACATTCGGGAGAATACTTTCGTCAGTAGGTACGTTCGTCATCGGGGCGGGGCTGTTGATATACGGTTTACTGGCGGATGTACATATGAATCAGCCGGGTGTGGACCTGAATGATGCAGATTGGTCGACGCTTCGGCTTACCCAGCATGTCGAATTTGACCTGGATTTCCTTGTGGGAGAATATATGTCCCGAACCAAGAATGAAGAGGTTGTATCAAGATCGTATGTTGTTCCGGATCGGAAACTGGAAGAAGAAGGATTGTATGTGGATCATTTTCTGGGACTGGAGGCGGATACGGGGCAGGAATACGTTACATATGACAAGATTATTGAGAATTCGTGGCTTTGGATGACCGACGAAACCGGCACGGTGGAATGGGCAAAGGACACGGCGCATATAAACGGCTACCTTCGACGCATGAATTGGAGGGAAAGAAAATATATGAAAGAGTTTCTGACGGATGCGGGATATACGGAAGCCGAAATAAAAGAAGTGATGGTTCCGTATGTAATCGTGGCAAGCAGAAAACCAATAGGAAGACATATCGTTTATGGTGCGTTTATACTTATATTCGGTGTAGTTGGGCTGTTTTTCAGCTTTCGAAGAAAGACTCTTGACGGACAGAATTGAATGTAAGATAAAAAGAAATTCCGGGAGGAGAAGAAAGTATGTGGGAAGTAATTAAGGATCGAATATTGTTCAGTATTCCGGCAGCTGCACTTGCTGGGCTTATATTAATGATCATTTCCGTATCGCAATGGGCATCGTTTTTAAAAAGACCGATTGATTTGTATTCCGTTGACTACAGCAATCTTCGTTTTCATGATCATGTTACCGCGGACATGGATTTTGTTTTTTCAACAGGGCTCTCCGGCGGAGAGAATAAAGCGAAAGTGAATTATTATTTGATTCCGATGCTGGAGGAAGACGGAGAGGGTGGAGCCTATATGTCGAAGGTGATATTCTATGTGGAACTTTCGAAGAACTCTTCGCGAATCGACAATATTGCGGAAAACACCGCCAAGGTATGGAACGGAGAGGAAGGCGCATTAAAACTCGGGCTTTATTCAAAACCGGTGGACGGATTTCTTCGTAAGATGACCAAAAGAGAAAAGAAATATTTGCCTTTTTATATGAAAAGCATAGGCTTCACCGATGCGGAGATAAGTGAAGCAATGTGCCCGTATATCCTTACGGACGCCAAAACAGAAGGGACTTATACAAGATTCTATATCGGTCTTGCGGTATTTCTGATTTGCGGCTCTCTCTGTGCGGGCTGGGTTATCTGGAAGAAAAAACAGAGGAATGATGCCGAGGCTTTGAATGTATATTCCGGCGTGGTAGGGTCGGATGAGGAGATAAATGATCCGTTTTTACCGTAATTTCCACTATTATTCCGGGAAGCCGAACGGGCGTGTCACGCGCTATTTTTTCTGATTTTTGGAAAAAACATACCATTCAGACGTGATTTGTGTCGTTTCGTGCATAAGCCATAGAAAAAGATTTGAAAAAATGTTAAATTATTTTTCGAAATGGCTCTAAAAATGTTTAATATGCGTAGGAAATGGCTCTAAAAATGTTGATAATATATACAGCATCAGTTATAATAAAAAAAGTAAAGGAGACCAGCTATGACATATTTACGTAGAAGAATAGATGCATATTTGGAAGAATGGTTCAAGGATGAAGACAAGAAACCATTGATTATCAAAGGTGCAAGGCAAATAGGAAAAACAAAGTCTATCCGCGAATTTGCTCAGAATCACTATGAAATCGTTGTGGAAATAAACTTTGTCGAAAGTCCGCAATATAAAACGATTCTGGAAAACGGTTATAACACAGACGAAATTATAAAAAACATCACGAGAATAAATCCTGATTTCACTTTCGCACCGGAAAAAACGCTGGTTTTCTTTGACGAAATCCAGTCATACCCGGACATTGTAACATCTCTTAAGTTTTTCTCCGAGGATGGCCGCTATGACATCATATGCAGCGGGTCTCTTTTGGGGATTAATTATAAACAGATTGAAAGCATCAGTGTTGGATACAAAACCGACTATGAAATGTATTCCATGGATTTCGAGGAATTCCTTTGGGCAAGAGGATATGATGATTCACTCAAAAACGACTTACTCGACCACTTGATTTCTATAAAACCTTTCGGCGAATCCTTGAAAAATACGATGGATTCTTTATTCGTAGACTATGTGATTCTCGGAGGAATGCCGGAAGTAGTGGCAAAATATTTTGAGACAAAGTCTTTTTCCGGAACGCACAAAATCCAGACCGATATTATAAGTGCCTATAAAGAAGATATTCGCAAATACGCTGAAGGCGCAGATCAGACAAGAATCACCAGAGTATTTGATGCCGTTCCGGTGCAGCTGGCAAAGGAAAACAAAAAATTTCAAATATCCAAAGTGGCTTCGGGAGCACGCTTCCATGAATATGGCGGTTGCATTGACTGGCTTCAGGATGCAGGAATCGTAAAGAAATGTTACTGCCTTAATTTTCCGGAGTTGCCACTTAAGGGCAATTATGATGATACTAAATATAAACTGTACTTTTCAGACACAGGCCTGTTGACCGCCATGCTTGATGATGAGTCTCAGGAAGACTTAAGAGCAAATAAGAACCTTGGTGTATATAAAGGGGCGTTATACGAAAGTATTGTCGGAGAAGCTCTCTATAAACAGGGATATTCATTATTTTATTACAAGAGAGAGGACGGAACACTGGAAGAAGATTTCTTCATCAGGGGAAAAGATTATCTGATTCCTTTGGAAGTAAAAGCCCGCTCCGGACAATCTCAGTCCTTAAGGAATCTGATAACGAAAGAAAAATATGCTGATATAAAATGGGGAATGAAACTTTCCATGAATAATATCGGATTCGAAAACAATATTTACACATTCCCTTATTTCTGCACTTTTCTTCTAAAGGAATGGGTTCATCAACACGATATTACATCATAAGTAAATGCCGGCGAATACTTTTCCGGAATTAACGGAAAAAAACACAATGAAGAAAGCTTATAAAACTCTGGATCTGTCAAATAAGAGAAATCGAGAGAATAGTTATACAACAAACCGCTTTTATTGGTGGGAATTGACTGGAGAGACAGATTAATTTGCATATCCGGTTCAAGAGGTTGTGGGAAAACTACGATGATTCTGCAATGTATTATATTAATTACGATACGTGTTTTGGCGACAAATATAATGAACATCATAGTTTACATTGATAACAAGGGTAATATCTTTGTATAATAAATAGGAGCTAGGTGCTCCTTTTTATTTTATGGAGGCGCTATGAACAAAAAAGTAAAAGAAATTATCATATGTATAAGTGTATTTGTAATATGTGCAATTATTTTCTTCTTTCTCTTTTTGTGGAAAAAGTATGTTACAAAACGAAGCGGAGAGTATCAGACGGTATCAATGGATTTATCGAATACATATGAAGGGTATTACAGAAAATACGTTGATAGTTATGAATATTCGTACATAGCCGATGTAGATAATAATTCACATTTTCTGGGTGTTTATAATCTTGAAAGTGGAGAGTACAAAAAACATAGGATTAATTCTCCGGCTTATATTTCAAGGAATGAAGGAAATGCTAAGGAATATTGGAATGGTAGGATTGCGGCAAATGAAGAGCTCGTTTTTCTTCTTTTTTTTCATGCGGAATTATCGGATGGAATTGAAAGTTATCATGAATTTAGATTATTTAAATATAATCAAAATGGAGAATACATTGAGGACATATTAATAAACGTGACGGATGAAGTTGAGATTGAGAATATATACTGTGACTCGTCCTATTTATATTGTTTAATGAAAAAAGGGGATACTTATTCTATTGATATTTACTCATTATCAGGCGAATATATAGAGGGGTATGAATATAAACAGATACCTCAAATTATTGAAGTGAAATCGGGAGGAATTCTATGTAAACACAATAATCAACTGGAGATAATAACAGGGAGAGAAAAGAAAAACATTGACATAAAAGCAGATATCCTCATTGAAAGCGAGGATGAGAAATACGATTTTGTTTATTACAACAAAAAGAAATTATACGGGTTTAATATATTGAATGGAAAGTCATCTATAATTTTTAAAGGGGAAATTGAGCGTATAGAAAATTGCTTTCAATATAATGATGAAAAACTATATCGGTATGAATGGTATGATGCAAAACATGTCAATTTATTAATGATATTATTAAACAAGAAAAAGGAAGTAGATTCAAGAGAAACCCTTTACATGGCAACTATCAACGCTAATATTCCGTATGATTTGGTGAATGAATTTAATACAGAAAACAAAGATTATAAAATAGAAGTTATTTATTTTGAGTCACAAAAAGAGCTGATGACCTATTTAGGGGAAGGAAAAACGGTCGATATATATGACTTATCGGGATTGGATTCTGACAATATGTATAAAAAAGGACTGTTGTGTAATTTGTATCCCAAATTAAAAAGAGATGGTTATTTAGAGAGTATTTCTAATGAGTCATTGAAGTGCATTAGTTATAGCGATGATGAGGTGTGTTATATCTCACCGGGTTTTTTTGTAGAAACATTTATTGAAAATGTAACAGATGAAGCCGATTGGGATTTGGACAGGCTAATGAATATTGCGGAAAATGATGCCCAATTTTATGATAGTAAAGTAATGCTATTTTATTTATATGCTGCCAGGGAGAACCTTTTTTTTGACAGAGAAACAAAAAAAGTATATTTTCAAACGGATGAGGCAAAAAGATTATTAGAATACACTGGTTATTTTGAATCTGCTAAAAACATGAACAGTGATTATTATGCAAATTGCATGGATCATGTTATTAAAGACGGAGGGGCGATTCAAACAGAAATTGGAATTAGAGAGCTGCGATTTATTATTGATTATAATAATAAGGCGTTGAACAAAATACATATAGTCGGATATCCAAAGGAGGAAAAGCCTTGTTCATACTTCTTTCCAACAATGCAAATTGGGATAGGATCAGGTTCGGATCATCAGGAAATATCATGGTCATTTGTAAAGAAAATGCTCACATATGAATATGGATTAAAATACAACTATGCAAATGGCTCCTTTCCAATAAGAACTGATTGTCTGGCGGAGATTAATGCTTTAATGTGCAGTGAAGAAACGATTAATCATGAGATAATTGGAACGGTTGATCCAAAGGCAGGAGGGAGCGTTTTTTCGTTTTTGCAGATAGATAATTACACAGATGTTCCCTCTGTTGAGGAGATTGAAAAATATGAAATGGTTTTAAAAGAGCTTAAACCATATGATTTAGATTATTCGTTTTATGGAATAATATTAGAAGAAATGGAACCATATTGGGCCGGACAGAAAGGAATTGACGATGTGTGTAGAATATTGGATGGAAGAGTTAAGACCTATTTAAATGAGTAGTAGATTGATATAATGATGAGTTTTTTCTCAATTTGATTATAAGAGTACAGAGGGGGTCTTCCGCTTTCGAATTAAAAGGCAGAGCTTTTAGCCGATTTCTAAATATCCGGCAGAGCAGATTTTACCGAAAGCAAACTTTTTGAATAAAGCAACTTATGTTGAAGTGAAAGGAACCGAGAAATCGGTTCCTTTTCCTGCGATAAAACAGGAGAGCACGTTACCGGAATTTACTAAGAGTGGGGCAGGTACTTAATAATATAATGCGTCATTAGAATTCCAATTTATATATGACACTGTTTACCAGGTTTGCGAGATATTTATCGCGTCAAAAACGGTTCGAAATTCTATTGACACATTTGGCGCCCGTTTTTGACAATGGTTCCTGTTTATTCCCTAATATGACAGATGAAAAAGAGATGAGGGACATTATCGCCTCCAAAGAGGAAACGGATAAGCGGGTTTATCAATTTCCGACATCTCAGGTAAGGTTGAATAACAGGAAAAGTTCCTATTATGAAGTGATAAACAGTTTGCAGTTTGCAGAATGCAATGCTGCATTGCGGTATGTGACGGAACAATTGGATTTGAAGAAAGCGGAAGAGTTAATTGAGGAAACGCCATTGATATCGGATGCACAGAGAAGGTTTTATAAACACATGATATTTGCAAGATACAATTCAATTCTTAAGGCATCTTTTGAAAAACTTAATTCAACGGGAGATTGAAATGAGAGAAGTAATTACACGGGGAGATATTTGCTTAAACGATGAATACAATTTTATATACAAAGTTGCCGAAATAACCTACCGAGAGAAGGAAGACGAAAGCTTTATATATGAAATTAAACCTAATTACAGTGTGATTGATCTTCTGACAGCAGCTGATTTTCAGGGAATACCGGGATTAGACCTTGAACAAAGGAAAAAGAACTATATAAGAAATAATATAACGCCTGTTTTTATCAGCGAGAGGACGCCGGGAAGCAATCGGGAGGATTTGTGGAAACTTTTGGATGATTGTGATATGCAGTATTTGAATCGATTAGAGTGGCTGATTAAAACTGACACCAGATATTCCGGAGATAAACTTTTTGTTCAAAAACCGCAGGACAAAACAATCAAAGTAGAATCTCTCCGGGAATTGGGAAACCGCAGTTCGTTAATCTGTCGAAAAATGCTGGAAACCATTTGCTATGGAAATACTGTAGTATCACAATCATTTAGAATTAATGACAGAAACAGAAAACAGTATTTTGACTTATTAATAGCGCTATATAGTACAGAGCGCAAATATTTGGATACGCAAAGAAAGAAGGGGATTGTCGCATCCGCCGAGAAAGGGAATTATAAGGGAAGAGAGCGGATTAAGATAGATCCATTTGCAGCCGGGGAAGTCTTTTCGGATTATGAGGAAAAAAGGATTAACAGTACTGACGCTTCTCAAAAAATGGGAGTTAGCAAATCTACCTTTTTACGAAGGTATAAGGAATACTGTCATCGTTTAAACAGTTAAGCAATAGCTGATTCATTAAAGTTAATACGTCAGAAAGTTGTTTTATCATCATAGCAACTATTCGATAAAAGAGATCATCAACCGATGGTCTCTTTTTGTGTCAAGGCCTAAAAATGACCAAAATGTCGTAAAAAATGTCGTTTCGTCCAAAAGGTATTGCAAAATCTCCCTAAATATAAAAATATGGGTAGGATGCTACCGGCTTGCAGGTAATGATCTCGCTTCCCGGATGAAAAAGTATGATTTATAGGAGAGATGATGAAAACGAGTAGAAAACGATTTGGCAAAATCAGGACGAGAGTTCTTGCCATAATACTAACAATTACGACATTGGGTGCTACCGGTTCGACCGCTTTAAACGTATATGCGGAAGAAATCCGGAACCTGATTCGTTCCGTCGGCAGCGGAGCAAACTCTGAAAATGCTTTCGATTATGCCATTTTTAACGGATCAAGTGACAGTGTTTTAAGCATGAATGCCAATTCTTTGAAGGTACAAGGGGATATTCATTCCAATGGCGGATTTGCTTATCGTGGAAATGAGATAGAGGTGGTCGGAACCATTGAAGCCGGGAATGACAATCTTATCATAAGTGTGTCCGATCCGGATTACAAAGATAAAATCGGGAAAACGAACCCCTACACCGATCCGGTGGAACTGCCGCAGATTGTTTCTGAAATCAGGGATGAGATCAGAGAGGATGCTGCGGTATATTCCGGGTATACTTCTTTTCAGAATACCATTCTTTCGGGAAATGCAATTGTAAACGGTGATGTGGGAATCTACAGCAGCAGCTGTAGTGTGCAAAACAGCGTGATTGTAGCTTCCGGAAACATTCAGATGGGACTTGACTATCTGTCAAGTGCTGACGGTGGCACTCTTTTCCTGTGCTCGGAAAACGGTAACATCCAAATCAATGCATCAAGCAGCGAACTGAAAGGAATTCTCTACGCGCCGAACGGCTATGTCATGATTACCGGTGACCTGAACCTAAAAGGCAGGATTATCGCAAAGCAGATTTATTATTACGGAAGCAATCTTACGGTTACCGCCTCAGAGGATGACCTGGAGATTCTTGATGGTCTGTCTAAGGTAACCGATCCGGTTATTACCGGAGATACACAAGGCAGGGAGAATCACCGAATCAGCCTGTCTCTTAATGAGAATGCTTGGGTTTCCAAGGTTAAGGATAAGGATATCACCTGGACGATAAAAGATGCGGGAACAGGAGATATTCTTACAGAGGATGTGGATTATTGCATTCTTCCCAATGAAACGAAAAAAGAGATCGGAATTGTATTACGGACACAGGGGAGTTATATAGCGGAGGCTTTCATTCAATATAAAAAGAAAGAATATACGGCATCCAAGGAAATCCTTGTGTCAAAGGATTTAATGCCGGTAGCGGATTTTCTGGCAGATGAGTGTTTCCTTCGGGATGAAAACAAAGAAGTTTCCGTTCCGGTAACGGATTTATCTTACTCATTGGATGAGGATGAGTTAGGGGTAAGAACTTTTGAAATCTATCATGACAACAAAGGAGACGGCTCTTACGAAGATTTGGTAACATCCGTTCAAACGACGGAACAGACAATCGCATTTAAGTTAAACAAACTCGGCCAATACAGGATAGTGGAGACGGTTTCGGAAATCTTAGATTCGGAAGTACAGACATTGTATGAGGAAAAAGGAATCGATATTTCTAAAGTAAAGCCGGCTTCTGTTTGCGAGAAACACTTTGTAGTTACAGAGGATGAGTCGGAAGAAGCAGTACAGATAAGCATTAAAAAAACTGTTCCGACAGAAGTCCTTCTTCTTACCACGGAAGATTTTGCAGGGAAAGAATCTTATGCAAGTGCGCTTGGAGGTCTTTCCGATCAGTACGCCGAAGGTTTCCTTTTCGGCACCCATCTTTATGAGTCTGGCGGACATTTCTATTATGCGCCTAAAGAGGCGCTTCTCTGGGATGAGGCAAAAGAAGCATGCGAAAAGATGGGCGGCCATCTGGTTACCATATCCTCCCAGGCGGAAAATGATTTTGTAAGGGACGTTATGATCAGTGAAGGAAGAGCCGGATACCTGACGCTCGGATTCTCGGATGCCGAAGAAGAAACAAACTGGAGGTGGGTAACAGGGGAAGAGGTTACCTTTACCGCATGGCGTGGCGGAGAACCGAACAACGGACTGTGGTGGGATGCCCAGAACTATGCCTATATGTACGATAACGGAGAGTGGGACGACGGTTGGCTGAATCCGCAGTTATATATGTGTGAATGGGACTCCGAGGAAGAGTACTATGCCGGAATCTTAAAGTATGTGAAGGATTCTTTCACTTACGACAATTCTGCCAAAGTAATTGTTACGAACCTGTATGAGGATGTGCCGTTTAAATCGGATGTCATCAAGGCATACTTCGAGAGGGCGATTTACGAAAGCGGCGCTAAGATTGTCCGGATTACGAATGACACGGATGAAGAAACCGTCAATGCTGTGGCGGATGAAGTAAACAGCATTCTTGCAGAAGAAAAGGATAAAAAAGAAACCACTCCGTTTACCGTCGGAGATTTGCTTGATGTAACGCTTGTCAATTTCGATGGGAATGCAGAGGATTATACCGTATTCTATCAGGTGACCTATCAAAGCCCTGACGGAAGTGTTACGCAAAGCGATTTTTCCGGCGATTTCGGAAACTTTGAACTCCCGGGAGAATATAAGGTAAAGGTACAACTTGTAAATCTGATCACCGAAGAAGTGTTTGTTTCCAAAGACTGTGAGTTCACACTTTATGATGCTCCCAAGGCAGAGTATTACTTGTCCGGAGGAATTGAAAGAATACAGGGCGATGACGAACATTGCATCGCAAATGTAATTGTAAATACTTATGCAGACCGGTATCTCGGTACGGAAGGCAATGGTATTGAGAGTACTGTTTATAAGTGGAAAAAGGCAGGTGAAACCACCTGGAATGAAGGCGCATGGCCGGATACGTGGGATCTTGAAAACGTCTATCTTCTGTATACTGTCATAAAGGACAAAGACGGAGTGGAAAGTGCTCCGAGCGTCTATGTATTATCGACGAAAGATTTACCGATTGAGGATAAAGTTGGACCGTCTATTACCATCATTTTCTCCAATCATTATCCGGTTGCCGGAGAGGATGTAACCATTACTTTCCAAGCAGTAGACGAAAGCGGTGTGGAGAGTGCCGAACTTTATATTTCTGGGGAAAAAGTATTATCCGAAACCGGCATATATGTTTATGAGACCAAAGATTCCGGTGAGATTGTGGTAAGTGCCCGTGCAATCGACGGCAAAGGAAATGTGTCCACCAGAAGTGAAGTGTTAAAGGTTCTTCCGGGAAGCGCTTACGATGTGACTCCTCCCGAGGTGGCGATTACAAGAGTGGAAAAAGATCCGCAGAATTCGGATATGCTTCGCATCTATGGTACCGTGACGGATGAGACGAAGTTATCGGAATACAAGCTGTCTTATTCAAAAGAAGGGGAAGAGGATACCAAGGTTATTGCCGGCGGCAGCAAGGAAGTGACGGATGAACTCTTGGGAAATCTTTCTTTGCAGGGACTTAGTGAAGAATCCTTTGTCATTACGCTTTATGCCAAAGATGCAGCCGGAAATGAGAGCATGGCAACCACTTCTTTCTACAAGAGTACTCTGGGTGTTGATTTTACGGATGTAGTTTTGTCGGAAGACGGAAAGACAATAGCTATTTATGGCACTGTTTCCGAGGGCGCCGGTCTTTCGGATGTGTTCATGAACTGTGTAAGCAATACCTCTCCGGATTCAGAAGAATCGGGAGAGAGCGAAGAAATTGCCCTGATTCGCGATAACCTTGAGGCGGGCGTTCTTTGTAAGATCGATACTGCTTTGCTTGCGACCGGAGAATATACCCTTACCGTAAAGGCTACAGATATCGACGGAAACGAAGTGGAAGGCTTTGTTGTATTTACCTACACCGAAGGAGAAGTCATTGAAGAGGCAGAGGTAGAGACGACGGAAGTTACTCCCTTTGTCTGGACGGGTGTGGAAGAGGCAGGAGAACAATACCTTGCCGTATTCGGCGTGCCCGGAAATCAGCAATATGTATTCTCCTGTGTGGATGAAGAGGGAACGGAGATTCCCTTACTTACCAAAGAAGAGATAAAACCTGTTTCGGATGCATCTTCCGATGATGGAGACGAGGTTGTTGAGGTAACTGAGCAGGAACAGGAGCAGGATTCTTTAGAGACGGAAGTAGAAGAAGCTACCGGGCAGGAAGAGCCAACAGAAGAATCTTCTGAAGACTTATCTGTAGAAGATTCAGAACCGGAGAGAGAACCAAAGGAAGAGGGAAGTCCGTCCGAATCCTCCGATAAAGCAGGTTTTGATTATGAGGAGCAGGAAGGCTTTATTTACCGCTATCTGGATAGAAAATATCTGGAAAGCGGAATCTATACGGTAACTGCAACTGCTGTAGATTATCCGGAAATGGTTTCAAGTCTTACCTTCCGCTTTGTAAAGGGTGGAGAGATTACGGCAGAAACGGAAGTGACTCATCCTGCTCCCGAGATTACGCAGATTGAACTGAATGAAGAAAAGACTGCACTGAATATCAGGGGAAGCATAAATCATGATGAAGAAGCCGAGTTTATGATTTCTTGTATAAGAAAAGGCGCAGAAGAAACCGATACAATAGAGATAACGCCTTCCGAGGAAGAAGGTATTCTCGGAGTCATTCCCTTAGAACACCTGACTACAGGGGAATATGAACTGATTGCCAAGCTTCATTATTCGGATGGCGCAGAGACGAACACCATCGTTTCATTTAATTATACGGAGCCGGTCAAATCGGAAGCTGCATCAACAAAGATTGGAACAGACAAGGAAGAAATCCTGGATGAGAATGATGTTACACCGCCAACACTTGATTTTCATGCAAACGTGGAAGGAAACGAGATTACAGACAGTACCGATATCCTTGCTACGATTTCTGATGATCAGGGAATTCTTTCCTATGTACTCGAGTATCGCTTGAAAGGGGAAGAGGACTATACCCTCTTAGCCAAAGGAAAAGGGTCAAAGGCAGACGAAAAGATAGGGGAGATTCATCCGGACTGCCTCTTAAACGGAGTATATGAATTTCGACTGCGTGCGAAAGATTTTGGCGGAAATGAAGTGGCAGGAAGCAGAGAATACAGTATCTACACACCGGCCAAAATTGGATTTTTATCTCTTGGATTTGTTGATTTCACCAAGCGTATCGGCGGAATGAATATCCAGGCGGAGCGTGTTTACAGTAACTTGGTGAAAACCGAAGGAGACTTTGGTTACGGCTGGAACCTTGCGCTTGGCGGAATGACATTAACGAACGGAAACGAACTTTGGAACGGTTATGCGCAGGCTAGTGCAGGAACCGGTTTAGGAACAACATTTACGATTTATGAGACCATCTGTCATGATGTGGTAATCAACTTCGGTGACGGAACGACGAAAACATTTAAGGTAAAACTCATTCCAGAAAGTCAGGCGTTTAAGCCTATTTCATCCGTAAATGTAGGCTTCAGGTGCGTAGAGGATCCTTCCTATACACTTTCTATTCTCGGAGATGATTCTGCTGAATTCAGCGATGGGCTTTTATACTGGAATGATGAAGGAAACTACAGCAATCTCCGTTTCCTGCTTGAGGACAAAGAAGGAAACAAATATACCTTTAACGGAAGCGGGAAAGTTGAAACGTTTGAAGATGCCCTTGGAGAGGTTATCTATGTAAGTGATGCCGGATTTTTAAATGCAGAAGGAAAGGGGATTCATTTTACCCGTGATGAAAAGAATCGCATCACGTCTGTTTCGGATGATTTCGGTAAGAGCGTAAGTTACTCTTACGACGGAAACGGAGATCTTGTCACTTTTGTCGGCGCGGACGGAATCGCAGTTCATTATGAATATGATCACTTCCACAACTTAACCACCATCTTGGACAGCGAAGGTAGAATTCTTGCCCATAGTGAGTATGACAAGGACGGAAGACTTACGGCTTCCGTTGATGCAGAAGGTAACCGTATTTCTTATGAGTACGACCCAGCACTTTCCATGCAGCGCGTCACGGACAGAAGAGGAAACAGCACGGTTTACTATTATGATGATTTCGGACAGGTGGTAAAGAGCGTTGATCCTTATGGAAATATTGCTTTAAATGAGTATGATGCGCATCACAACCTGATTAAGCGAATAGATGAGAATGGAACGGAGATTTCTTATGAGTATGATGATAAAGGAAACGTTACCAAAGTAACCTATCCGGACGGTTCAATCTTGCAGTACAGCATTCAGGAGAACGGTTTGATTCAGAACGTATCCTTTATGGATATTATTGTTTCCGCGCTTACCTATGATGCCAAAGGATATATCAATTCGTCTACGGATGCGAACGGAAATGTAACCGAATACACGCATGATGCAAACGGAAATGTGACGAGTGTCAGTGATGTAATAGGCTATTCCTATCAGGCAACCTATACGGAAGACGGAAGACTTGCTCTATTGATTGATTCGAACAATAACCATATCTCCTATACGTATAACGAGCGAGGGGAGTGTATTTCGGCGACCATCACGAACGGAGAGAAATCTCATACGGTTTCCATGACATATGATTCCTACGGAAACATCTCTTCCGCGACGGACAACATGGGAAATACCACCTTTTATGAATATGATGCCAAAGGAAATTTGCTTTCCGTTACGGATGCTGTCGGAAATAAAACACTGTATCGTTATAGCCTTAACGGGAATGTGGAAGAAATCGAATATCCGGACGGAAGTAAGGAAACCTTCGAGTATGACGAGGAAGGCAATACGATTAAGGCGACCAATCGCTTGGGCCTTAGCAGAACATTTACTTATGATAAGTTAAACCGCTTACTTTCCACGACTTCTCCGAATGGGAAAACGGAGAGTTATACTTATGATGCCGTAGGAAATCTTCTTTCCGTAACTTCGGTGTACGGCGATGTGACCACCTATGAATACGACCGGATGTACCGTCAGACAAAGGTAAACAGTCCGCTTACCGGAACGACATCTTATGCCTATGATCAGTATTCCATGCTTACGTCAAGAACGGATGCGGAAGGTAACACGGTTTCTTATGAATATGATCCCAACAATAACCTGACCAAGGTAACGTATCCGGACGGAGCAAGCCGCTCTTACGTTTATGATGCCAGAAACCGCCTGGTGAAAGAGATTGACGGATACGGAAATGAAACAAAGTATTCTTATACCAACTCCGATTTGTTATCCTCTGTTACCGATGCGGATGGAGTTAGCACACAGTATTCCTATGATTACATGGGAAATCTTACCGAGGTTATTGACGGTAATCATCATAAGACAACATATGTATATGATGATGCATTCCGCCTTGTCGAGATGAAAAACGCAGCCGGACAGAGTGCATACTACGTAAGGGATGCTGCGGGAAGAGTACTTCAGTATACGGATTATGCCGGCAATATCACGGAATATCTTTATGATTCCTGCGGAAACATCCTCTCTGAAAAGAATGCAGAAAACGAGACACTGTATTATTACCATAACGGAGTGGTTGCCGGATCGTCCGATGATAACGGAAAGATCACCTATACGTACAATGAACTCGGACAGCTTGCCTTACAGACGGATGCTAACGGAAATACGCTGACTTTCACCTATGATGCATACGGAAATGTTACCAAAGTCGAAGGCCTTTCCGTCAGTGAGAATTATACTTACGATGAATTCGGAAGACTTAAGAGTGCAAAGAACGGACAGGAAGAAGGTGTTACGTATTCTTACGATACCCTGTCCAGAGTAAAAGACGCCCTTTATACGAACGGCATTAAGATTACCTATTCTTATGATTCCTGCGGAAGAGTATCCGAGCAGGTAACAGTAGGACCTGACGGGGAAATCTTAAGCTCTTATACCTATACCTACGGCAAGAATGGTGAAATCCTTACCGCAATGGAAGCCTATACGCTGGATGGAGTTGTTGTTCAGACTACTGTTCGGTATACCTACAGTAAAACCGGTATGCTGCTTTCCGAAACCCATACGCAGGGCGAAAATATTTTAACACAGACCTATTCCTATGATGCTGCCGGAAACAGAATCCGGGAAGAAACAACCGTTACCGGAGACGTAAACAGGCTTGCAAATCAGCCGGTTTCCGCAGGTGTAACCACATATACCTACAACGAGCTAAATCAGTTAATCACCGAAACCTTTACCGAGAATGCTGGTACGGCAAATGAAACGGTAAAGAAGACCACTTATACCTATGACGCAGCCGGAAACCTGATTAAGACATCGGGTGAGAAGGAAGCGGAATATACCTATAACACCAGAAATCAGCTGATTAAGGCTAAGGTTATGGAAAACGCCACTTCCAGGGAAGAAACCTATGGTTATGATGCGCAGGGAGTACGTTCATGGAAGAGAAATTCTACAGGGGAAACCAACTATATCACCTATACCATAGGCGGTTTATCCTATCTCTTTGCGGAAAGGAATGAAAGCGGAGAGCTTACCGCATCCTATCTTCGCGGATACGGATTGGTAAGTGAGACGCTTTATCATAAAGATTCTGAGACAGAGGGAGAAGAAACCTTCTTCTACCTTCTTGACGGAAACGGTGACGTACGCATGCTGGCAAATGAAGCCGGTAGCGTTACGGATACCTATCGTTTTGATGCATTCGGCATCAAACTGATCCAAACGGGAAATACAAAGAACCCATACGGCTATCGCTCGGAGGAAACAGACGAACTCACCGGCTTCGTTTATCTTCGTGCGCGTTATATGAATCCCACAACCGGTACCTTCATTTCCGAAGATACCTTTGGAGGTGTACTGAGGAGTCCTATCACACTAAACCGCTACGCGTATGCCGGCCAGAATCCGGTAAGCTTCGTGGATCCGAGTGGACATTGTTACACTGTTTTGGGACAGGTGATTGCAATCACTCTTCAAGAGATGATTAACAATCCGGATGAGGCTCTTGCACTGGGGCGCTTAGGAGCATTTCTTGGCGGAATGGAAGCTATCATCAGTGGAGATTCTAACTTAGAATGGGCGATTACTAAGGGATTTGCACAAGGTGTTGCCACAGCTTTCTTAGGAAAACTAAAAGAAGTTGGAATGGGAATTAAAGCTGCCAAGCAACTTTACATGGCTCACGTACTGGCATTTTCATTTGCTAATTATACAGCCTCGTACATATATGCGCTGGAGAAGGATTATGTGAAAGCGGCTGTATATGGTGCATACGGTACCATGGGAATGTTCGAGTTTGCAAGAGAATATAGTGCCTTGCAAGCGATGGATACATTCGGAGTCAAAGCAACATATGAGGTCCATACGAATGCAGTTGGCGAGGGTGGAAGTGACGTTCCTAATCCATACGGTAAAAAAGGAGGGCCTGCTCATCAGAAAGTTATTGAATCAATTACTCCAAAAGAAAAGGGAAATTTCATTAGAAACGAGGTGAAATTCGATACAACTGGAGGAACTAAGGCATATAGATATGCCGATGCTGTTGAGTATAATAAAAATGGTGAAGTAGTAGCAATATATCAAGTTGGTAAAGTGAATAAAAATGGAACGGTTATATCAAGGGAATCTAAAGCAATTGAAGATATTATGAATTCAGATGATTATAATGGGGCACCAATATATTTTCTTCCGTATAATAGTGATATTGGTGAAATAATATTTGATTATTAGGAGGTTTTTAAATGTCAAAACAGATAAACTATTATATGGATAAGAATACTGAGAATGAATTTATAAATTATATTTATGATAATTCCTTTGTGTTTATAAATTGGCTTGACGGCACACTAGTTAATCCAAATGAAGATAACAGCCGGTTCTATTTTATTACAAAAGAAGAGTATTTACCTTTTTTGAAGTTTAGAAACGATTCGGTTGATGTATTACACTGTTTGGTGATTGAATATACACGAAATAATATTATTGAAGATAAGAAAATTGTAACACGAGGTAGAATATATATTAGTGATGCGTATAAAGATAAACAGTATTCTGCTTATATGAAAGATTTTGTAAAGAATTATAACACATTGAAAAATTGGATAAAAAAACATGTTCCATATCAGAATTATAATAATATGGGCAAAATCTATAAGGAATACATATGTGATAGTATGTTAACGTATTCAGAAAACAATTATCGTTTCCAAGCATAAGATAAATACTCTTTGTCAAGAGGGGAAGTGGCGCTGATGACATAATTCAATATGAGAGATTAAAATCTCAATATGCTTCAGGAGAAATATATAATGCAGATAGAGTAGGTAGCGCATTAAAAGATGACCTTTCCCATAGAGCTGCTAGTTATTTATCACAGGAGCAACTCGCAAAAGGAAGAACATATAGTTATAGAGGTGTCAAACTATAAACAGTCAAGTACTTTTTGAAAAATTTTAGGGTTTTCTAAAAAAGAGTATGACAAATAAACCATCTGAATACACCGTATTTCAGATGGTGCGACAGAAACAGTTATTGATGTCAGTGAAGAGCGGTAGTTACAAAGTCAGTGTTTTGCCTCTCCAATGCAAAAATGACTCTGACCAATTTCTTCGTGACATGAGATATTGCAACCCGATGAGGCTTTCTCTCGGATCGCTTCTTTGCGTAGTAGGTTGCAAAGGTCATATCAAAACGGATAAGTGGCAGGGCAAAGTTCATGAGAGTGTATCGAAGTTGTGATGCCCCTCGCTTAACCATGCGCCCTTTATGAGACTCTGCTCCAGACTCGCTAATGCCAGGTTCTAAGCCCGCAAAAGCAAGCATCTGTGCCGGTGATGAGAAGTTTGATATATCGCCGTATTCAGCGTAGATGACAGAGGCAGATAGAGGACCTATACCGGGGATTGACATATAGTTTGGATGCACTTCTTCGATTAGCCCAGTTATCTGGGTTTCGAGGACGGAAATCTGCTTAGCAGCTTCCTTGTAAAGCGTTAACAGGCAGGTAAGCTCAGTGTCAAAGATGGAGTTGTTCACACCTACGGTATTGGTTGCAAGGGCTTTAAGTTCTAGGAACTTTTGAGGTGTAAATTTTCCACGGGAAATACGCCTGAGATTGTCATACGAAGCGGAATTCATATGTGCCATCTTTTCTGCGGAACCATAGTTTTCGAGAAGATATAAAGCTGTCTTGCTGAAACGTTCCTGGAAGAATGGTTTGAATTCTGGAAATGTATGA